>NZ_JAAKDT010000029.1 GCF_011038785.1 Parabacteroides sp. ZJ-118
TAAACAGGAGAACATGATCTGAATCCTGTCAAGGTCACCCTTGTGATATTTAATCTTTATCAATTATTAAAATAAGTGGTGCAGGCTGTTTGTGATACAAACAAGTCGGCTTTCACCGAACGCTTACAATATTTGTGGATCAGATAATTGATAACTTTTATTAACTCTTTAAAGTTGCCTGATTCGCGGAATTTCGGTATCTTTATACTATGAAAAAGGAAGATAACAGGGACATACAATTCCGCCATTTGGTGATGGAAAACGTCAGGCTCACGAACGAGAACGCGCGTTTGAGGGCCCATGTCGACTTCCTTACGGAGGAGAACAGGTCCGTCGAGGATGAAACCCGTGAAGAGTACAAGGCAGAGATCGAACATTGGAAATCCCTGTACGAATCCGCGCTGCAATCTGTCAAGGAGGCCAATGAGCGTGCGGACCGGTTCGAACAGTCTTCCAAGGGTAAGCAACGTGGATTACAAGAGCGTCATTGACTTGATACGTCACCGGCAGTTTAACCATAACAGTGACGCCTCCCGTTTCCTCAATGGCGAGCTTGACCCGGACATCCCTATCTGAAAGAGATGGGTTTTGAGGAAGTGATCCGGCAGATAATGAGGGAGACGGGGGACGTGCCCGATCCTTCCCGTGAATCCGGGGAGGGTACAGACGGAAAGAGGGAGAAAGCCGTGAATCTTCCTTCTGGATGGTCGCATCGAGATGCACAACAACGCCATAGAGCGTATGTTTCGGCACATCGCCATCGGCAGGCGCAACTGGTTGCATACCGGCAGCCACTTTGCGGTCGAAAACATAGCTTTCATGTATTCGTTGCTTGAAAGCTGCAAGCTCAACGCTGTAAATTTCGGAGAGTACATCGAGGATATACTCACCCGGCTGATGAAGGGTGAGAAAGCGGATGCATCTTTCCTTCCCAATAAATATGTTCCCCGTCCAAAACAGGGACAGGAGAAAGCTGCCTGACAGGGCAAAACATGAAATCAAAAAGTTTTTTTATTTTATCATGGACGTAACTTGTTGATTGACAAGAGTACGCTGTAGTGGTGGCTTACAGATGAAGAAGGTGGTTATAACTGTTGAGATTCTTTGCATGCCAGTCTCCTTTGTATTGCCTTGCAAGTTTATCTAACTGGTAACGCGGTATAAACTCGATGATCTGGGAGAACACATATTTACCCTGATTCATTATCTTGATGCTTTTGAACAGCAAGACTAATAAATCAATTTCAAATCAAAAAATCAATGTACTCTTGTATTTGACTAAATACTAATATTTTAATAACAGTGGATGGATTTTTATCGCACCACTGCTAAAACTTAAATAGAAATCGCCTCTTTAGATTCTTGACAGGTCTAAAGTGACTGCTTATATACAATAATCATTATGTCAGAGGAAATCAAAATAGCCGTAGCCGGAACAGGATATGTCGGTCTAAGTATTGCGACTTTGTTGGCACAGCACAACCATGTGACCGTTGTTGATGTCATCCCCGAAAAGGTGGAGAAGATCAACAAGCGGATTTCGCCGATTCAAGATGAGTATATCGAGAAATATCTTGCCGAAAAGGAACTTGACTTGACCGCAACGCTCGATGGCGCAGCGGCATATAAGGACGCCGATTTTGTAGTCATAGCTGCTCCAACCAACTATGACCCGGTAAAGAATTTCTTCGATACCCATTGCATCGAGGATGTGATTGACCTCGTGTTGAGCGTCAATCCCGATGCTGTTATGGTCATCAAATCGACCATTCCCGTCGGTTACTGCCGCAATCTCTACGTGAAGTATGCCGCCAAGGGAGTCAAGCAATTCAATCTGCTTTTCTTCCCGGAATTCCTGCGCGAAAGCAAGGCATTGTACGACAATCTATATCCGAGCCGCATTATTGCCGGCGTACCGAAAGTTATCGACAAGCCGGAGTTTGCCGATGAGAATGCTACAATACGATCAGTAACCGACATTGGAAAACTTGACGAAGCGGCGCGTACATTCGTCAGCCTGCTTCAACAAGGCGCAATCAAAGAGGATATACCGGTGCTATATATGGGTATAAAGGAGGCGGAGGCCGTGAAACTCTTTGCCAATACTTATCTTGCCCTGCGTGTCAGTTACTTCAATGAGCTGGATACCTACGCTGAAGTCAAAGGTCTGGATTCGCAGGCTATCATCGAGGGCGTAGGTCTTGACCCGCGCATCGGTACACATTACAATAATCCCTCTTTCGGTTACGGTGGTTATTGCTTGCCCAAAGATACAAAACAGCTCCTTGCCAATTATGCCGAAGTACCGCAGAATATGATGTCGGCTATTGTCGAGAGCAACCGCACCCGCAAGGACTTCATCGCCGACCAAATACTGCGCATAGCGGGCTGGTATGACTACTCTCGGCAGAACGCCTTTGCCTCCACACACGAAGGAGACTGCGTGATTGGCGTCTACCGACTGACGATGAAGAGCAACTCCGACAACTTCCGTCAGTCTTCAATCCAGGGCGTGATGAAGCGCATCAAGGCCAAGGGAGCCACCGTCATCATCTATGAGCCTACCCTCGAGGACGGCTCAACATTCTTCGGCTCGCGAGTGGTCAACGACCTCGCCGAATTCAAACGCCTTTCCAAGGCTATTCTTGCCAACCGCTATTCGGAGGAATTGAAAGACGTGGATGCCAAAGTATATACCCGCGACATTTTCTCCCGTGACTGAGCCGATGGTCGGTGCAACAAATTTGTCGCCTAAAATGTTAGGCTATAAATAATAATCATTATCTTTGCCGATATGACAAGCAAACAGAGTATAATCATACACGAGCTTACGCGCCTCGCCAGGCTGATGTTCAGCAATGGTGGCGGTACGGTGTATCTTTACGGCTCACAGGCCCGTGGCGACAGTTCGCTCCGTTCCGACTGGGACATACTTGTCATCACCGACGACTCGATAGCCACCGATGACGATTTCCTGCGTTTCGCTTTCCCCTATGCTGAGCTGGGATGGCGTTTCGGAGAGCAGATTACCCCCGTTCACTTCACGCGCAGCGAGTGGAATGCCGAACAAGGCACTGCATTTTACAGCAACGTACTCGCCGAAGCCATAAAGCTATGCCAATGAACTCTGAACTGCGAGACATAGCCGTGGAACAGCTTATAGAAAAGTCACGACGCAACATGGAACAGGCCGTTCGCAACTCTGAAATGGGATATTGGGACCTCGTAGCCAACAGACTTTACTATTCAGTGTTTCACGCAGTGACGGCTTTGATGCTTTTCGACGGCATAAGGACAGCTACCCATAAAGGCACATCGGCCATGTTCGGACAGCACTACGTACTGACCGGGAAGTTCAGCCGCGAAGACGGCGTACTCTACAGCCGACTACAGACCATGAGAGAAAAAGCCGACTATCAGAATACGTTTTCTCTCACTGCCGAACAAGGTGCGACGCTGATTGCCGATGCCCACGCTCTGCATACGCGCATCTGCCAGGCCATATCTATCAAAGCGTAACAACTCTCCGACAATCATACGACAAGCGATCTACGTCGACTTTTGTCCCACCGCAACGACGCGGCCCCCAAAGTCTATACCCGCGACCGACAACAACTATGCCGTCAGAAGACAATAAACGTATCGCAAAGAATACGATATATCTTTATATTCGCATGGCAGTCATTATGATTGTCAAGCTCTATACAGCTCGAGTCCTGTTACAAGTCCTTGGGATTATCGCAACCGGCACGATTCCTCGCTTGACGATGTGAAAGAGAAGGTTTATACACGTGATATTTTCCAAAGAGATTAAGGCCCTATGGTAACATATAATGTAAATCTCAATGACAAGGTCGTTCTCGTAACAGGAGCAGCTGGCTTTATCGGCGCGAACTTGGTCAAGCGGCTGCTGATTGATTTCGAGAGTATTAAGGTTATAGGTATAGACAGCCTTACAGACTATTACGATGTGCGTCTGAAGCATGAGCGTCTGGAGGAGCTGTATGCCTGTGGCGACAGGTTCGTTTTTGTAAAGGACAGCACTGCCGATAAGCAGACCGTTGACAGTCTCTTTGCAGAATATAAGCCGCAAGTTGTCGTAAACCTTGCGGCACAGGCGGGAGTACGCTATTCGATTACCAACCCTGATGCTTACATTGAGAGTAACCTGATTGGCTTCTATAACATATTGGAGGCCTGTCGCCATCATGAGGTCGAACATTTGGTATATGCTTCGTCATCAAGCGTATACGGCAGCAATAAAAAGGTGCCGTATTCTACAGATGACAAGGTGGATAGCCCTGTGTCGCTATACGCCGCCACAAAGAAAAGTAATGAACTGATGGCCCATGCATACAGCAAGTTGTACAACATTCCGAGCACAGGATTGCGGTTCTTCACAGTTTACGGTCCTTGCGGCCGTCCGGACATGGCGTACTTCGGATTTACAGACAAGTTGCTCAAAGGCGAGAAGATCCGGATTTTCAACTATGGCAATTGCAAACGCGATTTTACCTATGTTGACGATATCGTGGAAGGCGTTGTAAGGGTTATGCAACATGCCCCCGAAAAGAAGATTGGCGAGGATGGTCTGCCGATACCGCCATACAAAATATACAACATAGGAAATAACAGTCCCGAAAATTTGCTGGACTTTGTGCAGATACTCCAGGAGGAGCTGTTGGCAGCAGGTGTATTGCCTGCCGGTTATGACTTCGAGGCGCACAAGGAACTTGTTCCGATGCAGCCCGGAGACGTCCCTGTAACATTTGCGGATACGAGCGCATTGGAGCAAGACTTCGGATTTAAGCCCCACACTTCTTTGCGCGAAGGGCTCCGCAAGTTCGCTATATGGTATAAGCAGTTTTATTCTGATAAATAATTCTAAACAATATAAGTTATGAAGGGAATCAGTAAACAGTTAATGCCTATTTATGACAAACCGATGGTCTATTACCCCATCTCGGTGCTGATGCTGGCAGGGATTCGGTAGATATTAATTATCTCTACACCTTATGACTTGCCAGGCTTCAAACGCCTGCTGGGTGATGGCAGTGACTATGGTGTAAAATTCGAGTATGCTGAGCAACCTTCACCAGATGGTTTGGCACAGGCTTTTACTATCGGAGCGGATTTTATCGGAGATGATTGCGCGTGCTTGGTATTGGGTGATGACAACATTTTCCATGGTGTCGGTTTCACTGGCATGCTCAAAGAGGCGGTTCGCGCTGCAGAAGAGGACAAGAAGGCTACTGTCTTCGGTTATTGGTAAGTGTTCGGTGAAAGCCGACTTTCCCCATTAAATATCGTCCATTATTTTTGCTGCGAAATAGAAACCAATCAAAATTGCAGTAAAATGGAAACATCAAAGAAGACAAAGGAGCCGGGTTTTAGCAGGATGTCTGTGGGCCCCAAGCCACAAGTGACTCGCGAACGTGACACTCATCCCGAAGATATGCTTTACATGAAGAAGGGGCGGAATTAGAACAACTTTCTGATATCCATCGAAAGGAAGTCTTCTACATTGATACCGCCGTCACCTATGATGAACGAAGTCTGTGGTGCGAACCGTTCCCTGAATTTGTCCAGTCCGTCCGTCCTTTTCTCGGCATTGCTTTTTACCTCTATTGCTACTGTAATCCCTTTTTTGCGAAGTATGAAGTCTACTTCATCATTCCGCTCTCTCCAATAGAGCACCTCAATACGGTGTATAAATGCCTGGCTTACGAGGTAGGCTCCGATGCCCGATTCAAATATATGCCCCCATTCCTTGCGGTCAAGCAGTGTCTGTTTGAAAGATATGGGGTTATATACCGTCTTCAGCGCATTGTTGAATACCTGAAACTTCGGAATGCTTGCTTTTTTCCTCGCTGTGTCTATGCTGTACTTCTGGAGTCCGCAGAGCAGTCCGCTTTCCTCCAGCAGATGGATGTACCCGGCCAGTGTTGCCGTGTTTCCGGCATCCTGCAAGGAACCGAGCATCTTGTTCAGTGACAGAAGGTTTCCCGAGTAGGCCGCCCCCAGTTCGAACGTCTGACGCAGCAGTGCCGGCTTGCTTATAGGTGTGTCCATCAGGATATCTTTGTTGATGGTCGCTTCAATAATGGCCGATTGAATATATTGCTGGAAACGGTCTTCGTCACCGATAAGTGTGGCTGCCCCCGGATAACCTCCATAATAGAGATACTGGTCAACCGTAAAGCCGAAGCTCTCCCTCATTTCCCTATAGCTCCAGTGGCTCATGCGGATCTCTTCAAATCTTCCGGCAAGAGATTCCGACAGTCCCTTTTCCAGCAGTACACGGCTGCTGCCCAACAGCAGTACCATGATATTGCGGTCATGGAATGTATCATCGTCCCATTCCTTTTTCACTACCTCGCTCCAGTTGGCTATCTTCTGTATTTCATCTATTACCAGGATGGCCTTTTGCCATCCGTTATTCTCTTTCAGGCTGCGCACGGCACTCCAGCAGTTGGATATCCATGCGCTGTTTGTAGCCGGTACATTATCGGCGGAGAATAGTTGGAACGGTACGGATATATCCTTCAATACCTGTTTTACTACCGTAGATTTTCCAATCTGACGGGCACCCATTACGACCTGAATGAACTTCCTCTGCTCTTCAAGCCTGCTTTTAATTATTTGATATTCACCTCTTTTATACATGTTTCTACATTTTACGCAGTGGAGTGCGTACTTTTATGCAGTGCAAATATAATACATGCGCCGGATTATATCAATCTGTTGAAGAACAATATTTTGCACTTGCTTTATTTCCCCTTGCCTTCCTCCCGTTCGAGGAACTCCCGGATGTCTTCTTTCAACCATTGATAAAGATAAAGGTTCTTGTAGTCGCTGTTCTTTTTCAGCATCACGGACACACTGACTTGACTGTTCTCATATCCCGTCAGCTCGTTGCGAAACTGTTCTCTGTGCCCCGCCAGGCGCTTTATCTCCTGCTCCCGTTCGCGGCGCAACGCCGTGCACACCGGGACGAGGATTTTTAGTACCACACCATCCATGATGTGGTGCCCTTGGATGTAGAGGTAGGTCGTGTCCGGGGTCAGTCCCAGCCGTTCCAGCTCTGTTCCCAACCGCTCCACCCGCCCGACGTATTGCGGGAAACGGGCTCGCAGTCCGGACAACCTTGCCGACACCCTCTTTTGCATACCGTCCAGGCAGCGGTAAGGGTGGCGCAGGCTTATCTCCTGCAGGCGCACACACTCATTGAACGCGTGCATCGGAAAGGTATGCGTGTCATATTGGCAGTAGAACCAGACGTTCCACAGGAACAGCGGATAGGCAATCTGCGAATAGCGCTTTAGGAAAGTCGGGAAGTCCAGGATATGCCGGTCGTTCAGCGTGGCCTGCACACAGACCTCATGCAGGCTGTCGGCAAAGCAGTGGAAGTTCTCGATGGCATAGCCGTAAGTCTGGAAGATGTAAGGATTCCTGTTTATCATATGCGACACCTTGGTGGCGCCTTGCAGCAGGAAGTCATAGTCGCTGTCCACACACGCTATCAGGCTGCGCCCCAGCTCGGCGGTATTCAGCGTGTTCATCAGCACCATCTTCTTCCCTTTAGCCAGAGAGGTGGAGGATGGGAGCATCACCTGGAAATAGCGTTCCTCGTTCTCGAACTCGGAGAGCAGTGTCCGCCAGAAAGCGATGTCGTCATAGCTCTCCACATACGCCACGATGCGCCTGCGGGCCCTCTTCGGCGAAAGCTTGCGGGCGGCGTCCAGATAGGCGGAAGTCAAATTATGTCTCAAAGAAGTCGCCATAGTCATCCCTCCGGTCACTTTACCGCCTTGTCACCCTCGCCTATGCCGGTTGAAATATCGCTGACCTCCGTCACGGCATCCAGCCAGCCCTCCATGATGACCGCCGGAGAATGCGTCGTAAGAACTAGCTGGACGTTCGGATTCAGGCTGCGTATCATGCCTATCAGCTTCTGCTGCCATTCGATGTGCAGGGAGGCTTCCGGCTCGTCCATGAAAAGGACGCAGTGCTCGCCGTCGCGCACCAGCACGGTCAGCAGGATGACCAGCATCTGTTTCTCGCCGGATGAGAGTTTATAGGAAGAAAGGCGTTCGCCGTCCTGGTAGAAAACGATGTCATTGCTCTTGCGGTCTATCTTCTTGCGGGTATAGCCGAAAAGCTCGTCCACGATATCCTGGAACTTCCGCTTGGAAGCGGAGAGCGAGGGAGCCTGCCTCCGTTGCTCCTCATCACCGCTGAGCAGCTCTATCATCCTGTTGCCGACATTCACCTGATAATCCAGGTAACGGCGTTGGAGCAGGTAGAGCTGCCAGTCCAGCTCCGACCTCACCTCCGGATCGGCCATGCGTGCCGTAAAGTCGCCCATAATGAGCGGACGGTCATAGCTGTGAATCACATCGTAGGGGATGAAGGTAGCTTCCGGGTTATCAAAAAAGACATGTACCCCGTTCTTTTCACCGCTTTTCACCTCTCCGGAAGTCTGTTCCAGGTAGTTGACCGACCGGTTCAGGATGGTGGTCTTCCCTACACCGTTGATGCCGGAAAGTATGTTGACGTCGGGGCGCAGGTCCCAGGCGATGTCGTACCGGTGCCACAGCCCGTGTATCTCGATACGCTTGATGTAATTGGCTTGTACTTCCATGTTCTTTTGCTTTTATCAAGAGCAAATATACACGACAATCTCCTATTTCCGCACCCATAAGCTAAAAAATTCCACATCAAGTTCTTTTAGTTTTCGCGAAACTACTATCATACTATCCTAATTCCTCTTCAAGCGTTGATTTTTAACCTTTTGAGATATGATAGAGGCGGTTTTTATCTATCATGTGTTTGGTTTGATGTTTTTTCTTTCCTTATTTCTTGTCCTTTAAATGAAAAACGCTATCTTTGCGGTCGATTTTCCGCAGAGGGTAAACAAGTGGAGCCGGAGACGGAACCCACCCCCGGGACCTAACCTGTTTAAAAGATTTAAGACAGATGTACGTAATCGTAGAAATTAACGGACAACAATTCAAGGCTGAGCAAGGCAAGAAATTGTTCGTTCATCACATTCAGAACGCGGAAAGCGGTGCTGTTGTGGAGTTTGACAAGGTGTTGTTAGTGGATAACAACGGTGAGGTGACAGTGGGTGTTCCTACTGTAGAGGGCGCGAAGGTAGTATGCGAGGTGTTATCTCCGCTGGTAAAAGGTGACAAGGTGCTGGTGTTCCACAAGAAGAGAAGAAAAGGGTACCGGAAATTGAACGGTCACCGTCAGCAGTTCACTGAGGTAAGTATTAAAGAAATTATTGCTTAACGTTTAAAGGAGAAGAAAAGAAATGGCACATAAGAAAGGTGTGGGTAGTTCTAAGAACGGCCGTGAATCACAAAGTAAAAGATTAGGTGTTAAGCTTTTTGGCGGTGAGGTCGCTAAAGCCGGCAACATCATCGTTCGTCAAAGAGGTACGGTGCATCATCCGGGCAAGAACGTAGGTATCGGCAAGGATCATACGTTGTATGCGTTGATAGATGGAGTCGTTACTTTCCATAAGGGAAAAGAGAACAGGTCGTTCGTTTCCGTAAAAGAGATTGTCGCTGAGGCGTAAGCTTCCGCGACCGAAAAATAAGGAGAAGGATATCCCGTTGCCGGGGTATCCTTTTTTATTGCCGACGCGGATAAACGTTGTGAAGTAAATTTTGGAACATTTATAGATAAACTTATAACTTTGCGATCTCAAACATAAATACAAACAGAAGAAACAATGGGTGGCTTTTTCGGAACTATTTCTAATGGATCCTGTATCACGGATTTATTCTACGGTACGGACTACAATTCCCATCTGGGAACCCGCAGAGGCGGTATGGCTACGTACGATAAGGAGGAAGGATTCACGCGTTCAATCCACAATCTGGAGAATTCTTATTTCCGCACCAAGTTTGAGCCGGGGCTTCCTAAATTCAAGGGAAATGCCGGGGTCGGCATCATCAGCGATACGGATGCGCAGCCGATCGTTATCAACTCTCACTTAGGAAAATTCGCGATCGTGACGGTGGCGAAGATCAATAACTTGGACGAATTGGAGAATGAGTTGTTGGCGGCGAATATGCACTTCTCGGAATTGAGCTCGGGGAAAACGAATCAGACGGAGTTGGTCGCTTTGCTGATTACACAGGGCAAGGACTTCGTGGAGGGCATTGAGAATGTTTACAACAGGATAAAGGGCTCTTGCTCCCTGTTGCTCCTGACGGAGGATGGTATCATCGCCGCCCGCGATAAATGGGGGCGTACGCCGGTCGTGATCGGGAGGAAAGAGGGGGCTTACGCGGCGACCAGCGAGTCCAGCAGTCTTCCGAACCTGGATTATGAGATCGAGAGATTTATAGGCCCGGGCGAGATCGTCCGTTTGCGAGCCGATGGCGTGGAGCAGATGCGTAAACCGAATGAAGGGATGCAGATCTGCTCTTTTCTTTGGGTATATTATGGCTTCCCCGTCTCGTGCTATGAGGGCAAGAACGTGGAGGAGGTCCGCTTCATGAGCGGCTATAAGATGGGGCAGAAGGACGACTCGGTAGTGGACTGTGCCTGTGGCATTCCGGACTCCGGTGTGGGCATGGCCTTGGGATACGCGGAAGGGAAGGGGGTGCCTTACCACCGGGCGATCGCCAAGTACACGCCGACGTGGCCCCGTAGTTTCACCCCGGCCAACCAAGAGATACGTTCTTTGGTGGCCAAGATGAAATTGATACCGAACCGCGCGATGCTGGAGGGCAAACGTATCCTTTTCTGCGACGACTCGATCGTGCGCGGCACGCAGCTGCGCGATAACGTGAAGATCTTGTACGATTACGGCGCGCGCGAGGTCCATATGCGTATCGCTTGCCCTCCCTTGATTTACAGTTGTCCGTTTATCGGTTTCACCTCGTCCAAGAGCTCCCTGGAGCTGATAACCCGCCGGATTATCAAGGAGCTGGAGGGGGATGAGAATAAGAACCTGGATAAATACGCCACGACGGACTCTCCGGAATATAAGCGGATGGTCGGGATTATCGCCGGGCGTTTCGGGCTGACCTCCCTGAAGTTTAATACGCTGGAGACCCTGGTGGAGGCGATCGGCCTGCCCAAGTGTAAGGTTTGTACGCATTGCTTCGATGGTTCCAGCTGCTTTTGATGACATTTTTTTTGGCGAAACAGGAATAGCGAGACGATTTGTCTCGCCGTTTTTTTGCCATGTAACTTGCTTTGCCTACTTTTATGGCTGTTTTAAAAACGTGGGTTATGACAGTTTTAGATAGATTCTTAAAATACGTCACGTTCGATACCCGGTCGAGCGAGGAGACGGGGACGACTCCCAGTACGCCGGGACAACGTGTATTTGCCGAGGCTTTGGTGAAAGAGCTGGAAGCGATCGGACTGGAGGAGATCTCCTTGGATGAGAACAGTTACGTGATGGCGACCCTGCCGGCTAATACGGACGGGGAAATCCCCGCGATCGGGTTTATCGCCCATTTGGATACGAGCCCGGACCTGTCGGGCAAGGACGTGCGGCCCCGCGTCGTGACGTATACGGGTGGGGATATCGTCCTGGACGCGGAGGCGGGCATCGTGCTCTCCCAGGCGATGTTCCCGGAGCTTTCCGACTACAAGGGGCAGGAGATCGTCGTGACGGATGGCCGGACCTTGCTGGGCGCCGACGACAAGGCCGGAGTGGCCGCGATCGTCGCCGCCATGCGCTATCTGAGAGAGCATCCGCGGATCCGGCACGGCAAGGTCCGTATCGCCTTTACCCCGGATGAGGAGATCGGGCAGGGCGCCGATCATTTCGACGTGGAGAAATTCGGTTGTGATTGGGGCTATACGATCGACGGCGGGCAGATCGGCGAGCTGGAGTACGAGAACTTCAACGCCGCCGGCGCCAAGATCAGCTTCAAGGGCTTGAACGTACACCCGGGATACGCCAAGGACAAGATGCGAAACGCGGCCTTGCGCGCGATCGAGTTCGCCTCCTGGCTGCCGGCCGGGCAGCGTCCGGAGCATACGGCCGGCTATGAGGGCTTCTTCCACCTGACCGGCATGACCGGCTCGGTCGAGGAGGCGACGCTCTCTTACATCATCCGCGACCATGACCGGGAGCGGTTCGAGGAGAAGAAAGAGCTGCTTCGCACGCTGGTGGTCCGGATGAATGAGGCGTATCCCGGATGCGCGCGCCTGGAGCTCCGGGATCAATATTACAACATGCGCGAGGTCGTGGAGCCGCGGAAGCGGATCGTCGACCTGGCGTTCGAGGCGATGACCGCCGTCGGGGTAACGCCGGTCGTGCGGCCGATCCGGGGCGGCACGGATGGCGCCCGCCTGTCGTTCATGGGGCTGCCTTGCCCGAACCTGTTCGCGGGCGGCCTGAATTTCCACGGGCGCTATGAGTTCTTGCCCGTCCGGTCGCTGGAGAAGAGTATGGAGACAATTATCAAAATCATAGAGCTATCGGCTCGTAAATCTTTAATGCAATAATTACATGAAAACAACTCCGTTTACCGACGTGCATATCGCGTTGGGTGCAAAGATGCACGAATTCGCAGGTTTTAACATGCCTATCGAATACTCCGGAATTATCAAGGAACACATGGCTGTCGTGAGGAGCGTAGGCGTGTTCGATGTTTCCCACATGGGTGAGTTTTGGGTAAAAGGCCCGAACGCTTTGGCTTTCATCCAGAGCGTGACCTCCAACGATGCCTCGGTCTTGCCGGTCGGCAAGGCCCAGTATACGTGCTTCCCGAACGACAAGGGCGGCATCGTGGACGACCTGTTGGTATACCATTACGAGCCGGAGAAGTATCTGCTGGTCGTGAACGCCGGCAATATCGACAAGGACTGGGAGTGGTGCGTGAGCCACAACACGGTGGGCGCCGAGCTGGAGAATGCCTCCGACCGCATAGCCCAATTGGCCGTCCAGGGGCCGAACGCGCAGGACGTGCTCCAGCGCCTTACGCCGGTCGACCTCTCCGCGATCCCTTACTACGCATTCACGACGGGCGAGTTCGCCGGCTGTGAGCGCATGATTATCTCCAACACGGGGTATACCGGCGCGGGGGGCTTCGAGCTCTATTTCCGCCCGGACGATGCGCTGAAGATCTGGGACGCGATCTTCGAGGCCGGTAAGCCGGAAGGCATCAAGCCGGTCGGCCTAGGCGCACGCGACACGCTCCGGCTGGAGATGGGCTTCTGCCTGTATGGGAACGACCTGGACGATACGACCTCGCCGCTCGAGGCCGGACTGGGATGGATCACGAAGTTCACCGAGGGGAAGGACTTCCCGAGCCGCGCGGAACTGGAGCGCCAGAAGGAGAAGGGCGTGAGACGCAAGTTGTGCGCCTTCGAGCTGCGGGAAAAGGGAATCCCCCGCCGCGGCTACGAGATCGTCGACGGCGACGGGCACTACGTGATCGGGAAGGTTACCTCCGGTACGATATCGCCGGTATTGAAGCGGGGCATCGGCATGGGATACCTGAACCCCTCCTTCGCGAAAGTGGGCGAGGATATCTTTATCAAGGTGCGCGACAAGTACATGAGGGCGCGGCTGGTAAAGACGCCTTTCCGCAGATAAGGGAGCGGGTGGCGCGGCGCGCGTCCGGCGGAAATCGTACCTTCGCGGGCGAAGAACTTAATACGATAGCATATGGATAAAGTACGTTTTGGTATAGTCGGCACCCATTTCATAAGTGACTGGGTCGTCGCCGGTGCCCGGCAGGACGAGCGTTTCGAGCCGGTGGCCGTATGTTCGAGGGCGCGGGAGACGGCGGAAGCCTTTGCCGCGAGGCATCAGATTCCCTATACGTTTACCTCCCTGGAGGAGATGGCGAGAAGCCCGCTGATCGACGCCGTGTATATCGCCTCACCGAACTTCCTGCACGCCTCCCAGAGCATACGCTGCATGCGCCATGGCAAGCATGTGCTCTGCGAGAAGCCCCTCGCCTCCAACGCATGCGAGGCGCGGGCGATGATCGAGGCCTCCCGTACCTACAAGGTCGCGCTGATGGAGGCGATGAAGCCCACGCTCACGCCGAATTTCCTCGCCGTGCGGGAGCACCTGGGGCGCGTGGGCACGGTCCGGCGTTATTTCTCCTGCTACTGCCAGTATTCCTCCCGTTACGACTCGTTCAAGGAGGGGATCGTGCTGAACGCCTTCAATCCGGAGCTCTCCAACGGGGCCTTGATGGACATCGGCGTCTATACGATCTATCCGATGGTCGTCTTGTTCGGACGTCCCAAGCGGATCGATGCCTCGGGCATCCTCCTCTCCTCGGGCGCGGACGGGCAGGGGGCCGTGAATTTCCAGTATGAGGGCATGAACGCCACGGTGCTTTACTCCAAGATCGCCAATTCCTCGTTGCCCACCGAGATACAGGGGGAGGCGGGGAACCTGACCCTGGACCGGATCAACACCATCCGCAGGGTGACCTATTCCCCCCGCTTGGCCCCGGCGATGGGAAAAGGTCCGGAACCGGTACCGGAGGATATCAGTGCGGGCGCCGACAAGGATGAGTATTACTACGAGGTGGCCGAGTTTATCGACCTGGTGCTGTCCGGCCGGCGGGAGTCCGGGATCAACAGCCATGCGCACTCCCGGATCACGCTGGAGATCCTCGACGAGGTACGCCGTCAGCTGGGGATCGTGTATCCGGCGGATCGGAACCCCTTGCTCCTTTGAGCCTCCCGAGGCCTCCGGAGGGATGGCTACGGCCGTCGCGAAGGTTTCCGAGGCCTCCGGAGCCCTCGCGGCAGGCGTAGGCCCTTTTTCTTACAGCGCCTCGATCTCCTTCAGCCAGAGCGTGGCCATTGCGTCGCTCGGCATCCGCCAGTCTCCGCGCGGGGAGAGGCTGATGGAGCCTACCT
Organism: Parabacteroides sp. ZJ-118; assembly: GCF_011038785.1. Classification (GTDB taxonomy): domain Bacteria; phylum Bacteroidota; class Bacteroidia; order Bacteroidales; family Tannerellaceae; genus Parabacteroides. The sequence goes on from NZ_JAAKDT010000029.1 coordinate 14,869, forward strand.
TCGGGCCGTCCGGCAGGCAGCTGCGCTTGAACTGCTGCTGGAAGAAGCGGCGGAAGAAGGTATGGAGCCATTTCTTGAGGGTGGCCTCGTCGTAGCTCCCTTCGAAAGCCCTCCGCGCCAGGAAGTAGATCTTCGCAGGGGAGGCCCCGAAGCGCAGGAAGTGATAGAGGAAGAAATCGTGCAGCTCGTACGGGCCTACCAGGTCCTCCGTCTTCTGCTTGATATTGCCATGCTCGTCGGCGGGGATCAATTCCGGGCTGATCGGGGTGTCCGCTATGTCCAGTAACGTGGCGCGGGAGGCCTCGTCCACCTTGTTGTCGGCCACCCATTCCACTAGGTACTTGACCAGGGTCTTGGGGATGCTGCCGTTGACGCCGTACATCGACATGTGGTCGCCGTTGTAAGTGGCCCAGCCCAAGGCAAGCTCCGAGAGATCCCCCGTGCCGATCACGAGGCCGTTCGCCTGGTTAGCCACGTCCATGAGCAGCTGGGTGCGCTCGCGGGCCTGGCTGTTCTCGTACGTCACGTCGTGTACGCAGGAGTCGTGACCGATATCCTCGAAATGCCGCAGGCAGGCCTCCTTGATGGAGATCTCCCGGAGGGTCGCGCCCAGGGAGCGGATCAGGGCGCAGGCGTTGGTATAGGTGCGGTCCGTCGTCCCGAAGCCGGGCATGGTGATGCCGATGATCCGCTCGCGGGGCAGCTTCAGGGCATCGAAGGTCATGACGGTGACCAGCAGCGCCAGCGTGGAGTCCAGCCCCCCGGAGATGCCGACCACGGCGCTCTCGGCGTGGGCGTGGAGGAGCCGTTTGGCGAGGCCGGCCACCTGGATGTGGAAGATCTCCTCGCAACGCTCCCTCAGGGCCTCGCCGGAGGGGATGAAGGGACGCGGGTCGATCGCACGGGTCAGGTCCGGTGTCCGGTAGGGCAGGCTGAAGGGGACTACGACGCCGTTGTCCATCTCCTGGTTGAGGTAGCCTTGCAGGAAGCTGGTGTTGACGCGCCGGTCGTTCTGCAGGTTCTGGATATCGATCTCGCTGATGACGAGCTGCTCCTCTAGGGAGAACCGCTCGGATTCCCGCAGCAGCGTGCCGTTCTCTGCGATGAGCCCGTTGCCGGCGAACACGAGGTCGGTACTGGACTCCCCGAAGCCGGCGGAGGCGTAGACGTATCCGGCGATGCAGCGTGCGGACTGCTGGCAGACCAACGTGCGCAGGTAGGCATGCTTGCCGATCAGCTCGTTGCTGGCGGACAGGTTGACGATCAGGTTCGCCCCCTGCATGGCCAGCTCGGAGCTGGGCGGGATGGGGACCCACAGGTCCTCGCAGATCTCGATGCCCACGCGTACCTCCTCGTACTCGAGGATCAGGGCGCGGTCCAGCGGCACCTCCCGGTTGCCGATCGCGATCCGGGTTTGTTGCAGGTGGAAGGAGGGCGTGAACCAGCGCGCCTCCTGGAACTCCTTGTAGCCGGGCAGGTAGCTCTTGGGCACGACCCCCAGTATCTCGCCCCGTTGAAAGGCGACGGCGGCGTTGATCAGTTGGCTCCCGCTGACGAGCGGGCAGCCCACGATCGCCAGCAGATCCAGGTCGGCCGTATCGCCCACCAGCTCCAGCAAGGCTTTCGCGGCGTTCCTGAGCAGGGTCTCCTGCGAGAACAGGTCCATGCAGGTGTAAGACGTGACCGACAGCTCGGGGAAGGCGATGATCTGGACCCCCCTCCGGGACGCCTGGCGCATCAATCCCTCGATCTGCCGGATGTTATAAAAGCAGTCAGCCACCTTGACACGCGGTATGGCTGCCGCTACTTTGACAAATCCGTAACTCATAGCTGTTATTGTTTTATCTGATAGATGTCTTTAATGTATCTTACTGAGATACCTCTCCACGAAGCTCTCCCTCCATTGTTGTAACTCGATTGTCGTCATATCCATTTTCCTTCTCTGGGTTTATGCCCCAAAGGTATGCATTTTGCGTGGGATAAAAAAGAAGGAGAGGCCTGCTTCGCTGCATCCTCTCCTCGTTAACACAAAACAGGCGACAAAAAAACAACTGCCCGGATAAGACTACCGGATGAACAGAAGCTCGCGGTATTTCGGCAAGGTCCAGAGCCGGTCGTCGACGATCCGTTCCAGCTTGTCGATCGGGTAGCGGATGGCCTCCATCAGCGGGACGATCCGGTCGTGGTAGGCGATCGCCTTCTCCCGCTCGCTCCCGATCCGGTTGGCTATCTTGCGGGCCTCGACCATCTCGTCCACCTTCTCCTTGATGAAGATCGTGCGGTTGGCTATCTCCTCGATGATCTCCATGTTCTTGGCGGACAGGCGGGCGGCCTTATCGGCGGGGAACAACGCGCGCGTCTTGTAGACGTTGTCGATCAGGGAGGACTGGTACTTGATGGCCGTCGGGATGATCTGGTTCATCGCCAGCTCTCCCAGCACGCGGGCCTCGATCTGGATCTTCTTCGTGTACATCTCCCATTTGACCTCGTTGCGCGCCTCCAGCTCCTTGCGGGTCATGACGCCCGTGGACTCGAACATGCGGACGCTGCTCTCCCTCAGGTAGGCATCGAAGATCAAGGGCACGCTGGTCTCGCAGTCCAAGCCCCGGCGCGCGGCCTCGGCCTTCCAGTCCTCGCTGTAGCCGTTGCCGTCGAAATGGACCGCCTCGCAGGCCTTGATATCCGCGCGGATCACCTCGATGATGGCGGCGAACGTCTCCTTCCCGGCGGCGATCCGGGCGTCCACCTCGGCCTTGAACTGCCTCAGCTGATCCGCCACAGCGGCGTTCAACACCAGCATGGCGGCGGCGCAGTTGGCGGAGGATCCCACGGCGCGGAACTCGAAGCGGTTGCCGGTGAAGGCGAAGGGAGAGGTGCGGTTACGGTCCGTGTTGTCGATCAGCAGCTCGGGGATCCGGGCGATGCCGAGCTTCATGCCCTGCTTGCCCGCCAGGTTGAAATCCTCCGCGTCGCGGTTCTCCAGATGCTCCAATACCCTGGACAGCTGTGCCCCCAGGAAGCAGGAGATGATCGCCGGGGGCGCCTCGTTCGCGCCCAGCCGATGCGCGTTGGTCGCGCTGGCGATGCTGGCCTTCAGCAGTGCGTTGTGGGTGTACACGGCTTTCAGCACGTTGACCGCGAAGGCCACGAAGCGCAGGTTCTCTTCCGGCGTCTTGCCCGGTGCCATCAACAAGACGCCGGTGTCGGTGCCCAGCGACCAGTTGTTGTGCTTGCCGGAGCCGTTGACGCCCTTGAAGGGCTTCTCGTGCAACAAGACGCGGAACCCATGCTTGCGGGAGATCTTGCGCATCAAGGCCATGATCAGCAGGTTGTGGTCGTTGGCGAGGTTGCACTCCTCGAAGATGGGAGCCAGCTCGAATTGGTTCGGGGCCACCTCGTTGTGGCGGGTCTTCACGGGGATGCCGAGCCTCAAGGCCTCCACCTCGAGCTCTTTCATGAACGCCATGACACGGGTGGGGATGGCCCCGAAGTAATGATCCTCCAGCTGTTGGTTCTTGGCGCTCTCGTGCCCGATCAGGGTGCGGCCGGTCATCAATAAATCGGGACGCGCGGCGTACAGGCCCTCGTCCACCAGGAAGTATTCCTGCTCCCAGCCGAGGTAGGCGCATACTTTCCTCACCTCCGGGTTGAAATAGTGGCAGACATCGACCGCCGCCTTGTTTACGGCCTCCAAGGCTTTCAGCAGGGGGGCCTTGTAGTCGAGCGACTCGCCCGTGTAGGCGATGAAGACCGTCGGGACGCACAGGGTGTCGCCTACGATAAAAGCGGGGGAGGAGGGGTCCCAGGCCGAGTAGCCGCGGGCCTCGAACGTGTTGCGGATACCGCCGTTCGGGAAGCTGGAGGCGTCCGGCTCCTGCTGGATCAGCAGCTTGCCGTCGAACTCCTCCAGCACGCCGCCCTTGCCATCCTGCTCGATGAAGGCGTCGTGCTTCTCGGCGGTACCTTCCGTCAAGGGGTGGAACCAGTGGGTGTAATGGGTGGCGCCTTTCTCCATCGCCCATTTCTTCATGCCGGAGGCCACGGCGTCCGCCGTCTCGCGGTCCAGCGGGGTACCGTTGTCGATGGAGTCCACCAGTCTCCTGTATGCGCTCCCGGGAAGATACTTGAACATCTTCTCGCGGTTGAATACCAACTCTCCGTAATACGCGGAGGGCCTCTCGGCGGGGGCGACCGGCTCGGCCGCCTGTTTCTCGAACGCCGATTCTACGACTCTGAATCTTAACTGTGACATACTCTGATTATCGATCGAATGATTAGAATTGTTGTTTATCGTAAAGGACTTACCGCAGCCAATCCCTCAGCCGGGCCAGGGCCTCCAGCGTCTCGTCCCTGTCGCCGAAGGCGGTGAGGCGCAGATACCCCTCCCCGCCCGGCCCGAAGCCCACCCCGGGGGTCCCGACGATCTTGACTTCATAAAGCAGCTTGTCAAAGAACTTCCAGGAGGAGAGGCCGTCCGGGGTCTTTAGCCAGAGGTAGGGGGCGTTATCGCCTCCGTACACCGTGAGGCCGCAGTCTCGCAGGCCCTCTCTCATGAGCTTCGCGTTGGTCATATAGTAATTGATCGTGGCGGCCACTTGCTGCTTCCCGGCGGCGGAATAGACCGCCTCCGCGCCCCGCTGGGTGATGTAGCCGGTCCCGTTGAATTTCGTGCATTGGCGGCGGTTCCATAATTTGTTCAACTGGACCCGTTGCCCGTCCAGCGTGAAAGCGTTCAGCTCCTTCGGCACGACGGTGTATCCGCAGCGTACCCCCGTGAACCCGGCCGTTTTGGAGAAGCTCCGGAATTCGATGGCTACCTTCTTCGCGCCCTTGATCTCGTAGATGGAGTGGGGGATGTTCGGGTCCTGTATATAAGCCTCGTAGGCCGAGTCGTACATGATAAGCGCGTCGTTGGCGAGGGCGTAGTTTACCCATTTCTTCAATTCGTCCTTGGTCAAGGTCGTCCCGGTCGGGTTGTTGGGATAGCAGAGGTAAAGGATGTCCACCCTGCGGCCGGGCAGATCCGGCACGAAGCGGTTCTCCTCCGTGCAGGGGATGTATACGATGTCGCTCCATTTCCCGTTTTCCAATACCCCGGTACGTCCGCTCATCACGTTCGAGTCGATGTAGACCGGATAGACGGGGTCTGTCACCCCGATGCTGTTGTCGTGGCGGAGCATGTCGCCGATATTCCCGCAATCGCTTTTCGCTCCATCGCTGATGAATACCTCGCCCGGCTCGATAAAGACTCCCCGGCTGGCATAATCGTTCTTGATGATCGCGTCGATCAGGAAAGGATAGCCCTGCTCGGGGCCATAGCCGCGGAACGTATCCGGGCTCGCCATCTCTTCCACGGCTTTATGCATCGCCTCGATGACGGCGGGGGCAAGCGGTCGCGTGACGTCGCCGATGCCCATTCGAATGATCTTATCCTTGGGATGGGTCACCTTGAAGCTGTTTACCTTTTTCGCGATGTCGGAGAAAAGGTAATTGTTCTGCAGCTTCAGGAAGTGTTCATTAATTAGTGCCATACTCAGTTCTTTTGTTTTTAGGTTGTTGTTTTCGTTGTTTTGCCTCGTTCCCCGCGTTGTCAGACGTCGATGAATCCCTCGAATACCTTGACCGCCCCGCCGGTCATGAAGACCTTACCGCTTCGCTCGTCCCACTCGACGGTTAAGGGGCCCCCATCCATGATGACCTTCGTCTTCCGCCGGGTCTTCCCGCGCACGACCCCGGCCACGGCGGTGGCGCAAGCTCCGGTCCCGCAGGCTTGGGTGATGCCGGAGCCGCGCTCCCATACCCTCATCCGTACCTCGTCCGGCTTTAGCACCTGTGCGAACTCCACGTTTGTCCGGTCCGGAAAGAGCGGGTGGCGTTCCAGTAACGGGCCTATGCTTGCCAGATCGACCTTGTCCATCTCGTCCACGAAGAGCACCCAATGAGGATTTCCCATGGAGATGACGGTGCCGGTGTAAATCGCTCCTCCGGCCTCAACCTCCAGGGCGACCTCGCCTACGGCAGGCATTCCCATATCCACCGTGACCTCGGTGACCGCCTCATCCCGAATTTTCAATCGCAGCTCCTTGATGCCGGATAAGGTCTCTAAGGTAACCCTGTCCTTTCGCGTCAGGCCGGCCTCGTAGACATATTTGCCAATGCATCTGGACGCATTTCCGCACATCTTCGCCTCGGAGCCGTCCGCGTTATAGATATGCATGCTGAAATCGGCGATGTCCGAGGGACCGATCAAGACCAATCCGTCAGATCCTATACCTGTGTGCGGCTTGCTCCATGCGATGGATAGTTCCTCGGGACGGTCTATCGGATAAACCATCGTGTTTACATAGATGTAATCATTTCCGGCGCCGTGCATCTTCGTGAATCGTATTGATTTTGTCATTTTGGTGATATTGCTCTTTGTATTATTTCTTTTTGTCTTATTGTAATACAAATATATAGCGTTTTGACAAGCGTGTGACGGGGAAGAGGCAGGAATGTTTTATAAATACGTGGCTTGTGATAGATTGAAATTATAATGGCCGCTTTTGGTTGCGAATAATAACAAGAAGTATATGTGTTGGTTTTATATCGTAATAGATCCTTCGCGGATGTGATCATCTCTCCGGGAGTTCGGTTTACAAATCGACAAACAGAAAGGAGCTACCCGGTCTTGTTTCCGGATAGCTCCTTTTATCGGATTAAAATCGTCCGGATGATTTATTTCACGAACTTAACCGTTGTCTTATGAGCAGACTGCGAAGCCTTAGGCTGATCGATAGACATCATGTAAATACCGTTCGGCATATTCGGCGTGCGGATGTATTGCTCGTCGCCGGTGATAACACCTGTGCTTATGACTTTGCCGACCATGTTAACGATTACGTAATTGCCCTTGCCGTTCTTTACATAAAGACCGCCGGCGGCTTTAGAGACCCTAACATTCTGAACTTCGTCACGGATCGTCTCGTTATCGGTGACGATGCCGATCGCGTTGGATTTCACGTACATGGTTCCCACAGGGGCTGTATAATCCGCCGGTGTAAAATCAACCGTGATCGTTTGATTTTTCAATGGCATGGTTACATCGATATTCATGCTTGCTTTCAACGCGTTTGCTTCATCGTCGTACGAACTTATTTTAACAGTCGCTTTAGCAGCTTGCGTGCCTACCATAGATGGAACAACTTCCAATGTAAATGTGGTGATACCTTTGCTGTCCACTTCAGACTCAAACTCAGTTGTACTCATGTTGAAAGAAGTAGGACTTCCTGAAACCAAATCGGTAAAGACACCATTCAATATAGAAGATGCCAGATGTTGAGGATCAATTTCCTGGTTACCCTGTATCGTTGTCATGCTGGCCTCTTTCCAACCCCAAGCGGCATCTACTGTCTTTTTCTCATACGTTGTGTAATGTGTCTGGATTTTCTTTCCATCTACGACATTGACATTCTGTACAAGTTTTTTGTATTTATCCACGTTGACAGTCCCGGAAACGTAGGAGGTCAAGATGATAGAGTCAGGCGTTATCGTACCTGCTACCGCCGCCTGTGGATTTAAATAAACCGCCGCGTCCCCCATCGGCAATTCTGCATTGGGCATGACACCCTTCAAAGACGCGTTGATCGTCGGCGCTTGACTCTGCATTTTAGTCATATCAACGGATATCTGGAAGTCCGGAAGGTTGCTTATCGCTGCTATCCCGCGTAAGCTTTCTCCAATTTTAATCTCATAATCATAAACGGCATTGGAGCCTGTTTCTGTCATGGAAACCAGCGTGCCACTCTTTATACTGGTCATGCCTACGGATGGTAATACGGTTTCAAGACTTCCAAGATCAAGACTGGCCGTGAAGGAACTAAACGGAAGTAATCCTTTCTTTTCTCCTACAGCAAAATTTACATCGCAAGAGATAAAACCATCAAAAGCACTGGCCGTGACTTTCAAAGGTACGCTGATTTCGATGGTCCGCCCGTTCGCGGTTGTCATCGTATAATCTTTGTAATCCGCGAATGTTAATTTGATATTGGCCAACATCGGCTTTACCGCAGCCGGTATACCATTGATATCTACCTCGCTTAGATTAATAGTCATACTGTCCGGCTGAATACTAATCGGTGTCGATGTAGCCGCGCGTAACATACCTTGTGTGCCGAAAAGCGGAGAGTTCAGTACAGTCTCAATATCGGGATTTGTCAATCCCATGAAATCTATACCACTGATTTGTTTTACTTGGTCAAATATCGCCGGTACCGTAGCTTTTACGAAAGCCACCTTTTCTTGGTCTGATATTTGTTTTTGTTGTTGTGCCATCACCGGGGTGGCAGTCATGAATGTAGCGGCTGCCAAACTAATGCATGTAAAGATTTTCTTCATATAAATTTATTTTAAAGTGTTTTATGACTCCAGCCGGCAAAGTTATTATAAAAATTAAATGCACCAGCGTTTATTATTCATAAAAGTTGGTGCGTTTTGCTAGTAAAGAAAAGAAACATTCGTTAATAGGCGGATTCTTGTATGCCTTTTACGACCCTGCCGCTTGGCTCGTTCCTGTTTTTGAAAGCCGAGCCTTAGGCTAAAGCCTCTGCGGTGGAACATGCGGAATGAAAGCTTCTGTTTTATCTATCGGGATATTCCCGGATGAAATAGCGGGATAGGAATTTCCAATTATCTTGTATGATCGCCTTGCCGCGTTCCGGGCCGGTAAGGCTTTTCGTTTGCGCGTCGGCCAGCATGCCTCGCTTTACCAGCTCAGGCAGGAAGTAAACGCTGCAATGTTTCACGATGAAGAAAGAGAGCGCTTGCTTGGCGGCACGGTCGGCGTCGTAGAAGGGGTTGTTCTCATCCTTGATCAACTCCACGTCGCGGGTAATGACTTGGGCGCCTTCCTCGGGCGTGGCGTAGATCGCCAGTTTCTTGCCTCGCCAGTCCTCGGGGAGATGGAAGTTCTCGGCGGGGATAAGGCCGGAAGTTTCCGTGATAAATGTTTGCGCGTCCTTGGCCTTTTCGAAATAAAGAAGCGGTTTGTCACCGGCAGCTTTGCGGAAAGTTTCGTATTCCTGGCGGTTTTCCTCCAGCATATCGTCGGGCAGGGTGGCTACAGATTCGTCGGCTGTGTTCTGGAATACCGCATGGTCGGGATGTTCGGCGGGCAATATCTTTGCCAGCCATTGCGGGGAGGTCAGACCTAGCAGGGAGGTCTTGCTGGTGTAGGCCATCATGCCGTGGCTGTTGACGAGCAGGTTGTTGAGTTGCTCTCGGTTGAGATCGGGCTGCTCTTTCCAGCGGTCGTGGGCGAAGTCGCTCAGTTCCCGGGCCGACTCGGGCAGGATATAAGAATCGTAATGAAACCATTGCAACAGGCGGTCGTAGTCCTCTTGCCGCTCGTAGCGGGTATCAAGGGCAAAAAGCTGGGCCATGCGGGTATTCTCCGGCGCCGTAGTCCATTCTTTGCAGAACAGGTCATAGATAAGCATGCCGGTGGACTCGTTGGCAGGGTTGTCCGGATTGACAAACGTACCTTTACGGTAGCCGTGATACTGCTGGGTATAGTGCCAAAGGAGGAAGCGCACGTCCTCGAGGTTCACCTCGTCGTCGTAATAATAATCGTCCGGGGTGTAGAAGGGGAGGTATTTGCCGTATAGCTCCTTGTGCGTAAGGATGAAGGTGCGCCAAATTCCCATGCCGGAGATCACGTCCTCGAAGTAGGCGGCCATGCGGATACAGATCTGCTTTGTCTCCTCGCTCTCGAAGGAGTTTACCAACTCGGTCTTCTCCAGGATGTCGTAAATACGGTTCGCTATTCCCGTATAATAGGAATCCACGGGAGTGCTTTGTTTATAGGGATGCAACTGCAACCAGTCTTTCGGGAAAATTTTTATGTTCTTCATATTATTGATATGTCTTTATGAATTTCGGAGTGCAAATGTAATAAAAATACGTCAGGCTATGTCAAACGATAAGGAAAAGTCGCCGTCTTGAAAATGTAACACTTGTTGTCTTCATTGTTATCGGATCTAAACATCTTTGAAATATCGCCCCTGTACTTTCGCGTCGAAATCAAAGATGAAACAATAAGTAGTAAGATAATGGGAAAAAGTGTAAGAGGCAAAAGATTGAGAAAGTTAGGGCTTTTCTGGATGGGAGTTTTCTTGTCATTCTCTCTGTGGGCACAGACTGGGGTTATCTGCGGTACGGTTACGGACGCTAAGATGAAAGAGCCGCTGATCGGCGCCTCGGTCGTGATCGAGGGGACTACGACTGGCGCCATCACGGATATAGACGGTAATTTCCGTATCGAGAACGTGAAGCCGGGTACCTATACGGTGGCCGCATCTTACGTGTCGTATCAAACACAAACGGTAAAGGATGTACCGGTGGTCGCACGTCAAGAGGCGGTGTTGAATATCGAGCTTTCAGATGCCGATCTTCAGTTACAGAATGTCGTGGTGGTTGCCCAACGAAAACTGGGTACCGAGATGGCCGTGCTGAACACGGTGCGTAAGAGCCTTCCGGTGGTGAACGGTATCTCCGCACAGCAAATCGGCAAGACACAAGATAGCGACGCCGCCGAGGTGCTTCGCCGTATTCCGGGCATCACGATCGTGGACGAGCGTTTTATCGTGGTCCGAGGGCTTGCGCAACGCTATAATAATGTGTGGCTGAACAATGCCACGACTCCTTCCAGCGAGACGGACAGTCGTGCCTTCTCATTTGATGTGCTTCCCTCTTCCCTGATCGATAATATGATGATCTATAAAAGCCCATCGGCGGAATTGCCGGCGGATTTCTCCGGAGGTTTCGTGCGGGTGCTGACAAAGAATATCCCCGAGGGGAATACGTTCAATGTCTCCTATCAAATCGGTTTTAATACGAACTCCGCTTTCCGGGACTTCCAACTGACGAAAGGTTCCGCCTTGGATTATCTGGGCTTTGGCGCTGGCTCCAGGATGTTGCCCTCGAACGCCCCATCTCATTTGAACGATGTATCGGCGGCGGATGCGGTGGCGTTTACGAAGCGGGTGAATACGGGGTGGAACGTGCGTCATTTCACGGCGATGCCGGAACAGAAGCTGACGTTCACGATGAATCGTACCTTTGACATCGGTGACATGAAGATCGGTAATATCACCAGCGTGAACTATAGCACGGGCTATGATTATTACGAGATGAAAAACAACAATTACCTCTCGTACGATATGGCCAAGGATCAATCCTCGTACCGTTACCGCTACTATGATGTACAATACAAGAATACGACAAAATTAGGAGCCTTGTTCAACTGGTCGCTGATGAAGGGAACGAACAAATACGAGTTCCGGAATTTCTTCAACCAGCGTGGGACCTCTTCCCTATCGCAACGGGAGGGAACGGATTTCTACTCCGACCAGAATATCCAGAAATGGGAATCCCTTTATACCGGACGCACCACCTATTCCGGCCAGCTGAGCGGAGATCATAAATTGAGAGAAGATATGAATAAATTGGATTGGACGCTGGGCTATGCCTTCGCCGCATACAAGGAACCGGATCGCAAGGTGGTAAAATCCTTGGCGGGCGCGACAGATGGCGACTCTCGTTATTACGTGTCCGACCCGACTCGTTATTATCAGGACCTGAAAGATAACAGCGCTTCCGCCGCCTTGAATTACGAGCATAAGTTCGCCGTCTCGGAAATGTTTGCCCCTGTCTTGAACACGGGTGTATATGGCGAGTTCAAGAAACGGAATTTCGATGCCCGTCGTTTTGTCTATAACATGCTGGGAAGCGGTTATGACCGTTTCGCCGAATGGGACTATAGCTCGGTCTTCTCGGACGCGAATATATCGACCGATCGTATCTATATGAAAGAGAGTACGAACAAGAGCGACTCTTATACTTCCGATAACCTGCTGGGTGCCGCTTACGTAGCCGCTAAGCTGAACTGGGGGGAGAAACTGAACGCAAATGTGGGGGTACGTATGGAGTACTATCAATTGAAGTTAGACGGTTATGAGTCGGACGGTATAAAACCGGTGCATCTGGATCAGAATTCTACGGATTTCTTTCCTTCCGTCAACATCGCCTATCATTTGAATGAGAAGCACCAAGTACGCTTGGCTTATGGACGTTCCGTGAATAGGGCGGAGTTCCGGGAGATCGTACCTTATGTGTATTATGATTTCGCCTTGGATGCGAATATCACGGGTAACGTAAACTTGAAGAACGCTTCCGCGAATAATGTGGACCTGCGCTACGAGTTTTACCCGACTCCGGGAGAGACGGTGACGATCGGCGGTTTCTACAAACGGTTCGATAATCCGATCGAGCAAACCTATATGGAAGCGGGTTCCGGATTGCAGTACACGTATCATAACGCCGATCATGCGAACGCTTTCGGCGTGGAGCTGGATATCAAGAAGAATCTGGACTTTATCGGTCTGAAAGGCCTGAGCTTCGTGTTCAACGGGGCTTATATTCATAGCAAGGTGTATTTCGCCGAAGGTTCTTTCGAGCGGGATCGTGCGATGCAAGGGCAATCCCCTTACCTGATCAATACGGGTTTATTCTATCAGAACGACAACGCCGGTATTTCGGCCTCAGTCCTGTATAACCGGATCGGCAAACGTATCGAGACGGTAGGCGTACCGAAGCAAAACCCGAATGATGATATTCCCGATATTTATGAGATGCCCCGTAACGCCTTGGATTTGAGCTTTTCGAAGAAGATCGGTAAATATGTGGAGATCAAGGGAGGCGTAAAAGATCTGTTAAACTCAAAAATAGAATATAAGCAATTCCTGGAATTAACGGAGGCTTCCGGTGAGAAACGGGAGGTAGAGCAACTGATCCGGAGCTATCGTCCGGGCATGACCGTGAATCTGGGTGTAGCCGTGAAGTTTTAAATTTGAATTCACTCATATAAACTAAATTCGTTTACTTATGAACAAGTTTTTATTAAAAGGTGTGGCCGCCGCTTTCTGTATGGCCACGATGTTTGGAACAACCGCTTGTGGCGACGACGATGATCCTGTAATTGTAAATCCGCCTGTAGTAGAGGAGGAAACTCAAGATGTTATATTGGAGGGTGAGATTACCTCGGATATGACCTTGAAGGCTGCTGATAACAACCTGTTGAGAGGTTTCGTATATGTGACGGACGGCGCGACCTTGACGATCGAACCGGGAACGGTAATCAAAGGGGAGAAATCATCTAAAGGCTCCTTGATCATTGAGCGTGGCGGAAAGATCATCGCCGAGGGTACGGCAGAGAAACCGATCGTGTTCACTTCCGATCAACCGAAATCGTCTCGTACCTATGGTGATTGGGGAGGCTTGGTGCTTTGTGGTAAGTCTATCGTGAATAATACAGCCGGTGAGGCTCAGATAGAGGGCGGACCTCGCTCTTTTTATGGCGGCAAGGACCCGGAGGACAACTCCGGTATCGTGAAATATGTCCGTATCGAGTTCGCCGGTTATCCATTGGAGCCGAACAAGGAGATCAACGGCTTGACTTTCGGTGGCGTTGGCCGCGGTACCACAATCGAATATGTCCAGGTGTCTTTCTGTGGCGACGACTCGTTCGAGTGGTTTGGCGGTACGGTAAACGCAAAACACTTGATCGCTTACAAAGGCTGGGATGATGAGTTTGACACGGACTATGGGTTCCAAGGTAAATTGCAGTTCTTGTTAGGCGTTCGCGACCCGAAGCACGCTGACACGTCCAAGTCTAATGGCTTTGAGTCTGATAACGACGCTGATGGCTCCAATAATACGCCACTTACTACTCCGGTCTTCTCCAACGTGACCTTGATCGGTCCGTTCTATGGTGAATCAGCCGGTAAAGCGGAGAATGATATCTTCTATGTCACGGAAGACGCGGCCAATGGCGCCAAGGGCGGATCCTTCCAAGCCGCTATGCACATCCGTCGGAACTCTTCCCTGAATGTGTATAACTCGATCTTCACGGGCTGGCCATACGGTTTGTACCTGCAAAAAGCAAACGCGGGCGCGGTCGTTAAGAACGTGATCTTCGCCGGTATGTGGAAGGATTTCAAGGATGAGGCCAGCCAAGCTTACTTTCAGACGGCGGACTTGAGCAACCTTACTTACGCTTCCGGCAATGATATCATCGCTAAAGACGGCGATTATACATCGATCGTAGCGGATAAGGTTGACGGGGCGAGTTTCTCCGACGCGGCTTTGAACGATGCTTTCTTCGAGAAGGTATCTTATAAGGGCGCTTTTGATGGCAAGAATGACTGGGCCGCCGGCTGGGCTAACTACGATCCGAATAACACTGAATATTAATTTAGCTTGACTTTGAATAGGTTGTAGATTCGTTTGGGACACTGAGGTATCTGGAAAGATCCCTCGGTGTCTTTTCGCGTATAATTTAGATAAAGAATGTATCATGAATAAAAAGCTGTTGTTATTATCCGCGTTTATGGCGGGAGCCTCATGGACCGTGCGAGCGCAAGACTTGGTTTTAAGTGAAGGGCAGTATTATACCGATGACACACAAACCACTCCGTATACGGGTCGTTATACGGAATTTTACGACGATGGTATGCTTAAGATGGAGCTATATCTGAAAGATGGCCGTCCGGAGGGAACGTACGTGATTTATTATCCAAGTGGCAAGATCGCCGAGGTGCGTTCCTATTATCATGGGATCTTTCACGGAGAATGGCGTACGTATAACGAGAACGGGCAGTTGGTCGGCTTGGCTTCCTATAAGGATGGGCATAAGGACGGCCCTTGGCGTATCTGGAGCGATAAGGGGAGATTGCTGTATGAGATGTTCTACGCGAAGGGGAAGAAATCCGGTGTTTGGCGTAGCTGGGATGAGGAGGGTAATCTGCTTTCCGAGGAGAAACAATAGGGGGGATAACGGCTGTTTACATACTGTTGTGACGCCGTTTACCGCTCTGGTGGTAAATGGCGTCGCGCCAGTATGTAGACGCGTTCTTATTCCTCTTCCTCTTCTTCTCCAAAGTCGAACTCGAAATCGAACCCGTCATCCATGTGCTCCGGCCCGGTGAATTGCTCCAGCTCGCGACGGTCTTTCTTGGTAGGACGTCCGAGACCTTTCGTGCGATTCACGAAACCGGAGATGCGGTTCATCTCCAGTATCTCATACTGATCCGGGGGAGTCACGTTCTCCATATAATTCGGGACGAGCTTCGCGCCCACACGATTCTCGATCAACCCGATTACCTTAAACGAGAAGGTGATCGGCGGCTTGCGCACTTGTATCACGTCGCCAACCTTGATCATGCGGGAAGGCTTGATCGTCACTCCACCTATCATGATACGCCCCTTCTTGCAAGCTTCCGCGGCTATCGTGCGGGTCTTGAAGATACGGGTCGCCCACATCCATTTATCGATTCGTACCTCGTTCATGTTTGTATCCTCAGTCTCTTTTTATTTGTTATTAAATTGATTCATCGTGATTTGAATGCCGGCGAGGCAGAAGCTTTTGATGATCTCTGTCGCACGATCCAATATCTCCGGCATCAGTCGCGACTCCTCCGGGGGGAATTTCCCAAGCACGTAATCGATCTGTCCTCCCCGCGGGAAATCGCTACCTATGCCGAAACGAAGGCGGGAATATTCCTGCGTATTCAATAATTGGGCGATGTTCTTCAACCCGTTATGCCCGGCGTCGCTACCTTTTGGCCTCAGTCGTAAGGTCCCGAATGGCAGTGCCAGATCATCTACGACGATCAATAGATTTTCCACGGGAATGTTCTCTTTCTGCAACCAGTACCGGACGGCGTTGCCGCTGAGGTTCATAAAGGTATTCGGTTTTAGTACGATCAGGTCGCGGTTTTTCACCCGTACGCGCGCGATTGCCCCGTATCGTTCCTCCGTGAAATTGCCTCCTACGCGCTCTACCAAATGGTTGACAACCCGGAAACCTATATTATGGCGGGTTCCCCAATATTCGGAACCGATATTGCCAAGTCCTGTTATTAAATATTTCATGATCCTCGAATCTATAAAAGAAAGGGGAAGAACATTCGATGAATATCCTCCCCTTCATGTATCGCAGTAATGTTTTTTACCTCGGATTATCCTTTGGCCTGAGCTCCGCGAGCGGCACGGGTCAATTGAACGGCGCAAACGACAGCGTTCTTGGCGTTCATCAACTCAAGGCCCTCGAAGTGCAAAGCCCCTACCTGCATGGTCTTACCTAAACCAAGGTGGTCTACATTAATTGTCAACTTTTCAGGGATTTGATCGTACACGGCTTTCACTTTCAGTTTCCTCATTTGAAGGGATAACTTACCGCCGGCCTTGACACCTTCCGCGTGACCTTCCAGGACAACCGGGACTTCCATCACCACGGCTTTCTCCTTGGATACTTCCAGGAAGTCCATGTGGAGGATCTCGTCGGTTACGGGTTGGAATTGCAAGTCCTTAACGATCGCCATCGTCTTGTTGCCGTCAATGCTTAACTCAACAACGAAAATCTCGGGAGTGTAGACCAACTTGCGAACGGCCTCTTTCGTGACCGAGAAGTGAGTCACTTTTTCGCCACCGTATAACACGGCGGGAATCTCATGGTTCTTACGCATCGCCTTCAAGGCTCTTTTCTGATCGGCCGAACGAGCGGCGATCTCTCTTCCTTTTCCTTCTAACTCAAATGTCTTCATTTTCTTGTTTTTTTGTGTTACTCAAAATTAGTTGTTTCGCTTCCTAATTTCCCATCACACGGTGCGGGGCTAAAAAGCGGTGCAAATATACGATTTTTGTTTTACGCGACAACTATTTCGTGTTTTAATTTGCGAACGCGCCTTGATGTTATCCGATTCATGATCGGGATAACGTTTATCCGGATTTTTATTTACGCGTTCGCGTATGGGTTAACGATAAATCGAATTTACGTTATCCCTTTGGTTTTAGGGATACTAAAAATTGGAATAAATGATAACCGATTGGCGATCGGGTTAACAAATATTCCCCGGGAAAGCGAGGAGAAGCTCTTGTCGGCTCAACTTTCGCGCTCCGTGTCTTAACTCAGGACCGGTCTAGCTTCACCATTCCCGCGGTTCGCATGATCCAGCGGACAAGGCCGTGGGGGAGGAGCATCACCAGGGGCGTGGCTATTTTGTTAAAGAGACCCGGCAGTAGGGAAGCCCGTTGGCGAAACAGGGCATTAATCCCTTTTTCAGCTAGTTTCTCCGGGCGCGTCATGATACCCAGGCGGATCGCTAAAGTCCTTAAGTCGTCGCTTAGCTGATACAAGTTCGTGGCGACGGCGCCGGGGCAAAGTACGGTTACGCTGACCCCATAATCCAATAACTCTGAGCGCAAGCCTCGGGAGAAGCTTTTCAGGTATCGCTTGGTGGAAGCGTACAGCGCGATTCCCGGATAAGGCAGCCAACAAGATAGGGATGACATATTGAGGATATATCCATGGCGCCGTCTCTTCATCTCCTGCCCGAAATAATAGCAGAGCTGGGTGGGAGTGGTCACGTGGAGGTAAAGCATTTTCCCGACGATGTCGGCCTTGGCTTGCAAGGTCTCGCTGAAAAAGAACATGCCGGCGTTATTGATCAACACCTCTACGGGGATGTTTTTCTCCTGGCAAGTATCGTATAGTTCCTTGGCCGCCCCGGGGATCGCCAGATTGCGATAAAGCGGCAAGACCTCTACGCCATATCTCTCGGAGAGAGAGACTCCTTTCTCCCGGATCGCCTGCTCCTCGTTGCTGACGATCACCAACGCGTAGCCTCGTGAGGCTAGTTCCCCGGCGTACGCGAGACCTATCCCGGAACTGGCCCCTGTGACTAAAGCCCATTTCTTTTCCATCACTTGTATTCGAGTCGTTTGATTTCACGTACGATACATTCCGGAAGGCCTCTCACCTTCTTATGGCAGGCCATGTCCTCGCTATACATACGGGCGATGCAATAGTTGCTGTGCCCGCAATCGCAACGGGCGTGCTCGTCTTCTTTCATGCGGTTGACGAAACCCGGCTCGTTCACCAGGGCACGGGCCATGGCCACGAACTCGAATCCATCGTTCAGTACCTCCTCGATCTTGTCTCTGCTGACCAATCCCCCCACGTAGACAAGAGGGAGACGCAAGGCCTCGCGGAATTTCAACGCGTCTTCGAGGAAGTAAGCTTCCTTGAACGGTTCCGCGGGGATCATGTATTTACCCACCGCGCGGATCCCGATCGGCAGATAACCCCTGGGCATATAATACGCCATCGTACGGATCGGCATTTCTCCCCGCATTACATACATGGGGGCGCGGCTCACGAATCCGCCGCTCAATACCAAGGCATGCGCCCCGCATTGGTCTTGGAGCGTACGGGCGATCTCCAGGCATTCGTCTATTTCAAGTCCTCCCTTGAATCCGTCCCGCATATTGGTCTTCACGGTCACGGCCATGTCGGAACCGGCTGCCTTCATCACCTCCTCCATACACATTCTCATGAAGCGCGTGCGGTTCTCAAGGCTTCCTCCATATTCGTCTTTCCGGTGGTTGGTGTACGGGGAAAGGAACTGGCTGATCAGATAACCATGCCCGGCATGGATCTCGACGGCGTCCATGCCGGCCTCGCGCGCCAATCGCACGGCCTCGCCGTAGGCACGGGCCATGGAGGTGATCTCGGATGGTCTCATGCCTCGTACGATCGTGGGAGAGTAGAGGTTGAAACCGCCGGACGCCGAGATAGGCGTGCATCCGCAAATCCGTTTATGCGACATGTTACCGCAATGGCCTAACTGGATGGAAGCGGCGGCTCCCTCTTTGTGGATGGCGTCGGTGAGCTTGCGGAGGCCGGGGATAATATCCGGGCGTATCCACAGCTGACGCTCGAACGACAGGCCGCTTCGCGTCACGGCGGCATACGCTATGTTCGTCATGCCGATCCCGCCGGCGGCTACGGATGTGTGGTAGTTGAGTAACTGCTCCGAGGGCGCGTTCCCCGGGCACATGCTCTCGAACGCGGCGGCCCGGATCGTGCGGTTCCTGAGTGTCAGCGGACCGATCTTACCGGGCGTGAACAAGATTGATTTGTCCATATCGATAGATGAATAGTGTTGTTTCGAAAAATCGCTTCAGATGGTTCGTTCAATGTTCCAGACGAAGGCCCGGAGCCCTTGCGCTTCCGTCTGCTTGTCGAGGTCGTGCAGGAGCTCCAAGAAATGGTCGGCCTTCTCGTCTTCTACCATCGTGAGGATCGCTGAATTCAAAGTCGGCCAAGCGTGGTTGCCGTAATGCGGATCGCCTGTCTTGCTTCCCCGTCCTTGCACGACATCCCAATAGGTAAAACCCTTGAGGTTGTTACGGTCCATGATACTGAGGATGGTCTCGTAATACGCTTGATTGAAAGATATAAATATCGCTTTCATATAGTTGTTTGGATGAGATCGCGTATCCGCGGGGAGAAGCCTCGCCCCTGGCCTTGGCTTCCCCGCCGTACGCGAAGATGATTAATGATTTCGTAATGCCTTCCTTATTTTCCGACGTCTTCGTTTCACGCCATTGGCGGCGAATACGGCATAGACCGTCGGGACGATAATCAGGGTGATCAGGGTGGATACGGAAAGCCCCCAGGCCACGGTCATACCCATCGAGCGCCACATCTCGGAGCCCTCGCCGGTTCCCACCGCCATCGGGATCATGCCCAATACGGTCGTCAACGTTGTCATCAATACCGGGCGAAGGCGGGATTTCCCGGCAGTCACCACCGACGTGATGATACCCATGCCGCGCTCCCGGCACAAGATCGTATAGTCGATCAGCACGATACCGTTCTTGACCACGATACCCATCAACATGATCACGCCGATCAAGGCCATAACGCCCAGCGGTGTCTGCGTGACCGCCAATCCAAATACGATACCCGTGAAGGCGAACGGGATGGAGAACATGATCACGAACGGGTCTACCAACGACTCGAACTGGGCGGCCATCACGATGAATACCAAGATGATGATCAATACCATCAAGATGCCCAAATCGGTAAATGTGTCCTGCTGATCCTCGAATGTTCCAGCCAGCTGCCAACTCACGTCCGACGGGATGTTCATTTGTCCCAACTCGTTGCGGGCGGCGGCGACCAAGTCGCTCAACGCCGCTCCCTTGCCCGCTACGGCGGTCACGGTGATCACGCGCTCCCGGTCTTTACGCTCGATGGTCGGGGGAGTCATACGTTCCACCACCTTGCCTAGATCACGGATGCGGATGCCTTTGCCCTCATTGTTGTAGATCAGGATATTCTCAAGATCCTCCACGGACTCGCGGAACTCCGGGGCGTAACGTACCTTGATATCATACTCGTCTCCATCCTCCCGATATTTCGAGGCGGTGGAACCATTTACGCGGTTCCGGAGATACATGGAGGCGGTTGTTATGTTCAGCCCGTTGATGGCCAGCTTCTCCCGGTCGAAATCGATCTGGTATTCCGGGATATAATCCTCGCGGCTGATATTTACTTGCGAGCATCCTTTCACGGTTCTCATACGGCGGGCGACCTCATTCGCCACGGCGTCCGTCTGGGTGAAGTCGAAACCGTAGATCTCGATGTTGACCGAGGTCTCTCCACCCATAGAGCCTTCCTGCCCGCCGGCGAGCACCTCGAATTTCTTGATCTCGCTGTATTGGGCCAAGTCCTGCCGCATCAACTCGCAAATCTCGGTAAGGCCTCTCTCGCGGTCGCCCACGCTGGCCAGGTTTATATTGAACTCGATAATATGCGTGCCGTTATTGCTCAGCTGGGCGAAGGTGTTATCCGTATCCGCCGTACCTTCCGTGAAGTTGCTGATCAGGATCTCCGGATATTTCTCGCGGAACTTCTTGTCGATGTCGAGGGCCAGCTCGCGGGTGATATTCTGCCGTGTACCGATCGGCAACTCAATCGTTATACCGATGCGTGCGTTATCTTGCGTCGGGAAAAATTCCGTCTTGATGACCGGGATCAGCATCATACTGCCGGCGAAGATCAGCATAGCGCCCGCGATCACCGTCTTCCGGTTGCGTACGGCCCAGTTCAAGAAGCGTCCGTAACCCCGGTCCAAGGCGTTCAAGCCCTTCTCGATCGGGGTGAAGAACATCCGGTACAATTTCCCCTTCTCCGGTTGCTGGCGTAATAACTGAGAGCAAAGCATCGGGGTCAATGTCAAGGCGCCTGTCGTAGAAACGATCATGATGATACTGACGATCCAGCCCAGCTGCTTGAACAAGATACCTGCCATACCCGTCACCATGGTCAACGGCAAGAACACCGCCAACATCGTGAGGGTGGAGGCGATAACCGAGATAGCCACCTCGTTCGTGGCGTGTACGGCGGCCTGTTTCGGCCGGCTGCCCCGCTCGATATGGGTCGTCACGTTCTCCAATACCACGATAGCGTCGTCCACCACCATGCCGATAGCGATGGAAAGTGAGCTCAACGAGATAATGTTTAACGTATTGCCCGAGGCGAGCAAATAGGCGAAAGAGGCGATCAGGGAGATCGGGATGGTCAAGATAATGATAAACGTAGCCCTCCAACGTCCCAAGAACACGAATACCACCAGCATAACGATGATAAAGGTGATCATGATCGTCTCTTTCAAGCTGTCGATCGTATTCAAGATATTCGTGGACGTATCCATGATTATATCCAGTTTCACGTCGGAAGGTAAACTGGCCTGTATCTCCGGAAGTTCCTGGTGCACCTTCTCGGCGATGTTTACCGAGTTCGCGCCGGATTGTTTCTGGATGACGATCATACCACCTTTCGTACCGTTGTTGAATGTCTCTTGCGTACGCTCCTCGATACTGTCCTCTACACGGGCCACGTCACGCAGATATACGTTCTTCCCGTTTTGGCTGCCGATCACCAGGTCCAGCATCTGCTTGGCGTCCGTGAATTCTCCTTGAACACGCAAGGAGTAGGTGTTCGAGCCGATATCTACGCTACCTCCCGGTGTGTTCCGGTTCTCTTGCGCGATGATGGTGGAGATTCCTTCGATGGTCTGCCCGTAAGCTTCCAGCTTGTACGGGTCGCAATACACTTGCAACTCGCGGATCGGCGTGCCGGAGATAGAGACGGCGCCCACGCCGCTGATACGGGCCAATGGGTTGGATACCTTATCATCCAAGATCTTGTAAAGAGCGTTCGTGCTCTCCTTCGCGGTCACGGAAAGGATCAAGATGGGGATATCATCCGTGCCGAACTTGAAGATGGTCGGATTCTCCACGTCGTCGGGTAGGGAAGACTCCACCATGTCCAGTTTGTCGCGGACATCGTTCGTCGCGACATCGATATCGATGCCATAATTAAATTCCAAGGTCACGATCGAGATATTCTCGCGGGATTGCGACGTGATATGCTTTAAGTCGCTTACGCTGTTCAACACGTTCTCCAGGGGCTTCGAAACATTCATCTCGATATCCGAAGCGCTGGCGCCGGGATAGGCCGTCATCACCATGATGGTGTTCGTCTCTATCTCCGGAAGCAAGTCCACTGATAACCTGCTTAAGGAAAAAAGTCCGAAGATCACGATCGCCACAAATACAAGGGCGGTCGACACGGGCTTTCTTACCGCTGTTCCATATAAACTCATAGCCTGTGTTATTCGTTTTCGATTTCAACTTCCATACCGTTCGTCAGGCGGCTTTGCCCGGTGATGACCACTAGGTCGCCACCCTCCACTCCGGATAAGATCTCATATTTGTCACCTATACGGCGTCCTAGCTCCACCTTTTGGTAGGAGACCTTGCCGTCTTTGCATACATAGATATACCGGTCGCCGGCGCCTGATTGTTTCACGATAGAGCGATCCGGGGCCACCACGTGATCCATATGCCCGAAACTCATCGTCACCCGGGCGAACATACCCGGTCGCACCCGCTCATCCGAGTTGGCGATCTTGATCTCCACGGGGAACGTGCGGGTAGCGGGATCGATCGTCGGGTAGACCAAGTTGACTTTACCCTTGAAAACCTCGTCTCCGTACACATCTAGCCGGATATCTGCCTCATGGCCTTTCTTCACTTTCGTGAAAAGACTCTCGGAGACATTCACCATTAATTTGACCGGACGGATTCCCTCTACCGTATAGATGGGGTCCCCGCCGCTGTACATATCGCCGCTATCGTAGTTGCGGGCGGTTACGACTCCGCTGATCGGGCTTAGCAATTGGGTATTCTCCACCAAGTTCTTATACGTCTCGCGAGCCACTTCCAAGGAAGTCTTTTGGGCGTCCCAAGCGGATTTGGAGGCACCGCCCACCTTATACAACTCATCGATACGTTTAAACTCGATCTCTTGGTTATCCAATTGTATCTTCGCTTGCTTCAAGCTGGTAGCGTCCATCTTGGCCAATAACTGTCCGGCTTTTACATGATCGCCTACCTCGGCGAAGATTTTCTCGATACGGAACGGTGCTTGGGGAGCGATATGATTCTTGATATTCGCTTCCACCGTGGCGGTAAATTCACTGAGTTGCTCCACGTCTTGAACAGAGACCGTCTCCACTTTCACCTTTACTTTCTCATCCTGTGTTCCCGCGGCTTCCTCACGCTTGTTACCCGAGCAAGACACCAGCAATGCCAACGTGACTACCGGTATTCCTCTCAACATTTGACTTGTCTTCATATGATTGTTCCTGATTATTAGCTGTTATACTTTCAATTTTTAATTCTCAATTCATCTGTCCGTTACCCAATACCTTCTCCAGATCCGCCTTCGCTACCATATAGTCGTAGATAGATTGGTTGAAGTTCAACCGGGCCTGCGTCAAGGCAAGTTCGGCATCGTTCATCTCCAGCCATGTGCCGGCTCCGGTGTCGTACCGTTTTTGCGATATCCGATATCCCCGTTCCGCTTGCTCGACTCCCTTTTGGGCGGCGTCGAACTTCTTGATACAGGTATTCATGTTATCAATGTACTGCTTCACGGCCAGCTGCAGATTACGCTTGGTGTCGTCCCGCTGCAGGTTCAATTGGTCGATGGAGACTTTTGTCTGCTTCACTTTATAAAATTTACTGCCTCCGGAGAAGATAGGAACCGATAACGTGATACCGATCATCGAATAGGGGTTCCATCTGTAATTCTTGAACTTGAAGTCATTGTTCATCGCGCTCCATTGATATAGGCCGGTCAACGACAAGGTCGGCAGATAATCGAATTTCTGCATGACCAGCGTCTTTTCCAGCTGCTCCGCCTGAAGGTCTAATTGTTTCAAGTCCGTATTCTCGGATAAGGTTGTATCCATGGACAGATAGTCAGCGAAGAGGTTGGACTTGAAATCTGTCAGTTGCCCCTCGCAATCGATATTTAAATCCAGATCCATACCCAATAACGCTTTTAACTGCCATTTGGCCAAAGTAAGGGAGTTCTCTGCCTGCAACAGGTTAGGCTCCGTATTTTTTACCGTCACATCGGCACGTATCAGGTCGTATTCAGCTACGGTCCCCTGTTCGTATTTTCGTTTGATATCCAGATAATTCTCCACGGCATTGTCGTAGCTCTGCTTGAATACCCGGTAAGAGTCGTTTGCCAGAAGGACGGCGTAAAAGCCCTTTTTTACTTGGTTCACCATCGCTATCTTAGAAGAGCGGGCTTGCTCCACCGCCAATTCCACGTCTAGGGCCGAAATGCTCAGGCTTTTCCATAGGGAGGCGTTCACCAGCGGCATGGAAGCGTTGAAGCCCAAGCCCCAGTTATTGCTACGTCCTACCTCGAAACCCTCGTCCATACTCGGCATGTCCGTGCCTTCGGGCATGCCTCCTCCTCCCATGTCTCCCATGTCGAAGTCCATATACATCACCTGTTTCTTCAAGGTACGGTTGTAATCCCCCGTAAAATTGATCTGCGGAAATAGAGAAGCATACGATCCTTTACGTGCGTACTTTTTCTTCTGTATCTCTTTATCGGCAACCTTTACGGTCGGGTTCTCGCTCAAAGCGATCTCTAGCGCTTTCCCAAGATCCAGTTTCAAGGTGTCTTGAGCCAGGACCGGTCTCGCCGCCAGAGAAGGCAATACCATAAATGTGACCAGCATCAATTTTCTACTCATCAATAATCGTTTCATTTAGGATAGATTTTGTCTGTGATTAAACTCATTAAGTGCTCGCTATAAATCATAGGATTGTTTGAGGTCGAATCGGTCTAGGATCTCTCTTCCCTTCTCGGTACTGATTCCTTTTAGGAATGTGAGGAGGATCGTGTTGTATACCTCGGTGATGGAATGCTTGCAGAAGACGTTGGAAGGTCGCAACATCTTCGTCTGCTCTTTCACCAGCAAGGCCATGATCTCGAAGTTGATCCCTGCTTGGAATACGCCCTCTTTAACACCCTGCGTGAATAAGTCCATACACCTCTTACCCATTCTCGCCTTATTCATCTCTATTTTTTGTTGGGCTTTCGGATATTTCTTCAAGTCCTCGTAAAACTTCTCGTTGAACCATCTCGGGTTTTTCATCATCTCCACATAAAAGAGCAGGATTACCTCCAAAGCATTGAAAGACCCTTTTCCCAGTCCAGTCAGATATTGTCCGAGCGATTCGAAATTATGATCGATCCCCTCGATCAGCAAGGTTTCCTTGTCCTCGAACGACTCATAAAGTGTGCGCTTGGAGATGCCGGCCGCTTTCGCTACGTCATCCATACTCACGCTCTTGATGCCATATTGAGAAAAAAGATCGAACGCCGTATCAATAATCTGTTGCTTTATCATATTCGTTTTTTGTTACGTCAAAAGTAGCCGGGATAATCCCCGTGTACAAGTAAAAAGCGATGATTCGTTCGTTAGAATCGACCAATGACCGGATATTTCCGTCGAATCCACTCGCAAAGGTCTGATATATTTAGAAAACCGCAAAGGTTTATACTGTTACGGTATTGGCATGGAATGAAACAGGATATCGTCGAAAATTCTTGTTGCTCGTCCGATTCTAGATGAAAATTGGTTAAAAACGAAATAATGGTCGGCCGTTGGCTTTTTATTTCTATCTTTGTCCGAGGTGATAATAAAAATCAACAGATAAATATGAGAAATTTACCTTTAATTGAAGTCACTGAATTAATCAAAGGAATTGAGTCCAGTGATAGCTTTCAAGATGATCTATCGATAGCGGATCTGAACGGAGAATTGATTAATTACGAGGAGAAAAGGCTGGAGCATTCCACCCCGATGCGTTTAAATGCTTTGTTGATGATCTTGGTACAGGAAGGTACCGCCGATATTTCGGTAGATTATATTCCATATAAGATAGAGAAAAATACGTTTATAACCTTGATGCCGACTCATATTATACAGGTATCGAAAGTGAGCAAAGACTTAAGAGGGCGTTTGTTGATCGTGTCCAGATCTTTTCTGGATGGATATACTGCCCCGGCAAGGAAAAAGAACCCCATGGTGCTTTATATGCAGATCCGCAAGAATCCATGTGCCGCGATGAGTGCCGGGGAGACTGAGCATATCTCCGGTCAATTCTCCATCCTGCGGGAAAAGATGAAGCTACGTACTCATTTTTTCCAGAAGGAGGCGCTTCAGAACGCTTTGATCGGCTTCTTTATCGAGCTGGCTAATATCTTTATGGGTAAGAAGGAGCTGATGACAACGCCTACGCTCTCCCGGAAGGAGGAGCTTTTCGAGCAGTTCCTGCAATTGCTTTTCGAGCATTGCAAGGAGCAGCACGTCGTTACCTTCTATGCCGAGAAATTATTTATTACCCCACAGTATCTTTCGCTTATCTTAAAGGAGCTGACGGGTAAATCGGCGAATAAATGGATTGACGACGCCTTGATCGTCGAGGCTAAGATGCTGTTGAAGGCCCCGCAAGCCACGGTCCAGCAAGTAGCGGATATACTCCACTTCTCCGACCAATCCACTTTTGGCAAGTTTTTCAAGAAGCATATGGGGGTATCACCCATGGAATACCGGAAATCATAATCCGGTATTCTCGATACGCTTGTGGAATTTATACCAGTTGATCAGCTCGCAAGCCCCGTAGAAAATGCTGGCTACGCCGAAGATTACGAATGTATTCGCCGCCGCCCCGAACGGGTAGGCGAGAATCATTACCCCGGTTATCAGGATCAAAGCCGGCATCAGGTAGAACCCCCATGGTACATCGCTCCATCTCCTCGCGGATATCAATGAAACCAATTGCTGTACGCCGGCAATTACCAATAGGGCGCCAAGTATGTACATTAATATGTTCACGAAGAACTCGGGCATGATTACCAACCACGCCCCGAACAGTACGCTTCCCGCCGCCTCGATAGGAAACATAGCTTTCTCCCCGTTCTCGTTTCCCGGTCGGGTGAAATAGCTGAGGATAGCGAATAATCCCGGTAAAATGAATAGTACGCCGATCGTGATAACCAGATAAGTTATGGCTGCTTCCGGCCATAATACCGAAACAAACCCCAATACCATCGCGAATGCGCTACGTAAAACCGTGCCATTAATAGATCTCATATATTTTTATTTTAGTATTTCATCGATTTGATATAATCGTTTGAAGAATAAACACTTGAAGTTGTTTTGAAAAGAGCGAGGTAACGATCCGGGAATCGTGCGAATTTCTGCAGTTTGCGGTAGTAATACCCTCAAATAACTCTTGTACGACAAAGGTATAACATTTTTCTCATATAGAGCTAAGTCTCTCAAAATTTATTTCGCATATACAGAAACACTCCCGATCGATTATTCTTCGGGAGTGTTGTTTTCTTGTTGCAATCTGTCGGATATCTGTAGGAGGTTGACTAACCCGACTTCTATTTCAAGTATTCTCTGAAAAAATCCTCCAGTTTGTCGAACGGAATAATATCCGTCCGGTCATATAAATCCGTATGCACGGCACCAGGAACTATGAGCAGCTGTTTGTTGTCGCCTTTCAGCTTTTTGAAAGCCTCCTCGCCCATGTAGCGAGAATGTGCCTTCTCGCCATGAATCACCAACACGGCGCTGCGGATTTCATCGGCATACGCAAGGATAGGTGCGTTGAGAAATGCGAGATTGGAGGTCTTGTTCCAACCTAAACCGGAGTTGATGGAACGGGGATGATAGCCTCGTTCGGTCTTGTAATAGTCGTAACTCAAGTTTCGGATTTAGTATGATGCCATAAAAATGGTCATGAAAAAGGCTTTGAGAATTTCCGTATATGACGGAAATTTAGTAATTTAGAGGTGTTCAAACAGCTAAATACCATACTCAAAGCCATGAGCAAAATTACAAATATTCCGTCGGAAATCAAGAGTTTTTTCAGTGAAAAGCGCAAAAGTTCAGTTATGGATACATTTTCGAGTCTTCTTTCCTCATTCCATTTTGACAGCCGTTGTCTTGGTGGCAAAAAGAGGGCGAACTGCCAACTGACCAATCTACAGATTTTTCAGATTATCGTGTTGATGCCGTTCTTTGCAATAAAAGGGTTCTCCCATTATCCCGAATCGGTGCTCAACCGCATGTTTGGAGGTAAGAAAGATGTATTCTACTCCTTTATGGCGCAAGACAACATAGACTGGCGCAATCTGATTTACCGCATGGCAGTCAGGCTCATCTCCTGCGTGACTTGCCGTAAGGATTTCAAGAAGAGCCATCTTCCCACTGTCCTCATAGCCGATGACTCGGATCTGCCGAAATCCGGAATGCGCATGGAGGCGATAGGCAAGATTTTCTCTCATGTCCACCAAAAGTGCATCCTCGGATATAAGGCGCTTATGTTGTGCTGGAGCGATGGGCGCACACAGTTTACGCTTGACGTCTCCCTTCATGGCGAAAAAGGGAAAGTCGACGGCAAGGAACAAGGATTGACGGCAGAACAACGTCAAAGACGATATGCACGTCAGCGCGATGCGGAATCTCATGCAGCCAAACGCAAGGAGGAATATTTCATGGGCAAAGGTG
>NZ_JAAKDT010000002.1 GCF_011038785.1 Parabacteroides sp. ZJ-118
CGACTTCGGAATCAAGAAGCTCAATAACGAGCAGATACTCGACCTGATGGAAATCATCGAGGACCGCCACGGGCGCAAATCAACCATAATCGCCTCGCAGATACCGGTCGCAGACTGGTATGACTGCCTGGAGACCAACACCACCGCCGCCGACGCAATACTCGACCGGATGGTGCACTCTGCCATACGTTTTGAACTGAAAGGAGATAGTCTGAGAAAAAATCATTAACTTTGCCGCATCAAAAGTGTCCCAGCCTCCTCCGGCGCACTGTCCCAGTCTGCTCCGGTTTTTCCAACAAAGTTCGTCATTGCTTTTGAGTACGTGAAATTTTTATCCCCATTAATTTTCTACTGAGCCGCTTATTCTCAACGGACTAAACTGAAATTTAACGAAGTATTAATAAATGGGATTTTGTAAACGAACACCGCAAAGCTATGTACTTATTAGAATTATCAAAATAGACTGTATCTCAATGATTTATGTATATTTACATAATTCGGAAATTATTTTACGGCACAGCGGCTTGACTAGGTATTCCGAAACATTTCGACTCTATAGAAAAGTTGTGAGGGTGGGGGCTATCTTTTGAGAAGGTCATGCTTACCAACACGCCCCCAATGCGACGAAGGCTGAGCAAAAAGTAGGTTAGGATACTTGCGCCACGCACCTAAGATGCTTTGCCAACGCACCTAAGATACTTGAGGGATGGACCTAAGATGCTTTTTATACAAAACAAAGCCTAACCGCGTGACGGATATCGTTTCCTCCAATACATTTTTTATGATTCAAGAAGCAGAAACTTGGATTTTGTCTCAGCCTGATGTCTTGAAGAAAGAGGGCTTGAAGAACCTGTCGTATAATCGGACTGATTTGACTCGCATTTCCAATCCCTGCGACCTTGTGGGGAGAGTTTATGAGGATAATGGACGTAATTATCATAAAGTGCGTGATTTCATCCGTTTATTCCCATCACTTGATGCAGGTAAATTAACTTCTACCTTCACAGACTTTACCGATTTGATTGAAGCGTTGAAGCAATAATTTTTTTGTCGCAGACTCACTTAATATGCAGTGATAGCTAAGGGTTGGCTATTACTGCATAGAACTGTTCGCAAAGTTAAGACAGCGGTGTATCAGATTTGGTGTCACCTAATTTTTTATAAAAGTTTCAATGCTATCGCTGCACAAGCCTCGGCATCACAAAGCGCGTGATGGTGGTTTTCCATGTCATAGCCGCAGGCTGCCGCCGACAAATGGAGCTGATGGCTGGGTATATCAAGACAACGACGGGAAGCAGCAAGGGTACAATGAAACTCGTACCCGGGATATTCCATATCATATTCTTGAAATACCGCTTTCAGACAACTCTCATCAAAGGGACGATTGTGTGCTACGAGCGGTAAACCTTTGATTTTATCCGCCACCTGTGCCCACACTTCCGGGAATGTCGGTTGCCCGTCGGTGTCACGACGGGTGAGGCCGTGAACTTCAGTAGTCCAATATGTATAGTAATTGGGAACTGGCTGAATAAGGCTGTAGAATTTATCAACAATCTCACCGTTTCGTACTATGACTATACCGACACTGCATACACTGGAACGGCGACCATTGGCGGTTTCAAAATCTATCGCTACAAAATCTTGCATTGTCAGTCGTTCTTATAAAGTTCGTACATTTCCGAAATCCACTCCTTCATGGTCTTGCGAAGTGATGCCGAACTGCTCATAGATTGCGTCACGCCAACGGTTGAACGTGGCACGTTGTAGCCCGTGTCCATCACTGAAATCTTTGTCTCGCGACCAGCGGTCGGAAAGATCTTTATGCGAAATTTTTCCTGCTCGACGAATTGTATTTATCAGCCAAGTGTATTTTTGCAGTTGGTTCATATTGGTTATATTTTACATACCGCGAAGATAATTAAACCCTATCGCATTTTGCGATACAGGATTAAGAATAATCATGAATTCTCTTTAGCCTTTCAACGAGCCGATACTTTTTTCAAGTGTTTACTCATAACTTAACCCATTGGAAAAAATATCAGATACAGACTAAGGTTTTCTTTCGTTTTATTTTCTAACTTTGTCATTGCTTAGAGGTTTTGTCCTCTTTCTTTTCTTAGTGAAACCAGCTAGCCTTTCTTGGAGTTTATGGCTGGGCAGTTGAAAAAATCCCTCTCTCTGGAGAGGGAACGACTCAATGCTTTACAAAAGAGGGGGGTTAGTTTTATATTCTAAATTATCAAAAATGAGCTCAAACAAATTGATGTCAAACACAAAAATCTCAGCGGCCGCATTTGCAGACACAAAACCTCATTACGACCTTCTTGATGGATTGAGAGGTGTCGCTGCGCTAATGGTTATATTTTATCATGTATTCGAGGCATTTGCGACGAGTCCCATTGATCAACAATTTAATCACGGCTATTTAGCTGTTGATTTCTTCTTTATCCTGTCTGGGTTCGTGATTGGTTACGCTTATGATGACCGATGGAAAACCATGGTCACAAAGGATTTTATCAAACGTCGATTGATCCGTTTGCATCCGATGGTTATCCTAGGGGCCGTTTTGGGAGTTATTGCGTTTTACATACAAGGGTGTGAGAAGTGGGATGGTACGCAGGTCTCCATTCCCATGGTGATGCTGGCATTGCTTATCAATCTTTTTTTGATACCGGCTGTACCTGGCTCTGGACCTGAGATCCGAGGGAATGGTGAGATGTTTCCTTTGAATGGCCCTAGTTGGTCTTTGTTCTTTGAGTATATCGGGAATATTATGTACGCTTTGTTGATTCGTCGGATGTCAACGAAGGCCCTTACGGCACTTGTTGTCTCGGCGGGAATTGGATTGGCTTCGTTCGCTATATTCAATTTTTCCGGTGCGGGGCACTTGGGTGTGGGGTGGACGATGGAAGAGTACAACCTGATCGGTGGCTTTTTACGGGTGTTATTTTCTTTCTCTATGGGATTGCTAATGTCGCACGTATTTAAGCCCATTCCTGTTAAAGGAGCCTTTTGGATCTGTAGTTTGGCGATTGTTTTCTTACTCTCCATGCCCTATGTCGGTGACAGTGAGGCTTTATGGATGAATGGGATCTATGATTCTGTATGTGCGATCTTAATATTTCCTATGCTTGTTTATCTGGGGGCGTCCGGGAAAACAACCGATAAACACTCCGCTCGTATTTGTAAATTCTTGGGTGATATCTCTTATCCTTTATATATGGTACATTATCCGCTCATATACCTGTATTTTGGGTGGGTGAAGAAGGAGAACCTGATATTTGCGGAAGCATGGCCGGAAGCGTTGACCTTGGTTATCGGAAGTATAGTATTGGCTTACATTAGCTTGAAGCTATACGATGAGCCGTTCCGTAGATATTTGGCAAGGCGTTTTTTGTCGATGCGCGAATAACTTCGCCATGGCTGTGTGTTGTGCTGTCCGGTGCATTATTTAGTCTTTATCCGCTATACGATCTAAGAGGATCGATACATGCTTGCCGTCCATCAATCCATGATGAGCCGTTATGGAGATAGGGAGCATCTGACGCCCGTTCTGCTCGACTAGCTTTCCGGTGGAGATGCGGGTGGCAGAATCGCTTGTACGGAAAGAGGAAGCATGTTTCATCTCCGTGAAGGCGATCCATGGAACCGGGGAGAAACGGACTAGATCTTGCCGGTCAGACTCCCTGTCTCTGCAAAGGCCGGTGAGAGCTTGCACACGCTCGATTTCTCTCTGTGCGTTTCGAAGGAACAGCTGTCGGTTCGGGGTATATTCGAAGAAGCCGAAGCCGAATGTTCCGTCTTTCCGCCCGATCGTTGTTCCCACGTGGATTCGGTCGAAGCAGACAGGGAGGTTGTCGATGATCCGGTACCGGAACACTTCCACCTCATTAACGGCTGTCATAATCTTATGTAAGGAGTAGAGGAAAAAAGAGGCATGATCCGCTTTTGCCTCTTTATAGATGGAGGTCACGTCTATCCGAGTGGTCAGCCCAAAAAAAGGGTCGTCCATGGAACTGAAAAACAGGAAATGTTCTTTCCGGTTCCAATGCTCCAAGTCAATAGGATGTTTCATGATTCTTTATCGGTTGGGTTTACTATTTTGTGGAAAGCGATGCGTTCCGTACCATTTGCTATGTAAATGATACCGCATCGTTCGAAACCATGCTTTTTCAATACGTTCTGCATGACGATATTATCCCGATGGGTGTCAATACGGATATTATTGTGATGAGCGAATGCCCATTCCAGACATTCGGTGGAGATTCCCTTTTGCTTGCCGTTGGAGGCTATGCGATGGATTACGGCATAAGGCTCATCGTTCAGCCATTCGCCTTCGTAGATCTTTAGGTAGGTAGGATCGATCCCCTCGATGTAGCAAAAGGTTCCTACTAAATCGCCCTGCTCATTTTCACACACGAAACTATGGCCAGCCTTGATCTCGTTGGAGATCAAGGCCTCGGAAGGATATCCATTGATCCATTGATTGCCGTTGCCATGTTCCCGCATGAATCTGCGTGCATAATCGTAAATAGCCATCACCTCGGCCAGTTCTTCTTGTCGTGTTTGTCTGATATTCATGATCGGTAGAAAAAGTTACTCTGCAAAAGTAGCCTATGACAGGCGTATGTGTCTTCTTTTTATCTTCTGCGTCGTACGCTGCGCACAGGGGCGGATTTCTCTGCTTTCGGTGCATTTACCTTAGCCGCTTTCTCAGGAGCGGCCTCCTTGGTGGAGCCTTTGTCTTTCCGGGCGCTTCTCTTGGCAGCCTTCTTTGCGGCTTTGCTATCTGCCGCTACTTGAGTCGTATCCGGTTGATACCAAAGTGATTTCTCAAATCCGGTCAGTTGGCTTTCGATACGAGCTTGCTCGTTCTTTAAGGAATCCGGTGTCGGGCAATACGCCTGCAACGGTAGGTTCATCAAGTTTTGGGTCTTGATGATATCCCCCTCGAACATACGGCGACGGAAATAGTCGTCCATCGTGAAAGTCATGGCGTTATTTATATTAGACGTCATGATATATGAATTGCTGATATACGGACGTATGTTCTCGTAAGGCAACCAGAACATGGGCATGGTAGTCTCCCCTATATCACCTGTAGAGGAAAGGATCGGGCAAATCGCCAATATCTTGACATCAAAAGCGGAATTGTTCTGATCGAAATACCAGGCTTCTTTTACATAATACGACCGTACGTCGGCTGCCGGTATATCGCTCTCATTGATTACGAAGGTCGGTTCCTCGCCCGCTCTTCCCGGC
Organism: Parabacteroides sp. ZJ-118; assembly: GCF_011038785.1. Lineage (GTDB taxonomy): Bacteria > Bacteroidota > Bacteroidia > Bacteroidales > Tannerellaceae > Parabacteroides. Next base: position 5,263 of record NZ_JAAKDT010000002.1, read on the forward strand.
ACCTCCTCATAAAGAATATAAAAGCGATCTAGCAAATCCTTGAAGTTGATCAAATGGGCTTCGTCAAACTCTTCATATCCGTCCAGATATTCATAGGCCTTGAGCTTGTTCTCTCCTAAAAGCTGGAAGATTACGGAGAAAAGATTCATCTGTCCGTTCATCGGGCGGGTCGGGTAATAAAGCGGAGCGTTCTGTTCTTTCATCAAGTCTACCTGCCGGTAGATAATACGCATCCAGCGAGCGTTCCCGATCTCTTGCGTCAAACGCTCGTTCATATCTTGGGCTCGTACGGTCAGTTCGGGTAAACCGGTATCTTTCTTATCGTTTCTTTCCCCACGGCTGGCTTGAGGCGAGCGGCGACGCGTTTGTTGTTGCTGCGTAGCTTCGTTCTCAACTTCTTCTTGTGCGTGAAGAGGCATCGCTGTTAAAAAAGTGGCGGCCAAAGCGGCTATGTAATACAGATGTTTCATACTGCGAATCTTAATTTACGATTACTTCGATAGTCGGTATGGTACGTTCGATACCGTCCGGACCTTTCGCGACCACGCGGGTGATATAAAAACGTTTTCCCTTACTTAGATTGCGGATATAGTTTTTCTGACGTCGCGAGAAGTTGGTTCCTTCGGCCACTTCCGGGATAGCGTTACCCATGGAGTCGAAGAAAGTCAGCTCAAAACGTAATACCGTATATTTTACATTTAGCAAATCATCGTCGATAGCGGCCAAAATACCGTCAGCCTCTACCAAGCTACGTTTGGAGATCATACCTCCCTTGAACTTACGGACGTTGCCGTTTTGATCCTTATACTCGATATAAGGTAGGGGATCGGGGAGGGCACGCACGCGGAAACTCGTCTTTGCCATCTCTATGTTCCGGCCATCTGCCATACGAGCGTTTACCGTGATCACGGCTTCCGTCCCTACTTTAGACGGGCGGGCTTCCCAGCCATCCTTGCTACGGGTTAATGTGCCGTTCGTCATGGTAGCCGTCACGTTTCCGCTCGGTACACCCGGGACGGCGATACGCATCGGGTTGGCGATACCGGCATATAATACGTTCATCAATGTCGGGGCTACGGTAGCTGTCGGCTCCGTCACGAAATACTCGCTTTCGAAATCCCGGCGCATGATGCTGCCGTCGCTATTCGGCATCTCGACATAACCTTTGATGGGGAATGTACCGGCTGCTCCGGCATTCACCGTGAAGACACCTTTATTCTCGTAAGGTAATTCGTTCCCGTTTACATAAATCGTAGGACGTTTTGTGGAGTCTACCGCCGATAATACGATATTCGCTTTGTACTGGCTTCCCCGCATAACAATCTGGCTTTCTGGGATCACCTGCGCCGTGATCTGGTTCACACGGTAATCGCCCACGTCTACACTATTCAATAAGTTCGATAAGACCTCACCTTCGGTGTAGCGAATGTCACTTTGCATTTTGGTCAACAAGGTAACGGCCGCAGCGACGGGCATATTCTCGAACAGAGCCTCTTCCCAAGTACGGGTATTGATTCCCGCTTTACGAGGGGGAGTCGTGCTTAGGTTCGCCTCCAATACGGCTGTCTTCGCCGAATCTTCGATAAAACCGCCCATCCAGATACGATACTTATCGATTTCCGCTCTCAGCTTTTTACCTTCTCCACTTACCGGAGAGAGCATTACGCGGGAGGCGGCTTCCAAATCATCCTTGTGCTCAATGCTGTTCACGTTGGCATTCTCACCATCAGCTACCTTTGCGATACGGATCTTTAAATCTTGTATATATGCGTAAAGGTTATCCGAGGCTCTTTTTACCTCACGGGCTTTCAACGCCCACTCGCCCACCTTTTGGGGATTCTCTTGGTAATAAGCTTCCATCTCGTCCGCTACGATCTTATTTCGGCGGGAGGTGTTATCGATAGAGGTTCGCAAGCTACCTTCCACCAATTCAAAACCATCCAGCACCTCCGATGACACGTTCAGTGCCATCATGGCGATGAACACCAGATACATCAGGTTGATCATCCGCTGACGGGGAGAATTGGGATTATTTGATATTCCTGCCATATTTCTTTACTTCATTGGGTTGTTTGTATACGGAGCCTGTTGTCGCTGTTGGTAACCATACGGTTGCTGATAGGGCTGTTGGTAACTGGGCTGTTGTGGCTGCTGATACATTGGTTGTTGAGGTTGTTGTCGCGGCGGTTGTTGGTAACCCATATTTACTGTCATCGCTTGCAATAAACGGCTGTATACTTGGTTCAATTCGGTCAATTGGCGAGTCATCTTTTCCGTCTCGTTACGGAATGCGGAGCTATCTACCACCGATCCGTCGTACATCTCACGGATACGGTTCAAGCCGCTGTTGATATGCTCGATAGACTCGATCTGCGAGCTGATGCTCTTCAACTGGATCTCATAGATCGTATTCAGTCCGGACACATTACGATTCAATTGCTCCATTTGGTGTACGTAACCGCGGGAGTTCTGGCTGATGCCATCGGAATTATCTGTGATGCTCTTATAAGAGTTCAACAGCGTATCGGATACGTTCGTAAGCGAATTTGTCACTTGACTAAAACGCTCCATGCTCTCGGAAATGCCGGATAATTGCTCCAGGTATTTTTGGGTAGCTTCCGTCAATTCTGCCATCTTGTAGATTTGCTCGGCCGCTCCGCTTAATTTCTTGATGCTCTCGGATAAGTTCCTGGTATCTGCTTCCGTCACATCCAGACTACCTGCGATATTCAAGGATCCTCCTCTTCGCACATTCGCCTTAGACGCTGCCGGACCGATATTTATTCCCCCCACTATCTCATCGTCTTCTACATTATCCGTAGAATCGATCCTGGTTGAGATCGGCGTACCGGTGAAATCCGGACGGTCCATCGGGTTCTTTGATTTCAATACGGGGAAAACATCTTCCCAATGATATTCCTTGTTCGGATGCTCGAACGCCGAGATAAAGAATACGATAGACTCGGTGATCATCGCCACGAACAAGATTTGGTTAGCGTATGGCAAATGTAATAACTTAAACAACGCACCGAGGATTACGATGGACGCACCCCAACTATACAGGAAGTTTAATACTCGTTTCCCTCTTTCGCTGGAGAGAAACATCTCCAGTCTGTTTTTATATCTTCTATATTTTCCCATCGTCGTATTATTGTCTTAAATGATTCAAAACTTTAAATTTATAAATCCCGCTTATTTCTTCCCCTTGGAGCGAGAGAATCCTATTTGGGTACGTGCGCAACGGAAACCGACGTAAGAACGGCTCTCGTTCTGGAACTCGAAAGTACGCATGTCCGAACGGATAAATTGTGAGACATCTTTCCATGAACCCCCTCGCACTACTTTCTTTTTCATGGCGTATGGATCGTTCTTGGCGGCGTTGTAACGCAGATCCGGGTTCATGTCGCTCATCTGGCTCGGACCGGACTCGGAGTAGGACGTTGAAGTCCATTCCGCCACGTTGCCTGCCATATCGTATAACCCGAACTCATTCGGGGCGAAAGAGCCTACGCGAGACGTGATCAAATGGCCATCCTCCGTATAATTGCCTTTACCCGGCTTGAAGTTGCCCAAGAAACAACCCTTGCCGTCTTGAAGCTCGTCGGTAGACCAAGGGAACTTATTTTCGTTCTTACCCGTGCGGGCGGCATATTCCCATTCTCCCTCGGACGGAAGGCGGAACGGCTCTATCAATTGTCCCGGTGGCAAGCTCAAAGACTCTTTGTATAAATTCGTGCGCCATACGCAGAAGGCAGTCGCTTGTTCCCAGGAAACGCCGACCACGGGATAATCATCGTAGCCTGGATGCGAGAAATACATGCGGGTATAGGGCTCGTTATACGCATTCTTAAAATCGTTCACCCAGCAATTCTCGTCCGGATAGATATTGACGATACGGGTGTTCAGGAAATCCCATTCGCTACTTAACGGACGGGTGATCGTCTCGTTGACTACACGTCCCTCATCGTCGATGTAAGCGGTATCCTTGGAGATCATGACTGCCTCGTTCGGATCTACCTGAATATCCGTATTACGAACCCGGTCCATCGGGTTCAACTGATTCTTGCGGAGGGCGGCGGCGGTATAGTCGTACCACTCGTATTTATAGATCATTTGTTTGGGATCCAAACCTTTCTCTCCGGTAACGGGATTCGTGTAATAGACACTTTCTATCGCACGTTGCTCATCCTCGTTCGCCCGTCGCCAAGGGATCGGACGGTTCCAATCCAAATGCGGAGTGACAGGCTCCCCGTATCGGTCTTCCGTGATCTTGAACAGATCGTTGCCTCCATAAGCTGGGTCTGCCAAGCGTTCACGGATAATAGAGTCTCTCACCCAATAAACAAACTGGCGGTATTTGGCGTTCGTTACCTCTGTCTGATCCATCCAGAACGCATCAAAAGAGACCCCTTTTGTCTCCGGCATGATTCCCCACAAGGAATCCTTGTCGGCGGGACCCATCTCGAACGAACCTCTTTTAACCAGGACCATTCCATACGGCGCAGGTTCATTGAACGCTACCGATCTGACACCTGTTACCTCACCGCCGGCACTCCGGAGAGACTTACCGCAGGAGGTAAACAAGGCTACCGTCACAAGTACTAATAATACTTTCTTCATATACTATAATATGCGTACACTTTTATGTCTATTTTTTCCTGTCTTCGTTTTGTTCAGCTTTAAGGCATACTTGACACATAGCTCGTGGCTTCCGCTACTAGCCCGGCCTAGAGCCGTGGTTGGGAAATCAAAGGCGTAACCCGCATGGATACGACCTAGCTTTATACCGAACATGATGCCCACCGATTCATTCACTCGATAGGAAAAACCACCGTTAAACATCTTATTATATTCCAGCCTAGCGGTAATATCCGCATGAAAACTTTGCATGTCTGTCAGCAAGAACACCGAAGGCTGTAACTCTATCAACGGATTCTTTAATTGAATATTGTATCCACCCATTAAATTAAGTGAACGACCTACATAGGTATAGGCGTTCTCGTCCAGTTGAAGCTCCGGTTGGGTGATATGCGTCATGCCAAACCCGGCGTAAAACCGTTTATGGGTATAGCAAATACCGAAGTTCATGTCCAACCCCATGCTGCTGACCTGCTCTACAGGGATGGCAGCATCGGTCTCTTGATGGTATTCGGACTCAACCTTTATCACCTTGGTCCCGTCGAACGACTGGTTGACTAAGCCGATTTGCAGACCTCCGCTCAAGACTCCCCCGAATAACTTATACATATAGGCGTATTGCGCCCCTACATGCGTATTCTGGAAAAGTCCGATCGCCTCGGTAAATACAACCAATCCGACACCGTGATTCGTCTTGCCTAAAGTGAGCGGCATATCCGCCGTAATGAAAAACGACATGGGCGCCCCCTGCACGCCGACCGTCTCCATGCGAGCGAGAGCCAATATATTCAAATCCTCCGTTGCTCCAGCCACCGCTGGGTTATAATACGGTTTCGCCATGTAGTATTGGCTTAGGCGTGCGTCATACTGCGCCCGTACGATTCCCGCGCGGGCACACAAAAGAATCAAGACCGAAAGAAGACATCTTCTCATTTAAACATTCACTTCACGCTGTAGTTACAAACGCAGCAAATTCGGATAAATTGTATTTTTATAAAAAACAACGAGGCAGGGGAACCCGACCGTCCGCCACCTCGTTCTTCTATTTCTTAGTTTTCAGTTCTCAATTGAACTAGTATTCTTCCTCGTTGAAGAAAAAGTCTTCTTTACTTGGATAATCCGGCCAAATGTCTTCCATGCACTCGTAAATCTCACCTTCATCTTCCATTTCCTGCAGATTCTCAATCACTTCTAATGGCGCACCGGAACGTTGTGCATAATCAATAAGTTCATCTTTCGTCGCAGGCCAGGGTGCGTCTTCCAATTTTGAAGCTAACTCTAATGTCCAATACATAGCTGTCAAGTATTAATAATCGCCGAAGCGATCTGGTTTCCTATTTTCTTCGCGAAAATATGATTTTATTTATTATACGCAAGTATAATCCCAAATAATTTCTTTACCGTTATTATTTATGCATTCTTTTCGTGCCAGTACGAAGAAATAATCCGATAAACGGTTCATAAGTATCAATACAGGCTCCTCAACGGGGTAATCCTTGGCCAAGCGATAAATTTGTCGCTCGGCACGGCGGCAAACGGTTCGGCAAACGTGTGCGAGGGCGGCCGATCGACATCCTCCCGGCAGGATGAACGCATGCATTTTCGGCAGCTCGTTATCCAGACGGTCTATCTCCCGCTCGATACGCTCGATGCTCTCGGGCGTTACCTTGCTCTCGATCTTCAATTCCGTAGTCGCTTGATCCGTGGCCAGGTAAGAACCGATCGTGAATAGCTTATGCTGGATGAATGATAAGAAATCGGTGTCTTTCTCTTCATCCAAGGCCGTGATTAATAATCCGATAAAGGAGTTTAGCTCATCTACGGTGCCATAGCTCTCGATCCGATCGTGCGCTTTCGACACGCGTTGCCCACCTACCAGTGAAGTGGTCCCTTTATCGCCTGTTCCGGTATAGATAATACTCTTCTTCATATCAGACTTGTTTTGAATCCTAAAAATAAACAATATAATCTCGTTTGTGCAATTTCTTGTTGAATAAAACAATCCCTAGCGAGTAGAGGTCTAAGGTGACCGTCACCTCCGGGCACGTACAGATCCCTTCCCAAAATTCACGCATCTTACGGCTCGCTTTGATTCCCTCAATAACGAATACCGTATCGTTGTGCGCATATTTCACACATTCATTAAACAGCCATAGATTGTTATGTTGTTCATATAAAGTGTTGAAAAAAACAAAATCTAAGCTGTTTATATCTATTAAGGCCTTGGGAAGCAGATTCTTATAATTACCGATACGCAAATCGACGGGATTACGTCCCTCTTTAGCGAATGCTTGACGGGCAATCGCGGCGAATTCCGGTATATTCTCCAAGGCGACACATCCCAATCCCGTGGCATAGGAGGTTAGGTATAAGGTAGAGAGTCCCATCGAGGTTCCTATCTGGAGGATATTCCGGGACTTGAAATAGTTTGTCAAACGGAACAATAAAGCGCCATGCTTGGGTCGGATGGCTTCCCGTTTCACGATCTCGCCAATAGGGCGGGTCTGTAATAACTGCTTACGCAAAAGCTCTATATCATAGAAACTATAATAGGCGCATTTTTCCTCGATGACCTTCGTGATGAGGTTAAAAACGAAGGGCGAATGCACTCCGAATCCTTTACGGTAGCGGATGCTGCGATACAAGAGCGACCCTTTTCGTAATGTATAAACCTTTGGTAGTATTTGCATTCCTTTTTATCATTGGGCAACGAGACCTTGCCATTTACCGCGAACTTACATAAAAAATGCGATTAGCATAAGCCACCGGTCATTAAACGGGGTTATAATGACACAGTGCCTGATCGATCACAGTCGTGATCCGATCGTTTTACATAGGTAAAACAATCAGATCACACTTGTGAAACGATCTGTTATAACTTATGTATCACTTTCATCAACTGCTCGCCTAAGCCAATTGTATAGCCTTGAGAGACGAATACGACACGGTTGAATGTATCGGCGATCAAGAAGATCGGCAAGGTATTGGCGTTTTGCAATTTCATCGCCGTAGCCATTTCCTTTTGGATCGCTCCATCGATATCCAGACCGTAGGTGATCGTTCCCGGTAAATCGCCGAACTCTTTCGGATCGAAGTTCTTATATCCCTTTTCGTCCGGGAAGAGAAGCACGATGCCTCGTCCCCAATCCTCCAGTTCCTTCTTCACGGCGGCGATATCACGCATCGCATGGTTCGTCGGTTCTTGGCGGGAGCCTAAAAGCGCTACGATATAGTAACCGCGCCCGGTAGTCGCCAGCAAACTGGTTTCCTCGCCGTTGTCCGTACGTTTGAATTTATTTTCGGAGTTAAAGTTGCCGATTACCTGTATCTCGTCCTTGCTTTCACGCATCTCCAACTTGATCGGGGTGGTCTTGTCTGCCTCCACATTGAAAAACTCGATCTCGGCCAATACGCTACCGTTTGCCATACGTGTACCGGTCGCTAACATATAATTACCTTCATCCATAGACAACGGTTTTTTCAATAGTCCGCTCCAAGTATCTCCCAAGCCCATATCCACATTGCCGCCTCTCTCGAAATTCAAGGTCTGTAAAGTGCCATTCGGCAAAACCTTGGCGATCGTGAAGTGACTGTAATATTTCGGGTCTTGCAGCGCCTTGATCGGTTGGTAAGAAGCGATTACCCTGCCTTGTTTGGCGGTCGTTTGTACGGCAGCCTCAAAATCGACGTCTACCCAAGTGTCATCCTTGAAGTACTGGATCTTGCGGGCTACCGGCTCGATACGTGCCGGAATACCTAAGCTGCGAGCCGCGGCCACGAAGAAGATATTACGTGAACCCTTATCTGCGATACGGGATTTCCAGACACCCGCCGGCATGATCGGAATACGTTGCGCATTTAAGGCATCGTTGATGGAGATGTTCTTCTTTACCCAATCCACCAATGCTTGTGGATTCTCTACGGCTTGTTCCGCCAAGGAAGACTCCATATTCGCGGCAAAAAAACTCTTATAAGGAGTCAGGAACTCATTGACCACACGAGGATTCATGACATATTCACTGAACCATTCGCTTTGAACGGCCGGCGTATGATTCAAATGATCCGCGAGAACAGACGCCGGTGTATCACGTAGATCCTTGGCGGATATGACATCCAATAAAGCCATCGCTTGCGCACGCTTCTCGGCGGGAGTTTCCCGTAAGAACTTCTCGATCTCCATCCAGTTGCCGCGGCTACCGATCATGAAATCCTTCGTCTTCATCGGGTCGATACCCAATTCTTTCGCTAAAGCCTCTGCTTTTTCTTCCGTATAGAAAGTAGCCACATATTTGTTACGGATAGCGTCTTCCTCCAATAAACGTTTGGCGTTCGCTTCCTTTTGTCCCGGTGTAACTTCTGCGGGGATAGAGCCGTCTACCGGTGGTACGATATCTAGGACGATCGTCTCCACATCTCCCGGTTTCTTATTCAAGGCGATCGTAACCTCCCCGTCTTTCCCGAAAGAAACCTTGCTGTAGCCGAACGTGCCATCCTTGCTGGCCCATACCAACATATCGCCTTTTCCGGCGGATAGCGAACATTTACCATCTGCATCCGTCTTCTTGCGAGCTACACTGTTAAACTCGGCATAGTTATAAATCTTGAATTCTACCAAAGCCTCCTGCACCGGCTTGCCATCGATATCCGTAACCGTGATAATCGCTTTAGCCGAAGGCGCGTAATTATCGATCACGTTGATCTCGGTATACCCGTCAGTATATTCCATGACATCCTCCGGACCATTGTATTTACCGAATACTTTCGTATGCATCAACATACCCCGGTAAGCCGGGCCGTTGAACCAGCCCAGATTCAATACTGGCTCCGGCTCGCAAGCGCCGAGGAAATACCATTTACCATTCACCCAAGCTTCTACCCACGCGTGGTTATCGTCCGTATGCGCCCAGCGAGGCGTATATACCTGACGTGCGGGGATACCCACGGAGCGTAAGGCGGCTACCGTGAAGGTCGACTCCTCGCCGCAACGACCGTAAGCGGTCTTTACGGATGCCAAAGGGGAACTTGTGCGGCTATCGGAAGGCGTATAGATGACCTTCTCATGGCACCAGTGATTCACCTCCAATACAGCGTCGTACAACGAGAGACTCTTCACCCGATCTTTCAATTCATCAAAGAAAACCATGCGGCTCTCATCTAGATTCTCATTGTTGACTCGTACCGGCAATACGAAATGGCGGAAGATATCCTCCGGGATGCTATCACCCCAAGGCATCTCATTCCGTGCCTGGAAAGAGGAACGGATGTTTCTCAAATAGAAATCGCCGCTATAGTCCGTGATGTCTCCAATCGGCATATAGGCGTACATGAAGGTTAACGCCTCCCTCTCTTCGGGAGTCATTTGACCGTTAAATACTGCGAAAAGGTCTCCGTTAGGCAGGGCGGCCTGTTTCGCTTGGAAATCGTTCTCAACCTCAGCTCGGTAAGCGGCGTCGGTGATAAAATGTTGTTGGTTGTTACAACCCGTCCATGCGAGTAATGTAAACAACAGTGCGAATAGATGTTTTTTGTTCATAAAGCGGATATGTATGTCCGCCAAAAGTAATGATTCTATGCGAAATTACAAAAAGTTTGCTTTACTTTGCAATGAAGTATCAAGTCACGAATCATAAAAAAACGTTTTGTGTATGTTTCAAAATCCTGAGCAAGTGCTATTAACAGCCTCCGTGATCCTGTTTTTAAGTATATTCGCCGGTAAGGCCGGTTATCGTTTCGGTTTACCCGCTTTGTTGTTGTTCCTGGGCGTGGGGATGCTGTTTGGCAGCGATGGCTTGGGTATCCAGTTCAGCGATCCGAATGTGGCTCAGTTTATCGGTATGTTGGCGTTGAGTATCATCTTGTTCTCGGGTGGTATGGATACGAAAGTGGCGGAGGTTAAACCGATCGCCTCGCAAGGTGTGGTATTGGCCACGCTCGGGGTGCTGGCTACGACTTTCATCACGGGCGGGTTTATCTATTGGTTATTTGGTTTGTTCGGTCGATATATCACGTTGACTTTCCCGGAGTCTTTGTTGCTGGCGGCAGTTATGTCTTCTACGGACTCAGCCTCGGTCTTCTCCATCTTGCGCAGTAAAGGAGTTTATTTGAAAGAGCGTCTGCGTCCTACCTTGGAGCTGGAGAGTGGAAGCAATGACCCGATGGCTTATATGCTTACCTTGCTTCTGATCGCTTACATACAAAACGGGGGTATGAATATTTGGGAGGCCGGGTTCTCTTTGGTCATTCAATTATCGGTGGGGGCTATCGCCGGTTTCTTGTCGGGGAAACTGGCTGTGTTGATTATCAATAGGATCAATATAGATAACGAGTCTTTGTATCCGATCCTTTTATTGGCTACGGCTTTCTTCACCTTCGCCGCTACGACCTTAAGCAAGGGTAATGGCTATTTGGCAGTTTATGTCGCCGGTTTGGTGGTTGGTAACGCTAAGATTGTTCACAAGAAAAGTATAGGGACGTTCTTTGACGGTTTCGCTTGGTTGTGGCAGATCGTGATGTTCCTCACGTTAGGCTTGCTGGTGAATCCACATGAGTTATTGCCGGTGGCAGGCGTGGGTGTGCTGGTGGGAATATTTATGATCTTGATCGCCCGTCCGATTGGCGTGTTCCTTTGCTTGATACCCTATAAGAATTTCTCTGTCAAGGGTAAACTATATATCTCATGGGTGGGATTACGCGGGGCGGTTCCGATTATTTTCGCTACCTATCCGATGATCACCGGGATCGAGCATGCCGGTATGTTCTTTAATATCGTATTCTTTATCACGATTCTTTCTTTGCTGATCCAAGGAACCACGGTTACCCAAGCCGCTAAATGGCTGGATATGGTAGATGAGCCGGAGCGAAAGGATGAGTTTGGCATCGAACTTCCCGAGGAAATCAAGAGCGCTATGAGCGAGATCGACATTACTCCGGCGGTATTATCCCATGGGAATAAATTGATGCAATTGACTTTACCCGATCATACATTAGCGGTAATGGTGAAACGGGAAGGTCGCTATTTCATCCCGAAAGGAAATACGGAATTAAAGGAGAATGACAAGTTGTTAATGATCTCCGATAATGACGAGGCACTTTTGCAGGCCTATGATTCCTTGGGAGTGAAGGAGTATACGATGAAGAAAAATTAAAAAAAGCTTGTTGCCTAATAAAGGCTGGTCTTACCACTTCTCAGATTGCGGATGTTTTTTGTATTTCCAGTCCTTCCGTTACCAAAAAGAAATCTCGTATCCGCGAACGTATAAATCAAAGTAAAGAAGTGTCCATTCGCTTATCTGGATTTGGGAAAATTACGAGATCAAATACGAAACAACAGGTTTGTTTCGTCGTTATATGAAGGATTATAGTTACATTTGTAAATAAACTAGTAAGCGTATGGCAGTGAAGAAAGATAGGATACTTTGGGCAGATGACGAGATTGATTTGTTGAAACCGCACATCTTGTTCTTGCAGGACAAAGGGTATGAGGTCGTTCCGGTGGTGAGTGGTCAGGATGCCATTGACTGCTGTAAGGAACAATCGGTTGATATTATTTTTCTCGATGAGAATATGCCCGGTTTGACAGGGCTGGAGACGTTGTCGCATATCAAGGAGATCGCTCCGAATGTACCGGTCGTGATGGTAACTAAAAGCGAGGAGGAAAGTATCATGAACCAAGCGATCGGGAATAAGATCGCGGATTATCTGATCAAACCGGTCAATCCCAACCAATTGCTCCTCTCCATTAAGAAAAATGTGCATAAGAACGTGATTATCTCCGAGACGACTACGGTGGGCTATCGGCAGGAATTCGGTCGTATTGGTATGCAAATCAATGATTCCTTGACCACGGACGACTGGATGGAGGTATATAAGAAACTGGTCTACTGGGAGCTGGAGTTGGAAAGCAGCCAAGTGGCAATGACCGATATGCTCCGTATGCAAAAGGAAGAGGCGAACAACGCTTTTGCCAAATTCGTAAAGAAGAATTATGTGGACTGGATACAAAATCCGGCCGATCGCCCGTTGATGAGCCCCGACCTGTTTAAGAAGAAGGTCTTCCCGATGCTGGATAATGACGAGAAGGTATTCTTTATATTGATCGATAATTTCCGGCTGGATCAATGGCGGGTGGTGAAAGAATTACTTACTGAGTATTTTACGTTTGACGAGAGCTTGTATTACAGCATACTGCCAACCGCCACGCAATACGCCCGCAACTCCATATTCTCGGGTCTGATGCCTTTGCGAATAGAGCAGATGTTTCCGGATTTGTGGGTGGATGAGGAGAGCGAGGAAGGCAAGAATCTGAATGAGGCACCACTGATTCAAACCCAGATCGATCGGTTCCGTAAGAAATATACCTTCTGTTACAATAAGGTGCACGATTCCCAATATGGCGAGAAATTGTTGGGCGCGATCCCTTCGCTTGCTCGTAATCAACTGAATGTGATCGTGCTGAACTTCGTGGATATGCTCTCGCATGCTCGTACGGAGAGTAAGATGATCCGCGAGCTGGCGCAAAGCGAGGCGGCCTATCGTAGCTTGACTAAATCATGGTTCCAGCATTCTTCTACGCTCGAGCTGTTCAAACGAATCGCTGAGCGGGGCGGAAAAGTAATCGTTACGACCGATCATGGAACGATCCGGGTAACGAATCCGATCAAGGTGATAGGTGATAAGAACACGAACACCAATCTACGCTATAAGGTAGGCAAGAACTTGAACTACAATCCGAAAGAGGTATTCGAGATACGGGATCCGGAAAAAGTAGGACTTCCTTCCCCGAACCTAAGCAGTAAGTATGTATTTTCCTGCGGAGAGAATTTCTTCGCTTATCCGAATAATTATAACTATTACGTCTCCTATTACAAAAACACATTCCAGCACGGAGGAATCTCGATGGAGGAGATGTTGGTGCCGTTTATTACGATGGAACCGAAATGATAATATGCCGAAAGGTTGCGTATATCATAAATATCACGGAACTTCGCGGTCCGTATAAATTGTAAGCATGAATGCTATGAGCACACTGAAAATAGAAAGTTTGGATAAGATCCATGAGGCGGCTAAGGAGTTTATCGCCGGGATGGATGATCGTACGGTCTTTGCATTCTATGGCCCGATGGGGGCCGGCAAGACTACCTTTATCAAGGCGATCTGCGAGGAATTGGGTGTGACGGACGTGATCAACAGTCCCACATTCGCTATTATCAATGAGTACCGCAGCGATACGACGGGCGAATTGATCTATCACTTTGACTTTTACCGGATCCATAAATTGAGTGAGGCGGAGGATATCGGAACGGAGGACTATTTCTATAGCGGGGCTTTATGTTTTATCGAATGGGCGGAGAAGATAGACGAGTTGTTGCCCGGAGATGTAGTAAATGTAACGATCTCGGAGAATCCGGACGGTTCGCGTACCGTAGAGGTTAAGTAAGTCTATGGATCCTTCTGAATACTTTATCTTAGTTTTATTTATCGCTCTGGGATTGTTCTCGATCGTAGCGGCGATCTTTGATTTGGATTGGTACTTTAAGACCAGCGGGGCGATGACCTTCGTGAACTGGTTTGGTCGTGGTGGCGCACGTATCTTCTACGCGTTACTCGGGATTGGCTTGATTGTTTGTGGAACGTTGGGACTGGTTTACTGGCGATGAGATAAGCTTGTATTCTTATAGTCTCACGCTTTTAGCCGGAGCGCTTCGACCCCACTGTATCTTACAGTGATCGATATTATGGCGAGAATAAGACATTTTTTACGTATCACCCTCCGTTTTTTCATTGAGACCCGACCGGAAAACCATTGAGATACGGCGCTAAGTCAATGGAACACGAGACGGATTCCATTGACTTAGCTTCCCTATTCCAGGCGGATCTTGACGTTTTCTTATCTCACTGGCGTGTATAAATCGAGATTTATATCTAAATTTGCTGGAAATAAGGAAAGATGATGTTAGATAAAACGCTCAATATTAAGGGGACACTTACTTCTTTGGCGACACCGTTGGTGATGGGAATCTTGAATATTACCCCTGATTCTTTTTATGCGGGCAGCCGCAAACAGACCGAGACCGCTATCGAGGACCGTATCCGGGAAATCTTATCGGAGGGAGGAGATTGGATCGATATCGGTGGTTATTCTTCCCGTCCGGATGCCGCGGAGGTCGCGCCGGAGGAAGAGATGCGACGTTTGGCGTTCGCCTTACATATATTAAATAAGCATTACCCGGATGTCCCGGTATCCGTAGACACGTTTCGTGCGGGGATTGCTCGTCGTTGCGTAGAGGAATATGGGGTGGCTGTCATTAACGATATCTCCGGAGGTGAGTTGGATGCGGATATGTTCCAAACCGTAGCGGATTTAAAGGTTCCTTATATCATGATGCATATGCGTGGGACTCCTCAGACTATGCAGCGGGATACCGATTACCTGGATATGATGGAGGAGATCATGCTGTACTTCTCCCGGAAGGTACGCCAGCTTCGGCTTTTAGGGGTGAATGATATCATCCTCGATCCCGGCTTTGGCTTTAGCAAGACATTGGAGCAGAATTACCAATTGATGAGCCATTTAAAGGAGTTCTCTATTTTTGAGTTGCCTTTATTAATTGGAGTCTCCCGTAAAAGCATGATTTATAAATTACTGGGTGGAACCCCTGCGGATAGCCTGAACGGAACGACCGTATTGCATACGTACGCTCTCTTGAACGGAGCTAATATCCTCCGTGTACATGACGTGCGGGAAGCCGTGGAAGCCATTCGCGTCATAGGTCAAATGACCAACAACTAAGTTTCAACTTTCAATTTTCGATTAATTATGTGGATGCATTTCGGTATAAAAGACTTGATTGACGTATTGCTGGTGGCTTTCTTCCTGTACCAGACCTATAAGCTGATGAAAAGCTCGGGTACATTGGCTATATTCAGTGGAGTCGTATCATTCATCGTCGTATGGATCTTGATCTCGCAAGTGTTGGAAATGCGGTTGATGGGGGCCATCTTGGATAAGTTTATTAGCGTAGGTTTCGTGGTTTTGGTAATCCTTTTCCAAGACGAGATCCGCCGTTTCCTATTGGCGTTAGGCTCGCACCGGGGCTGGAAATTTCTAGGAAAACTTTTTTCCAAACGAGGAGACGAGCCGGAGAAAGAGGGAAAGTTTGTCGCCCCTGTTGTCTTGGCCTGTATGAATATGGCCCGGAAAAAGACGGGTGCCCTAATCGTGATCCAGCAAGATATGGACTTGACGATCTATGAGCATACGGGCGAGATGTTCAACGCCGATGTAAATGCCCGCTTGATCGAGAATATATTCTTCAAAAACAGTCCTTTGCATGATGGTGCCATGATTATCGCCGATAACCGGATCAAGGCTGCCGGTTGTATCTTGCCGGTCGCCCAGAACGCTACCCTTCCCAAGGATATGGGATTGCGACATCGTTCCGGGTTAGGGATGGCGCTGGAGACAGATGCGTTGGTTATTATTGTCTCGGAGGAGAGAGGAAAGATCTCCGTGGCCCATGAAGGTAAGTTAAGTGTGAATGTGACAGCGGAAGAGCTGCAACAAATACTTTCGGGGGAACGAGAAGTGACGAATTACTGTTAAAAGATCTGAAACCGGCATCTCCACCTGTAATTCTTTTGCCTATTTTGTAAACTCTATATTGCATTATGCCTACTTTTGTAGCCAAGTTACGGTTACAATTATTAAATAATATAAAATATCTTCCGCTATGGATTTAATGCAAGACATTATTGCGCGCGCTAAAGCTAACAAGCAGCGTATCGTTCTCCCCGAAGGTACCGAGGAAAGAACCCTTAAGGCTGCCGACCGATTACTGGCCGACGGTGTAGCAGACATTATCTTAATTGGAAACCCCACTGAGATCAAGGAGTTGGCGGCCGGTTTCGGATTGGATCATATCGGTGAGGCAACCCTTGTCGATCCGAAAAATCACGAGAAGAAAGCCGCATACGCAGACTTGCTTTTCCAACTTCGCCAAAAGAAGGGTATGACTCCCGAGAAGGCTGCGGTTCTAGTTGAGGATCCTTTGTTCTTGGCTTGCCTGATGATTAAGTCGGGTGACGCTGACGGTGAGATCGCCGGCGCTGAGAATACGACAGGTAATGTGTTGCGTCCTGCTTTGCAAATTATCAAGACAGCTCCGGGCATGAAGTGTGTTTCCGGCGCGTTCCTTATGTTCACGAAGACTCTTCAATATGGGAATGACGGCATTTTGGTATTCGCTGATTGTGCGGTTATGCCAAACCCAAATGCGGAAGAGTTGGCTAGCATCGCTGTCGCTACCGCCGCTACGGCTCGTAATATCGTAGGCGTTGAGCCTCGTGTGGCTATGTTGAGCTTTTCTACGAAGGGTAGCGCTTCTCACGAGATGGTAGACAAGGTAGTGGAGGCTACTCGCTTGGCAAAGGAGATGGCTCCGGACTTGAAGATCGACGGAGAGTTGCAGGCCGATGCGGCTTTGGTTGAGGCTGTAGGTAGGAAGAAAGCTCCGGGTAGCGAGATCGCCGGTAAAGCGAATGTTTTGGTATTCCCGACTTTGGAGGTGGGTAATATCGCGTATAAGCTGGTTCAACGTTTGGGTGGCGCTGAGGCTGTCGGTCCTATCCTTCAAGGCATGGCCGCTCCGGTGAATGACTTGTCTCGCGGTTGCTCCGTAGATGATATTTATAAGATGGTGGCGATCGCTTGTAATCAATCCATCGGTTTGAGATCCGCAAAATAATAGATAATCCTAACGACTTAATAATATGAAGATTCTGGTATTGAACTGTGGTAGTAGTTCTATTAAATATAAGTTATTCGATATGACCTCCGGCGAGGTTATGGCTCAAGGCGGTATCGAGAAAATCGGTTTGCCGGGTGCGTTCCTGAAATTGACGGATAAGGAGGGCAAGAAGGTGGTTATCGAGAGAGAGATCCCCGGTCATCAACAAGGCATCGAGTTTATCTTAAGCGTATTGACCGACGCTACTTATGGTTGTATCAAGGACTATAAGGAGATCGACGCCGTTGGTCATCGTTTGGTACATGGTGGCGAGGAGTTCGCTTCTAGCGTATTGATCAATCAGGATGTAATCAATAAGGTAATCGAGTGCTCTGATTTGGCTCCGCTTCATAACCCGGCCAACTTAAAGGGTATTCGGGCGATGGAGGCTTTGATCCCAGGTATTCCTCAGGTAGCGGTGTTTGATACGGCTTTCCACCAGACCATGCCGGATTATGCGTATATGTATGGTTTGCCTTACGAGATGTACAAGAAGTATGGCGTACGTCGTTATGGCTTCCACGGAACCAGTCATCGCTATGTTTCCCGTCGTGCTTGCGAAATCTTAGGCGTTTCTTATGAGGATCAGAAGATTATCACGGCTCACGTGGGTAACGGTGGCTCTATTACCGCTATCAAGAATGGTAAGAGCGTGGATACTTCCATGGGCTTGACTCCGGTTGAGGGTCTGTTGATGGGTACTCGTTGCGGTGATGTGGATGCGGGTGCTTTGTCTTTCATCATGGATAAGGAAGGTATGGATGGTGTCGGTCTTTCCGACTTGATCAATAAGAGAAGTGGTGTTGCCGGTCTTTCCGGTATCTCTTCCGATATGCGTGAGATCGAGGCTGCCGTAGCAGCTGGAAATCCGCGTGCGATCATGGCACTGAACGTATATAACTACCGCATCAAGAAATATATCGGCGCTTATGCCGCTGCTATGGGAGGTTGCGATATCTTGGTTTGGACCGGTGGTGTTGGCGAGAACCAATGGGCGACTCGTCGTGCGGTTTGCGAGAACATGGAATACATGGGTATGAAGATCGATGTCGAGAAGAACGAGGGTATGCGTGGCGAGGAGATGGTAATCAGTACTCCGGACAGTAAGGTGACCATTATCGTTGTTCCTACAGACGAGGAATTCATGATCGCCGCCGATACCTTGGAGATCTTAAATAAAAAGTAACCGGTAAGGTTTCATAGAATTTAGCTAATCCTCGCAGCTTACAAAACACGGGATTAGTGTTTAGATCGCCTCGACACCGGTTGAGGTGATCTTTTTTGTGCGGATATCGGATTATTCGTTACTTTTGCGGAATAACAATTAAATACATATAAATACATACGAAACATGGCTCAATACAAACGTATCTTATTAAAATTAAGCGGGGAGTCGCTGATGGGTGGTAAACAATATGGAATCGATGAGGTTCGCTTGAATGAATATGCGGCACAGATCAAGGAGATCGCCGAGATGGGTGTACAGATCGGTATCGTGATAGGTGGCGGTAATATATTCCGTGGGCTGAGTGGCGCTTCCAAAGGCTTCGATCGGGTAAAAGGAGACCAGATGGGTATGTTGGCAACGGTGATTAATAGCCTGGCGCTTAGTTCCGCTTTGGTCGCTCAGGGCGTGAAGGCGAAGGTATTGACCGCTATCCGCATGGAACCGATCGGAGAGTTCTATAATAAATGGCGTGCGATCGAGTCGCTGGAACAGGGCAACGTGGTAATCATGTCCGGCGGTACGGGTAATCCGTTCTTTACTACGGATACTGGCTCCTCTTTGAGAGGCATCGAGATCGAGGCGGATGTCATGTTGAAAGGTACCCGTGTGGACGGTATTTACACCGCTGATCCGGAGAAAGATCCTACGGCTACCAAGTTCTCCGATATTACATATGATGAGATCTATACCCGTGGCCTGAAGGTGATGGACTTGACCGCTACCACGATGTGTAAAGAAAACAACCTCCCGATCATCGTATTCGATATGGACACCAACGGCAACCTGAAGAAGGTGATGTGCGGAGAGAATATCGGGACGTTGGTACATAATTAATCCGATTCTTCGTAGCATCCTCCTCTTTAGGGAGTACGTGTCTCTCTACCCGGAAGAATCCTATTAATTTTGGCGGAGAATCAAACAGTATTATCCTTTAATCCATTCGTTTATGAAACAACAAGCAAAGAGACTTCTTAAGCGTTTATGCATGGCTGTCGGAGTCGTTTTACTGAGTACGCTCGATCCGTCGGTCGGATATGCGGCAGAACGTGCTATCGAGATAAAGCATCTGGGCGAAGGACAAAGCCTTGTCCGCGTGGATGCGCGAGCCAAGTATTTGTTGCTTCCGGTCGAGGAGTCCTCGCCGGAATCCAAGTTATATATGATTGTCGATAATGACGTGGTACGGATTTTCAATGTCCGTTTGGCGGTGAACAAGGTGGATTATTTCGTTCCGGTAGATCTATCAGGATATGCGGATAAGACGATCTCCTTCAACTTCCGGTTTACTCCGGAATCGGCCCTTTGCTGGAAAGAGATGAAGCTATCCGATCAGTTTGATTCGTCTAACCGGGAGAAATTTCGTCCGGCCTACCATTTCTCGCCGGCTTGGGGGTGGATGAATGATCCGAACGGCATGGTATACAAGGATGGTGAGTATCATTTGTTCTATCAATACAATCCGTATGGCTCGATGTGGGGGAATATGCACTGGGGGCATGCGATCAGCAAGGACTTGATCCATTGGGAGCATCAGCCGGTGGCGATCGCTCCGGATGCCTTGGGCACGATCTTTAGCGGTAGCTGCGTGGTGGATAAGGATAATACCGCCGGGTTTGGCGCTGGCGCTATCGTGGCATTCTATACCTCGGCCGACAGCCGGCAAATGCAGAGTATGGCCTATAGTTTGGACAACGGCCGGACGTTTAAGAAATATGACCGGAACCCGATCCTTACCTCCGCGCGACGCGATTTCCGCGACCCGAAAGTCTTCTGGCATAAGGAGTCCGGTAAATGGATCATGGTGCTCGCCGTAGGGCAGGAGATGCAGCTCTATTCCTCTCCCAATCTGAAGGACTGGACGTATGAGAGCTGTTTCGGGGAAGGACAAGGGGCGCATGCGGGCGTTTGGGAATGCCCGGACTTGATCGAGCTTCCGGTGAAGGGTACAAAGCTGAAGAAATGGGTCTTGATCTGTAATATCAATCCCGGCGGTCCGTTTGGCGGCTCAGCTACCCAATATTTTGTGGGGACGTTCGATGGGAAACAGTTCGTGAATGAATCCCCGGCCTTGACCAAATGGATGGATTACGGCAAGGATCATTACGCCACAGTAACTTGGAGCAACGCTCCGGAGGGCCGAACGATCGCTTTGGCTTGGATGAGCAATTGGGAATACGCAAATAACGTGCCGACCTTGCAATACCGGAGCGCGAACTCAGTCCCGCGCGACTTGATTCTTTATACGAAAAACGGACAGACGTATTTGAGCAGTACCCCGTCTCCCGAAGTGTTGAAATTGAGAGGAAAAGCTCAGCGGAAAGGGACCTTCAGGGTAGACCGTTCCCGGGAGGTCTACCCGATACTTCCCGATCATACGGGAGCCTATGAGATCGAGATCGAGTTTATGAATAACGGAGCCGACATCATGAGTCTCCAGTTGTTTAACACGAAGGGCGAGGAAGTGGAGATGCATTATAATCTCCTGGAGAATACGTTCACGATGGATCGCCGCGACAGTGGGGCTACGGATTTTAGCAAGACATTCGCCACGGTTACCTCGGCCCCGATCTCCGCCGCTAAGGAATATACCCTGCGTTTGTTGGTAGACCGTTGCAGTATAGAGGCCTTCGACGGGAATGGCGCGTTTGCCATGACCAACCTGGTCTTCCCGGAAGAGCCGTACAATCGCGTTCGTTTCAACGCGAAGGGAGGAGCGTTCACGGTTACCTCATTAACCATTTATCCCCTCAAATAATTAAAAACAACATAGGTCATGGAAAAAAGTAAACCTGTAGTAGTAGGCATCGGTGAATTATTGTGGGATATTTTCCCGGATGTAAAGAAAGCCGGTGGAGCGCCGGTCAATTTTGTGTATCACGCTACCCGATTAGGCGCGGAAGGGTACGCGATCAGCGCCGTGGGCAACGACGTGTTCGGGACCGAGATTATCCAGGAACTGGATAAGAACGGTATCGACAGTCATTATATCAGTACGGTGGAATATCCGACCGGAAGCGTGAAGGTAGAGCTAAAGAACGGAATCCCTACCTATACGATCATCGAAGGGGTGGCATGGGACCATATCCCGCTTACCCAAGCGTCGATCGACTTGATGAAACGTGCGGATGCCGTATGCTTCGGGACGTTGGCGCAACGTGCCGCGGAATCTCGCGAGACGCTCCGGGCCTTGCTCTCGTATATGCCGAGTCATGCCTTGCGCTTTTTCGATATCAACATCCGTCAGCATTTCTACTCGAAGGAATTGATCGAATCGTTGCTCGAATGGGCGAACATATTCAAGATCAATGACGAGGAATTGGAAATGCTTCGCCCGATGTTCGGCCTGGAAGGCACGGTAGAGGATCTGTGCCGCCGGTTCATGCGGCGATATGGTTTACGCTATCTGGTACTTACAGCCGGGGCGGAGTATAGTACGATCTTTTCCGGGGAGGAGGTCTCCACGATTCCCACCCCGAAGGTACAGGTGGTAGATACGGTAGGTGCCGGTGATTCGTTCTCCGGGGCGTTTGTCGCGTCGATCTTAGCCGGGAAGCCTTTACGCGAGGCGCATGAGAAAGCGGTAAAAGTAGCCGCTTATGTTTGCACGCGAAGCGGCGCGTGGCCTGTTTACCCGAAAGATTTATAAGCCATGAGCGAGAAGACTTCATCCTTGAGATTGATCCCCGTGATGCTGGCGTTCTTCGCCATGGGATTCGTAGACTTAGTGGGGATCGCCTCCAATTACCTGAAAGCGGATTTGGGCCTGAGTGACTCGGAGGCGAATATCTTCCCGTCGCTCGTGTTCTTCTGGTTCTTGATCTTCTCCGTCCCGACGGGGATGTTGATGAACCGTATCGGGCGGAAGAAGACGGTGCTGTTGAGCTTGGTCGTGACCTTCCTTTCGCTGGTGATCCCGATCTTCGACGACTCATATGGGGTCATGTTGCTCTCCTTCTCCCTGCTGGGTATCGGCAACGCTTTGATGCAGACCTCCTTGAACCCGTTGCTGTCGAACATCGTAAGCGGGGATAGGCTGGCCAGCTCCTTGACGTTTGGCCAGTTCGTGAAGGCGATCGCCTCCTTCTTGGCGCCTTATATCGCCATGTGGGGCGCTACCCAGGCGCTACCGTCGATGGGACTCGGTTGGCGCGTCTTGTTCCCGGTCTATATGGTGATCGCCGCGATCGCGATCCTGCTGTTGGGATCTACCTCGATCCGTGAGACCCGAGAGGAGGGGCGACCCTCTACTTTCGGCGAATGCCTGGCTTTGCTGGGCAAGCCCTTCATCCTGCTTTGTTTTATCGGTATCATGTGTCATGTGGGGATTGATGTGGGGACGAATACGACCGCCCCGAAGATCCTGATGGAACGTCTGGGTATGACTTTGGCCGATGCCGGTTTCGCCACGAGCCTGTATTTCATCTTCCGTACGGCGGGGTGCTTCTCCGGGGCTTTTATCTTGCGAAAGGTCTCTCCGAAAGGATTCTTTGCCGTGAGTGTCTGCTTGATGTTATTGGCGATGATCGGTCTGTTGCTGTTCCACTCGAAAGAGATCATCTATGTCAGTATTGCCTTGATCGGCTTTGGGAACTCGAATGTTTTTCCCATTATCTTCGCCCAAGCCCTGCTCTCTATGCCGGATAAACAGAACGAGGTGTCCGGTTTGATGATCATGGGACTGTTTGGCGGCACCATCTTCCCGCTTTTTATGGGAGTGGCGTCCGATCTATTGGCCTCTCAAGCAGGGGCGGTACTGGTGTTGTGCGTGGGGGTAGCCTACTTGCTGTTCTTTACGCCCAAGCTGGGCAAACCGTGAACGGCGATCCGCTTTTTTAAGGATATGTTTGCGAAGTTGGAAATCTTTATTACTTTTGTTAATCAAAAAATTAGCAAACAAAAAACGTATAATTTATGATAGATACGAAACAATTGATCAAAGCAGGGGAAGAGAAGATGACGTTCGCCATTGAGTATCTGGACGAGCAATTGTCTCACATTCGGGCCGGTAAGGCGAATCCGAAAATCCTCGATTGTGTGAAGGTAGTGTATTATGGGGCGCCTGTTCCGCTTACGAACGTGGCCACGGTGACGGTTCCGGACGCACGGACGATCCTGATCACTCCGTGGGAGAAGAAGATCATCCGCGATATAGAGAAAGGCATCCTGAATTCCGAGCTGGGTATCACGCCGGAGAATAACGGCGAGGTGATCCGCCTGGGTATTCCTCCGTTGACCGAGGAGCGTCGCCGCCAATTGGTGAAGCAATGTAAGCAGGAGGCGGAGAATGCGAAGATCAGTGTCCGCAACGCGCGCCGCGACGCCATCGAGGCTCTGAAGAAAAGCGTCAAGTCCGACGGGGTTCCCGAGGACGTGGAGAAAGACGCCGAGGCAGAGGTGCAGAAAATCCATGATAAGTTTATCAAGAAGATCGACGCGCTTTACGCCGCCAAAGAAAAAGAAGTTATGACCGTTTAAAACGAGTGGAGAGCTGACCGAGGTCAGCTCTCCGCTGTCTGCTGATCATGAGGGGACTGGTAATAAAAAACACGGGTAGTTGGTATACGGTCCGTACGGAGGACGGACGGGATATAGCGAGTAAGGTCAAGGGGAACTTTCGCTTGAAAGACCTGAAGAGTACCAATCCGGTCACGGTAGGAGACCGTGTCGCGATCGATATAAACAAAGAGGGGACCGCTTTTATTACAGCGATCGAGGCACGTAAGAATTATATCATCCGCCGCGCCTCGAACCTGTCGAAGCAGGCGCATATCATCGCCGCGAACCTGGACCGGGCGATGCTGATCGTCACGGTCAATTATCCCATAACCACCACGATCTTTATCGATCGCTTCCTGGCGACCGCCGAGGCCTACCGCGTCCCCGTCAAATTGGTTTTCAACAAGATCGACCGGTACAATCAGGAGGATCAAAAGGCGTTGGCGGATTTGATCGAGCTGTATACCTCGATCGGCTATCCATGCTCGACGCTATGCGCCCGGACGGAGGAGGGGCTGGATGCCTTGAGAGCGGACTTGAAAGACCGGGTCACGCTTCTGTCCGGCCATTCGGGGGTCGGGAAATCCACGATTATCAATAAGCTGGTGCCGGGCGTGAATCTCCGTACCGGCGATATCTCCGAATATCATAACAAAGGGATGCATACGACCACCTTCTCCGAGATGATCCCCCTTCCCGGCGGCGGCTATCTGATCGATACCCCGGGCATCAAAGGATTCGGGACGGTCGAGATGGCGGATGCCGAGATCTCCCATTACTTCCGGGAGCTGTTTCGATACGCGGAAGCGTGTCGTTTCAATAACTGCACGCACCGTCACGAGCCGGGCTGCGCCGTCATTCAGGCGGTTCGCGACGGGCTGATCAGCGAGTCCCGCTATAAAAGCTACCTGAACATCCTGGAGGATCGCCTGGAAAGCAAGTACCGGGAGGAATTCTGACCGCGCTTGCCAGCGAGGAGGACTGCCTCAAACGGCCGGCAGGCTCATGCCGGTGATCTTCCGGTACAGATCGAGCGCGTATACGTCGGTCATGCCGGAGATATAATCAAGCACGCATTGGATCTTGCCATAGGTAGTCGGCGCGTGGGTGTCGTATTGCTCCGGGATCCGTCGCAGGAGCAGTTTGCTGTAGGCATGCTCCTGGTTCATCACGGCCTCGGTCAGGCTGTCGATCAGGTGGCTGAAGATGTGGTGACCGGCCAGCTCGATGTCGAGCACCTCCTTGGCCTTGTAGATTTTCCGGTATGCCGTGGCCGAGCAACGCGCGTAGGCCTGTTGGGCCTGGTCGCGTATGGCGCGGATCAGGGGGGTGCTGTAGGTGCCGTCGAGGATGCGCTCCTCGTTCTCCAGGAAGACGCGGGAGCATTCGTCCACCAATAGCCCGATGATGCAGGAGCGCAGGTAGGCGATCTGCTCGTTGGTGTCGTCTACCCGCCGCATGATCGCGCGGATATGCGCCAGCCGCTCTCCCTCGAAAAATCCCAACAAGAGCCGCAGGGCCTCCTCGGTGGTCAGGATATGCAGTTTGCAGGCATCCTCGATATCCATGATCTGATAGCAGATATCGTCGGCTGCCTCTACCAGGTAGACCAAGGGGTGACGGAGGAATTTGCCCGGGGTCTCCGGATCCTGTCCGATTCCCAGCTCCCGGGCGATCCGCAGGTAGCTCTCCTCCTCCGATTGGAAGAAGCCGAATTTGCCCTTCTGCCCGGAATGAACGGAGGCGTAGGGATATTTGACGATCGAGGCCAGGGTGCTATACGTCAAGGCAAAACCGCCTTCCCGGCGGCCGACGAACTGGTGGGTCAGCAGGCGCATGGCGTTCGCGTTGCCCTCGAAGTGGATGAAGTCTTCCCAGCGTCCGCCCTCCGTCCGCACGCTCTCCTCCAGTTTCCGCCCGTTCCCCTCGGAGAAGTAGGCGGAGATCGCCCGCTCTCCGGAATGCCCGAACGGCGGGTTCCCCATGTCGTGGGCCAGGCAGGCGGCCGAGACGATGGAGCCGATCTCCGGGAAGTTGATGCTGCCGTCCGGGTATTTCCGCGCCAGTCCTTTCGCCACGTTGTTGCCCAGGGAGCGTCCTACGCAGGAGACCTCCAGGCTGTGCGTAAGCCGGTTGTGCACGAAAATACTTCCCGGGAGCGGGAATACCTGGGTCTTGTTTTGTAATCTCCGGAAGGGGGAGGAGAAGATCAAGCGGTCGTAGTCCCGTTGGAAATCGGTTCGCTCATGTTTCCGCTCGTGATACGCCTCCATCCCGAAACGCTTGCCGGATAATAGCTGGGTCCAGTCCATAGTCGATACGTTCTAACAGTCGATACATGATATATGTCGCGAAGGTAGGGATAATTTACCCGAGTCGTTCCATCGGGGGCGGGAAATCTA
Organism: Parabacteroides sp. ZJ-118; assembly: GCF_011038785.1. GTDB lineage: Bacteria > Bacteroidota > Bacteroidia > Bacteroidales > Tannerellaceae > Parabacteroides. The sequence continues at coordinate 31,812 of NZ_JAAKDT010000002.1, forward strand.
CAGCGTCCCCTTGCCCTGGCGTACGATCTCGAAAGGCTCCGTCGTGCAATCCACCACCGTAGAGGCCTCCAACCCCCCGAAACCGCCGTCGATCACGATGTCCACCAGGTGCTCGTATTTCTCGTGGATCAGTTCCGGGTCGGTCGTATACTCGATCACCTCGTCCTCGTCGCGGATGGACATGGTCAGGAGCGGGTTCCCCAGGGCGTGTACCAGCGCGCGGGCGATGGCATGGTCCGGCACGCGGACCCCGACCTCTTTCCGCTTCTTGTAGAGCTTCGGCAGCTCGCCGCCGGTGGGCAGGATGAAGGTGAAGGGGCCGGGCAGGTGTCTCTTCATCAGCTTGAACGCGGCGTTGCTTACCTTGGCGTACTCGCTGAGATCCGACAGGTCGTAGCAGATGATGGAGAGGTCGCTTTTCTGGGGATTCACCCCTTTCATCCGGCAGATCCGCTCGACCGCGCGCACGTTTAGCGCGTCGCAGCCGATGGCGTAGACCGTGTCGGTGGGATAGACGACCAGGCCGCCGTCGCGCAGGACGTTGGCGATCTTGTCGATCTCCTTGGGATTCGGGTTCTCCGGATAGATCCTTACTAACATGTCAGCCGTAGATAATGTGCCCGTTCTCGTCGGTATATTCCTCCATTCCCTTGCTGTACTGGTTCATGGCGCGCAGGCTCATGCCCATGCTCGAGAAGCCGCCGTCGTGGTAGAGGTTCTGCATCGTCACCTTGCGGGTGAAGTCGGAGAACATCATGACGCAATAGTCCGCGCATGCGTCGGCGTCGGCGTTGCCCAGCGGGCTCATCTTGTTGGAGAAGTCCATCAGGTGCTCCATGCCCTTCACGCCGCTGCCCGCGGTGGTCAGGGTGGGGGATTGGGAGATCGTGTTCACGCGTACGCCCTTCTCGCGGCCGTAGATGTAGCCGAAGCTGCGGGCGATCGACTCCAGCAGGCTCTTGGCGTCCGCCATGTCGTTGTATCCGAAGAACGTGCGCTGGGCGGCCACGTAGCTCAGCGCCACCACGGAGCCGTTCTCGGCGATGGCGTCTTGTTTCTTGGCTACCTGCAGCATCTTGTGGAAGGAGACGGCGGAGATGTCCAGCGTCTTCTCCAGCAGGTCGTAGTCCAGGTCGTCGTACGTACGTTTCTTGCGGACGTTCGGGCTCATGCCGATGGAGTGCAGGACGAAATCGACCTTACCCCCCAGCAGTTCCACAGATCGCGTGAATACGTTCTCCAGATCCGCCACGCTGGTCGCGTCCGCCGGGATCACCGGCGCGTCCAGCCGCTCCGCCAACAGGTCTACCTGCCCCATGCGGACGGCGACCGGCGTGTTGCTTAACGTGATGGCCGCGCCCTCCTCGACGGCTCTTTCCGCCACTTTCCACGCGATGGACTTGTCGTTCAGCGCGCCGAAGATAATACCTCTCTTGCCTTTCAATAAATGATGACTCATACCTTGTTTTATTAATTACGGCACGAAAGTACGCGAAATGCGCGACATGCGCAAACGAGCGGGTGGGGGCGGGCGCCGCCGGGATCGTCCAAGCGCTTTTCTTGGCTCAGCGGGCGCCGCCGGGATCGTCCAAGCGCTTTTCTCGGCTCAGCGGAGTCCGCTGGGATCGTCCAAGCGCTTTTCTCGGCTCAGCGGGCGCCGCCGGGATCGTCCAAGCGCTTTTCTCGGCTCAGCGGAGTCCGCTGGGATCGTCCAAGCCCTTTTCTTGGCTCAGCGGGGAGGACGGGACAATGTCGAGCCAAACGCGGGGCGGTCGCGAATCGGGGGGGCAAAAAAATCTCCCTCCGATACATCAACGCACAGGAGGGAGCATCATCTTGGTAAAACACACGGTTGAGAAGGGGCCCAACAACCCCCTCTCGGGTATAGGGTTATCGTTTTATTCCCGGAAATAAACCCGCTTTACCCGGGGCGAGATAGCGGTCAGGATCTCGTAAGGGATGGTCCCCAGTTTGTCCGATAGCTCGCTCACCGGCAGCCCCTCGCCGAAGATGATCGCGGAGTCGCCCTCCTGCGCCGGAATGTCGGTGACGTCGATCATGCAGGCGTCCATGCAGATGTTGCCGATGATCGGGCAGCGTTGCCCCCGGATCAGGACCTCCCCGCCTCCGTTGCCGAGGTGGCGATCCAGCCCGTCGGCGTATCCGATCGGGAGGATGGCGATCCGGGAATCGCGCTTCACGGAGCTCGTGCGGCTGTAGCCGATCGAGTCGCCCGCGGGTACCTCCTGGATCTGCAAGATCGTCGTCTTCAGCGTGCTGACGTTTCGCAGGCCTCCCTGCCCGGAGGGGCTTACCCCGTACAGGCCGATGCCCAGACGCACCATGTCCATCTGGTAAGCGGGGAAACGCTCGATGCCGGCGGAGTTCAGGATATGCTTGATCACCGGGTAACCCAGCCCCTCCTCCAGCTCCCTCGCGGCCCGGGTGAACCGCTCCAGCTGCCGGTGGGTGAAATCGTCGAAAAGGGGCGAGTCGCTGCCGGCCAGGTGCGAGAAGGTCGAGCGGGCGACAACCCCGGATCGCGCCCGCAGGCGCTCGCAGATCGCCGGGACATCCTCCGGCTGGAACCCCAGGCGGTGCATGCCGGTATCGATCTTGATATGGACGGGGTAGGCGGGGATGCCTCTGCGCTCGGTCTCGCGGATCAGGGCGTCGAGCAGGCGGAAGCTATAGACCTCCGGCTCCAGGTGGTTCTCGAACAAGACGTTGAAACCGCTGAATTCCGGGTTCATGACGATGATCGGGATCGAGATGCCCTCCTTGCGCAATTCGGCTCCCTCGTCGGCTACCGCCACGGCCAGGTAGTCGCAGCGATGCTCCTGGAGGGTCTTCGCCAGCTCGTAGGAGCCGGCCCCGTAGCCGAACGCCTTTACCATGCAGACCATCTGGGTCTCCGGCCTCAGCTTGGCGCGGTACTGGTTGAAGTTGTGTACGACCGCGTCCAGGTTCACCTCCAGGATCGTCTCGTGCACCTTCTTCTCCAGCAGCTCGGAGATCCGCTCGAAATGGAAATGGCGGGAGCCTTTGATCAGGATCAGCTCATCCTTGAACCGGCGGAAGGAGGGCGACTGGATGAATGCCTCGGTGGTGGTGTAGAACTCCTTCTCGATCTCGAAGGCGGAGGCGTATTCCTTCAGGTCGCGGCCGATGCCGATGATCCGGTCGACCCGCTTGCGGCGGACCAGGTCCGCGACCTTCTTGTAGAGTGACTTGGGCAGGGTCCCCGATTGCAGGATGTCGGAGAGGATCAACGTGCTCTTCAACGGTTTGCCTACCCGGCGGCTTTGCTGGAAGTCGAGCGCGATGTCCAGGGAATTGATATCCGAGTTGTAGGTGTCGTTGATCAGCAGGCAGTTGTTGATCCCCTGCTTGACCTCCAGCCGCATGGCCACCGGCTCGAGGCGCGCGAATTTCTCCACGTCGTTTACGCTGGTGGGTTTCAGGTAGAGCATGACCGCCATGCAATGGATCACATTCTCGATGGAGGCGTCGTCGGTGAAGGGGATGGTGACGACCCGCCGGAAGCCCAGCAGCGTACAGTGAATGACCGTCGTCAGCTCCCGCTTCTCGATCGAATCGATGAACAGCGGGGCCTCGGAGTCGGTGCGGCTCCACGCGATCGCTTTGTGGGAGAGGCAGGCCGACTCGATGCAATTGGCGATAAACAGGTCGTCCCCGTCGTAGATGATGGCCTCGCAATCGGTGAAGAGCGTCAGCTTCTCCATGCACTTCTGGTTGGAGGAGAGGAAATTCTCCTGATGCGCCTCCCCGATATTCGTGATGATGCCGATCGTGGGGGCGATGATGGGCTGCAGGCGTTCCATCTCGTCCGGTTGCGAGATACCGGCCTCGAAGATGCCGAGCGTGTTCTTCTCGCTCATTTGCCATACCGAGAGCGGGACCCCCAGCTGGGAGTTGTAGCTCCGGGGCGAGCGTACGATGTCGAACTCGTTATGCAGCAGTTGATAGAGGAATTCCTTCACGATCGTCTTCCCGTTGCTGCCGGTGATGCCGATCACGGGGATGTTGAATCGCCTCCTGTGGTGGGCGGCCAGCTTTTGCAAGGCGCGTAACGTATCTTTTACCACCAGGAAATTCGCGTCGTCCATACGCGCGGACTCCGGCGGCAGATCGCTGACCACGAAGTTGCGCACGCGGAGTTTGTAGAGCTCCCGGATGTATCTATGTCCGTCGTTTGTCCGGGTTCTCAAGGCGAAGAAGAGGCTCTGCTCCGGGAAGGAGAGGCGACGGCTGTCGGTCAACAGGTGGCCGATCTTGTCGTCGTGCAATTGGTCCGTTTTAGCGCCGATGATCCGGGCTATTTCTTTAATTGCGTATTCCATTCTTTTATTCCAGTTTAGACTTTACTATTTCGATCTCTTTTCCGAGATCAAAGGAAGGCATTTTCCCGCTAATTCGCTCCATCTTTAACAAAGTTTGAAGCATGAACCGCTTGTAGGCCTCGCTACCCGGCTGAAAGGGCTTGTGGTGGATCGCTTTTTGGATGTCGCCCCATTCCTTGAGGATCGCCAAGGTCTCCGCGGACAGGAAATTCCCGGTAAAACGTTGCCAGATAAAGTCGATGGCCAATGGGGAGGGGTGGAGCATATCGTCCGCGTAGAAGCGATAATCCCGCAGCTCGTCCATAAGGATCTCATAAGCGGGGAAGTAGTCGATCCGGTCGGGAGCCTCTTTCCGCAAGGCGTCCGCGGCGAGCAACAAGGTGGCCTTGCTGAGCTGGTTCTCGTGCGCCCCGTCTTTCCAGTGGCGGATCGGGCTTACGGTAAACAGGATCTTCAAGGCGGGACGTTGTTCCCAGAGGGCTTGTAACAGGGCTTCCCACTCCGCGACGATCTCCCGCACGGAGAGGCGCCGCCGATCGAACTGCTTTTCCGGCAGCTTATGGCAATTCGACACGATTCGCCCGTCGCTCTTGAGGCGGTAGACGAAAGCAGTCCCCCACGTGATCACCAACCGGGTCGCTTTCCGCAGGAAATCGGCGGATTGGGATAGGCGGCTGTTTATCTGCTCCAGGCATTCCTCCTCCGAGGGAGCGGAGAAACGGCTATGATGGGCGAAACTGTGGTATACGCCCTCATGCCGGAACAGGTCGCCGGGCGTGAAACGCTCCGGGCGGAGCAGCCTCCGCAATCCCTCCGCCACGGAAGCCGGGTTATAGAGGGTCCCGAATGGGTTTACATCTACGGCGAACTTATTCTCCTCCAGCTTCCGCCCGATATTCTCGGCGAAGCAGGAACCCACCATCACGACCCGGTCCTCGTACGAGAAAGAGAACCGCGCTTTCGGCAACAAGATTCGAGTATAAAGTTCCATATTCGTCGTGCAGGTCGGCGGCATCGCTGCCGCTCGCTCCGATAAAGTCATTCATCAGCGCGAAGATAGCTTTTCTTCCGTTATCCTCATACCTGAGGCCGGAAATCCGATACCCCTGACGCAAGCCCAACGGCGGTGGATTGAACCGTCGCGGATTTGAGGATTCTTTATTTAATTGCTACATTTGCCCCGGATTAGAAAGGAATAACTATTTAACGCGATACCGTCATGCGTATGATCGATCTCTATGATTTATTTGTACATAACCCCCGGATAACGACAGATAGCCGGAACTGTCCGAAGGGTTCTATCTTCTTCGCCTTAAAAGGTGATACATTCGATGGAAATCAATATGCCGGGAAGGCCTTGGCATCGGGCTGTGTCTGTGCCGTCATAGACAATCCCGATTATTATAGCGGTGAACGCACCATTCTTGTTGATAACGTACTGAAGACCCTGCAACAATTGGCGCGCCATCACCGTAAGGTATTGGGCTTGCCGATCATCGGCATCACCGGCACGAATGGCAAGACCACGACCAAAGAGTTATTGGCGGCCGTGCTCTCCGCGAAATTCAATCTGCTATACACCGAGGGAAATCTCAACAATCACATTGGCGTTCCCCTGACCTTGCTCCGGTTGACTCATGCCCATGAGATGGCGGTTATCGAGATGGGCGCCAGCCACCCCGGAGATATCAAGGAATTAGTCGATATCGTTCTTCCGAATTACGGTATCATCACGAACGTGGGTCGTGCCCATCTGGAAGGTTTCGGCTCTTTCGAGGGCGTGATCCGGACGAAAGGGGAGTTATATGATTATATCCGTCGTTCCAAAGGCAAGCTATTTATCAAGAAAGAGAACGAATACCTTCAGTCTATCGCCAAGGGCATCGAACAAGTCACCTATGGAAACGGGGATGATGCTTTCGCTTCCGGGCAGGTGGTCCGTTGCGATCCTTTCTTGGTGTTCAACTGGAGGCAACAAGGAGAGTCGCATACCGTCGAGACACAGATGATCGGCAGTTACAACCTGGATAACGTATTGGCTGCCGTTGCCGTGGGCCGCTTCTTCAAGATCCCGGCGGCGCGTATCAGCCGTGCCATCGCCGCTTACAGGCCTGCCAATAGCCGTTCCCAGCTCAAGAAAACCGATAACAACGAATTGATTATCGATGCCTACAACGCGAATCCGAGTAGCATGAAAGTGGCGCTGGACAATTTCATTGCCCTGTCCGTACAGCCCAAGGCGATTATCCTCGGGGATATGCGCGAGCTTGGACCAACCAGCGACGAATTACACGCGGAGGTTGTCGAGCAGATCAAGAGAGGCCAATTCGACAAGGTCTTCCTCTGCGGAGCGCATTTCTCCAAGGTAGGCAAAGCGTTCTCTCCCTTCGCTACCACGGAGGCGATGGTGGAAGAGCTCCGGAAGCAGCCGTTAAAGGGCTATCATATCCTGATCAAAGGCTCTCATAGCATGGGGCTGGAGAAAGTGGCGGATATCCTATGAGAGTTATCACCGGACAAGGCGGTTCTCAACATCTACGCCTCGTTTACGCTTTTATTGGTCAAAATAACGACTATCCTATGTACTTGAACGCTTTTTTCATAAATTTGTCGCCCTGTAATAAACTGATTAAAAAATGAATACACACGAACTTTGCTGCGTAGGACACATCACCTTGGATAAGGTAGTGACACCTAAGAACACCGTCCATATGCCGGGAGGAACATCCTTCTATTTCTCGCACGCGATAAAACATTTCGACGATATTGACTATACACTGGTGACGGCCTTGGCCGAATCTGAGATGAAAACGGTGGAGCAACTACGAGCCGAAGGTATCGACGTTGCCGTGATGCCAAGTAAGCACACCGTTTATTTCGAGAATATCTATGGAGAGAACCAAGATAACCGTACGCAACGCGTATTGGCGAAGGCTGATCCTTTCACCGCGGAATATCTGGAGAACATCGACTCCAAGATCTTCCACTTAGGTAGTTTGCTTGCCGACGATTTCTCTTTGGAAGTGGTGAGATATTTGGCGGGAAAAGGCAAGGTATCCATTGACTCGCAAGGGTATCTGCGGGAAGTGAGAGACAAGGATGTATTTGCCGTGGATTGGCCGGAGAAAAAAGAAGTACTTCAATATGTGCATTTCCTCAAGGCTAACGAACATGAGATGGAGGTGTTAACCGGATATACCGATGCCGTGAACGCCGGAAAGGTGATCTACGATTGGGGCGTGAAAGAGGTATTGCTGACCTTCGGGAGCATGGGATCTATCATTTACGATGGTTCCACTTTCTATAAGATCCCCGCTTACATACCGAAGGAGGTCGTAAACGCTACCGGGGCGGGCGATACTTATATGGCCGGGTATCTCTATAAACGCGCAAAGGGCGCGCGCATAGAGGAAGCCGGACGTTTCGCGGCAGCTATGACAACCCTGAAGATCGAAGGCATAGGCCCGTTCAACGGCACCAAGGAAGATGTGTCGCGATGCTTAGAGACAGCGGGACAACGAATGCCTGAGTAACCTGAGCATTGAGCATCGAGAGCGCGAATAATTCTCAATGCTCAATGCCCTGTCTTTACTTATTCTTGAACGCTTTGCTGAATGTAGTCATTAGCAAGATACAAAGCCCTAACAGGCCGACCACCATATAAGCGTATTTCATATTGAAAGCCTGCGAGATCGCGCCGATCAACAAAGGCGCGATCAACGAGCCGATAAAACTGATACTGGAAAGGATTGTCAAGGCAATTCCCACCGGAGTTCTCGATTTAGCGCCCACCAAGCTATAAATAGTAGGCACCATACATGAAATACCCAAGCCTACCAACATGAAGCCTAAGGAATTCACGAGCACCTTTACCGTCATCGATTCGAACATCCCCCCCAACAAAGCCGAGGTAAAGAAACCGGCAAAAATAAAGAAACCCGCTAATTGCAACACCTTCTGCTTTCCTAAAACACTATAGGCAGAGTTCGTGAGGAAACGGCCTACCGTCATCATTATCATGAAGACCAGGAACCCAATCTGCAAGGACTTGGGAACCTGCAACACCGATTCGAAGTAAAGTCCGCTCCAATCAAACATCGCGCTTTCCACCACCAAGGCAAACAGCCCGACGATACCCAACTGGATTAACAACATTTCCGGCTTACGGATAAAACTCAACAAAGCCGGGGCCTCTTTCTTCTCCGCTTCCTTCCCCTCCTCCGGTGATTCAACCGCCACGTCCTCCTGCAAATACTTCCGGCTTATCAAGACGATCATCACGATCAATAAAGCGATCAACGTAAAATGCCAGAACGGGGTGACGCCGGATACGATCATGATAAACCCGATCAAAGCGCCTAAACAAGCCGCCAAACTCCAGCCTCCATGAAATGAGGCCATGATCGTACGTCCATAGAGTCGCTCGATACCAATTCCTTGCGTATTCAAGGATATATCGCAAAGATTCCAGAACACGCCAAAACAGAACAAATAAACACCCAGCAGATAAATATCATGTGCCGTGCCGATCGCGAATAAGGCCAAGGCATATCCCAGCACACTGGCTTGCGCCATAACACGACTCCCCAACTTCGACACCAAATAACCCGCTAACGGTATCGCCACAAACTTACCTACCGGGATCAAGAACAAGACCAAGCCCCAATAGAAAGCGTAATTCACCTCAAAAATATCCTTCACGTCCGGGATACGGCTAGCCCAACTAGAGAAACAAAGGCCTTGCGCTAAAAAGAAAGAAAGCATCGCATAACGAATCCGTTCTTTGGGAAAAGCGCTACTCAATGGAGTACTCATTTTTTCATTCATTATCAGTTAATTTTATTGTTATCATCTATTTAGGAAAGAGGCACGAATCCCACATCCCTCCGCGAAGCTATCAAATATATCCTAATCCCCTAAGTCTTGAAAGCAGAATTTATTTGGCAGATTCCTTAATGTCTCTTGACATGAGGCTGTTTGCCGACATGAACAGCGGAAGAGTACGGGTATTGCTCGGCTCAACGACCATGTTAGGCACAGGCGTAAATGCTCAGGAAAGATCTGGAAGCGGCAGATCCGGGAGTCTCCATACAGCATAAAGCGGTAGGATACCGATGGCACGCCTGATTGTTTGTCCTTTATCATCAGTGTCTGATACCTCCAGGAGGCCGAAATTTTCCAACGAACAGCGTATGCCGGCTGTAAGTCCTTTTTTATTCATGAAAAGCCTCAGGCTCTTCATCTTTCCGGATGTTCCCGCCTTAATCTCGATGGGTAGGCACCTTGCGTTCTTGGCTATAATGTATTCCACTTCAGACGTGGCGTTTCGCTCCAGATTCTCCCAATAAAACAAATCATATTTGCTCTGCGGATTGGAAGATTTCATAAGTTCGAGTCCTACCGTCAGTTCCGCCACTATACCTTTGTTCACAAGGTCTGGTGCTTCTCCGGCAAGTATGAGTCTTGTCAGCTCCCTGTCATCATCGTAGTTCATTGCCAGTACCCGAAGCAGCAGACCGGTGTCGAGATAATCATATCTGGTAAACTTGGGATTGACCTGCGCTCCCAAAGGAAGACCATTGGCCGCTGTCATCTGCACCGGAATGATTATCCCGGCGTCGCGTAGGAGCCTCAGAGCCTCCTTGACATCTTCAGTTTTGTATCCTCCGTCCACTCTGCTGTAGACAAACTTCTGACCCGACTGTCGAACTACTGCCGACAATGTATTGCGGAGCAGCTGCGGGTCAACTTTTTTTGAATATTTGGCGAAATCATCATAGTAGCTTTGCTGGATATCGTTCTGTTCGTCCTGGCAGGCTGAATAATCCTGAGTCTCAACCCATGCGGAAACACTGGCCGGCATACCTCCCACCATCAAAAACGACCGAAACTCCGAGACAAGACGTGAATGAAGACTTTCCTCCACAGGTTTGCTCCAATCAACGGTTGCAATTTCCTCTATCCACATATTTTTGCCCCTTGCCATCAGGAATTCCTTGAACGACATCGGATACATGAACACTGACCTGACACGCCCGACACCATATGAAGGCATCTCATTCAACGCAAACTCCAGAAGCGAGCCTGCCGCCACGACATGCAGCTCCGGGTAATTCTCTTTGAAAAACCACAGGCTCTTCAATGCCGCCGGACAATTCTGGATCTCATCAATGAACAGCAGGGTCTCTCCCGGGATCACCTGCACATTATGCACTGCTCCCAGACGCTGGCTGAGTTCCCTTACATCCGGGATTTCTTCAAAAAGTCTGCACAGATCCTTTTCCTCTTCAAGGTTGATTTCAAGATAGTGTCGGAATGTCTCTCCCAGATGCCTTATGGCCCAGGACTTGCCGACCTGTCTGGCTCCACGCACAATAAGGGGCTTACGGCGCGGCGATCCTTTCCATTTCAGGAGTTCTGCATCTATGTTTCTTGCAAGATATGCCATAGTCTATTTATTGTTTTGTATTGCAAAGATAATCAGTATTTTAGAAAAATCCAAAGGAATAAACCGCTAAATTCAGATAAAATCCAAAGGAATAACCCTATTATATCAGATAAAATCCAAAGGAATCATTATCGTTGGTACTGTCAAATAAAATTATTCCGCGTAAATGAAAAAACATCTGAAAAAACGTCTGAAAGGAGGGAATGCCAATGTACGTTCATTCGTAAACGACTATATACCAGTGCTTCCAAACAGTTATGAAAGGATGAACGGAAAGTTCTGAAAGCACATTCATGTAGCTATTTTTGTATAAAAGTATGAACGGTAAGGCATGAAAGGACGGTTGTTCCATCCATGCAGTTTGGCCTCCGGGAATGCCACACCTTAGCCCTCTCCAAGTGTGGTATTTTTCCCTGCGAAGTGTGGTATTTTTCCTTGCGAAGTGTGGCGTTTCACCTTGCGAAGTGTGGTATTGGAATCGGTTTCTCCGGCACATCCGCGCCCTTACATTTGGCTTTGTCCGAGTGCAGTGTCTCGAGACCTTGACTCCGGGAGCAGCAGGTACGACAACCGGGCGTATGCGGAAGATTAGAATCAAGGTGCTATTGAAGGTTAGTTTATGCCACGGACTTTTGCGGGTGTCCCCACAAACGGGGCAAACGGTAGTGTCTATAAAGAAAAAAGCGGATATCTGAATTAGATAACCGCTTGGTTCCTTGGTGATCCGCCTGGGGCTCGAACCCAGGACCCCAACATTAAAAGTGTTGTGCTCTACCTGCTGAGCTAGCGAATCATCCTGTGCGTTACTTCCGTAATGCGGGTGCAAAGGTGGGATTATTTTTTTAAATCCGCAATAGATAGGGCTATTTTTTTGCGTTTATACCTGAATTTATTTTCCTCGCTTAGGTTGATGAGCAAGGTTCCCGGGATCTAACTCATTATCTCCACGCAAGATAAAGCGCTTGTAGTAGGATAAGCACAATGTTGTCAATGGAAGGGCTATTATTAAGCCTATAAACCCTAGGATCGTTCCCCAGATGGATAATGAGAGTAAGATGATGGCGGGATTCAATCCCATTGCCTTACCCATTATGCGGGGGGTAAGGTATAAATCTTGTATACATTGTACGATACCTAAGACTAAAATAGCCATACCAAAGATCAACCAGAAGTTCTCGCCAGTCTCGGCCGAACGCAATAAGCTCAATAGAATCATCGGGACGATACCGATCGCCTGCATATAGGGAATTAAGTTCAGTACGCCGATAAACAAACCCAGCGTGACCGCCAACGGGAAATCAATGATCTTAAAACCGATCGCGAGCAGAACCCCTACGGAGAGAGCGATCAACGATTGTCCGCGGAAATAACGGTTCATGCTATATTCCACATCCTCTGCCAAACCTTGGAGGAACGGGCGGTAACGCTCCGGTATCAAATTGATCCAACCATTCGCGATCTTCTCATAATCCAAAAGGATGAAAATAAAATAGAGCAAGATCACGAACACGATCGTGATACTGAATAGGATCGAGAAGGTGTTCGATAAGATGGACCACAACTGGGGCGCTATCTGCTTCACCGCTTTCAACAAGTTCTCCTTACTCAATAACTCCATGATCTGCGCGAAGTTTACATTACTTTCCAGACTTTCCATCCATGAACGCGGGATCAAAGGGACATGGCCTTCACCGGGATCATGTGTACGGATTAGTTCCAGCGTCTTATCCGCCTCTGCGGCTATGGAAGGTACGACCATGACAACCAGTAGCGTTATCAATAGCCCTAAAGTCACCAATACCGCCATGATCGATAGGATACGGCTCTTGAAACGTAATTTATATTGGAAGAACTTTACGAACGGTTGCATCATATAAGCCAGTAACCAAGCGATCAGGAAAGGTAACAGTGCGTTTCGTAATAAGGCTATCAAATAAATAATTCCTGAGATGACCAGTATACCGAACACTATGCGTATTACACGGTCAAACGTAAAAGGCTTGTCAAACAATGGATTCATATTATTTTTTATATCTTTGCTCGCGACAAAGATAGAATAAAGTAGAATACATAAATACCATGATACGTAAAATATCCTTTTTCTTCCTCATTTCTTGCCTATGCTTTTCAATAGGAGCGCAGACTCCGCAACCCATCAAGCAATTCCTGCGCAAGCCTTATATGGAAGGAGCTTCATTTTCCTTGATCGTGAAAGAGGTTAACAGTGGCGAGACGCTCTTCGCTTACGATACAACCCGACAATTGACCCCGGCCTCGGTCATGAAAACGATTACGACCGCTACCGCATTGGAGCTGCTGGGCGAGGATTATCGCTTTCCCACGACATTAGAATACGACGGTTCCATCGAGAATGGCTTGTTGAAAGGGAATCTATATATCAAGGGAAGCGGCGATCCCAGCCTTGGCTCAGCGCATTTTGCCCCGGATCATAAGCGGTTCCTACAGGAATGGATCTCCGCCTTGAGAAAGGTGGGTATCCATAAAATACAAGGTGCCGTAATCGCGGATGAAAGTATATTCGACACGGAAGGTACTTCCCTTAAATGGGTTGGCGAAGATATGGGTAGTTATTATGGCGCCGGGAGCTATGGGCTTTGTGTATTTGACAATCTTTATAAATTAGGATTGCAAACCGGAGTCCCCGGAACCCGCCCGAGGTTGAAAGGAACCGAACCGGAATTACCCGGCATCCATTTCCATAATTACTTAACGGCCCAGCAAGTATCCTCGGATAGTTCTTTTATCGTAGGGGCGCCATTTGCCACGGACCGTTACTTATATGGTATTGTCCCCGCTAACCGTGAATGGTATCCGCTCAAAGGAGATATTCCCGACCCGGCTCTTTTCCTGGCGGATTATCTCACTAGGCAATTGGAGCATGAGGGGATCTCGGTCGGCGAATCACCCTCTTGTTTCCGTATCTTGCGGGAGGCCGGCAGGTGGCAATCCGGGAAACGGACCGAGATTGTTACCACTTACTCCCCGACCCTTCGGGAAATCGTGGAAGTAACCAACCGTGTCAGCCATAATTTATTCGCCGATGCCTTGATCAAGACGATCGGCCTGCGCTATACTCCCCGTAAAGGAGAGGTTCTGTCTTCTTTTAACCGGGGTATCCAACTGCTTCGGGAATATTGGCAAGAGAAAGGTCTCGATCTCTCCTGTGTCTGGATGTACGATGGTAGCGGACTTGCGGTTACCAACAAGTTATCAACAGCCTTTGTGGTTGATTTATTGATTTATATGAAAACCCGTTCACAACAGTACACAGCCTTCTACGAGTCATTGCCCGTAGCGGGTGTGGAAGGCTCGGTGAGGAATTTCTTAAAAGGCTCCTCCCTCCAAGGAAAAGCCCGTCTTAAAAGCGGAAGCATGAGCCGGGTAAAAGGATATGCGGGATATATAAACAAAGGCGATAAGCAATACGCCATCGCCCTATTCGTAAACAATTATGCCTGCGACGGACGTCCCATGACCGTAGCGATAGAGAGATTATTGCTTCAGTTGCTCAACTAGCCAGCGGTTATCTCGGTAGAATCGATCTACGCTCTATTATCTCTAGGAAGTGCTGTTTATAATTGTCGGAGATCGGGATATATTCCTTCCCAAAGACAATCCGGTTCCGCTCGATCACCTTGATCTTCTCCGGCTGGACGATGAAAGAGCGATGGACCCGCACAAAACGATCCGAAGGTAACATATCCTCCAAGCTTTTCATGCTCATCAACGAAAGGACCGGCCGGGGCTCATCCTCCACGAATATCTTCACGTAATCCCTTAATCCCTCAATATATAATATCTTTCGCAACTCTATTTGCAACAGTTTATACTCACTCTTGACGAAAATGCTCTCCCTCTCTCCCTTCTCCGCGATTGGCTCGGATTCTTCCTTCTCTTCCGAAGACTCCGATTTACGGAGCAACTCATACCATCGCAACGCTTTATTCGCCGAGGCAAGGAAGTCCGGATAGCTGATTGGCTTCAGCAAATAATCCAACGCATTTACCCGGTAACTATCCACGGCATATTGATCGAAAGCCGTCGTAAAGATGATACGGGTATCGCCGTTCAAGATACGGGAGAACTCTAATCCACTCAACCCCGGCATCTGGATATCCAGGAAGAGCAGATCCACCGGCCGATCCCGTAAGTCGGAAAGAGCGTCCAAAGCGCTATTATAAGTCCCCTGTAAATCCAGAAACGGCGTTTTCAAGACGTAGCTTTCCAGCAAGCTAACCGCTAAAGGTTCATCGTCAATAATAGCGCAAATCAATTTCATATCTCAGTCTCGTTTATGGTAATTGATAGATAAGAACGATAGCTATCCCCCTCCCGACCGCATTGGAACGAGAAATGTCCCGGATAGAGCAAACCCAAGCGTTTCTCCAGGTTCACCAGCCCGATACCGGAACCGCTTTTATCTTGGTCCGGGCTTTTCGGGAAGTAGCTGTTCAAAATAGCACAAACCACCTCCGCCCCCTCCTGATGGATATCCAAACAGATGAAAGAGGGCTTATTATTGCTTATCCCATGCTTAAACGCGTTTTCGATCAAGGAGATAAACAGCAGAGGTGCGATCAAGGTTCCCGGGGAGGAAGCGACGATACTCGTTTTCAACTCCACATGTTTGGGCAGGCGTATACGGATCAGCTCCACATAATTACGAAGAAAGTCGAAATCCTTCTCCAAGGGGACAAAGGGCTGGCTACTCTCATACAATACATAGCGAAGCAAGCGGCTCAAATCGTGCACCGCCTCCTGCGCCTTCTCCGGGCTGAACGCTATCAAGCTATAGATATTATTCAATGTGTTAAACAGAAAATGCGGGTTAAGCTGGCTTTTCAGGTTCTGCAATTCCGCCTCGGCACGCTCTTTTTCCAGCTCCCGCTGGATAGCCGCCACCCGGTACCATCCATTCGTCATCTTGATCGCCACGCTAAGGCCGGCTATCAAGGAGTAGATAACGGCGTTGACGACAAAGAACCCCACCATCTTGTTCAACGGGCGGGGCGGACGAGCCGGATAATACATCTCCGGAGGGTAGGAATAGCGCATGCAGAAATGCACGAACAACATCGTACCCCCGATAAGCAATAGGTTGATCAACAGGAAACGCCCTGTCCGGCGGTTGAACAAATACCGCCTCACTAGCCACCCGTAATTCAGGTAGAAGACGAGCATGAAGGAAAGCGGCACGATGATGCTCCACAGATACCCCTCGAACGTGACCTGCGACTCCCTCCCGGTGAAGAAGAAAGGGGAGCAGAACAAGATCGCCCACCCCGAGATATGTATCAACTTCCCCAGCCCCTTGATAGGGGGAGATTGTGGTGTGTCATCCATATTATTATCCTCTTAATTAGTACCTCGCGAATATAAGCAAATCCCGGGGTAACGCAAGCGGGAGCATCGCCAATTCGATCTTCTCGGTTATATCGAGTTCCTGTTATTTATCAGTCCTTACGGGCTTACTCCTGTTGCTTGATCGGCTGTACACGTTACCCCTACCCAAAAATTACCAATACAAAACGACCCCGGCGATACCAGCTAAAATGATCATTAAGATAGGATGTATCTTGAATTTCCAAGTCAGGATGAAGGCGGTGGCAAAGATCAAGAGACTCTTGCAGTCAATAAAGTTCTCCTTGTTCATCAGTAGCAAGGCGGCGGCGGCGATCAGTCCCACCGTAGCCGGGCGCAATCCAAGGAAAGCCGCCTCTACATATTTATTATTCCGGAACTTAGCGAAAAAGTAAGAGATCAGAAAGACCAATAAGAAAGAGGGCAGACAGACAGCGGATGTTGTCAGGCAAGACCCTAGGATACTTATCGTCTCCGAATACCCTGCGTTATGCACCGCCGCATATCCTATATAGGTGGCGCTATTGATACCGATCGGTCCGGGTGTCATCTGAGAGATAGCGACAATATCGGTAAACTCCTGCAAGGAGATCCAACCGTAACGATCCACCACGTCGGCCTGTATCAAGGATAACATCGCATACCCGCCACCAAAGCCCAATATGCCGATCTTCAGATATACACATAATAGTTGCAACCAAATCATATCAGCTCTTCTTATTTAAACCATACACCAAACCTCCGGCTATAGCCGCCAAAATAATCCAAGCGGGAGATACCCCACCCATCCAGATCAGCAATGCCGCCCCAACGGGTATGATCATTTGCGCGTAGCTCAACTTGATAGAACGTGCGGTCGTAAGGCAAGGCACGGCGATCAAGGCAACCACCGCTGGACGCAACCCCATAAACGCCTTCTCCACCCATACATTATCCTTAACCTGTGTAAAGAATAACGCGATCAAAAGCATGATTACAAAAGAGGGGAGAATCGTGCCCAAGGCACAAACAACACCACCCCATGTTTTTTTCAACTTATAACCCACAAAGATCGCTATATTCACGGCAAAAATACCCGGTAACGACTGGGCTACAGAGAAAACATCAATAAAGTCCTCTTTCGTCATCCACCCCCGGTCTACCACATCCCGTTGGATCAGCGGCAACATAGCGTATCCGCCTCCGATGGTGAACATACCGATCTTCACGAATGTCAGAAAAAGCGTCCAATACATACCCTTATCTGTCTACGTTGGCTAACGTCCTAAAAGCCTATTGTAAGTTTCTTTATCATTAATAATCTGAAGCGCTTTCCGGTAACTCGGATTATCATCATTGATAATCTGGAAGTACTGCGCCATATCATAGAGATCTCGTGCGATAAGCGCCTTGATCTGAAGCATGATCAACGGCTTCGAACGATTATAGGCCTCTTCCTCAAACTCAATCTTCTCGTCCCCGGCCATCTTCAGAAGCTCCTCCATGATATCTTCCCCAACCATGAAATCTCGTTTATACGGCTGGAACTTCGGATATTCAGCCATCATCTGGTTCCGATTACGATCCAGATAATTCATGGACACCCGATTGACCAAACCGGAAGCTACAAGTTTCCGGTGATAATCCGTATAGCGAGTCGTATCTACCGGGATGAACACGTCCGGCATAATACCTCCACCTCCGTATACGGTACGTTCGGTAACCAATGTATTATACTTCATTGAATCCGGGAAATGAATGCTATCGGCACTCATCAACTCACCCCGGTTATAACGGTCGATCAGGTCATGGTGGTATTCCTCGATCTTCCCGTTCTCGTAAGGCTTTTGTATACAACGTCCGGTGGGTGTATAGTAGCGGGAAACCGTCAAGCGGATCATGGAACCATCCGGCAGGGGAATCGGTTTCTGTACCAATCCTTTACCAAAGGTGCGGCGGCCTACGATCACGCCCCGGTCCCAATCTTGAACAGCGCCGGAGACGATCTCGCTGGCCGAAGCCGAGGACTCGTCCACCAACACGACCAAACGTCCCCCTTGGAATTGTCCGCGGGCGGTAGAGTTCGCTTCCTCACGAGGTTGCCTACTCCCTTTCGTATAAACGATCAACCGGTTTTTATCCAAGAACTCATCCGCCAGCTCTATGGCGATATTCAAATAGCCCCCGCCATTTCCCTGCAAATCCAGAATCAAGTTCTTCATGCCCTGTTTCCGGAGCTTCTCCAACGCTTCCCTGAACTCATCGGCGGAAGAAGCGGCGAAACGGTTCAGCTTGATATAACCGGTATTCTTATCCGCCATATATGCGGCATCCAGACTATACACGGGGATCTTACCGCGAACGATCTTGAAATCCATCAAATCCGGCGACTTGCCTCGTTTTACTTTCACACGCACCTCAGTACCTTTCGGTCCGCGTAGTTTTTTCATGATATCGGTAGTCTTCATCTTCACGCCGGCGATCAAGGTATCGTCTACTTGGATAATACGATCGCCCGCCATCAACCCCACCTTCTCAGAGGGACCTCCGGGGATCACCTGAATCACGTAAAGCGTATCCGTCAACATATTGAACTGTATACCGATACCATCAAAGTTGCCTTGTAAAGGCTCGGTCATCTCCCTCGTCTCCTCCGGGTCCATATAATTGGAATGAGGATCCAGCTTATCCAACATGCCGACTATAGCGTCCTCCACCAACTTCGTCTCGCTGGTAGAGTCGACATATAGGTTAGAGATAGCGAATAAAGCCAATTGGAGCTTCCGGGCATCCACGTTCGCTTTTTGCGCTGTCGCTCCGGTAAACACGCCTAAGACGATCAGCAGGGATAAGACGATTCTTTTCATCAGATATATTCGTTTCATAATTTTCAATACAATCTCGTCTCTTTAGGGACGAACTGGGAAATGTCTTTACCGTAACGTAACAACTCACGGACAATGCTTGAGCTGATATGCGTATGCTCCGGTTCCGTAAACAAGATAAAAGTCTCGATACCTGTCAATTTACGATTCACGTCCGCGATCGTCTTCTCGTATTCGAAATCATTGACCGTGCGGATCCCTCTCAAGATGAAGCCGGCTCCGACCTCCTTCGCGAAATCCACCGTCAATTGGTTATATGACATGACTTTCACCCTTGGGTTATCCTTGTATAGACTCCGGATCGCCTCCATCCGTCTCTCCAAGGAGAAATAGGTAAGCTTCTTATCGTTGATACCGATCGAGACCACGATCTCGTCCACCAGATCCAACCCACGCCTTACCAAGGATTCGTGCCCGATCGTAAAAGGATCGAAGGTGCCGGGGAAAAGCGCGATCCGTTTATTCTCAATTGATAACATCTTCTTCAACCACTAAGTTATCGATAATAAAGTTCTGCCGCTCCATGGTATTCTTTCCCATGTAGAACTCCAGCATCTCTTTCACGAGATCCTCTTTCTTCATCGTCACCGGATCCAGGCGTATATCCTTGCCGATAAAATGCTTGAACTCATCGGGTGAGATCTCTCCCAGACCTTTGAATCGGGTGATTTCCGGATTCTTCCCGGCAACGGCTATGGCCGCCAAACGTTCCTCCTCCGAATAACAATACCACGTTTTCTGCCGGTTACGTACCCGGAATAACGGAGTTTGCAAGATATAAACGTGGTTACGCTTGATCAAGTCGGGGAAGAATTGCAAGAAGAAAGTAATCAACAACAAACGGATATGCATCCCGTCCACGTCGGCATCTGTCGCGATAATCACCTTATTATACCGTAAGCCCTCTAAGCCATCCTCGATATTCAAGGCCGCTTGAAGCAAGTTAAACTCTTCGTTCTCGTAAACGATCTTCTTTGTCAGGCCGTAACTATTCAAAGGCTTGCCTCTCAAACTAAATACAGCTTGGTAATTGGGGTTACGGCTTTTCGTGATAGAACCGCTAGCCGAGTCACCCTCCGTGATAAAGATACTGCTTTCCTCTAGCAGATCCCCTTTCGAGTCGGTCAGGTGAATCCGGCAATCCCTTAGTTTCTTATTATGTAAATTCGCTTTCTTCGCACGCTCGCGAGCCAGCTTCGTAACACCGGCGATCGCCTTGCGCTCTTTCTCGGACTCCAAGATCTTCTTCAGCAGAAGCTCCGAAGTCTCCATATTTTTGTGCAAATAGTTATCCAGATCATTCTTGATGAAATCACCGATAAACTTTGCTACCGTAGGGCCGTCCGGTCCTATATCTTTCGAGCCGAGCTTGGTCTTTGTCTGACTCTCGAATACAGGCTCCTCCACTTTTATGCTGATGGCGGCCACGATACCCGCACGAATATCCGAATATTCGAAATTCTTATTGTAATATTCCTTGATGACACGGCCTATAGACTCCTTGAAAGCGGAAAGGTGCGTACCGCCTTGGGTGGTATGCTGGCCGTTCACGAACGAATAATATTCCTCTCCATATTGGTTGCTATGCGTGATAACCACCTCGATATCCTCCCCCCTCAGGTGGATAATCGGATAAAGGGGTTCGGTGGTCATATTCTCGTTCAACAAGTCCACCAGGCCGTTGCGAGAATAGAAACGCTTGCCGTTGTAAATAATGGAAAGTCCCGAGTTTAAAAAGACATAGTTCTTCAATAGCCCCTCGACAAACTCGTCCTTATAATGATAATCCTTAAAAATCTCCCGATCCGGGATAAAGAACACCCGCGTACCGTTTGCCTCTCCGGTAGGTTGGATATCCGACTCCTCGGTGACGATCGCCTTGCTGTATTCCACCCGCTTACACTCCCCGTCACGGAAACTGGTTATCAGGAAATAACTACTTAAGGCATTAACCGCCTTGATACCCACCCCATTCAAACCCACGGATTTCTTAAACGCCTTGCTATCGTATTTAGCGCCGGTATTCATCTTGCTAGACACATCCACGACTTTACCCAGAGGGACACCACGGCCATAATCCCGCACGGCTACCGTCCCTTCCTCGATAGTCACCTCGATACTCTTGCCGTACCCCATCATGTACTCGTCGATAGAGTTATCCAGCACCTCCTTCAACAACACATAGATGCCATCATCGGCATAGCTGCCGTCCCCCAGTTTCCCGATATACATACCGGGACGCCGGCGGATATGCTCCATCCAATCCAGTGTCTTGATGTCATCATCGTTATATTTTGTAGGCTGTTGTATCGTTGGATTCAGCTCATCCATATCTCCTATAACTTTTTAATATACGCTCTTCTTGATTTATGATGCTCTCGCTTGAAATAGTTCCATTGCGCTTGTACGGCGCTATTCGTCTCCAGTTCCGGGTTGCTCTCGGCATAAACGGCGCCGATACGCTTATAGACCGGAATCAAGTCATTAAATAATAAAGCGTTCACGCCTTTACTTTGATATTCCGGCAAGACTCCCGTCAAATACAGATCAATTACTTTCGGCTTACTTTTCAACGCTTTCAGCAAATGAATCCACCCGAAAGGTAACATACGCCCGCGAGCCTTTTGCAAGGCTCTCGACAGGTTGGGCAGGGAGATGCCAAAGCCAACCACCGCATTATCCTCTTCCCTTACGATCAGCGTTACCAGATCATAACGCAGCATAGGGATATACATGTGGATATAATAATCGATCTGCTTCTCGGTCAATCGCGCGAAACCATACAGGGGAGCGAAAGCCGCGTTCAATGTATGGAATACCGGACGGGCGTAAGGCATAATCTCCTTAGCGTTTTTGAACTTCAGCACCTTCAAGCCGTATTTCTTCTTCACGATCTCGCCGATACGCAAATGCTTCTCGGGAACGCCATCCGGTATATAGATCTTAAATTCATGCCAATCTTGATCTTTTCCGTATCCGATACGCTCCACTTGCTTGGGGTAATAGGGATAATTATAAATCGTAGCCATCGTGCCGATCTGATCGAAACCCTCGATCAGCATACCCTCGTGATCCATATCGGTAAAGCCCATCGGACCATGGATCTCCTCCATGCCTTGTTCGCGGGCCCATTTCTCGACAGCACCAAAAAGGGCATCAACCACCTCATCATCATCAATAAAATCAACGAAACCAAAGCGGGCACGTTTCTGTCCCCACGTCTCGTTACTCGGGCGATTCACCATACCGGCAATACGGCCTACCACCTTCCCGTCCTTATAGGCAAGGAAGTAAATAGCGTCGCACACCTCAAACGCCGGATTTCTCTTCTTATCCAGCGTCACCATCTCTTCCTCCATTAAACCCGGTACGTGGTAAGGATTACCCTTGTATAATTCGATATTGAACTTGACAAACTTTTTAAGCTCCTTCTTACTGGTAACTTCTCTTATCTCTACGCTCATCGGTAATTTATTTAAGCGACAAAGTTACTCAAATAATCTTTTATCATGGCATTATAAAACAAATTTATACCTTTGTAACCCCAGATTCATAGCATTCCATGAAAAAGATAGTTATTAAATTATTATTGGCATTTATCATGATTGAAGGTACCTCTTGCAAAAACGATCCTGTCATAATCCATCCTGACTTAGCGTTCCGGGCGGAAGCTACTACAGGGGAGGGATCGATTTGGCATCCCGATCGCAATACTCTTTTTTGGGTAGATATAGAAGGCAAAACGTTATATGAGTATATACCGGACTTACAGAATTGCCGTTCATGGCAATTCGACCGCATGGTCTCTACCATCGTGCCGGAGACGGACAGTACGGTAGTCGTCGCTTTACAAAACGAGATCATACGTGTAAATCTAACGGATGGGAACACGACATCTATCACCCCAATCCCGGACAATAATGGGAAGATTCGTTGCAACGATGGAAAATGCGACCCATCCGGACGCTTATGGATCGGGACCATGGGATTTGGTGCGCCCAAAGAGGCTGGCTGCCTTTATTGTGTATGGGCAGACGGAACCGTCGAGACAAAGTTGACAAAAGTCACGATCTCCAATGGAATCGTATGGTCCGCCAACAAGAAATACATGTATTACAACGACACGCCTACCCGTAAGATCATACGTTTTCGGTATGACGATAGTTCCGGGAGTATATTGTACGATGGTGTAGCCGTACATATACCCGAGGGCACCGGCTCCCCGGACGGAATGGCGATCGATTGCAACGACAATCTTTGGGTGGCTCAATGGGGAGGTGGCGGTGTTTATTGTTATAATCCCTATACCGGCGACCTGTTGGCGGAAATTGTCGTACCGGCTCCCCACGTAGCGTCATGCGCTTTTGGAGGGAATACGCTCGACACGCTTTATATAACGACCGCCCGTGCCGGATTGAGCGAGGAACAGCTTGAGGAATATCCACTAAGCGGTAGCGTATTTTGCTGCAAGCCCGGAGTAAAAGGGGTACCGGTGAATTGTTTCCATTAATAATCCGTATTTTGGATTATAAATTAACAGGATCGTAAACTTAATCTCAATTTAAATTGTTTACTTTGCAGGCATAGCATGCAGAACGGAGGCATACTCTTGTCTCCACACGTAACAAATGCTAATGATTACACAGAATGGCAAAGAATAGACCCGTAAAGAAAGATAACAAGGAGAAAAAAGGCAAAAAGGGCAAAGGATCTGGTAAACGTATGAAAAAAGAAGCGATGATCCAAGCCATCATTTCCGTTTTCCAATCCTCTCCCAGGGAACCTTTCAACTATAAACAAATCAGCAAGATCATCGGAATCGAGAACCAAGTGCAGAAATTACAGGTGGTAGATATTCTGTATGACTTGTCTGCCGAAGACATCATCACCGAGATCGATCGTGGCCGCTACCGTCTGAATGGATTGGGAACCACGGCCGTAGGGACTTTCACACGTCGCAGCAATGGAAAGAATTCTTTCATTCCCGAAGACGGAGGCACACCGGTATTTATCGCCGAACGTAATTCCGGACATGCCATGGATGGCGACAAAGTAAAAGTACAGCTTTTCGCCAAACGTAAAGGCGCCGAGCCGGAAGGTGAGGTCGTGGGAATCCTTGAGAGCAAGGAACGTACTTTCGTAGGCAAACTCCAAGTAGCCAAGGGATTCGCCTTCTTGATCACGGAAAACAAGACGTTGGCAAACGATATTTTCATCCCCAAAGATAAACTGAAGGGAGGAAAGAACGGTGACAAAGCGATCGTACGTATCGTGGAATGGCCGGATGAAGCCAAGAACCCGTTGGGTGAGGTCATCGATATCTTAGGCATCGCCGGACAGCATACCGCCGAGATGCATGCGATCCTTGCCGAATTCGGATTGCCTTACAAATATCCTTCCTCGGTAGAGAAAGCGGCGAATAAGATTCCGGAAGCGATCTCTCCGGAAGCGATCGAGAATCGGGAGGATTTCCGGGGGATAACGACCTTCACGATCGACCCGAAAGATGCGAAAGACTTCGACGATGCCCTTTCCGCACGCCGTTTAAATAACGGGAACTGGGAAGTTGGCGTACATATCGCCGATGTGACGCATTATGTGAAAACGGATAGCATCATCGATAAAGAGGCGCAAAGCCGTGCGACCTCCGTTTATCTGGTAGACCGTACGATACCGATGCTTCCCGAGCGACTTTGCAACCAAATATGCTCTTTACGTCCCGGCGAAGAGAAATTATGTTTCTCCGCGGTCTTCGAGTTAAATAGCGATGCCATGGTACAAAACTCCCGGATCTGCCGCACGATCATCAAGAGCGACCGCCGCTTCACCTATGAGGAGGCACAAGAAGTGATCGAAACCGGCGAGGGAGATTATAAGGAGGAGATCCTAGCCTTGAACGATCTTGCCAAGAAATTGAGAGAACGCCGTTTCAAGAGTGGCGCGATCAACTTCGACCGCTACGAGATTAAATTCGAGATCGACGAGCAAGGGAAACCGATCCGTGTTTATTTCAAGGTCTCAAAAGACGCGAATAAGTTAATCGAGGAATTCATGTTATTGGCAAACCGTACCGTAGCCGAGTTCGTAGGCCGTCCTCCCAAAGGAAAGGCGAAGAAGACATTCGTTTATCGTATCCATGAGCTTCCGGATCCGGATAAGATGGAGAATTTCGCCTCTTTCATCCGACGCTTCGGCTATAAGTTGAAAATAGACGGCACGAAGACGGATGTCTCCAAAGGAATCAACTCCTTATTGGACAACGTACAAGGAAAGCCCGAAGAGAACCTGATCGAGACAGTAGCGATCCGTGCCATGCAAAAGGCCCGTTACTCCACGGAGAATATCGGCCACTACGGTTTGGCTTTCGAATATTATACGCATTTCACCTCTCCCATCCGTCGTTATCCGGATATGATGGTACACCGATTGTTGGAACGTTATCTAGCCGGTGGCCGTAGCGTTATACAAAAGAAGTATGAGGATTTATGCGACCATTGTTCCAGCATGGAGCAAGTAGCCGCCAACGCCGAGCGTGCGTCTATCAAATACAAGCAGGTGGAATTCATGCAGGATAAACTCGGCATGGTATTCGACGGCGTTATCTCCGGTGTCACCGAATGGGGGCTTTACGTAGAACTGAACGAGAACAAATGCGAGGGGCTCGTACCTATCCGTGATCTGGATGATGATTACTACGAGTTTGATGAGAAGAATTATTGCTTATTAGGCCGTCGCAAGAAACATCAATATCGTTTGGGAGACCCGATCACGATCAAAGTAGCGCAAGCGAATTTGGAACGTAAGCAACTTGATTTCCAATTGGTGAAATAGGGCCTTTGCCCAAAGTAAGTAGCTGATTATAATCAACAAGGGAACATGATATATTTCACCTCCATTGCAAGATACTACGTGATTGAATACGTCCGCGACAAAGGAAACCCCAAGGGCATGGACGAGGTTAAATGAAAGGATCGTACTGGTAGTTCACGACTTCCTTTTTATGCAAAGAGGCTTGTACGTCGATTAACCGTTGGTTGCTGCTTCCCCGGAATAAAAGGCCCTCATCCCGAAGGGCCTGTTTGTAGCGGCCATCCACCAATACGTCGATATAGGACAACAAGGCGGCTTGCGCCGGATTCTTTATCAGGTCCTCGAACTTATAGCCCGTGTAGCACCAGATCGTCTTTTGGCTTTTTGCCTTGATCGCCTTGGCTACCTCGGTGAAGCCTTCCGGCTGGAACATGGGATCCCCGCCGCTGAAGGTGACGTTGGCGAACTCGTCGGCCAATACTTTCTCCACGATCTCTTCCGTTTTTACGTTCTTCCCTTTATGGATGTCCCACGATTCGGGGTTATGACAACCCGGGCATTTGTTCGGGCAACCCGCCGCATAGATGGCGGTCCGGAATCCCGGACCGTCTACGGTGGTATCTTCGATGATATCTAGGATAGACAACATGGTAATTGAACTTTAGTTGTGGGTGACACGGTCGTTTAGCTCAGATAGCTTGGCGTTGTTCCAACGGTCAGTGGTTCCTACCAAGTAACCGGTGATGCGTTGCAGTTTATCCAAATGTTTGCTGCCGCATTTCGGGCAGGCCACTAGATTCGGGGTGGAGTTCTCATAGCCACAATCCAGGCAACGGTTCCGGTTATGGTTTACGGAACCGTATCCGATATTGTATTTGTCCATCATATCCACGACACGCATGATCGCTTCGGGGTTATGCGTGGCGTCGCCATCCATCTCTACATAGAAGATATGGCCGCCGCGGGTCAAGTCGTGATAGGGCGCTTCCACTTCAGCCTTATGACGGGCGCTGCACTTATAATATACCGGGACGTGATTGGAGTTCGTATAATAATCCCGATCCGTGATGCCCGGAATCGATCCGAACTCCTTACGATCTTTTCCCGTGAACTTGCCGGATAAACCTTCAGCCGGAGTTGCCAATACGCTATAATTGTGTTGGTATCGCTCCGAGAATTGGTTGACGCGATCCCGCATATACGTAACGATCCGTATGCCCAAGGCCTGCGAATCCTCGTCTTCGCCATGATGCTTGCCTGTGAGGGCTACCAAGCATTCGGCCAGCCCGATAAAGCCGATGCCCAAGGTGCCTTGGTTGATGACGGAGGCGATCGTATCGTTCGGCTTCAATTTCTCCGAGCCTATCCACAAGGAAGACATCAACAACGGGAATTGTTTCGCGTAAGCGGTTTTTTGGAACTCCATACGTTCATGCAACTGACGGGCCGTGAGTTCCAACAGATGATCCAGCTTGGCGAAAAACAGGGCGATACGCTCTTCCTTGCTTTCGATCGGCATGCACTCGATCGCTAATCGTACGATATTGATCGTCGAGAAAGAGAGATTGCCTCGTCCGATAGAAGTCTTCGGCCCGAAACGATTCTCGAACACACGGGTACGGCATCCCATGGTCGCTACCTCGTGGATATAGCGCCCGGGATCGTCCGCTTTCCAATCCTCGCTTTGGTTGAAGGTCGCGTCGAGATTCAAGAAGTTCGGGAAAAAGCGACGGGCGGTAACCTTACAGGCTAATTGGTAAAGATCGTAGTTGCGGTCTTCCGGCAGATAGCTTACGCCTCGTTTCTTCTTCCATATCTG
The DNA here is from genome assembly GCF_011038785.1 of Parabacteroides sp. ZJ-118. Taxonomy (GTDB): domain Bacteria; phylum Bacteroidota; class Bacteroidia; order Bacteroidales; family Tannerellaceae; genus Parabacteroides. The sequence continues at coordinate 59,499 of NZ_JAAKDT010000002.1, forward strand.
GATCGGGAAGATAGCGGTCTCGCCGTTACCTACGCCTCTGTAAGTGCTTTTTAATAACTCCCGGATAATGCAACGACCTTCCGCGGAGGTGTCAGTTCCATAATTGATGGAGCTGAATACCACTTGGTTGCCTCCCCGTGAATGGATCGTGTTCATATTATGGATAAATGCCTCCATCGATTGGTGTACACGGCTTACCGTGCGGTTGACGGCATGTTGTATGATGCGTTTGTCACCGCTTAGTCCATCCAGGGTCTGGGTTAGGTAATCGTCGATAGGTTTATTGTATAAGTGGGAGAAATCCTGTCCGTATAAATCCTCTAAGGTCTTTATTTCCTCGATAAAGCTATTACGTACGTAAGGAGCCAAGTAGAAGTCGAACGCCGGTATCGCCTGTCCGCCATGCATCTCGTTTTGGGCAGTCTCCAGAGAGATACAGCCAAGGATACTTGCGGTTTCGATTCGTTTAGCCGGGCGTGATTCGCCATGGCCGGCGGAGAACCCGCATTTCAGGATGCGGTCCAACGGGTGTTGCACGCAGGTCAAGCTTTTAGTCGGATAATAATCTTTATCATGAATATGGAGATAGTTGTTAGATACGGCTTCCTTGACCTCTTCGCTCAATAAATAGTCATCGACAAACGGTTTGGTGGTCTCACTGGAGAATTTCATCATCATGCCGGCGGGGGTGTCAGCGTTCATGTTCGCGTTCTCACGGGTGATGTCGTTGGATTTGATATTGATGATCTCCAAGAACATGTCCCGTGTTTTCGCCTTGCGGGCTATACTTCGTTGATTCCGGTAAGCGATATATTTCTGCGCTACATCTTTCCGGCTGCTGGCCATCAATTCCAGTTCCACGGCATCTTGAATCGCCTCTACGGTCATTTGAGGCTCTCCCTTGAATGAGATATGATCCGTGATCTGACGGATCAGTTGCATATCTTCTCCCTTGTCTGTATGCAGCATGGCTTTACGGATAGCGGTTACTATCTTCTCCTCGTTGAAGCCGACGATGCGCCCGTCCCGTTTAACAACTGTCTGTATCATGGTGTCGATTAATTTGTGATTGATTATGTGCGCAAAGGTATCTTATTACTGCGTATGATTTTCTTTTTGGAAAACTTTTTACTAATTAAAATATGTTAATCGCCTAATGGATAGTGTGTTGAAAAAAGTTTTGGAAAACTCTATGTCTTGTATGGTTGTTTTTCTTTCCCTTTTTGGCGATAGGATACATTAAAGACTTCCCTTTGTAAAGCTTTGAAAGCACATAAACCGGGATATGTTTTTGTTTATATAAAATAATTTATACTTTTGCCCCCGCTTTGGTGATGACGTAAGACCATTCGGTTTTGTCATAAAGAGGGAATCCGGTGCGAATCCGGAGCAGTGCCCGCTACTGTAAGCCTTTGTAAAGTAGAGAACATTTCTCATGCCACTGTCCGCGAAGGGCGGGAAGGCCGTTTTCTACGAGGTAAGTCAGGAAACCTGCCAAACGTTTTTTATTGCTGTTTTTCTCGGGGTCAGGAAAGCTGAAATATATACATAATAAGAATCGTTTATGAAAAGAAAGTGTTTGTGCACGGCTTTAGCTGTAAGTTGTGCGATAAACGTGTCGCTCGCGCAGGTACGTTTACAGGGTAAAGTCGTGGATGAAAGTAATGAACCCATCCCGGGCGCAAATATCCGTGTGTCGGAGTCATTGAATGGTACGACCACGGATGCCGGCGGAAAATTTGAGCTGAACCTTCCGGATGGTAACTATCGCATTCGCGTGACTTACCTTGGCTATGAGCAGGGTGTGTATCAAACGGATCACTCAGAAAAAGAGGTCGTCATTAAGTTGAAGGAGAAGTATGTGAATATCGATCAGGTGGTGGTAACCGGTACCGGTTCGCATCGCCGCATGAGTAATTCCCCTGTTCCCGTGAAAGTGCTTACGGGAAAAGACTTGAAAGAGGCGAGCGTAACCAACTTCCAAGACGCGATGACCAAGCTGAATCCGAGTATCGTATTTATGGAAAACGGACAGGGTGCCACGATGAATATGAACGGATTGACGGAGAAATACGTGGTTATCCTGGAAAACGGTAAGCGTTTGGCCGGCGATGATACCTATTCCCGTATCGATATGTCTGACGTAAAGCGGGTAGAGATCTTGAACGGGGCCGCTTCCGCTTTGTATGGTAGCGATGCGATCGCCGGCGTTATCAATATCATCACGGATGATTCCCGCAATAGGGTGAACGTAACGAGCAATAGCCGCTATGGCAGCAAGAACCAATTCTTGCAGACGGTCAACGCGGACGTGAATGTCGGGAAGTTCGGTTCGTATACCTCTTATCAATATCAACGGGCCGATGGCTGGCAGTTAAATCCCTATACGGAGAGTAAAGGAGAGTTGGTTCCTACCAATAAGCAAGCTTCCGAAGGATTCCACCGGAACGTGGTCAACCAGCGTTTCACGTACGACGCTACGGATCGTTTGTCTTTTTATCTGCGCGGTACCTTCTTCGGGCGTTCCAGCGATCGTCCGATGCCGATGGATAAAGTGAATACGACCAATTATGACATGAGAAGAGAGACGTTCACTTACGGGGCGGGCGCTCAGTATATGATTCATAAGAACTCTTATTTGAACGCGGATTATCTGTCGGACAATCATAGTACGTACAAGGACTTCTTTGACGGAAAGAAAAGTGGGGAGAGTGACATGACGAAGCGGATTCATTACCATAACTTGAATGTCAAGGGAATCTTCCGTCTGGGCAAGTATAATAAGCTTTCGGCAGGTACGGAGTTCATTAAAGAATTGCTGAGTAGCGAGACCGATAACATAACGGGCAAAAGTATGTACACAACCGCTCTTTATGCGCAAGACGAGATCAATATCAATGAGCATTTCCAAGCGTACGCGGGTTTGCGCTATATTTATCATGAGAATTTTAAGAGTTATGCGACTCCCAACGTGGCTTTGCTGTATAAGATAGGCGGTTTTAATTTTCGCGGATCGTATGCGGGCGGTTTCCGGACACCCGAATTGAAGGAGTTGTATACGGAGTCGGAGAAGAAAGCGTCCGGAGCGACTCGCCTTGTGATCGGTAATCCGGATCTGGACCCGGAAAAGAGCGACAATTTCACGTTGAGCGCTGAATATACGATGCGGTATTTCTCTTTGTCCGTATCCGCTTTTATGAATAACGTGCGTAGCATGATTAACTATAAGATGTTGGATACAGCGGAACGGGATGCCTATAACGCCGCTCATGGTACGGACTATGATGAGATACAGATGCGTGCGAATATCGATAAGGCGAAGATCAAAGGTATTAACGTCACCTTCAATAGTTACCTGGGCGCGGGTTTTACCTTGAATGGCGGCTATAGTTTCGTGGATGGGAAAAACGTATACGCGGATGAGCCTTTGGATAAAACCGTTAAACATAGCGGTACGGTAGCGGCTATGTGGTCTCATACTTGGAACAAGTATAAGCTGAACGTGAATTTCAACGGACGTATCCAAGGGGAACGTTATTCGACTTCTTATGGATACGCGCCGAAATACTCCTTGTGGAACCTCAATACGAGCCATACGTTCAGAGCCGGTGATTTCTTGTTGGAACCGGGAGTAGGTATCGAGAACCTTTTTGATTATGTAGACGATCGTCCGTTTAACTATAATTATGCGACGTTGACTCCGGGACGTACCTATTACGTCAGCCTCCTTGTTCGTTTCAAGCGGTAAACGGCCAACTTATATAATAGTGTATAGGGGAGATTTTGAGAATTGAAAATCGGTTCAGACAGTATTCCCCGATTCTCAATTCTCAATTCTCAATGATTTACTGGTAGTCTTCTCCCGTTTCCCAAGCCTCAGCGTCGTTATATAATGCTTTCAGGTGGTTCACCCAGATCTGGCGAACAGCGTCGTAATCGCCTAAGCCTATGATCTTACAATTCTCCAAGCTTCCGTTGTGGCTTTCTTCCGTGTCGATCTTGAAGCCCATCTTCAAAAGTTTCAGTCTCCAGCAAGCGTCAGCGTCAGGAGCGGCAGCGCTGGAATCATCACCCTCCTCGATACCCCAAAGGTCATTATGCGCATGGTCTCCGGCGATAGACATGAACGGCGCTAAAGAGATCGTGATCTCCTCCGGTCTTAAGTTGTGATCCTCGCAGTATTTGGTAAGTTTGGAATAAACACATTCCGGATTGGGTTCACCCTCTTCCGGCCAGAATAACATATCTCCGTAATCTACGGTGCCTATGAATACATTCTTGTTAGCGGTCAAAGCTTGCATAGCCTTTTCTGTTTCCGTATATTTCGTGTTCGCGTTATAGTTTTTATCCGGGTTACCATGTCCCATTAATAAAAGGATGTTTTTGTTATCAGCCAATTTATCACTGTAATGACTGTACAGAACTTTCGCTACGGCCTCCACATCATCCTCGTCGTATACCAAACAAGGGCTTTTTACGACTTGAACACTGGGGAAAGACTCGATCATGAATTTCTTCTTTACGTCCGTATTCATCAGGCTTAGATACTCCTCACCCGGGATGATGTGTAAGGACTGTACCGCTACCTTCTTGTAACCGGCATTTCCTAGAGCTTGTAGCCAAAGGTCCGGTTGGTAACGTGCGATACCGGTCTCCGCCTCTACGCGATTCACACAAGTGCGGGAGGTGAAAGACAAATAGATGTCCGCATCGGGGAATGCGTTCTGAAAATCGGCGAGTGTAGCGTCGTAGGTCTTGATAGACTCTTTAAATGTGCTACCGAATGTACACAACAAAATCGCCGTGTCATGTTTCTTACTCGCTTTTACGACCTCTTCCGCCGGGTTCGCGGTATTGTCGTCGTCTCCATCATCACAGGAGGTAAAAACTGCGCTCGAGGCAAATAGGCTCGCCGCAAGCAAAAGGTACTTGAATTTGTTCATTGCATTTAACTTTTAAGGTTGTTTACAATTTATGTTTATTCTGAAATTTCACGATAACGGAGGCGTACCAAGTTCGTCCGGGAGACGTGGTCCCGCGATGGCGTCCGAACGGGGTACGGTCCACATAATCGAAGATATTGTCGACTCCGACATGGATATCCAGGTTCCATTTTCCCTTTCTCAATAGGTTATGACGGGTATTCAACCGCCATAACTGATAGCTTTTCCCATTACCGTCCATGAGATAAAAACGGGTGGACTGATATCGGCCGAATAAGGTGACATCCAATTTATACCTTTCCCACGCATGGTTCCACGCCAGTTTCCAATTGGCATTGTGGAATGAGGTTCCGTTGATCGGGGTGTAGAGCATATAGTTCGGGTCGTCCGGATCATCCGTATATTGCGCTTTGGCATCTGTATAGCTATAGCCTCCACCAATAGCCAAGGAGGATAGGATTTGATAGGTCAGCGATAGATCTCCCCCGAAAGAGCGGGCTTTTGATACGTTCTTGTGTTGCATGCTGGCCTCTATCTCATCCAATCGGTCTTCGGCGCTTGTCGGGATCTCGATCAAGGCGATCATGCCCTTGATACGGTTGTAGAACCCTGTTACCGTGATTTGCAGGTTCGACGCATGGTATTCCACGCTCGCCGAATAATAATTGGACTTTTGCGGCTTTAAATTCGTATTGCCGTAGTAATGCTTCCACGGGCCGCCTCCGATCTGCGTGATATAATCATCGTGTAACTCTTTTAAAGTAGGAGCCTTAAATCCATTTGAGTATGTGGCTCGGATGTTGAAATCTCCTAATTTATACAGGAGGGAGACTTTGGGGGTAAACGTGGCCCCGAACTCCTGGTGTACGACAAAGCGTCCGCCTACTGTCATGTTCAACTGATCCGTCGGGTTCCACTCGTCTTGTACATAAGCGGAAGCCGTGAATACGGAGGCTGTCCCGTTCTCGATGCGCCGGGGAGATTCCAAATGATCGTATTGATATTCGAGTCCGGCGCTTAGGATATTGCTCTCACCGAGGTGGAATACGCTTTTTGCCTGTCCCAGGAAACGTTGTTGAGAGGTTTCCAGGATATGTTCCCCCGGATAGCGGGTGATGCGTAAACCTGTTTCCGGATCAAAGAAGTTCGTGACATCTTTGTGGTGGTAATTATAGAAATAGCTGTAGTTACCATACGTCAGGTCTACCGAAAGGAAATCCAGCCCGCCCAACGTGTATTTAGCCCCTCCGGCCACATCGAAGTTCCGGTAAAATTGGTCATAGGTATAATACTTGAACGCGCCGTGCGGACGATAATTCCATTTCTGGTAAAAAGAGCCATCGGCCGAAAGGCTCAGCCGGTCGTTCACTTTATAGATCAAGTTCTCCCTTAGCGTGAAGTTCGTGGATCGGTTTACGGTCCGTGTCACGCTTCCGTCCATGATCTCGTGATGGTCCCATTCCTGGGTTGTGTTTCGCCAGCCGTCCGTATGGGTCGCGCTGAGCGAGGTCGTGGAATTCAGCCTCTTATGTCCGAAGCCGATTTGTACGCTTTCCGACAGATCTCCATGCGATCCGACACGAGTCGTATTCGACACACTCACTTTATCCCGGTTCTTTTTCGTGATGATATTGATAACACCGGCGATAGCATCCGAGCCATACAGGGAAGAAGCGGCTCCTTTTACGATCTCGATACGCTCGATATTCGCGGGGTTGATAATGCTTAAGTCGTTTTGTCCACCGGTATCTCCATTGATCCTTTTGCCATTGATAAGGATCAAGATATAATCGTTGCCTAATCCGTTCATCTGGATACCACTGCCCATATCACTCGGATTAAAGGTGATGGACGCGTTCAATCCTTCCAGGATATCCTGCATACTACGTCCTTGGTAACTGTCAAGGGCCTTCCCGGTGATAACCTCTGTTTGTACAGGGGCGTCTTTCAGGTAGTGTTCGGTACCTGTACCGGTAACCACGACCTCGTTCAACAGCACGGAAAGCTCCTTCGGATCTTTCAATATGCTTTGGGCGCACACGGATTGTACGCACGCCGCCAAAATAGCGAATGCAAAAAGCCTCATATAGTGTTTCATTTGTACACGAAATAAAACAACAAGCCTCTATCGATAATGCCTCAAAAAATAAATTGAATCGTTTTTTGTATGACACATACTTCTATCCTGGAAGCTTGATGTTATTGTAAGACCTTAGCAGGTATTCTGGCTTTCCTCTGGTTAGAAACCTTCCCATTCCCCGAAAGGGAACAGTGGTCATCGAACTTCTAACCAACCTAAAGAGGATTTACAGCTGCAGGAACAGCTCCGGATTCTCACCGGATTCCCTTACGCCAGGCTACGTGGTAGCCCGGTTGCTAAAATCGGGGGCAAAAGTACAAATGTTTTCTAATATTTAGAAAATATACATGAAAAAAGTTTTTCTATAAACAGCATTACGTTTTCGCGAGATCGTTTGCCGAATCTTACTTCAATCCTCTCGATTGATAGATTCTTTCCTTCGCCTCATTTATTTTCTGGAACTTCTCATTGGCGGCCTTGCGGATGTCTTCTCCCAAACTGGCTACTTTGTCCGGATGGTGCTTGACGGCCATCCGGCGATAGGCGGCGCGGACTTCCTCGTCCGTGGCGGTCGGTTCTATCTCTAACACCTTGTAGGCATCGTCCAAGGAGTTTCCCTTTAGGTTCAACATGGATTCTGCCTCTTTGTCAGACATTCCCATCACCATCGCTACCTCTTTCAAGGCATTGATCTCGGCTGTGCACACGTTGCCGTCACTCTTAGCGATCTCGGCGAGGAACGCGAGCAGTTGCAGCCGCTCCTCATAACTTAGGTTGTACGCGATCTGGGTCCCGCATTCCCGGATGGTATTCTTGAATCCTAGGCTGTTCTCTTGCTCCATGCGCTTGGCTTGGTCGAAAAGCTTTAGCAATATCTCCTCCCCTTGGCTTACGGCGATCTCGCCGAAGTTCCTCCGGAGGAATTGACGGACATATTCCATCTCGCTGTGCATGATTCTCCCATCGGCGCGGATGATATAGGAGGCCATTACCAACATGGAGAAAAGGAAACCGTTACGCTCCCCGGCGTATGAGTCTCTTCGTGTAGATTGATCATCGTAATTGGTCCCGCCGCCGAAGGGCTGTCCCGTCATGTCTGCCCCTTCCTCAAAGAAAGAGCCTAATATAACACCGGCTAAAGCGCCCAGTGGCCCGAATGCCATGAATCCCAAGACACCGCCTATCCATTTTCCGATACCCATATTGCTGTTTATCTCATTTGTTGATTACCGATGCGCGATATTCGTAAAAAAACGGGAGATATGCAAATGTGAAAGGCGGGTACGATACAATCGCTAACCCTCATTATCGATAAGGCGCCTAAATCGCCTTTCTCCTTTCTTTATGCCTCTTTTTATGGGCAAATCGTGACAGCGACTTTCCTGAGATCGGGCAAACCGGAAGCCAAGAGGGGCCACAAAAGGCTCTTTTAGGTGGGAATATTACCGTTTTCAGGTACGAAAGGCGACGAAAACCTACACATTCAGTCGCGTTGGGCAACTCCAATGCCTGCCGCCGGGCATTGTAAATTGCCATGAATAGGGTTGTCAACCGCCGTGAATAGGCATTGTAACCTCGTTAGAACCCAGCCGTAACCCTGTGGAATCGCCCGAAGAGGTCAATGGATATGCGTTCGGATGAATGGTTTTCGCTAGAACAAAAGGGCGTTTTTCGGTATCCAGCTAAAGATGAATTGATTAAATATATTTTAACGTAGATTTGAAGAGGCCCTGTCCCTTGGCCCGGAAGAATCGATTCTCCGGGACTTCCGTTTACAAAATGTCAAAATGTCAAATTCCTGATTCAAACACAACGAAGGCTTGATCGAAGGGGCGCGGATTTTAATCGGATTTTAAAAAACATTTCTTACCTTCGCGTCCGGTCAAGGTGTAGCCGCTATCCGTTCCGGTAGTGGCTAGTAAAAGGGAATCCGGTGCGAGTCCGGAGCTGTACCCGTAGCTGTAAGTCCTTGTAGCCCCGGCGAATCTTGTTGCCACTGCCTATATCGGATAGGTGGGAAGGTAGCCGACAGAGGGTGGACGAGCCAGAAAACCTGCCATGATCTTGTTATGCGACGTTTCGGGTGAAGACGTTGGTAAACCTGGGAATTATTATGCGGGATTTATATCTTACAAGGTGCCTGTGCGTTTTCAGCGTATGGCTATTGTCTTTGGGAGTCGTTTCCGGTCAGCAGATTGATACGACGGCCTACCACCAACTTTCCGGAGTGGAAGTGGTGGAGAAGGTGCGTCCGTCGGTCACTCGCGAAGGCGCGCCTTTGCAAATCATGGACCGGGCGGGAATCGATCGCTTGGGAGTGCAAGACCTATCCGAGGTCGTGAAACGCTTCTCGGGAGTTACGGTGCAGGATTATGGGGGGATCGGAGGTCTGAAAACGGTCTCGGTACGTAGCCTGGGGGCGAAACATACCGCCGTCAGCTACGATGGGATAACGATTACGGACGCGCAAAGCGGACAAGTCGATATCAGCCGTTTCTCCTTGGATAACGTGGAGATGGTTTCCTTGTCCATCGGACAATCGGATGACATCTTCCAAACGGCAAGGGTGTATGCCTCGGCAGGAGCCTTGAATATACAAACCGGGAAACCCGCGTTTAAAGATAAATCGTTTAATACTTATCTCAAGGTCAAGGGCGGTTCCTTCGGGCTTTTCAATCCCGTGCTGCATCATGATCAGAAATTAGGGAAGCGTTGGAGCGCGTCCTTACAAGGCGACTTCGCACGTGCGGACGGGCGATATCCCTATACATTAATCAATGGGGATTTGGAGACGAGAGAGAAGCGCAGAAATAGCGATATCCGTTCTTATCATTTGGAAGGCAATCTCTTCGGCGATTTGGGGAAGGGAGGCGAATTTTCCTTTAAGGCCTACTATTTTGATTCGGAGCGGGGGCTTCCCGGTTCTATCAATTTATACAACAAGAACACTTCAGAGCGATTGTGGGATAATAATTTCTTCGTGCAATCGGGGTATAAGAACAGGCTCGATGAGAAATTCACGCTGCGGGCCCTGGCTAAGTATAATTATGCTTTTACTCGCTATCTGGATGTAAATGACAAGTATGCGGCAGGGGAGCAAGTCGATTTGAATACACAGAATGAGTATTATGGCTCCGTGGGTTTGCTGTATACTCCTATAAAGCATGTCTCGGCGACGTTAACAACGGATTTAACTCGCTCCATGCTGGACAATAATTTCGTGAACGGTCCCGATCCGAAGCGGATGGCCTCTCAATCGGTACTGGCGGCGCAATATAAGGATAGCCGGCTCACGGCCACCGGAAGTCTGTTAGGGACGTACATTACGGATAAGGTAAAGCAAGGCGAGAAACCGGCGGATAGAAAACGTTTGTCACCGGCGGTGAGCCTATCTTGGAGGCCTTTTCCGGAGAGTACGTTACGGGTAAGAGCCTCTTATAAGGATATCTTCCGGGTCCCGACTTTTACGGATCTATATTATCTGCGTATGGGAAATACCGACTTGAAGCCGGAAGAGACCTCCCAATACAATGTAGGCGTAACCTGGAGCGCTTCCTGCGATGATGGGTCGCGGCATTTTGCGATCTCCGCGGATGGATATTATAACACCGTGAAAGATAAGATCGTGGCGTTACCTACAATGTATATCTGGCGGATGATGAACATGGGGGAGGTAGATATTAAGGGGGCGGATGTGAATCTCTCGGCACAATTCTCGTTACCGTTGAAGATGGAATTGCTTTTAGCTTCTACCTATTCGTATCAGTATGCGGTAGATATAACGGATCCGGAGGCCAAGAACTATAAGGATCAGATACCCTATACGCCTCGTCATTCGGGAACGGTGTCCGTTTCCTTGGAGAATCCGTGGGTGAATCTCTCTTACATATTAACCGCGGTAGGAGATCGTTATGCCTTGCCACAAAATATCGATCGGAACAGGATTGACTCCTATATGGAGCAAAGCATTTCCCTAAACAGGAATTTCCGTTTCCGTCATTTTGGCTTACGCCTGCAAGGTGAGTTATTGAATCTCGCGAACGTGAATTACGATGTGATCCAGTATTATCCGATGCCGGGACGTTCCTGGCGATTAAGTGTATGTTTGTCTTATTAATAAATAATATAGTAAAGCAATGAAAAAGAAAAACTTTATTTACGTTTCCGCTTTATGCGCATTGATGTCTTTCTCGTTTATGAGTTGTGGTGATGATGAGGATCCGATCCCGGAAATACCCGAGAACCCTGATCCCACTCCCGAACAGCCTGCGGAGGCCGTTTCCTTCAAGGCTTTGTATTTCTTGAACTCGGGGAAAATGGGCAACAACAATGCCTCCTTGTATATGTACGACATGGAAAAGGATGAGGTAGTCCCCGATTATTTCTTGGCTCAAAATGGCAGGGGGCTGGGAGATACGGCACAGGATATAATCGTATATGGCGATAAGATGTATATCGCGGTATATGGAGAGTCTACGATAGAAGTGACGGACCTGAAGGCAAAATCCATTAAGCAAATCAAGACAGAGGGACAGCCCCGTTATATGGTATCAGAGGGTGGAAAAGTCTATGTTACGTATTATGATGGATATGTCGCTCGTTTGGATACCGCATCCTTGGAGGTTGAGGCGAAAGTAAAGGTCGGGCGGAATCCGGAACAATTGGCGGTATCTTCTGATAAATTGTTTGTCTCTAACTCCGGAGGTATGGATTACGCCACCGAGGTTGGGTATGATAAAACGGTATCAGTGGTCGATCTGTCTACCTTTACAGAGATAAAGAAGTTGGATGTCGTATTGAATCCCACGCGGATACAGGCGGATGAGCAAGGAAATGTATATGTGATCTCTATGGGAAACTACGCGGATATCCCCAATACGGTACAAAAGATAAACGCGGAGACGTATGAGGTTACTTCCCTTACGAATTGTCCGAACGCGACGGAGATGGCCTACGAGGGTGGCAAACTGTTCCTGTTCTATGCGCAATGGGGAATGCCCAGTCCTTCATTTTTAACTTTTGATACCAAGAGCCAATCCGCGGGTACGAGCTTTATTACAGATGGAACCGCGGTACAGTCTCCTTATTCGATCAGTGCCGCGGGTGGAAATGTCTATGTCGCGGAGTCTGATTACAAGAATAATGGCGATATCTATTGTTTTGGAAGTGACGGTAAATTGTCCAAGAAGTTCGGGGCCGGTCTGAATCCCATGAAAGTAGTTCTCGCTCAAAAAGATAATATCTAATGCGATTTCTGATTCTTATGGGGTTTGCTTTCTGGATGACGGCATGTACGCCATCCGGGAAGCAAACCTCTTCCAAGGAAGCTCTCTCCGCCGATAGCATTCAATATGCCCAAGGTTTCACGATCCGGCATTTTGATGCCTATACGATGGTGGAAGTGCGTGATCCGTGGGATCATACACGGCTTCTTCAACGTTATTTATTGATAGACCGGGAAAAGTCGGTCCCGGACGGATTACCCAAAGGGACGATCGTGAAGGTCCCGGTAAAAGATATTGTGATTTATACCTCTGTCCATGCGGCTATTATTGATCAACTGCACGAGATCAATAAGGTCATAGGCGTTTGTGAGCCTCGTTATATGGATACCCCTGCCATACAAGAGGGCATACAGACCGGCAGAATCGCGGATTTAGGCGAGGCTACCTCCCCGAATATAGAGAAAATGATAGAGATAGGCGCCGAACTGGTGATCGCTTCCCCATTCCAGAACAGCAGCTATGGGCCTGTTGAGAAGATCGGGATACCCATTATCGAAGGGGCGGACTACATGGAGGCATTCCCTTTGGGGCGTACGGAATGGATTCGCTTTTACGGTTTGCTATTCGGCAAGGAAGAAATGGCCGATTCTATATTTAGGGCGACGGAACAAGCCTATCTGTCTCTAAAGGACTTAACCGCGAATGTGGACAATCGTCCCACGGTCTTGTCGGAGAAGAGGTTCGGCTCTTCGTGGTATGTACCATCCGGAGATGGTTATATGGCTCATCTTATCGAGGATGCCGGAGCCGATTATATGTTTAAGGATTTACCGGGTGCCGGAAGTACTCCCTTGGCATTTGAGACCGTGTTTGATCGAGCGATCCATGCGGATATTTGGCTCGTTAAATACAATCAGCCTTCCGAGATGACCTATGCCGATTTGCGCGCCGAGTATACCCCTTACGAGAATTTCGGCGCTTTTAAAAAACAACGGATTTATACCTGTAATACAGGGGCAGTTCCCTATTACGAGGAATTCCCTTTGCATCCTGAATATCTATTGAAAGATTTAATCTGGATTTTCCATCCGGAGCTAGTACCCGGTTATTTCCCCCGTTATTTCAGGAAAATGCTTTGATTGTCTCAGCGGTTTCCTATCTTTGTCGAAATTTCGTTTCCAGGCAAATAAAGGCATTAGACGATGGAGATAAAAAAAGTATATGCTGACGCTCTAACTACATTAGCGAAAGGAACAGATGCCGGGATTTACAAGTTGAATCCTGAACGAGTTGAAATCGTAAATTGCGTACGAGATGTAAGGCGTGTTCTCGCGGAGTGTGAGAAGACGGGTAAATCCGTAACCTTTAAAGCCGGGGGAACCTCCCTGTCCGGGCAGACGATCACAGATTCTGTATTGATGGAAATCGGTCCTGATTATGGGAAAGTTGAGATTTCCTTGAACGGACATTTGGCGAAGTTCCCTTGTGGTATAACCGGAGAGGAGGCCAACCGATTGCTGAAACCTTACGGCCGTAAGCTGGGGCCTAGCCCAGCCTCCATCAAATCCGCGCGTATCGGTGGAATCGTAGCGAATAACTCGAGTGGCTCTGGCTACGGTATCATCTATAATTCCTACAATACGATTCAGGATATGGAGATTCTGTTGGCGGATGGAACTTTCCTGGACACCGCTTCGTCGGAGAGCCGTAGGAATTTCATGAAAACGCATGTATCTTTGTTGGAGAGGCTGATGAATTTCCGTTTGGAGATCTTGTTGAATCCGGACATGCAAGACCGGATCCTCTCTAAATATGAGTTGAAGAACACCTGCGGTTATGGCATGAACTCTTTCTTGGATTATTCCGATCCATACGATATACTCATGCATCTAATGGTTGGTTCGGAAGGGACCTTGGGGTTTATCTCCTCGGTTACTTTCGAGACGGTCCCCGATGAGCCCTTAAAAGCTTCCGCCTTGATTTATTTCCCCTCTTTGATGGAAGCAAGCAGAGCCATAGGCCCATTACGCCAGTGCAAGGTGTCTGCCGCCGAGTTGATGGATCGAAACGCTTTACATGCGGTAGAGGATGAACCGGGAATGCCGGAGATATTGCGCGCTTTACCCGATGACGCGGTAGCGTTGCTGATCGACACGGCTTCCAATGGAGAAGAAGAACTTCAAATCCAATTCCGGGATATAGAGGAGCGGTTGGCAGATGTACAAACCCTATATCCGGTATCCTTTACGACCGATCCGAAGCTCTACGCCACGTATTGGCGGGTACGGAACGGTTTGTTTACTTCCGCCGCGGGAAGACGCCCGCGGGGGACGGTATCTATTATTGAGGATATCGCTTTCCGCGCCCACAAATTCCCGCTTTGGACTCGGCATACACCTTCCGGTACGTCGAGGTTCAAGAGACGGACGGGTGTAGAGAATGGGATGGAAATGGTTTATTTCCCGGCTTGTATTACCCGTACGATGGGCGCTTCGGCTGATTATGAAGATGTGGATACAAGACAAGTTGGTGAGATTGGCAGGCTTATGCGCGAACCGGGTGGTCTCTCCCGCTCGAGTCACTTGCTGCGGTTGGGCGGGAGACCGCAGTTTCTTCTATCCGGAACTAAATGCTTCCGGCCTTCATTATCTGAAACCGGACCTGCGTGGAGTGATCGAAGGCTATAGCAATAGCCGTACGTGCGAGATCGGTTTGACGATGAATAGTGGGATATCCTATAAGTCGATCGTATATTTGGTGGAAAAGGCTACCCGTTAAAAATCAAAAACCCCGGTTTCGTGCAACTGAAACCAGGGGCTTTGTAGTTTGGCATTCGAAATTATAGGGAGTTTTATTTCATAGATTCTTTATCCATATCAGGCGTAACCGTTGAGCATTCCGATGAAATACATCGGTTTTAAAATATATACCTTCAAGATCCAGGCGAGCCATTGCTCTTTTGATGTATCAATCATCGAGAATGGGAATGAAATGTCGGGTTTCTTATCGTAGTCAAACTCACAAAGCAACACATGGCCGTAATCCGTAACGATCGGGCACGCGGCATAGCCGTTGTACTTCTCGGTCGGCTCTTTGCCTTCCATGAGGGCGATCAGGTTCTTGGCGGCGATAGGCACTTGCTTACGGATAGCGGCAGATGTCTTACTGGTCGGGATACCGGCTACATCACCCAAAGAAACAATGTTCTGGTATTTCTTATGTATCAAGGTCTCTTTATCGACCATCACCCACGCCTCCGCGGCCAATTTACCCTCTGTCCAACCTAACCCCGCGTCACGGACGAAATCGGGGGCGGACATAGGCGGGGTGAAGTGCAAGAAATCGTAATCCTCTACGAACGGCGTTACGATCTTTTCCTCGCCCTTTGTCTCTATCTTCTCAAAGTGCACCTGTTTCGCGGATGTGTCTACACCTTTCACACGTACATTCAAGTTGATAGGTATGTTACGTTCATCGTATATTTCCAGCAGGCGAGGCGTGAAATACGGGACATCGTATAGTTGCTTCGACGCGGTAAAAAAATCCAATTGCAGTTTGTCGCGAGTCCCTTGTTTCCTCGCGTAATGCTCGGACAATAAACAGATCTTTTTGGGAGCGCCGCCACACTTATGTTTTGTATAGGTATCGGTATAGATACCTTTGCCTCCTTTTTTCACGAATTCCTGAATGGCTTTCCATGTCTTTTGAGCGCCCTCGAAGTCGTAAATGGAGTTCGCGTTTCCCTGTCCCAAGGTATCGAGGGTAATACCCTCTACTTTTTCCCAGTTACATTGCAATCCCGGGGTCAGGACTAAAAAGTCGTACGGAATCTTTCCGTTATTCAGGGTCGTTACCTGATTCCATACAGGATCAACCGCGGCGACCGAGTCCTTTATCCATTTTATACCGCTAGGTATACAATCCTCTTGCTTCTTCCAAACATCTTCCGGTTGATACACTCCTGAGGCGATCAGCGTGAATCCCGGTTGATAAAACTGACGATCGCTGGGGTCAATCAGGGTGATGTCCGGTTCATCAAGCCAATGTTTTAATCGGGCGGCCATACTGATACCGGCGGCTCCTCCACCGATAATGACGATTTTACCTTTTGCGTTGCTTGAGACAGCGTTTGCTTTTCCGGTATTGGCTCCTGCGATCAGTCCTGTCGCCGCCAATAACTTAAAGAAATGCCGTCTGTCGATGCCCTTCTTTTCCAGCGCATCCAATTGTTTCTCCAGTTCGTATTTCATCATATTGAAAGAATTTAAGATTTTATTCGACGGCAAAGGAAACACAATAAATCACGGGAGCCATGAAAATGACTACTACACGACTTGCGCAAATGTTTTTTTTATGGGACAAGACTACTACACGACTTTCTCATCCCCTTTTCACGAGTATTTAATAGGCTATTATATAGAATATTATATATTAGGCATATTCTAGAAAATATTTTTAGTAGTTCATCAAGAAATCGACAAGATTCGTATCCCCATCAAGGGCTAATCGCTTTCTTAAGCGATACCTTCTCAGCTCGATCGCCCGTACGGATACATTCATTAACGACGCGATTTCCTTCGTGGAAAGGTTCATGCGGAGCAAGCAGCAAATACGCAAATCTCCTGCCGTTATATCCATGTATTGTTGCCGCAAACGATCCATGAAATTCTGGTGGGCGCTATTGAAATAGCTCTCGAACCGCACCCAATCCGCTTGATTGTTCAAGGTAGACTCCATCAAAGAACGCAAACGGGTGTATAATTTATTGGGATACCGGTCGCCCAAGGTCTCTTTCTGCTTATCGAGTTCTTCCAGTAGGGCCTGGATTGCCTCGTTCCTTTTTAGCAGGGCCGTGGTCTGGAGGGTCAGCTCATTGTTTTTGTTTTGCAACTCCGTTTCCAGCATCTCGCTTTTCATTTGTTGAAGCCTTTGCCGTTCGGCTTGTCGTTCAGCCTCCAGCTTTTCTTGTTCTTTTTTCCGCAAATTCCGTAAATGATACCGAAGCCCTTCTTGAATGGCGAGCCCTATCAAAGCGACGTAGATCAAATAGGCCCATACGGTATTGTACCAAGGAGGGCGAACCGTGATTTGCAGCGTGATCTCGGGAAACGGACCCCGGGTTACATACTTGCGTACCCTTAGCTCATAGGTTCCTTCCGGAAGTTGCAAGAAGGTAACGCGGCCGTCCTTCTGCCAAGAAGACCAATCGGCGGATACCCCCTCCAGCTTATAGCTGATTTGGTGGTTGAGGGTGAATACCGTTGTCCCGATGTATAGCGAGAGCTCTTGGAAGTTATGGGGCAGGTCGATGCTTTGCGTGTCCGGATGCAGATAATGCGTGCCTTCTTGATCTTGATACTCGATGCGCGTAAACCACGGCATCGTTAATCCTCCCAGGCTTCCCTCTATTAATTGGCGGGTGTTGATCAATAGGGTCCCTTGCATGGCCGATACCAGATCAAGGGAATCATTCAAGGGGATGATCCGTTTGCCGTTGGTCACCAGATTCAGATCGTAATTATCGAATAAGATCCGGCATTTTAAAGTCCCCGTGCCGTTCTCCCGATGGAAGAGCCCTGCCTCGTTGCCGGTCGTGAGCCAATACAAATCGTCTGGAACCGGGTAGATACTTTCCGCGTTGGCGAATACGCCCAATACCTCCTTATTCTTAAATAAAGTGCTTACCGATAAATGGTTGTCGGTCGTATCCGGATGGATATATGAACGTCCGGTCTCATCGGATACCGGGGTAAACGGATCTCCGAACATCAGGCTCCGGCTGAAGTAGCCGATATTTGTCCGGATATAGAGGCGGTTATCCTCTTTTACAGCGTCTTCCAACTTTCCGATCCGGCTTCTTTTACCTAACATGGCGATGGGAGGGTTGATATCTATCTGGGAGATACCATTATCCAGGGCGACCCAGATTAAATTATCATCCTGTACGCAGATGGAGCGTACGATGTTATCTTGTAACTGATTGTTGATGTTGAGATGTTGAAAGATTTCCCCCGCGTCGCCGGTGATATAAATACCGGACGTCGATGTGCCCGTGAAATGGAGACCTCCGGCGCTGGCGAAGGAAGTTGGGTGTTTCTCCTCGATTTCTTCCGGGATCGTGTAATTCGTCTCAGGATCATCGAAACGTATGTGCGGCGGGAGCGTATCGATCGGATGGTATTCCAGATTCCCGAGCCCGTCGTAAAGCCAATAGCCTAACGATGATTTGCCTTGGGTATAGATCGAATCGTTCCGGGACGATACTTTATAAACAGGGGTTTTATCCGGTAATGGATACGTTCTCCATGTATTCCCGTCGAATGTGACCAGGCCGGAATTATTAGCGACATATAAGATGCCACGGCGAGAAACCGCTACATCCCAATTTTGGCAACTGGCCTTATAATCGTCTACGGAATAATTTTGTACGAGGATAGAGGGAGCGACCACAGACGCACGCGAGGCGAGAATCGCCACGATGGATAATGACAGGGTAAAAAGCAGTCGTCTGTACATGGCCTTTAAACTGTAGAGACAAGGCATAAAGCCTTGTCTCTTATTACACTCACGCGAATGTAATCAAATTTTGATTATTTGTACTCCTGCCAGCTCTTAATCTGAATATCTTCTACGTTCATCCCGCAGAAAGCGTCGATGAAGGCGCTGGCCAGGCGGGCGTTCGTGATCAACGGGACGTTATGATCGATCGCCGCACGGCGGATCTTATAGCCATTGGTCAACTCGCGCTTGCTATGATCTTTCGGGATATTTACCACCAGCTCGAAAGCGTGATTGCTGAACATATCCATGACATTCAAATCACCTTCCTCATCCGGCCAGCATACGGTGGTTGCCTTGATGCCATTATCGTTCAGGAACTTGGCGGTTCCGTGCGTGCCATAGATCGTATAACCCTTGGCATCCAGCACACGGCAAGGCTCCAGTAAATCGACCTTGCTCTTGGCGGCGCCGGAAGATACCAAGATGTTCTTCTTGGGAATACGGTTGCCTACGGCGATCATGGCGGAAAGCAAAGCCTCGTTGAAATCGTCGCCGATACAACCCACCTCGCCGGTGGAGCTCATGTCCACGCCCAATACAGGGTCTGCCTTGTGCAGGCGGGCGAATGAGAACTGGGAGGCCTTGATGCCGATCCAGTCGATATCGAACGCGCTCTTGTCCGGTTTCGTGTACGGAGCATCCAGCATGATGCGGGTAGCCGTCTCGATGAAGTTGCGTTTCAATACTTTAGATACAAACGGGAAACTGCGTGAGGCACGCAAGTTGCATTCGATTACTTTCACGAAGTTATTCTTCGCCAAGAACTGGATATTGAACGGGCCGCTGATCGTCAGCTCCTTCGCGATCATCTTGCTTACTTTCTTGATGCGGCGGGCTGTCTCGAAGTAAATCTTCTGAGCCGGGAACACCAAGGTAGCGTCGCCGGAGTGAACACCGGCGAACTCGATATGCTCGGAGATCGCGTACTCAACCACCTCGCCATTCATGGCGACAGCGTCGAACTCGATCTCTTTCGTCCCTTGCATGAACTCGGATACGACCACCGGATATTCCTTGGATACCTTAGCGGCCAAATCCAAGAACTCGATCATCTGCTCTTTCGTATGGCAAACGTTCATCGCCGCGCCGGACAATACGTAAGACGGACGGATCAAGATCGGGAAGCCTACTTTCTCGATAAACGCGTCGATCTCCTCCATGCTGGTAAGCTCTGCCCAACGCGGTTGGTCGATGCCCAGCGAATCCAGCATCGCGGAGAATTTATGACGGTTCTCGGCACGGTCGATCGACAGCGGGGATGTACCCAATACCGGAACATTCTGGCGGTACAGTTTCATCGCCAGGTTGTTCGGGATCTGTCCCCCTACGGAGACGATCACGCCCCTCGGCAATTCCAGATCGATCACGTCCAGCACGCGCTCGAATGAAAGCTCGTCGAAGTAAAGACGGTCGCACATATCGTAATCGGTAGATACGGTCTCCGGGTTATAGTTGATCATGATCGATTTATAGCCTAGCTTACGGGCGGTCTGGGCGGCATTCACCGAACACCAGTCGAACTCGACGGACGACCCGATGCGGTAAGCTCCCGAACCCAAGATAATCACGCTCTTCTCATTCGGGTAGTAGGAGATATCGTGCGGCGTGCCGTCGTAAGTCATATACAGGTAGTTGGTCAGCTCCGGATGTTCGGAAGCGACCGTGTTGATGCGTTTCACGCTCGGGAGGATACCCATTTTCTTACGCAGGTTGCGTACGCGGATATTCTCTTTCTCCATGTTGCCTCCCGGGTTCTCTACGTAACGAGCGATCTGGAAGTCGGAGAAACCAAGGCGTTTCGCCTCTTTCAATACATCCTCCGGAAGGTCCTCGATCCGGTTGTAGCCTTTCAATACGTGGGTGTAATCCACGATGTTCCTCAAGGCCTCCAAGAACCAGCGCGTGATCTTTGTCAGCTCGTGTATCCTGTCTACGCTATATCCCTGCTCCAAGGCCTGCGCCACGGCGAAGATACGCAAGTCGGTAGGGTTCGCCAGCTCCTCGTCCAAGTTGTCGAAATGGATATCGTTGTTGCCTACGAAACCATGCATGCCTTGCCCGATCATACGAAGCCCCTTCTGCATGATCTCCTCGAAGCTCTTGCCGATCGACATGATCTCGCCCACGGATTTCATGCTGGAACCGATCTGGCGGCTGACGCCGACGAACTTCGTCAAGTCCCAGCGCGGGATCTTCACGATCATGTAATCCACCTCCGGCGCCTTGTACGCGGAGTTCGGAGTGCCCATCTCGCCGATCTCGTCCAGTCCGTAGCCCAACGCCAACTTGGCGGCGACGAACGCCAATGGATAACCGCTGGCCTTGGATGCCAAGGCGGAAGAGCGGCTCAGACGAGCGTTCACCTCGATCACGCGATAATCGCAAGTCTCGGAGTTGAAAGCGTATTGGATATTACATTCGCCTACGATTCCCAGGTGGCGGATCGTCTTGGTGGAAAGCGCCTTCAGCAGGTCTAATTCTTTCTCGTTCAAGGAGCAGGTCGGAGCTACTACGATACTCTCGCCGGTATGTACGCCCAGCGGGTCGACGTTCTCCATGCTCACTACCGTGAAGCAATGGTCGTTTTTGTCGCGGATCACCTCGAACTCGATCTCTTTCCAACCCTTCAAAGATTCCTCGACCAAGATCTGGGACGAGTAAGTGAAGGCGCTTTCCGCCAGCGCGCGAAGCTCAGCCTCGTCCCTGCAGATACCGCTGCCCATACCACCTAGCGCGTAAGCGGAACGGATCATGATAGGGAAACCGATTCTATGAGCGGCAGCCACCGCGTCGTCCATGTTCTCGACGGCTTGGCTGATCGGAGTCTTCACTTCTATCTCGTTCAGTTTCCTGACAAACAGGTCGCGATCCTCGGTGTACATGATAGCCTCAACGGATGTACCCAATACTTTCACGCCATATTTAGCCAACGTGCCGTCGGTGTAAAGTTGAGTGCCACAGTTCAAAGCGGTCTGCCCACCAAACGCCAACAGGATCCCGTCCGGTTGTTCTTTTTTGATAACCTCCTCGACGAAGTAAGGAGTGATAGGCAGAAAATATACCTTATCGGCCACTCCCTCGGATGTTTGGATAGTCGCGATATTCGGATTTAGCAATACGGTGCTGATCCCTTCTTCTCTCAGGGCCTTCAGCGCTTGCGAGCCGGAGTAGTCAAACTCGCCGGCCTGTCCGATCTTCAGGGCGCCCGAGCCCAGGACGATCACCTTTTTGATACCACTTTTCGACATAGTAATTCGGGTTGTTTTTATTTGTTATATATGGTTTTACAGAATGTTACATCCAACAGATTCTATCACCGGGCCGATGGACACAAAAAATGCGTCAGTGAAAGTAACCAACGCATCTTATGTACCCCAATTATAATCCCGTAAAATGGAGAAAAGAGCCTCAGCCTCCGACATATGACCGGAACGGAACTTCGGATTATCCTTATGTGTCTTGTTTGTCATCTGCTCTCTCTCCAAAATTTTGGCAAAGATAGGGGTTTTGTTTGAAAGAGCAAGTTGTTTTCTTGAATTTGTAGTATGGTGTCGTGGATTTTTTTGAGCGTCTCGACGCGCCACTGTATCTTGCGCAGATCGAAATTAAGGCGAAAACAAGAGCGTTTTTACGTATCGCGCCGACGCGTTTCCGTCTACTTACGTCGAGCGAGGTGCTGAAAAAACAGGCTTTTTTGCTCACGAAATCGCCGGAAAAAACGCCTTTTCGAGATCACGGGGATCACGTCGGAACAGGTAAAAGCCAATTTTTTGCGCCCTGGGCGGGAGGAGGAGAATAGCGACCCTGAGAAACCCGAAAGCATTAAGGATCAAAAGGATAAGCCGGGATCAACGCCGCCTTCCTAAAAGGATCCAGGGCGCAAAGGGCGCAAAAACAAGACCTCCGCTAAAAAATATATATATATAAAAATATTCATCTTACTGTGTAAGTACGATGTAAATTTATATATATATATAAAAGTTTTTATAAAGGCACGTAAAGATGCGCCCTTTGCGCCCTGGCTCCCCCGTTTTTCCCATTGAGACCCGACCGGAAAACCATTGAGATACGGCGCTAAGTCAATGGAATGCGAGACGGATTCCAGTGACTTGGAAAATTTTGGTAAATATTTGTGCGTTAATTTTTTGTGATTTGGGAAATAATGCCTATATTGTGAACGTGTTTGTGGCACGACTTTAAATCGGTGGTTTTATGAAGAGCAAGAATGTACAATCTCCCTTAATCCCCGGAAGGCTCAAGTTGAACCTTTTGGCGCTGTTCCTTGTATCTTTTTGTTTGGTATCAGTGGTTTCTTGTCTCTCCGACTTTACTCCGGAAGTGAAAGGTACGAGTGGTATCCTCGTGGTGGACGGGATGATCACGAATGGCGAGTCAGTTATTCGTTTGAGCCGGAGCGTGGGTATCTTGGACACCTTGCGGGGAGATGAGGTGATCGCCGACGCCTTGATGAACGTAGAGTGCAGTAATGGCATGCTTTTTCCCGCGGTTTATGAGGGAAATGGTTCGTATCGTATCCAGACAGGCGATCTTGATTTTAATTTGGAGTATCGTTTAAACTTCTCCTTGGGAGAGAAAGACTATCAATCCACCTTCCTGAAGCCGATGCGAACCGCGGAGATAGACAGCGTTTCCTGGCAGAAGGCCGGGTTGGAGAAACCGGTCTCCATCCATGTCACCACGCATGCCTCCCGCAATGAGTCACCCTATTATCGCTGGAGTTACCAGGAGGTTTGGGAGATAAGGTCGAAGTTGTTCGCCAACGCCGGCTATATAGATGGTAAGTTTATGATGTTCGACAGGAATACGCCTATGAATACCTACTATTGCTGGGGCAGGGACTCGTCCAAGATGATAATTATTGATGAGTCTACCCGGTTGGCAGACAATGTAATCCCTCAGAAAAAGCTGCTGGAGATCCCTTGTGTGGATGAAAGGCTCTCGGAATTGTATTACATAGAGGTCTCGCAAATGCAATTGCGTGAGGACTCGTATAAGTATTACCGTCTTTTGCAAGACGAGATCGAGCGGACGGGAGGCCTGTTCAATGTGGTGATGTCGGCCGGCGATAATGGGAATGTCTATTGTTTGTCCAACCCGGAAGAGGTGACAGTGGGGTATGTGGAAGTCTGTAATGTGACGAAAAAAGCTCTTTACATCCCTTTCAGCCGTGATATTTATGAGGGTCGCGGGGAGGCTTGTTGGACTTATCCGGCTAAAGACTATCCCTCTCTTCCTTGGTATACTTATCCGTCGGTGGTCGCTACTCCTCGCTGCGTGGATTGCCGTGAGCATTACAACGCCACGAAGAACAAGCCCTCTTGGTGGCCGACGGATCATTTATAAAAAGATAGGATATCAGTTAACATAAATCTGAATCTGGTGATGCGAATGAGAAAAAACATCATTTATCTGCTCAGCCTCCTTAACGGAGGCATCGCCGCGGCGCAGGAGCTTGCCGTGGCAGATCGCTTGCCGTCCGCCGGCAAGGAGGGACAGTATGTGGAGAGGGCGGCAAACCAGTCCTTGCTCTATACGGGGGAGTTGGAGCCTCGGTACTTGAACCGCCTGGAGGGGCATCCTTATCTGGATACGAAGGAGTACCGGACGGGGACGCTGGCGCTCGATGGGGTGGTGTATCCCGCCGTGGCGATGCGGCTGAACGTGCGGCTGGACAGACTGGTCGTTTTCTCGCCGGACAGAAAGCTGCACGTGCTGATCCCCTCGGAACGGGTCGATTTCGTGTCGCTGCCGGACTACGACCTGTTCTATATGGAGCCGATGGGGGAAAAGGAGACTCTCCCGAAGGGCTTCTATGCCCGCTTGCATGACGGCAAATATGCCTTGTGGAAACGCTCCTCGAAGATGCTGGAACGGAAGATGGAGGGGCTGACGATGACGAACCGCTTCGTGGAGCGTACCTCTTTCTGGGTCTGCAAGGAGGGCGTGTATTATCCGGTGAGTGGCAAGCGGTCGCTGCTGAAGCTGTTCAAGGAGCATGGCGCGGAATTGAAACGGTATATCAAGGAGCAAGGGCTCTCGTTCGGCGACGGGCGGGAACGGTCGTTGGTCCGTGTGCTGGAATATTGTGAAACCTTAAATCAGCGCGGATGGGAAGACGGAGATATATAGGGATGATCTTGTCGCTTGTGGCGCTGATGGCTTTTGCCGAGCGACGGGTGACGATCCGGCTGGACAGGCGTCCGGCCATGGAATTGATCGACGTGATCGAGCGCCAGGCGGGGCTCCGCGTGTTGGGGGATACGGCGGTGCTGAACGCGCTGACGGTCACGGTAGACGTGAAGGACGCGGAGGCGGAGCAGGTCTTGCGAGACGCGTTCCGTCCGGCCTCGTTGTTCGTGACGAGGTTCGCGAACGACTTGATCGTAACGGCGGGGGATGAGCTGGTGGCCTCCTTGCCGGATGGGTATTTCAACGCGGTGGAGATCCGGGAGACGGGGGATACGCTCTCTTACACCTCCCTGCGCCGCGAGCAACGGGCCTCCTCCGAGAATAAGGTGTATGAGGTAGGTACTCCAAGCGGGCAGCCGGAGGAATGGGTAACGCTGGCGGGTACGGTCACGAATTTCAAGACCGGCGAGCCGCTGAGGGGAGTCTCCTTGCAGGTGGCGGATCCGGCCATCGGCGTTACGAGTGATGCCGCCGGACACTACTCGATCCGGCTTCCGGCGGGCAGGCACGCCCTGAGTATCCGCTCGGTAGGCCTGAAGGATACCAAGCGCCAGGTTATGCTGCATGCCTCGGGAAGGCTGGATATCGAGCTGGAGGAACAGGTATACGTGCTGGACGAGGTGTCGGTATCGGCCAACTTGGTGGAGAACGTGCGGAGTACGGCGATGGGCGTGACACGCCTGGACGTGAAGGAGATCAAGAATGTGCCTACCGCCTTTGGCGAGCTGGATATATTGAAGGTGGTGATGGCCTTGCCGGGCGTGAAATCGGTGGGCGAGGTCTCGAACGGGTTTAACGTGCGGGGCGGTGCCACAGACCAGAACCTGATCTTGTTCAATGGCGGGACGGTGTATAACCCGACGCACCTGTTCGGACTCTTCTCCATCTTCAACGCGGATGTGGTGAAGGACATGGAGCTTTATAAGAGCAGCATCCCCGCGAAGTTCGGCGGCCGTATATCGTCCGTGCTGGACATCAACTCGAAGACGGGGAGCAAGGAGGAATTCAAGGGATCGGCCAGTATCGGCCTGCTGACGAGTAGCCTGACCTTGGAAGGACCACTGGCGGGGAAGAAGACCTCGTATATCATCGGGGCGCGTACCACCTATTCCGACTGGCTCCTGGGGCTTTTGCCCGAGAAGAGCGGCTATAAGGACGGGCAGGCGGGCTTCTACGACTTGAACGCCTCGATCGACCATCGCTTCGACCCGGGCAACAGCCTGGCGCTGACCGGCTATTTCAGCCATGACCGCTTCCGCTTCGACGAGGCAGAGCGGTACGCCTACCAGAACGCGAGTGGTTCCTTGCGATGGACGCATGCCTTCCATCCGGACTTGACCGCTGTCTTCTCCGCCGGCTA
This sequence comes from Parabacteroides sp. ZJ-118, assembly GCF_011038785.1. Lineage (GTDB taxonomy): Bacteria > Bacteroidota > Bacteroidia > Bacteroidales > Tannerellaceae > Parabacteroides. The sequence goes on from NZ_JAAKDT010000002.1 coordinate 85,878, forward strand.
CGACCATTATCGCAACCATACGGAGAATACCGACAACCCGGCTACGGCCTACGAGCTGTCGTTCGGGATCGACCAGTTTTACGGTAAGGCCGACTTTAACTGGCAGGCGCACGATCAGCATCTGCTGAGCTTCGGGTTAAGCTCGCTCTATTACAACTTGAACCCCGGGGAATACCTGGGAAAGGGCGACCAGTCATTGGTGCTCGACGACCGGATGCAGCGGGAGAAGGCGTTGGAATCGGCTCTCTACATAGGCGATCGTTGGGATATAACCTCTTCCTTCTCGGTGGAGGCGGGGGTGCGCTACAGCCTGTTCAACGTGATGGGGCCGCGTACCTATGCCTTGTATGAGCCGGATAAGTTACCCTCGCCCTCGAGCTTGATCGAGACGCGCGAGGAGGGAAGCGGGATCTACAAGACCTACCAGGGGCCGGAGTTTCGGGTCTCCGCACGGTATGAGTTCGTGGATGGTTTCTCCGTGAAGGCGGGCTATAACACGATGCGGCAGAACATCCACAAGCTGTCGAACACCACGATCATGTCGCCTACGGATACCTGGAAGCTGAGCGACGCGAACATCGAGCCGCAGACCGGCTCGCAAGTGGCCGTGGGCCTTTACAAGAATTTCGCGAAGGCGGGCTTGGAGACATCCGTGGAGGGCTATTACAAGACGATGGATCATTACCTGGATTATCGCAACGGGGCGAACCTGATCATGAACCACCACATCGAGCAAGACGTGGTGAATACGACGGGACGGGCCTATGGCGTGGAGCTGATGATCCGTAAGCCGGAAGGGAGGTTGAACGGCTGGGTGAGCTATACCTACTCGCGCACGCGGTTGCGCCAGGAGGATCCCCGTATCTTGAAGCCCGTGAACCGGGGCGAGTGGTATCCGGCGGATTATGATAAGCCGCACGACTTGAAGTTCGTGGGCAACTATAAGTTCACGCAGCGTTTCAGCGTGTCGATGAACTGCGATTACAGTACGGGACGGCCGGTCTCCATTCCGGTGAGCAAGTACAACTACGCCGGGGGTGAGTTCGTCTATTTCTCGGACAGGAACCAGTATCGGATCCCGGATTATTTCCGGATGGACTTGTCGATCAACATTGAGCCGAGCCACCACCTGACGTTGCTTACCCATAGCACCGTGTCGCTGGGGGTCTACAACGTGACCGGACGGGATAACGCCTATTCCGTGTATTACGTGGCCGAGAACGGGCGGCTGAAGGGCTACAAGCTCGCGATCTTCGGCGCGCCGATCCCTTATATCTCGTATAATATTAAATTCTAAAAAGCTTGGAGCATGAGACAGATCATAACGTTGTTGGTGGCTTTGTTGTTGGGGCAGGAAGGTCTGCGCGCGGCGGAGGATTTCCGCGAGCGTATGTACGCTCAGACGGATAAACAGGTTTATCTGGCGGGCGAGTTGCTGTGGTTGAAGCTCTGCCTGACCGATGCGTCGGGCGTGCCGGCTTCCTTTAGCAAGGTAGGGTATGTGGAGCTGCTGGATGAGACGGCGGCGGTGGTCCAGGCGAAGATCGAGATCCGGAATGGGGTAGGAGAGGGCTGGCTGGAGCTGCCCGCGGTGTTGCCGACGGGGTATTACCGGTTGGTGGCCTATACCCGTTATATGCGGAATGAGGGGGAGTCGGTCTTTTTCAGGAAAACGATCGGCGTGGTGAATACCTTCCGGAAGGATGAGCGTGTGCCTACCGATACGCTTCTGGCGGTTGATCCCGCGGATTCCTCGGGGAATACGCTTCAGCTTTCCTTGGACAAGGAGAACTTCTCCCGCCGGGAGAACGGACAGATCCGTTTGCGGGGGATCCCGAAGGATACGCGTACACTATCCGTCTCGGTGGCGGGACGGGAGTTTATCCCGGTGCCCGACGCTATGTCGGTCGAGCGTTGGAAGGCCGCGTTGCCTGCCTTGGGAGAAGGTAGGCTGGAAGAGCGGTTCCTTCCGGAATATGAGGGACACCTGATAGCGGCCAAGCTGGTGAATGCCCGTACCGGCGAGCCTGCCGAGCAGACGGGCGTGTCTACCTTGCTGGGTTTCGTGGGGGATGAGATACGCGTGTTTGGCGGACAACGGCAAGCGGATGCCTCCGTCCTGTTCTATACGACGCGGATCGGCGGCATGCGTGAGCTGGCTACTTCTACGTATTCGAATACGGGGGAGACGTATCGGGTGGACATACAGTCGCCCTTCGCGGTACACGCGGCCGCGGAGATGCCTCGGTTCCGCTTGAATCCCGCTTGGCGTACCGCGTTGACGGAGCGATACGTGGGCTTGCAGGCGACTCGCTTGTTTACGGCCGATTCCTTGGGACATGTGGCTCCGGCGCTGGCGCATTTCCGGAGCCGCCCTTACAAGACGTACGTGATGGAGGAGTGGACCCGATTCCCCACCATGGGCGAGTCTGTCTTCGAGTTCGTGGAGTCGGTCTCTTTCCGGAGCCGGCAGGATGGCGGCCATTCGCTGTTTGTCTTGCTGTCGGATCTCTCCAACCAGACGGTTTCCCTGAATACCCCGCTCGTGTTGCTGGATGGGATTCCGATCATGGATCATGAGCTGATCTATACGTATGATCCCTCTTTGATCAAGCGCCTGGATGTGTACCGGGAGCGGTATGCCTTCGGTGGGCAGGTGTTTGAGGGAATCCTGGCGTTCTATACCTACAAGAACGACTATCCCCGGCTAAAAGTGGATACCTCCACGCAGCTGTTCGACTATGAGGGCACACAGCCTCACCGTCTGTTCTATGCCCCCGCCTACCCGGACGAGGCGAGCCGGAAGAGCCGCGTGCCCGATTATCGGCATACCTTGCTGTGGCTGCCCTCCGTCGAGACCGGTGGAGCGAGCGAGCTGGAGATCCCTTTCTCTACCTCCGATCTGCCGGGCGAGTATGCCGTGACCGTAGAGGGACTCACTCAAGGCGGTAAGCCCCTGAAGGCTGTCGTACGATTCCGGGTGGCTGGAGGAGGCTGATCCCGGAAGGCTACTTGGCTGCCACATTCCACCCGGAAAGAATGCCTCCGTAGAAGTAGAAATCTACGCGGAACGTCTTTCCGGTGTTCAGCTCTTTCACCTCGTAGTATTTCGTGGCACCTCGCTCTTTTACCAATTTGTAATCGGCGATGTTCGGGATGGGTACGTTGGCGAGCTCCTTGATCTTCGCGTTTATCCGATTCAAGATATCCATGTTCTCGAAAGGATTCGTTACTCGGGTGCTCTTGGATAAAGCCGGATTCAGTCCATTGTTCTCGGCACGGACCGCACGGACACTATCCGCGTAGGCCTTGAACATCGCACGGCTTTCCGGAGTCCGTAAAGCCGATACGGTAAAGATGGAGATTCCTTCCGCCCCATGATTTAGCGCGGCGTCCATGCTGGCTTGCATATCGTCTGAAACCATCAAGCCGCAGTAAAGCGTAGTTCCCGGGTTCTTGTCTCGAACATCCTCGATCATACAGTCTGAGATAAAACTAATATCTTCTGTGTAGAAGTTGTGGTACACCATAGGGAAGACAATATCCAGGTCCCATTTTCCCCAGTCCTGACGAACCATTTGGGAAGCCATCTTGGGGGTCGGGAAAGGAGAGGCCGCCATTTTCTTCCCATGAGCGTGAACCGCGTCGGCGATCATATTGGCAACCTCGGTAATCTGGTCACAACGGAATTGGAGCCATTTCTCGTCTCGCGAGGGATCTTCTTGTTCTCTGGGATCATATCCGTAGGCGGCCTTGAACTTCTCGATCATAGCCGGGTGATAGCCAAAATCCCATTGCGGGTATTCCTGGTCTTGCACGATACCGTACTTCGGCCAAAGGGTAGTCGGCAGGATAACGTCTACGAGACGGTGGTAATCGATAGCGATGCCGTTCAAGCCTTCGACCTCGCAGTAGGCCTCTATTTTCTTCTTGATAAACTCCCGTACCTCTGGTAAGGCGGGGCACATAAATTTGTAGTAATCCACGTAAGCGGTCGTATCAGCCAAGCTTTGTCCGTTACGGTTTACGCTGAACCATTCGGGATGTTCTTTTAAGATAGCGTCCCGGTCATGTTCCGGATTCATCGTCCATAACCAAGCGTAGACCTCTATCCCATGTTTCCGGGCGATGGGAATAGCGGCCCGATAATCATCCGGGGTAGGGGCGTTTAGCATGACACCGTCTATCCCTGCCTCCTGCATGATCGTACAGATGGAGTCAAAATTCATTCCGGGTCGGTAATCCTGCCAAGTCCAGAACATCGGATAAGCATCCTTCGCGTCATTTCCCGGGGAACTGCAAGCACCTGCGCAACAAGCCACCAGGAACAATACCAAATAATTTATGTGTCTCATACGTTTAATGAATTTGATTAACGATTTACCCGTCAAAGATACGTATTCCTGTTTAATGCCGCTCTTTTTTCAGCTTTGTTACGCTAAGATCTTGTCCGGCTGTATGCGTATAGGATTTTCCCTTTTCCATTCATTAGGTAGAAGGATAACTTGCCGTCCTCCAGGCTGACGACCGTGAATCCGGCCTCCGGGCTGCAGAACTGCGTGCCCTCGATAGCCTTTACCTTACGGGGCAGGGAGCCGGACGAGTTGACCAGATAGTCTACCTCGCTGCCGGCCGGCCGGATGTGCTGGAAGTTGTGGATATGGCCGCAAAAGTAGATGTCGACCCCGTACTTGTCCAACAGCGGTTCCAGGTACTTACGCATATCCGCGCGTTCGCTCTCCTCCTTCGGTGTATCGGCGTAGACGGGATGGTGGCCGATCACGATCTTCCATTCCTCCGTGGAAGCGGCCAGCGTCTGTTCGATCCATCGCAGCTGTGCTTCCCGGTCCTGCTTGCCGGCGTCGGGATATTTCGCCGTATCGTTCCGGTATTTGTCGATCAAGGGCGAGGTGTCGATAAACAGCAGCAGGGCCTTCTCGTTCTCGCCCGCCTCCACCACTTTGGCATAATAGCGGGAAGGGGCGATCCAACGGCGGCTTTTCTTGCTATAATCCAATACCGCCTGCGTGTTGCCGCGATACTCATGGTTGCCGCAGACGGCGTACCACTCCAGCATCAGTTCGGGATGGCTGTAGACAAGCTCGTAGTTGGTCATCCACAGCGGATCGTCGACACTGGCCACCCCCTCGAAATGGTGGGTGTCTCCTGCGGCGGCGATGAATTCGATATCGATCTTTTCCGCCAAGTTGCCCATCAGCTCGGCGATCGTCTTCTGCTCGTAATAGCCGTTCCGCCCCAGGTCGCTGACCAGGTAGAAATTCTTGCTCTTCTCCGATACGGGCGGAATGTCGAATGCTTTCCCGGTCGGGGCGGGGGCGGCCATGGCCGTTCCCGTCCCCGGTATCTCTTTCTGCTTGCCGTCGGGCGCGCAGCCCCCGAGAAGGGAGGCGGCAAACAGCGCCGACAGGGCTTGCAAATAGTGTCTTCTATTCATCGCGCCGCTCCTATTTTAAACCGAAGGCTCCGAATTGCGCTATCACCGCCGGCGAACGGTAAGTGGCCCCGTTTACGGAAAGCCCGCCGGTTGAGAAGAAGGGCGCCAGGTTAGCCTCTGTCCCGCTATTCGCTCCTGTCAATGCCGGAGAGCCGGATTTGACATGAAAATCCCATCCCTCGTCATACGCATATTCGGTCAAACCTACCTCGTTGACCGGGAAGTTGACGAACAGCGGATCCTTCAGATCCTTCTCGGTGGCGATCAGGCTGTGCACATCCACCGCAGCGGTGTTGTAATTCTTATGCTCGTAGTTATACCCGGCCCAAGCGTATGCGACGCCGCTCTCCTCTTCATATACGATATCGCTTTTCTGGCTGCCGGAGGCATACAGGTTATAATCGATCACCGACTGGTCGCAATAGCCCTCTTCGGGGTTGTTCGGTGTCTTGTATTTTGGGGTCATGGCACGGAACTTGCAGTTCACGATCAGGTTGTTGAATACATTCGCCAGCGCGTTCTTCTCCACATAGATGCTGCCGCCCTTCTCGCCGTCGCGGCGCCAGCCGGCGTTGATGATCGTATTGTTGTAGGCCTGTACCTTCGCCTGGCCGCGCGTCTCACTCTGCCCGGAGCTGGAGAGCTTCAATCCGTTGGTGTTCGGGCTGAACATGAGGTTGCCGGCGACGTCCACCGTGCATCCTGCCTTTACATTGACCGCTTCCGCCCCGTCGTAGCCGTTGGCGGCAAACCTGTTGCCGGCGATGATGGCCTGGCCACCCATCAGGTAGATGCCGTCCGACCAGCCATTGCGGAGGATGGAGTTGGTGATGACATATTTTCCCTTGATATTGTTGGTCGTGATCTGCGGATAGGCGTCGTCACCGGCCGTGTACACCCCGTTGGCGGCAGCCGGAGAACCCTCCACCACCTGTCCACCCGTATATTCGATGATGGTATGGTCGATCAACATCTCCTCGCAACTGCTCGAGGCGACGATGCCGCCCCACAAGCCCGCGAACGTATTCGCCTTCGTGCGGTCCTCCTCCGCCACGGAGAAAAGGACGGGGTTCTCGGCCGTCCCCTTGCAGTAGAGGTTGCCGTCTACCGTGAACTCGACAGGGACATGGTTGGCGCCTACCCCTTTGTCGTCAAAGATAACCTGCACCCCCTCCTCTATGGTCAGGGACTTCCCGGCAGGAACGGTGATGTGGCCGGATACCCAGATGATGGAATTGGCCTTCCACGTCCCCTCGACAGCTCCCTCTACCGTCTCTGTCTCCGTTCCCGTTCCCGTTCCCGGCTCTTCGTTTTCACCCTGGTTATTACCCGGATTGATAGGATCGTCGTCGCCACAAGCCGCCAACGTCATGGCCATGATGGCTGCGCCCGCTAATAATGCATTGATTCTCATAAAATAGATGCTTAGTGTGAATATTAATGTAAATTGCTATGTTCAAAGTTTATACCGGATGCCGAGCAGGAAGGATTGCCCGTTCCACTCTTTCCGTTCGATCACGTTCCCGTCCTTCCGGTCCGAATCCACGTTCTCCGTGTGCGGCCCTTTCTGGATGTAGCGCAAGAGCGGGATATCCAACAGGTTGGAGGCCTTGCCGAAGATGCAGATGCCGTTCTTGAAGCTTTTCTCGATCGAAGCATCCAGTTGGAGGTACCCGTCCTCCCATAGATCATCATCCAGCCAGTTGGAGATGTCGCTCAGCCGCTTCCCCGTGTAGCCGGCAGAGAGCTGGCCCTCCCAGCCGTGCCTTGCCTCCTTGAGAAGCAGGGAGAGGTTCGCCACATGGGCGGCCTGCCCGAACAGCGGACGGGACTGGCGCGCCGACTTTACCTCCGATCCCTCCATGATACGCTTGTCTGTCGTGATCCTCGAGTGCGTATAGGTGTAGTTCGCCTTCAAGCCGAACCAGCTGAAGTATTTCATCACATCCACCTCCACCCCAAGGTTCTTGGCGTCGCCGAAGTTCATCGGTTTGTAATAGGTATCCTGCCCCTCGTTCAGCAACCCGTACTCGATCGGGTCCTGGATGTTCTTGTAGAACAGACCGACCATGAACTGCTCGGAAGAGCGGGGGAAGAACTCGTAGCGCAGGTCGATGTTGTCGGCGACCGTATGCTTCAGGTCCGGATTCCCCTTCTCCTTATAGTCCTCATTGATGATGCTGTAAGGCACGATCTCGAAGAAGCTCGGGCGATTGATGGCCCGGGTGTAGGAGAGACGCAAGTTGGCGTCCCGGTGGACAGCGTATTTGGCATGGAAGCTGGGCAACACATCCGTATAGACCTGGTTGCCTTCCGGATCGACGTCGCGGGGGAATTTTAGCACATACCCTTGGTTCGTATGCTCGATACGCGCCCCGGCGATCAGTTCCCATCGCTCCAAGGTGTACTTCACCATCCCATATCCGGCACCGATCTTCTCCGTCGCGTCGTAGTTCAGCGGGTCTCCGATGTTGCCGTAGGGGCGGGGGACGAACAGGATCTCGTCGAAATTGAACCAATCCTGATTGATATATTGCGGATCTTTGGCGCCGGTAGCCGAGTTGAACGTGTATTCATTGAAGAAGCTGTCACGCCGCTTGTCCCGGTACACCCCTCCGGCCGAGAAATTCAGGGTCGCCCCGCCCTCCAGCCTCAGCTTGTATGACAGGCCGACATATCCGGCCTTGTCCCTATCCGAGTTATGCTCCCAACGGCGTTTGGCGGCATCCGTGGTAGAGACGTGAGAGCCCAGAAGATAGATCTCTGCGTTATCGGGCGTCTCGCTGAAGGCCTTGGACAGGACAGCCGACCAGCTCAACCGCAACGCGCCGCCGGGCAGGAACAGATGTTCTCCCTTTAAGGTCGAGTTGATGATGTACTGATGGTTCCAACGCATACGGACCGCCCGCTCCTTCTCATCTTCCCTGTCGCGCACCTCGGCCTCGCTCATATCCATATAGCCGTTATACCACGTCAGCTTATGGCGCTCGTTCAAGGAGTAATCCAGTTTGGCATGCACGCCGATACGCGTCTGCTCCGATGAGTAATTACGGTATTCGATCCCGTCGTGGGTGGTTCCCGGTTGATAATACAGCTGGCTCTCTTTTCCGCGGTGGGTATTCAGGAAACTCCCTGCCAGCATGACGCCCAGTTGATCCCCGAAGAAGCGGTCGCCATACGAAAGCCCCGCCATCAGGTCCGGCAGCGGCTTCTTCCATTTCATCCGCAGGTTGGATGTTGTGAAATCGTCCATCGTCACTTTGTAATCCTCCGGTTTTCCCAATGCCTCGTAGGGGGATTCTTTTACGATATCGCCCCGGTTGAACGACTGGAAATCCCGGTCGAAATACATCGCGTTATAACCGGTAGAGAGGTTGGCGGTGAATTGGCGTTCGGAAGGGGCGTCTTTCATGACCAGATTGACAGCGCCACCGATGCCGTCTCCCTCCATATCCGCCGTCAAGGATTTGGTCACCTCCAGGCGATCCAGCATTTCGGAGGGGAAGATGTCCAGCGGCACGAAACGGTTCTTGTTATCGGGGCTCGGAATCTTCACGCCGTTTATCAACGTATAATTATACCGCTTGTCCATCCCCCGCAAGATGGCATACTGGCCCTCTCCGCTGCTGTTCCGCTCGACCGTCACGCCGGACATGCGCCGGATCACATGGGCGACCGTAATATCCGGCGACAGCTCGATCGCTTTCGCGCTCATGACGTTCACCACGTTCATCGCCTGCTTCTCGATCCCGCGGGCGCCGGCTTCCGTACGTCCCGGATTGGACGCGATGACGGTCACCCCTTCCAGGCTCACCGCCGAAGGCTGCATGTTGAACCGCACCTCCCCGGCGGACAGCGCGTTCACTCGCAGCTCCTGTGTCTCATAGCTGATATAGCTGCATACCAGCGTGACCGCCTTCCCTTCCGGCACCTCTTTCAAGACAAAAGAACCGTCCAGCCCGACAGTCGTTCCTATCGCCGGATGTTCCTTCACATACACGGCAGCGCCGATCAGCTCTTCGCCTGTCCGTGCGTCCTTTACCCGGCCCTTCACGGTCGCGGCGGTCAGGCAAGCGGCCGGGGCCAACGCCAGGAATAAAACAAGTGCTAATTGCTTCATCGTTTGTTCTCTCTTTTCCGCCGCGAAAGTAGAGGGAGCGAATAACAGCTACACTTCATTTTCTTTACAATTATGTTACGGGGAGGGAACGCGGAAGAGGCGGAGAAAATAAGTCGTATCTTTTCTGATCCCGCTAGCCTATAAATCGAGATTTATATCTAAATTTGCCGCCACTTGAAAACTAAAATTAACAAGACATGGAAACAGTAGTAAGTGGAATCAGACCGACAGGTAATCTGCATCTAGGCAATTACTTTGGCGCGGTAAAGAGTTTCTTGCAGATGCAAGATGCGTATAATTGCTTCTTCTTTATCGCTGATTGGCACTCGTTGACTACTCACCCGCATCCTGACAACATACGGAATAGCGTAAAGACGATCCTCTCGGAATATCTGGCCTGCGGTATCGATCCGGAGAAAGCTACCGTTTATATCCAGAGCGATGTGCCGGAGGTGGTAGAGTTGTACCTGTATTTGAATATGAACGCCGGTATCGGCGAGTTGATGCGTACGGCCTCCTTCAAGGATAAGGCCCGTCAGCAGTTGCATATCAGCCGGGAAGGATGTGAGGGCGATGTGGAGCAAGCGATTTTTAACGAAGGTAATAAACATAGCGTAAGCGCTGGTCTGCTGACGTATCCGACCTTGATGGCCGCCGATATTATTATCCATAAGGCGTTGAAGGTCCCTGTAGGTAAGGATCAGGAGCAGAACATGGAAATGGCCCGTCGTTTCGCCCGTCGTTTCAATTCCACGTATGGCGTGGATTTCTTCCCGGAACCCGCGTCGTTCCATTTGGGCGATAAGTCCGTGAAGGTGCCGGGCTTGGATGGCTCCGGCAAGATGGGGAAGAGTGAGGGTAATGCGATCTACTTGATAGACGATGAGAAAACAATCAAGAAGAAGGTTATGAAAGCGGTTTCCGACGCAGGCCCGACCGAGCCGAATAGCGTGAAGCCCGGGCCGATCGCCAATTTATTCACGATGATGGAAATTGTCTCGGAGAAAGAGACCTATGATTTCTTCAATGCGAAATACAACAATTGCGAGATCCGTTACGGTGATATGAAAAAGCAGTTGGCCGAGGATATCAATGCATTCTGCGCTCCGATCCGCGAGCGTATCGCGGATATGGGCGCCAATACGGAATATCTGGACAAGGTAGCCCGTATGGGTGCAGAGAAAGCGCGCGAGAGCGCTTCGAAGACTTTGAATGAGGTACGCCGGATTATCGGTTTTCGTCCGTATTGATACTCATTAATTCGTAATAAGAAAAAGCGTTTAGGAATAAAGCCCCTAAACGCTTTCTTTTTATTAAAACCATTATAAAGAAACTGAAAAGCGATTTCGTTAAAAAGAAAAGGTTGTTACTTCGCGGCGAATTGTTACAGACAACAAACGTATGGCTGCTATCACCACCCAAGAGTTTGAATATCATTTCAAGAGTTTATATAAGCCCTTGTGTTTATTCGCGCTTCGTTATACCGATCAGGTAGACGATGCCGAGGATATCGTGCAACAGGCCTTCGCGGATGTGTGGGATAAGAACCGGGCCGGTAATGTGATCGGGAACCTCAAGGCGTATTTATATCAAACGGTGAGGAACCGTTCTCTTTCATTTACCTCGCAGTCGGTAAGCGTTGAGGTTACCGAGCAGTTACCCGACGTAGAAGATACCTCGGAAGAGGAAGACATCCTGCGATCGGAGCGTGACGCCCGCCTGTGGGACGCTATCGATCGGCTACCTCCCGAACGGAAGAAGATCTTCCTGCTATCCAAACGGGATGGCTTGAAATACCAAGAGATCGCGGAGGAATTGAATCTGTCGGTAAAGACGGTTGAGAACCAGATGAGCAAGGCATTGAAAGCTTTGCGAGAGACCGTTATCCGTGTCTATATGTTCTTTTTCGGATAAATTTCATGGAAAGGAATGGGGGTTTTTCATGTATCTCTGTCTTAGAGATAAAGGTTACTTGTTTATTTCACTAAAGCATGGAGAGTGTATGAGGAAGTTGGTGGTGTTTGTGATGTTGATGACGTGTGCGATCTCGACCCAAGCGCGATGGAAAGTGACTCCGGAAGCCGGTATGAACGTGACAAAGTATAAGGGAGATGTCGCCAAGGTGGGCTTTAAGGCTGGGGCCGCGGTCTCTTATGCATTCAGATCGGGCTGGTTCTCGCTTCAATCCGGTTTGTATTATGTGCGACGGGGGAAGGGGCTGTCCTCTTGGGGTGAGATTTATGGAACGGCTGAGAACTTATACGGAGATAGAGTAAGCATGAGTCTGTTTCTCGATCCTTCGTCTAGTGATCTGAATAATATGGGTCCTAATATTTATGATACGGAGGATTTTGATGTAGAAGGTATAAGGTATCGCAGCCAGAAGGAACACCGTGAATATATCCAATTACCGATCTTGGCCCGTTTTGATTGGCAGGCAATTAAGGATGTTCGGTTACATTTGGCGGTCGGTCCCTATTTGGCGGTCGGCTTGGGAGGAAATACTACGTATGGAGAGAAAGATTATCCCTTGGGGGGAAGGTTACCTTACAATAAGGAATTGTCATGGAATCCATTTAATCCCGGCCAAGGATACGCGGTGGTGCCTCGTTTTGACTGGGGAGCTACCATAGAGGCTGGCATAGAGGTGAAACGGGTCGCTTTCAAGATTGGCTATGATCTTGGAGCAGGTAATCGATACGAGGGATATGCTTATCACATAGACCTGAACTATCATACGGCTAGTTTTACCTTGGGATATACATTTTAAAAAGCGAAAATAGCATGAAAGCGATGGTTTGTATAAAGTGGGTGTTTGTAGGCGCGGTATCGCTGATGATTTGCTCATCTTGCGTATCGTCTAGGATCTCGCCCAGTATGAGTGTAGGAGTTCCATTGAAGAAGGGGCAGGCCCCAAATGTCGGATTCCAGTGGTATGAGACTGGGAGGTCTTATTAAATAGAAAGAATAGCAATGAACAACGAGCATGGCAATAAATTGGATCAACGTATCCGTTTCGTAGCGAAACACTATCGGGAAGGAAGCCTTGATACGGATAAGGCATGGCAGCGGTTCGCTTCCGAGCATGCGATTAGCCGGAAGGCCTCGTTTCGTCGGTACTGGATCGGGGCGGCCGCTGTCGTGTTAGTGCTCGTAGGTTTGGGGACATGGTTCGTGGTAGAGAGAAACGCCCCGGATTGGGTCGCGATTACTACCGCCTCCGGGCAAATGAAAGATGTTTACCTTCCGGATAGTACCTTGGTCGCCTTGGCCGGCGATTCCTGGATCCGGTATGACGCGAAGAGATATGATAAAGAGAGGCGTGCCGTGGAGATGAATGGAAAGGCCTTTTTCCAAGTGACGCGGAACGAGGCACGCTCCTTCTCCGTGAAAACGAGCCAAACGGAAGTCAGGGTGCTGGGAACAAGTTTCCAGATAGATGAGAGGCCTACCGTTACGGAAGTCAATGTAGTTGCCGGCAAGGTATGTTTTATCGCCGGGGAGGAAAAGGAGAATGTGATACTTACCGCCGGAATGTCGGCTCAGTATTCTATGGAGAACAAGGAGATAACGGTAGTGACGGAAGAAGATATGAACAAGTTGGCTTGGAGAACGGGGCAACTTCGTTTTATGGAGACGCCGCTGGATAAGGTGATCGAGGATCTGAGTGATTATTATCAAGTCAAGATTACGAACCGGATAAAGAATGAGGGGGCGAAATTGACCGCTACCTTTACGGATCTGCCTTTGGAGGATGTATTGCAGGTGGTTAACCAGACATTGGACGCACGTCTGGTTTCCACTTCGAAGAAATAAAATCAGGTCATTTTGTGAGATCTATCGGGAGCCTGAAAAAATAGCCTTATCCAGATAGGGGTATTTCAGGAGTATCTGGTCTTATAAGTGAATGCAATAAGGTAGAATGATGACAGAGTGGATGAATAAATGGCTTATGCCCATTTTTTGCTGGATGATTTTTATGCCCGTACCGGAGCTCTTGGCTCAATCTTCCAAGACGAAGGATGATCCTCGGGTTACGTTGCGTATGAAGGAGGTTTCGTTGCCGGAGATCTTGTCGGAGATCGAAAAACAGGCAGGCGTGACCTTCTCGTATGAGTCTTCTTTGTTGAAAGAGCTTCCGAAGATCAGTTTCCAAGTGGAAGATGAGACATTGACGGATTGTTTGACCCGCTTGTTCGAGCCGTATCCGATCGTGTATAAGGTGAGTGGAAAGATCGTGATTCTGAAGCGTAAACAGAGGCAGGTGACGGTCAGCGGCTTCGTGAGGGATCAAGCCTCCTCGGAGCCTCTGATCGGAGCCTCTGTTTATGAGGTCGCCGGTCAGAAAGGCTCGGCTACGAATAGCTATGGCTTTTTCAGCTTGACGCTTCCGCCGGGGAATATCCGCTTGCAGGCTTCTTACATTGGTTATGAGAGCTGTTCCTTTTCTTTCACGGAATTGGATAAGGATACCTTGTTAAATATGGAGTTGCGTCCGAACGCTCGTCTGGAGGAAGTGGTAGTTACCGCTTCGGAGCGGGATCGTTTGTCTGTAAATAACACCTTGATGGGAACGATGGGGTTTAGCCAGAAGACGATCAAGGCGACACCGACCCTGTTTGGTGAGTCTGATATCGTGAAGACCCTGCAACTGACTCCGGGTGTAGCCACCGGGACAGAGGGACTGGCTGGTTTATATGTTCGTGGCGGCGACCAAGATGGAAATCTGTTTTTGATAGACGGTAACCCGGTTTACCAGATCAATCATGTCGGTGGGCTATTCTCTGCTTTCAATCCGGAGGCGATCCGCAATCTGGAATTTTTCAAGGCGGGTTTCCCCGCAAGATATGGCGGGAGACTCTCGTCCGTGGTAGATATCCATACCAAAGAGGGCAATATGAAAGAGTACCGTGGTAGCGCTACGATCGGGCTGATCTCCGGAAACCTGAGCTTGGAAGGTCCTATCATCAAGGATCGCACGGCTTTTCAAGTAGCGCTCAGACGTTCGTGGCTGGATGTACTCTCTGCCCCGGCGATAGCGATAGCAAATAAGGTTCGAAAAGACGGTTATAAAATGAATTTTCGTTACGCTTTTCACGACTTGAATGTAAAGCTTAATCATCGTTTCAGCGATCGTAGCCGGATGTTCTTCAGCTTATATAATGGGAATGATGTATTAGGAGGGGGAACGGATTTCTCAACGAAAGAGGAGCAAGTCCCATATACGGATGGTACCTATTCGTCGCTGCGCTGGGGTAATTTGATGGGGACCTTGGGCTGGACTTATGTCATCAATAACCGCCTGTTCGGACGGGTCTCCGGGGTTTTCTCACGATATCGCTCGAATGTCCGGAGTTCAAAAGAATATAGCTATGGTGTGGAGGGGGAAGATGACTTCCTGTCTTCTTCATCGGAAACGAGTAGTTCCACCTCTATCTTGGATATGGGCATCCGTTCTTCATTTGATTACACGCCTTCTACGTCGCATGTGATCCGTTTTGGAGGAGATTTCTTGATGCATCGTTTTCGCCCGGAGTATAATGAAGTGAAAGCTGTCGGTTCCGGCATGCCGGGGTTTTCGAATATAGGGAAAATATATACGAATGATCTGCTATGGGCTCGTGAGGCGGCTGTTTTCGGAGAGGACGATTGGAATGTATTACCTGGTTTGCGTTTGAACGCGGGGCTTCGGTTTAGCCTGTTCAACGTAGAGCGGAAGACTTATACCTTATTGGAGCCTCGCATTTCCTTTAGATGGTTGCTGCGCGACGATCTTAGTTTCAAAGCCTCATACGCTCGCATGGGGCAATATATCCATTTATTGGGAAACAGTTATATAAATTTGCCGACGGATGCGTGGATGCCTGTCACTCGTAAGTTGAAACCTTTAATCAGCGATCAAGTCTCCGCCGGTTTCTATTATAACCTGATGCGTTCTTATAGCTTCTCGGTGGAAGGATATTATAAATGGATGAAGAACCTGTTGGATTATAAAGACGGCTATTCCTTCTTGCCCGGTACGGCGGCTTGGGAGGAGAAAATGGCAGTCGGCAAGGGGCGTTCGTATGGCGTGGAGTTCTTGGCCCGCAAGGAAAGCGGACGTACGGCCGGTTGGATTGGATATACACTTTCATGGTCGGATCGATGTTTCGATGAGATCGATAACGGACGACGCTTTCCGGCACGTTACGATAACCGGCATAAATTGAATATAGTGGTTTCGCATAAACTGTCGGATAGGGTGGAACTGACTGCTGCTTGGACGTACACTTCCGGCAATCGTATGACCTTGTCGTTGGAAAGTTATGAGCAAGCGCAAGTTGGCACGCTTTCTATCCTTGATCCGTACGGACAGGATAACTGGTCGGAATCATCCGGGGAAGTGGTGGATCTATATACACGCCGTAATAACTACCAGATGCCGGCTTATCATCGTCTGGATTTGGGACTTGCTATTTATCGCCCGAAGAAGGAGGGGCGAATGGGCATCTGGAATATCAGTATCTATAATGTATACAGCCGGATGAATCCGTTTATGGTCTATAAAAGCGAGAGCTGGGCACCGATTATTCATTTGACCCCGGACTCTTCTTCTCAGTCCGGTCAAAATAGACCTTGTTTTAAACTGATTGGTATTATGCCCATCATCCCTTCCATATCATATACGTATAAATTCTAGGAAGATGAAACCGATAAAGAATATCCTGATAAACACGATTTGTATGGTGGGTCTATTCTGTCTGATGTCTTGCATCAGGGAGATCGATCTTGAGTCGTTGAGACCGGATCCCACTTTGGTTGTGAACTGTGTCGCTATAACCGGCGAACCCTTGACTGTAAGTGTCTCCCGTACTTGGTTTTTTACGGATGATCATTCGAACGTGGTCTTGGATAAAGCCGAGGTGAATTTATTCGTGAATGGCGTTTTTAAGGAGCGTATGAGCTTTCAGGAGGGGGATGAGGTATTTAACACGAAAGGTTATTTCAAGTCTGATTTTATACCGGTGAAAGGAGATCGTATCCGTGTGGAAGCCTCTTACCCGGAATATGGAGTGGCAAGCGCTGAGACAGTTATGCCTGAGCCTGCTCGAGTCTTGAAAGCGGGGGTAACCTATACCACGGTAGCTGCTTCTTTTGGTCCTACTCACCGGAACGCGATTTATCAGGTAACGCTCAAAGATAATCCTTCCGAGGAGAATTATTATTTACTTCGTATGGAAGAGGGCATTCCTGTTTTTGATGGAATAGCTAAAAGATATACAGGAGAATATAAATGGTTCTCGGTGACCCCAAATTATGCGACTGAGCCTGTTTTTGGCCAATCATTGACAGCCTTGGATCAGATATTAGGTAATGATTGGATCTCCGGATATGGGGGAAAAGTCTTCTCAGACGAATTGATCAACGGTAAAGAATATACCTTGCGCATGACGGATGAGTATTATTATGAATCTTATTATGGATCATATCCGCTAAAAGTAGTTCCAGATTCGATAGGGATAGAAGATCTAAATGAGGAAGATTTCCTTCCGATTCCTCCCAAGCACTTACGGGTACACCTCTATGCTATCTCTGCGGAATACTATCGATATCTGAAAGTTTTGCAAGATAAAGATACGGATTCTATTTCGAACCTTTTGATCGATGGTGGCTTGGCCGAACCGATCCGTGTATTTAGCAATATAGATGGGGGTGTCGGTATCTTAGGCAGTTGTCATGTAGGAATGTTTGAGACGGAAATAACGTCTTCCTCACATTCCAATCTTGAAGCGACCCGATTTGAAGACGGGATAGATTAGGAACTGCGGTTCCATTTTCCGCCATACCGGGTTGTATTCATAGTTAATACCGGCTCCCATCCAGAAATTATCAGTGATCCTGAACTCCATGGCACCGCCTACTTGCGTATGGTAAAAAAAAGGATTCCTGAGCATATGGGGATTGTTGTACTCGTCAGCGTAATAAGCATATTGTCCCCATCCTTTCAATTTCAACCGGTCTGTAGGTTGATATTCTACTTGTACATTTGCGCCGGCTGTTATTCCTGGACTGGGATTGAAGGGACTAAAGAAACGTCCACCGAATCCTCCGCCATAAAGGCTCCAATTACCGCTATGCCAAGAGATACCTCCGTTCACGATCGTCATACCTCCGGCTCCCGGCCATGTATATTGAACACCATTAGCGATAAGATCGAAGCTCTCGTTTAGCTGTTTCATATAAGTCTCATTGAAATCCAACGCCATCGGCGATACTTCCCGAAGCATCGGGGTATATACGTTAAAGAAAGGCTGATAGGCAGCGGAAGATATCTGCATATCCATCGGACGCTCCTGTAGGGACGTATGGGGAATATCGGGCGTGAACTCCCGCAATTTAATATCGGCATCCCGTGTCCCCGCAGGGGTAAATGTTTTATAAGAGGTTTTCGGGATGTTCAGCTCGTACGTCTTGTTTTTAGGTAAGACGACGATTTTACCCTCTTTATTTAAAACAAACGAAAAATCAGACTGTGCATGGATTCCAACAACACATATCCATGTCATACATATAAACAATCCTCGCCTCATACACTCTCCTCCTGTTTTTGGCGTGAAGGTAACTTTTTTCTGAATAAGATGCAACTTTTAGGATACCTGTTTCATCCATAGTATAGAGAGTATAAGTACTTATGGATGAACAACTGTTAATCAATGGATGTATGCGGGGTGAATCATGGGCTCGTAAGGAGTTGTACGAGCAATATGCTCCTGCCATGATGAGTGTTTGCATGCGTTACGTAGGTGACAGGGAGACGGCCCGCGATCTTCTGCAGGACGGGTTCGTGAAGATATTTACGAAGATCCGGTCGTATTCCGGCTCCGGAGCTTTCGGGGGGTGGGTACGGCGGATCTTTGTCACTACGGCTCTTGAATATCTCCGGTCTTCAGAGAACACGAGGCTAAGTGTAGGTCTGGACGGCTATGACGACAGTTTGGAAGATATCAACTACTCCGTATTGGACCGTTTATCAGCGGACGAGTTGTTGGCTTGCGTGGCCCAATTGCCGCCGGGATATCGCACGGTCTTCAACTTATATGCGATAGAGGGATATACGCATAGCGAGATCGCTGAGATGCTGCATGTGCAGGAGGCGACTTCCCGCTCCCAGTTTATCCGGGCGAGGAACGCTTTGCAAAAGAGTGTACAATCTTTAATAAAGCACGAAAATGCGGGACGATAAGGATCATAACGAACAGTTGGATGATTTCAGCGGCTATATGCGGCAACGCTTGGAAGAGCATCAGTCGCCGGTAGATGCCGGCTGTTGGGATGAGGTGGAGGCCCAGATGAACCGGAGAACGAGGTCACGGGGGTGGTTGTGGACGGGAGGCCTGGCTGCCGCCGTTGTGCTGGCCTTGGTTATTTGGCAGCTACCTTCCTCGGAGAAGATGCCATTGGAGGAATCGGATCCCTTTCAGGAAGAGAAAGCGGAGAAAGCGGAGGAAATGAGTAGGCTTCCGGAGCATCCCGTTTTACCTGTAGAGCCTGTGAAGAAACGTATAGCGAAAGTGTTGAAATGGGGAAAAAGGGCTAAGCCTTCCGCTATTGTTGGAGAAAAGGGAACGATCCTGGAGGATGAGAGGCGTGAAACTATCGAGATTATTGAGGAGGTAGCGTCCGAGGATTCAACGAACATAGTCGTTAAGCGAGGTGACTCTACGGTTCCTTTACCGGAAGGCGAACGGAGTCTCCAGCGAAAAGCCTCTTTGAAAAAGAAAGCCAAGAAGAGCAAACGGAATAAATGGTTATTGGCGGCCTCCGTTGGCTCCAGCGGTTATGTAGATAGCTTTTTAAATACAGATATGAGTTATGGCGATGCTTTTCCTCCGGAAGATATGAATAATTCGACGGGAAACCCTGATCCGAATAAACCGGATAAAGACGATGATGAAAAAGAGAATGGTAATACGCCTCCCCAAACGGTCTCATTCCGTAATGCCTCGGTATTACGGAGTCCTAAGTTGGATGAGAATTTCCTGGATAATGGTTTGTTCGAATCTTATCCGGACGTTAGTTATTCCCTTCCGATATCTTTCGGCTTTACGGTACGAAAGGACTTTAGCCGGTGTATAGCCGTGGAAAGCGGATTGATGTACACGTATTTATCCACTACGTTTAAGAAGGGAGGGGATTCTCCGTCGGAGGTAAAATCGTCTTTACATTATTTGGGTATTCCGTTGAATCTAGTGGTTTATTTATGGAAGAATCAGAGATGGAATGTCTATCTCTCCGGAGGCTTTATGATGGAGAAGGGTTTGCAGGCCGTGTATAGTGGCTATATCACCGGAAACGGGACAACTATCTCTAAGCGCAAAAAGGAGGACATCCGCGGTATGCAATGGTCCGTGAATGCCTCGGTCGGTGCCGCTTATCGTTTCTATGGGGATTGGAGCCTCTATTTCGAACCTCGCTTCTCCTATTATTTCGACTGTGATCAACCGGCTAGTATCCGTACGGACAAGCCGTTGGGATTTGGGTTGAACGCAGGTATACGATATGCTTTTTGATGATTAAAATCTATTATAATTATGCGTAAACTTTTTTATTGGGCATTTGCCTTTAGCCTTTGCGCCTTAATGGGATGCAAGGATGATGGAGTGAGAGTGGAGGTCGTTCGGTACGCTATCAATGAACCGGTATTCATGTCGATTTCCGAGTTTCGGAACTTAGTGAAGGTGACGGATGAGGTGGTGCCAATCACCAAGCGGGGTAAGATCTGTTTCTATAAGGATTACCTGTATATTTCTTCTCCGGATAAGGGCATCCATATCGTGGATAACAGGAATCCGGCATCTCCCCGGATAGCGGGCTTTGTAGAGCTGATCGGTAACGAGGATCTCTCGATCAAGGATGATAAATTGTATGCGGATTCGTATGTGGATTTGGTCTGGTTCGATATCTCTGATCCGGAGAGACCTGAATTGGAAGGCCGTGTGGAGAACGCATTCCGTTATGCGCTTCCGACCATAGAGAATGACTATGGGTTCGATTATAATATGTGTTATTCGGAGGAAGCGAGAGCGAAAGGTGTCGTGGTTGGTTGGAAGCTGAAGGAACGGGAGGAAACCATTTATTATTATCCGAGTTCTGGCGATTGTTTGACGAACGAGGTGGCTTCTGGCACTTCCGCACAGGGAGAGAACGGATCTATGGCTCGTTTTTCTATTTATGGTAAGTACTTATATACGGTAGAACAGAATGTTATGTGTGTTTTCGACCTTTCCGGTGACAAGCCTGTCTTGACGACAAATGACATTTGGTTGCAACGTGATGTTGAGACTCTTTTCAATTATGAGGATAAGCTGTTCATGGGAACTCCGACCGGTATGTTGATCTATTCGTTGGAAGATCCGCTAGCACCTAAGTATCGTTCTTCCGTAAGTCATGTCTTTGGCTGCGATCCGGTTGTCGTGGAGGATGATTTGGCATATGTGACCGTGCATTCCGGAAATACTTGTGGGCAAAATGCCAACGAGTTGATGATTATAGATGTAAGTGATGTGGATCAACCGAACCTGCTGGTTACTTATGGCATGAAATGCCCGAAAGGATTAGGTATCGATAACGGTACTTTATTCCTCTGCGACGAAGGATTAAAGGTCTTCAACGTGAAGGATCCTATGACCTTGATGGCTAATCAGCTTGTTCATTATGCCGGCATGGAGGGTTATGACGTAATCCCTTTTAAGAATATCTTGATGATGATCGCCGACGATGGCCTTTACCAATACGATTATTCCAATTTACAAGCCATATCTCAGTTAAGTAAATTGCCAATGGGCGAATAGTGTTTAGTCTGACGCATCTCCCAGAACCGAAAAGAGCCGAGGTGTTTATAACCTCTTTATTTCGGAAGAAGGAACAGTTGTTGTGCGCCGAGCCGGATAGCGATCGTATTCGTTCCTCCTCTGCAGAAGCCTTAACTGTGCATATGCGGACCAAAACTTGATTGTGTGGGCTCTGACTAATTTTGATCTGTAACGCATTACAGGCGATAGAGGGGCTAACGGATGGCATCGTTTTTATAGAGGCCTTGGAGACAGATGGTAGGGTATATATATACAGCCATAACAGACAATGGCTCCGGTATTTCTCCGGAACTATTGTCTGCCATCTTTACGCCTTCCTTCTCTACGAAATCCAGTGGCAGCGGTATCGGCCTCAGTATCTCCCACCGCACAACGTGATTGCATGGCGGTGATTTAACCCGTTGATTCCTCGCCTGATGCCCGTACCGAGTTCCGTATGAAGCTGTAATTGCCTGATCAATACCCCAACTCAAACGGTTGTTCTACGGCAGGTACGCCTTCTGACATCCATTTAGGCATCTTCTCTTTTTTTAGGTAATGGTTGAAGAATTGGAACATGCGACGTTGGAAATCGATGCGGTTTGCCATATGCATCGGCCAATGCGGTTCGCCTGTATAATTCAGCAACCAGCAAGGTTTACCTAACCGTTTCATGGCAACGAAATACTCGATACCCTGGTACCAAGGCACATGACCATCGGCATCGTTGTGCATGATCAATATTGGGGTCTGCACCTTATCCATCGTGAACAACGGCGAGTTTTCCAGATAACGAAGCGGCGAGTTCCATGGCGTAGCTCCTAAACGGCTTTGCGTATGCTCGTATTGGAAAGAACGAGCCATGCCGGAACCCCAACGGATACCGCCATAAGCGCTAAACATATTTACGACAGGCGCCCCAGATTCGATAGCGGAGAATAAATCCGTACGAGTCGCTAAATAAGCTACTTGGTAACCTCCCCAGCTATGTCCCTGCGCACCGATTCCTCTTTCGTCGATATATCCTTTGGCGATCATCATGGTGATACCCGGCATTAAGCAGTTATAGCAACTTTCCCCCGGATAACCATCTACATAGCGAATGTCCGGGTTGAAGATGACGTATTCATTGCTATTGTATAAATGATAATCAATCGTAGAACGATGCGGCTCCGGCATACGGTAATTATATAAAGTCTCCGAATTCCGCTCGTAGAAGTTTACCATCATCGGGTACTTCTTGTTCGGATCAAAATTTGCCGGCTTATAAACGACACCTTCCAGTGGACGGCCGTCCAAGGAAATCCATGATACCAACTCGGCGGTACCCCAGATAAAGCCCTCCTGCTGTTTGTCTCCATGAGTCAATTGCACGGATTTCTTGAACGCCAAGGTAGAATAGTGGATATCCGGGTATCGCTGGAAGGTTTCCATCGTATAGATCACGTCGTCCGTATTCTTCGCCTTGTTGATAGATCGCAGCATGTAATTACCTGCCAGCAAAGTCTTCGGAACGGCCGGCGCGGAGAGGCGTGCGCTATAAAATCCGTATCCTTTTGTGATCTCGTTGAATCCTTTTAATAATTGTGGTTTACCGAGATCGATAAAACGAGCCTCTTTATCCAATTGTTCCAAGTGGTAGGAAAGTTTCTCCTTCCTTCCGTTCACGGTCAGGTTGATCGGAGGGATGGCTGCGGTCGGATCGAATTTCCAGATGTCATAACGATCATAGATCAAGAGATTTTGATCGTTTGCGGTCCAGCCGGCGGCTCCATGCGCATACGGATAATCGGGTACGTCGTTCTCCTCGTTCCAGGCCGGGAAGCTTTCCGGAGTAGTTAAGCGATATTGCTTACCTTCCGCCAAAGCGATCGTGTACCAACAGCTATCCGTCTCGCCATACCAATACGCATATTTACCTTGTGGGGAGAGGCGGAAACGGCCATAATCCGCTTGGGCGATTTGCTTGCGCTCCCCGTTATCCAACGATACGGTATAATAGTCGCTGCGTGTGCGGGCCTCCCACATGGAAGACAATGAATACGGACGGGAAGTAGAAAGGAGCGCCAAGGGTGCGTCACCCTCATTACCCAATTGGATATTCGGTAATTCCTCATTCGCCAATTGGAAGATAGAGCCGTTACCCAGATTATAAACCGCTTGATAGCTTTTCTTTAAGTCTTTTTTCTTGTTGTAATCCTGTACGGTATATTGTACGGGCTCATCCCAACTCCAAACCTGTACGTTCGGACGATTCTCGGCTAGTTGAGTCGTATCTTTTTGCCTCGGCTCTGGAGAGGTGCCGAAAAACAGACGGGAAGCGGATTTCGAGAATTGAAGCATCCCGTTCTCATTGATTACCCATTCAGCGGGGAAAGCACTGTTTCCACGAGTGGCGATTTCTTGTGCGGGAGCGTTATGTTCGGATAGCCATAAGCTTAATGCTTTGTAAGAAGAATCCTTGTCGGCGCAATATAAGAAAGCCAACCGTTCCCCTTTTTCATCGAACGTGGCCTGTTTGAATACACCTTTTCCCTCTTTGATGAGCACCGGGCTTCCCTTCTCCGGATTCAAGGTGAATATACCCGCTTCTCCCTCCGCCGCACTCGTGTAATATAGCACACCGCTTTTCTTGGCGAATTGGAAATCCGTTACGGCTGGAAACCGGAAGGTCTTGCTTCCATCCAGCGAGCGGACGTACAAGGTGGAGTCCTTCCGCCCTCTTTGATAAGCGATCCAATCTGCCTCGTCCGCTAATTTGAAGGTCTTGAGGGAGTCTATCGTCTCCTTTTTACCGGCGACGGAATAGATCACCAAAGTGTTCATTGGCATTTTATCCTTTTTTGTCTTCAAGATTTTCAAGGAATCAACCGTAGACTTCCTAGGTGTCTGTGTGACGACCAGATAATAAGAAGAGGCGGAGAATGCGAACTGACCGGCTGGGGAAAAAGTGGCGGCCTCTTGTCCTTGACCCGCGTATAAATAAACGGTAGCGTCACCTTCCCAAGGTTCCATCTTGCAAGCTACCCATTTTCCGTTGTCCGAGATCTCCCGGTCTGTGATTCGTTGCCAAGTGATCAGGTCATCAACTGTTAGGTTTTTAGAGGCGTTTTGCGCAAGGGTCGGGGAGAGACCTCCCAGGCAGGCGGCAAAAGCCAAGTACTTTAAGTGTTTCATCGTGGTAACATTTTAATCGTGAAGCAAAGATAATGTTTTCTTCCCGAAGATCAGTCTAGAATGTAACAAGTCCAGCTTCTTTCAACATTTCAAGGAAACGTACGATGTCCTCCAATTTATCTGCGTCAGGGAATTGGGCATCTTGCATTTTCTTGATATCCAATATGCTGTTCTTCCCGGATACGGTCAGTTTGGCGATATCGTCGCCATGCGCCAAGGTCGTGCGTGTATAAGTGCCGCCGGTTTTGGGGGACGGCTTATATTTTTCTGTCAATTCCTTCGGAATGGATCGAAGTACGCCATAACCGGTCTCTTTCACCTTCGCTGTAGAGCGGGGGAATATTTTGGAAGCACTCTTCTCTTCCTCTGTCAGTTCGATACGCTTAATGGGTACTATCTTTAACACAGTCGCACGTGCTTTCATCGCGGCATCGATCTCTTTGTGATTACTTGCGCTTTTCTCTTGCAGGGTGTTTTGCAGCGAGGCGATGTGATTTCTCAAGAGGGAGCTGGACGGTGCTAATTCCAGAATACTTTCTAATGTCGCCTTCTCATTGATTAACAAGGCATCTTGGTTGAATTTCGCCTTCTTGTAGGAAGCGGTAAACAGCTCTCCTGTCGTTTGATACAGCAGAGTGAGGTCATCGTTCGCTTTGATCGACATCCGTTTAGCAGCGTTGGAGGCGACCTCGTTGGCGATCGCTAGCGCTTGGTTCTCATCGGCGGCCGCGATCGTATAAGCCGTAGCGGCGGCAAGGACGATGGCCCGATGCAATTGCGTAGGATCGCAGATGGAAGGACGGTCGCCGGAGGTATGGTAGTAGTTGTCCGGCCAAGTGATCATGATAACACCCGGTACCTGAACCCCCCAGTCGCTGAATACTTCATGATCCGAGTATCCGTAGTGGGCGTTGATTGAATAGTAGAAAGGATCTTGTGACCCGGTGAGGCTGTACACTGGTTTCAGTGCGTCCGGTCGCCCCATTCCGGTAGCGACGAATGACTTGTTTGTCGCGCCCATGTAATGGTAGAACGATTCGGCTACGTCGTTCAGGTAATGCGGGTTCCCCATGGTGGTGCGATGCAAGCAATAGAAAGAGCCGCTCTTGCTCAACCACAAGCCTACCATATCCAGGTTTATGTTGCAAAGCGTTCTGTCGAGTATCTCCTTGTTCTGCTTGGCCCAAGGTATGGTTCCTTGGAATTCCGGGACCCAGATGAAGCGTATGCTCCGTTTCGGGCGAGGTAGTTTACCGCTATCGAACAAATTGTTTAAGGTACGTGCCACTTCTAGCAGGGCGGCCGATCCGGAGATATTGTCATTGGCCCCCAGCTTCACGTATCCCTCGAAGAGGTGTGCGGAGAAGATGACCTCTTCCGCATTCGGGTCGGTGCCGGGGATGAGGCAAGTGGGGACTTCAATGTCTGTTTCCTCTTCCATGGTCTCTACCTTGGCGTGAACGGTGATTTTCTCTCCTCTCAACAAACGATCGCGCAACGCATACCCGTCTCTAGGCGTTAGATTGAAGCAGAAAGTCGGTCTTTGGCCGCGAATACCGCTGTTGGGGATCTGTAGCGGATCAATCAAAGGACGGGGTGAGTAGTAGCTGATGATGCCTACGGCTCCGGCCTCTACTGCCTTGTCATGTACCCGGGAGGCAGCGGCTTCGGTGACGGCGATTTTCCCTTTGAGGTCTACCGCCTTGATCTCATGCGCCTCCCCCCGGCCGATCCACGCTAGTTGGGCGGTGATATCTGCGTTCTTGCTCCCTTGCCCCAAGATGGCAGCAAGATCTTGGTAATCGGCGATCTTGACTTGTTTCGGGGATACCTCCCATAAGGAGGCGCTTATCCCATCCCAAGTCTTGGTCTTGCCGACCCGTTCGGTCTTGGCGTTCTGTATGCCAAATCCCTTCAGTTTATCTACCACGTACCTCGATTCCATGAACAGGCCTTGGTAGTCCGCATGTTTTCGGTCTCTCTCGTATGGTGCGATATCTATGATGTAATGATAGGCCCTGTCTCCGGACGATTCTCCGATGAGCAGGTCGTAATACGTCTCATTCAACAGGCTGTGGTTGAATGGTGTCGTGTAGTTCTGTCCGTTCGCTACGAAAGCGAGCCAGGTCAGGACAAAAATAATAGCATCTCTTTTGTAATTCATATTGCGATGATTTATTTAATTGTAATCAAGAATACCATGGTATTGAAATTACCACTTACCGTGTACTGGGCAGGAGCGCTTTCGATACGTAACGGAAGTGCGTATGTCTCGCCGGATACCAGTTCGCTGTTTGTCAGGTCTATTGTCAGATTGGCCTGTGCGCTCTGGTTATTAAGCTTTGTCCGGTCTGTAGGGTCTATGTCGGAGGCCTTCCTGATCGTCATGATCAGCGGGAAGTTGAGGTTATAGCTGGAAGCCGGTAGCGTTTTTGCCTGGTTTGGCAGCAAACTTTCGTCTATACCTACGACAACGGGGATCTCCTCTGTGATATCTCTCCAGTCTGCGATGCTGTAATTCACATATAACGGTGTGGTGATCGACGTACTGCCAGCTTTGTAGCTCAGGCTGAGTGAATGATTTACGTAGGGAAGCTCGATAACGGGCTTCTGGTTCTCAAAATCATACAAATACTCATCATCTAGGCACGAGGTCATTAGGACAATTGTACAGATGGATAAAAATAAGGATGTTATTTTACTTTTCATGCTTTCTCTGTTTTAGTTGATTATTGGAATGTAGTTGATTTTTGCAAATCCGGATTCTCTTTGTCCCAGAAAATTAATGTCGTGAAAACGTCGATATCGCTTCTGTAATTATCCGGGTTTAAGTTCTTCTCCGTGTTCGGATAGAGGAAGCGAGCCATCATTTTGTTGCTGTATTGCGCACAGTTGGATGCATGTAATACCGGTAAGTCTGTGCGACGGACCTCACTCCATGCCTCTAATGGGTCTACCATGTACAGGCTTAACCATTTCTGGGTTTGGATAGCGTTCATCTTCTGTTCCGTAGTAGTCATCAAGTCCCAGTTCACGGCTGCGTCGTTTTGCGATAAGTACTCGATGGCAGCCTCGGCAGCCGTGCCGGTGATGGCAGGTCTGGCACCTGCGGGGCGAGAGAGAGCTGGCCATGTGGAGGCATCGCTCCGCAAAGCGGTCTCATAGGTGTTGAACAGAGAAATGACAGCCTCCTCGTAATATTTCTTGGCAGCGGCATCTCCACCGTCTATCAATTTGCGTAGAGCAGCTTCAGCTAAGTAAAATCCTACCAATGAGCCTTGCATTACGATGATGTTCTGCGCAGGGCCGGTCTCTTGATCGCAAGTCTTGGATACGACTCCGAAGCCGATTTTTGAGGCGTAGTTGGTTTGCGCCGGCGACATTTGCCCAAACGGTACTCCGATGTAATATTCATCCTCTAAATCAAAGCGATCGTAATTGGCCCGTCCGTTCGCGTCGTTCGCTAGATATCTGCGCGGGTCTACGAATACACGGAGTAATGGATTGTTGGTATTGCGCAAGCGGCTGACTACTTCCTCAGTCGGCACGGACGATTTGTGTCCGGAGTACTCTTTGTCTAGGTAGGTGTATCCATATAAGTAGTAGAGTGGGTTCATTTTTACATAAGTTGAGCCGTTTACAGTGGACTGTCCTTTGTAATATCCCGGGTTACTGGTTGCGTTCTCGCCGATACTCATAACCTTGTCTTGTACGGCCTTGATCTTCGCCGATACGTCGCTCACGTTGGAGATACGCATCAACAAGCTCAATTGGAGGGATGCCGCGTAACGTTTCCACGCTTTAAAGTCACCTCCGAAGTAGATGTCGGCAGAGGTTAATGCCCCTTTGTTGTAAGTTGTGTTTGCTAGCGTTTGGTCGCATAGCCCAATCGCTTGGTCTAGCATTTCGATCAAGCCGTTATAGATGGTAGCTGCATCATCATATTTAGGGGTCAGATATTCACTTCCCGCACTGGCCTCGGTGAAAGGTACGTCGCCGAACATGTCTACCAAACGGCGGAACTCGTATGCTTGCAAAGTCTTGGATATCGCTTCGAAACCGGTATCGCCGCTCTCGATCGCCTTTCTCTCTATGTTCTTTAGATTGGCGATACGGCTATACGGACGTCTCCAGTAGTCATCGAAACTTTGTGGCATAACACCGCCTGTCAAAAACGGATAGGTGCCGGAATAATCGCCGGATTTCGTCGTGTGCTCGGCCAAAAAATGGACGTTGGAGGAAGAGATCCGGTAATAGCATTCATCGTTTTGCACGGAAGTCAGCAGCAAATCGCTTGACACGGTGCTTTCCAATGCTTCGTTCGGGTTTTTGTTCACGTCCAGCCAGTCGGAGCAACCGCTCAGGCCCAGAAGTGTACCACTTAAACAAATTGTATATAATAAAATCTTTTTCATCATGTTCTAGGTGATATGATATGTTAGAATGAAACCAATATATTAAAACCGTAAGTACGTGTAGATGCGGAACCGGTTCCCGCGTAACCGGTAATGTTCCGGTTGTAGGAGGTTCCGGTGATGTTACTGTTTCTGCCTGCGCTCGTGAAATCAGGATCTCCCCAGATATTGGTTTTTGGAGTCCACATGAACAAGTTACGCCCGACAAGGCTGATAGAGGCTCTCTGTATGAAACCGATCTTCTGGATCAAACGTTTGGGAACATCGTAGTTCAAGGATAACTCGCGTAATCTCCAGGAAGCGGCGCTGACGATTTGATTGGCCTTGCATTGATTATAAGTCCCGTTCCAGAAATTATCGCCACCATCGTACACTGTGATATTTGTGTTGTCTTGGTAAGATACGTTGCCGTTCGCGTCTACCTGTTCGATCACGGAGTTCGGGAATACGAAACGCTGACGGCCTGCTGTCGAAGATAGGTAAGAAGATCCGGTAAACAACATATTGCTTTCAACGCCGAATCGTGTTACGTGACCGCTACGGTAATCGAATGTCGCTCCAAGACTGAAGTCTTTCCAGCGCATGTTGGTGGTTAGTCCGATGCGCACGGTCGGTTCTGTCGTCCCGCAGGCGATCAAGTCACCGGCAGTCGGCATACCGTTCGAGCTGTTGACAATCACTTTCCCCTCTTCGTTACGTTTCCAATCCGTCGCCTTGATGACGGGAAAGCTCTCGTTCAATACAGCGTAGACTGGCATTTCATCGCCGCTGTCATCCAGCATTAACTCGATCGCATCTCCGGCTAATTCCGTCACTTTCGTGTTGATAAAGGTTGCGTTGGCTCCTACGATCCATTGGAAATCTCCTAGTTTTAAGAGCGGCGTGATACGCAAGTCTAGTTCCAGACCTTTACCTTTCATCGTACCGGCGTTGATATAACGTGCGTCGAATCCCGTAGAGGAAGCGATGCTGATAGGTACGGTCTGGTTCGTTGTCGTTTGGTGATAAACGGCAGCCTCCAAAGAGATACGGTTGTTCAGGAAGCCAAATTCCGCGCCGATCTCGTACTCCGTCGTGAACTCCGGCTCCAGGTCTTTGCTATACAACGTGGAGTTGAGCTTATAGGCCGTCAATGTCCCGTACGGGAAATAGTTGTTGATAGATGCTGTATTCTCCAAGCTGTAGGGCTGTACGTTCACGGTTCCCACTCTTGCCGCGGATGCCCGTACCTTGAAGTGATTGAAGATTTCGCTTTTCATGGAAGGGATCGCATCAGTCAATACGACAGAAGCGTTCGCGCTTGGGTAGAAGAACGACCAGTGAGACGGGTCCAACAGGGAAGTCCAGTCATTACGTCCCGTGACTTGTAGGAAAGCCCAGTTCTTATAGCTTAAATCCAAACTGCCGAATAGACCGGTCTTACGAGTACGGCTCCAGCGGTTGGATCCGTTCAGCTCTCCGATCTTGTTCTTTAAGTTGTAGAAGTCGTCCAATGCCAGGTTGCTGGCGGACGCTTGCTTGTATTCAGAGTAGATGTCTTGTAGCGAATAACCGACCATCGCTTTCAGTTCAAAGTCCTCGCCGAATTGATGGTTGAAGAAGGCCATGAAGTCCATGTTGAAACGGCTGTTCAGATTGGATGCCGTATTATAGGCCGAGTACTGGTCTGTGCTAGCTTGGTAGATATTGTTAGCGGCCCACGTGGAGTAATGGAACGCCTCGGTCGTGATGTTGGTGTTGTTGATACCCAAGTTCACGCCGGCACGAGCCATGAAACGTAGCCACTTGAATGCCTCGTAATTCAACTCGATAGAACCGGCCAATCGGTCTTGGCGTGTTTTACGGCGATGCGTGTCGATCTGGAAGAATGGATTTGGATAATAGTCATTGATCCACTCATTGGGATTGGCTCCGGTACCATTTTCCTCGCGCCAGTTCTTGAAATCAGACAGATCGAAGTTTGCCGGTGTATTAATCAAACTGTAGATTCCGGAGGAGGAGTTCGTATTCATGTCGAAATTCGAATGCGTATAGGTAGCTTTCGCACTGGCCGAGAAGTTCTTGTAATTACGGCTGGCGTTGAAACGCACGGTCTGGCGGTCGGAATCGTCACCACTGATGATACCGCTCTGGTCTAGACGTTGGTAAGAAAGATACATGCTTCCATGATCGTCGCTGGAAGAGTAAGACACGTCGTGTTGGATACCCAGGCCTGTCTCATAGAAGTTCTTGCGTCCGTCTTTCGCATATTGATACGGGCGTGTTAGGTAATACCCCTCTTCGGTACCGTCGTATAGCGGGCTACCTACCTCGATCATGCCACCATCGAATTCGGGGCCGTACTGTTGGTTCTCGTCTGAGGTGTAATAGTCGAAGTTGGGAACACCCAGTAGGTCATCTGTATGGCCCTGTCCGAAACGGGTTTGGAACTTGGGCAGATAAGCGACCTGGTTCATGGTTGTCGTTAAAGAGTAGGTGATGTTCGGCTTACCTTTCGCTCCTGTCTTAGTGGTTACGATCAAGACACCGTTGGCTGCTTCCGAGCCGTAGAGCGCGGCAGCGGAGGCGCCTTTCAAGACGGATATATTGTCGATATCGTTGGGATTGAGTGATTGCAGGAAGTTGATAGGGGTCTGCACGCCATCCAATACCAATAAGGCTGAGTTATCTCCCTTGAAAGAGCGGGCGCCACGCAGTGTCACACGGGTCTCTTGGTCGAGGGCAGCCGAGGTGACGTTGATTTGCAAGCCGGATACCTTTCCGCTCAACGCGGTGGTGGCATCCGATCCTTTCGCCATGTTTAGCTCCTCGTTATCCACTTTCGCCGTGGAGTAGCCGATGGCTTTCGCCTGACGTTGGATACCCAAGGCGGTGACGACGACTTCATCGATCGTCTGCGTGTCTGCTTTTAGTAGGATCTTTACCTTGGCTGCCGCCTTGACAGTCTGAGTGGCCATTCCTACGTATGATATTTTTAATGTCGCTTTCTGTGGGACATTCATCAGGCTAAAGTTTCCATCCAGGTCTGTGATAGTTCCGATATTGGTACCATCTACTAATACGGAGGCCCCGATGACGGGTTCGTTTTCCTCGTCGACAACGCTACCGTTCACGGTAATCGTTTGCGCGGAGATCGCGCAAACGATTACGAATAGCATCGCGAAGAGTGTTAATGCTTTTCTTTTCATGTTTGTTTGTGAATTGTTATTTGTATGACATTTACTTTATTACCGCATGGATCCAGCCGGTATGTTCTCCGGGTAACCCGGCTTGACAGGGATGCGGGAGTCGTCCATAGCTGCGTTCAATACGAGCCAGGCGGTGATGGCCGCGTCTACTTTCAGGTCATCCAGCGACAGGCGCTCATATGTGTCCATTGTCGTGTGGTACGTGCGGTCATATTCCAGCTCGTCCTGGATGAACTGGTAGGCCGGAAGGCCGATGCGCGTGAACGACAAGTGATCCGTCCCGCTCGTCTTACGTAAGGAAAGCGTCTTGAATCCTAAGGATTCCAGCGGTTTCTTCCATGTCTCGAAGAAGGGAACGGCCAGGTCGTTTTCCTCGAGGTAGATACCGCGGAAACGACCGGAGCCGTTGTCCATATTAAGGTAGAGGGCGAACTTCTCGTAGCCCGGGAGTGTCTTCTTCTTGTCCGTATCATACAGGTACTTGTTTGCGTAGCCGCGCGAGCCGTATAAGCCCTGCTCCTCGCCGCCCCAGAGAGCCAGGCGGATCGTGCGCTTCGGAGAGATATTCAGCGACTTGATGATGCGCATTGTCTCCATCATGACGATGCAACCGGAGGCGTTGTCTGCCCCGCCGGTACCGCCGTGCCAAGAGTCAAGGTGTGCGCCGATTAGCACGATCTCGTTTTTCAACTTAGGATCGGAACCGGGGATCTCGGCGATCACGTTATTGATCCTCGGGTTGTTCGTGAAACGGTTCTTGACATCCAGCTCCATCTCTACCTTCCCTCCTTTATTGAGCATGCGAACCATACGGTTATGATCCTCGATCGGGAGGATGATCTCCGGGGTCGGCTCCGGATCTCCTTGTTTGTATTGTACTCCACGCGAGCTGGGTACGTTAAACGTACCGCTCCCGCTTACTACCGCCAGTACATGCTCGTCTTTCAGCATCTCACCGATGGCACTTTGCAACTCGCGCATGGCCTGCCAGTTGGACGGCATCGCACGTCGCCGGGCATTAGCCGGACGTGGGTCTTTCTCCAATTCGGTCAGTTCCTCATCCGTATAGCGAGAGGCTAGCGGTTCGAAGCGGATCTCGTACGTTTGCTGTATGGGCATCAGCACGATCTTGCCCGCTAAACTCCCTTTGTACTTTTCCAGGTCGGCTTTCTCTTTCACGTCGATCGTGACGCATTCTCCCTTCACCAACCCGTCCGTGCTGCCCGACCATGCTTTTGGATTGGCCGCGAAGCTGCAGTAATAGGGGGCGGTCATAGCCACGTAATTCTTCTCGTTGTCCCATCCTCCTTTGGCGAACTCGAAAGCGAATTCTGCCCTGGGATTGGACAATCCTAGTTCCTCTAATTTGTTAATGACCATTTTTTCCGCACGAAGCTTCATTTGCGAGGCTGCCAGGCGCGGACCCAGATCATCTGTCATGAACTGTGACAAATCCTCGATCTTGGAGTTGTTGAATGCCTCGTTTTTGATCCGGTACGCTAACGCTTCGTCCAGACAGGTCTGGGCATACGTCATCAAGTTTGCGGCGTAAGCCGCGATTACCAATAGTGAAAATTTTCTCATATACAGTAAATTTGTTAATTATTAGTTTGCCTATATTTGCTACGGACAACCTTTGTTTTATAAGATTATTAGACTTTTTTATGCTTGTATGAAATCATAATTCCTATTTTTATTTGAGATTCTCTGTCAAAATGATCGCAAATATATGCATTTGATTTCTTTTTCATACAATAGATATTTAAGGATGTTTATTAGGTTAACATTATTTATGAATACATACCCATCGCCTCCTCACAGGCTTATAACAACATGCCTTTTTAATTCGTAAGTTTGCGGGTGTTTTTAAATACAGAAAGATAATTCGGAAATATCAGCATGGAAACTTCACATAAACCCTGTTATTGGTTCCTTTTTTATAAAGACCAGCTATTGCTTCAAAAAGAAAATGATACGTATACCATCCCCTATGGTGAGAATCCCCCTGTTTCGGTTTCTCACACGCTGGAGGTTGATTACCGGGATGGCTTTTCCGCACGTACGGCAGAGCTGGATACTCCGGTGGAGGATATGGATCGTTACGTACATATGGGATTGCGCGCCTCTTGGGATCATATCTCGAAAGCGTGTTACGAGAAGGCAGGCAAGGCTTATCAATTGCTTTATTGGGATAGCCATAGTCGTTTTTGTCCGGTATGCGGTACTCCCACCGTGCAGACTACACCGATCGCAAAACAATGCCCTTCTTGCGAACACGAGATTTATCCGACAATCTCGGCGGCGATGATCGTCTTGATCCGTAAGGAGGATTCGATTCTTTTGGTACATGCCCGTAATTTCCGGGGAACTTTCCATGGATTAGTGGCCGGATTCTTAGAGGTTGGCGAGACCTTGGAGGAGTGCGTACGCCGGGAGGTCCGTGAGGAAACGGGTTTAGAGGTCGATAATATCACTTATTTCGGAAACCAACCATGGCCTTATCCGAGTGGCTTGATGGTTGGCTTTGTAGCGGATTATGTAAGTGGGGAAATTAAGTTGCAGGATGAGGAACTAAGTTCGGGTGCCTTCTATACCAAAGACAACCTGCCGGAGATCCCCCGTAAGTTAAGCTTGGCCCGTAAGCTGATCGATTGGTGGTTGGATCACCAATGAATAGGGCAACGTAAACCAGAATGTAGAACCTTCCCCTAACTCGGATTCCACTCCTATATTCCCGCCCAAACGCTTGACAATCGTCTCGCAGATCGATAACCCCAGACCCGTCCCTTGCACAAAGCTATTTAACTTGACGAAACGGGTGAAAACTTGA
Organism: Parabacteroides sp. ZJ-118; assembly: GCF_011038785.1. Taxonomy (GTDB): domain Bacteria; phylum Bacteroidota; class Bacteroidia; order Bacteroidales; family Tannerellaceae; genus Parabacteroides. The sequence continues at coordinate 120,894 of NZ_JAAKDT010000002.1, forward strand.
TCGATCTTATCCTTGGCGATGCCGCATCCCGTATCTTTCACATAGAAATACAACCCATCGTCTCTACGGCGATAGCCAAACAGGATACTGCCTTGAGCCGTGAACTTGATGGCATTGTTGATAAAGTTCATAAGGACTTGGGAAACACGGTTACGGTCAGTCCGTAAGATACAATTCGGGATCTTCTCGACGAAGCATACCTGCACACCCTCCGCCGCTTTCAGACGGGAAGTGTGTTCGATATCGGAGAATAGTTGATTGATATCTACGTCTGAATCCACGAATTCCAACGTACCCGCCTCTATCTTGGCCAGATCAAGAATATCATTGATCAATTGCAATAACAGGTCGTTGTTGCTATTAATGATATTGATATATTCCTCTTTATCTTCTGTATTATCAGTTACGGCCAATAATTCGGAGAAGCCAACGATCGCATTCAACGGCGTGCGAATCTCATGACTCATATTCGCCAAGAACGCAGATTTCAAACGATCAGACTCTTCTGCTTTTTCTTTCGCTTTCCTCAGTTCGTTCTCCACCTGTTTTTGCTTTGTCACGTCTTCTTTCTTGCAGATAACCCCGATAAGGTTGTCGTGCTCGTCAAATACAGGGTTCACCAAAGTATGAAGATACTTCCCATCACCCAGCCCATTCGTGATATCAACCTGCTCTTTGGTTTCCATGGCCTTTACGACCGAGCAACGGGTACAATAAGGCTTTACCCCGTTCTTGACCAAGAAGCAATTAGCCGTCCCGAATTCAGGGATACAGTCATGGAACTCTACCTCATTTCTCCATTTTACGGTATAATCCGGCTTGATGAAATAGATGGAAGCCTGGATGTTGTTCATGATTAGTATATTATCCTTCTGTAGATCCAATAACTTATCCTTCATCTTATTGGCTCGAATCAGGAAGATTAATATCATGATCAGGAAAATAAGCAATACGGTAATTACGCTTAGTAAGATCTCGAACCTGTATATGGAGAATAGGCTCGGGACCTCATTGATAATGGTAGCATCGTGCGGCAATGACAGTCTGCTGATATCAAAAGCCTTGATCTTTGAAGCATCGAACACATATCCATTGGGGATGATTTTGGGATGGATATCTTTGAGGGCGGTTCTCTTCTCCAATATGCTTAAAGCCTCTTTCGCCAAATCGGAACCGATAGACCTGTATTTGGGCCCAAAACCTCCAATGGCCCAGTGCCCTATGCCGGCGGATGCCAATGTGAATGTCGGAATCTTGGGATTAGCGGTCATCATCGTATACGTGGCATTTCCGACATAATACTCATCGTTAACATCTACACGCCATGTGCCGATCAATATCACGGTCTGCTCCGGCAGATTCTTGATCTGGTCTACGATGGTGTAGATGTTATTCCTTCTTCCATCCAGTAAGATCAGGTTCAGGCCCTTGATAGTTTCCATTTCCTTTTTTACCAGGGTTTGCATAGCCAAACCTCCGTAGGTATTATCGGTGATTAATGCTATATTTTGAGTTTGGGGATATAGCTTATGTATTAACCGGATGTTTTCTTTTACGTCATAAGAGTACAAGAATCCGCCAAGGTGTAAACCTTTGTCTACGTACTCTTGGATATCGATGTATTTCGGATCCCATTCGGCGACATTCAAATCCGAGTCGGGCAATAAGATCGCGTTCTTGCTGACCATACCGCATAAAACCGGTATATTCGGTCTATCGTCTTGGGAGATATAAGAAGCCCATGCCTCCTGGCCTAAGATGATGATAAGCCGAGGGGCATCGTTCCCTTCATATTTAGCCAATATATCTCTCATCCGATCGTCCCATAAGGGGGCTTCCGGCAGGCTTTTGCAGTTCATGTTCTCGATAACTACCGGCGAGGTACCACCTATCCGCTTATATTCCTCCATAAATTCAGAAATATTGGCGACCATATTACGTGTATCGGGATTGTATGAGCTGATGATTAAAATAGGGTCTGCATTATCTGCAGCGTATAAGTGGAAAGAAAAGACCAAGCTCAACACGATAAAAAGTACGAATCGTATGTAGTTCCTTAACAATGTCATTCTTTTCTTACGGATTCATGTGTTTATTTGTAATTGGGCCTTGAGAGCAGTAGTACTGTATTGACCAAGCAATATATACCCACTTAGCCAAGTAAGTACTACTACGTTTCTTACTTTAGTAGTGCCTCGATCTTTTCCACGAACTTATCCTTAGCCGTAGCGCCTACTACTTTATCAGTCATCTTACCATCTTTAAAGAAAAGAACGGTAGGAATGTTGCGGATACCGAATTGTCCGACTACATCGTCATTCTCGTCAACGTTCATTTTACCGATCGTCACACGACCTTCGTACTCGGTTGCCAATTCATCAATGATAGGAGAAACCATGCGGCAAGGGCCACACCACTCTGCCCAAAAATCAAGGACCATGGGCTTTCCGGAGTTCACCAACTCCTCGAAATTAGCGTCTGTAATCTGTAGTGCCATTTTGAATTACGTATTATTTAAGTATGAATTATAATCTATAGCGATTGTTATGACGTCAAAAGTACAAATTCTTTCAGCGTCGTACAACTTTAACCGTTAATTTTAAAATCGATATTCTCGTTCTCCTGTAAAAAGTCCACCAGCTCGCGTGTCACGTTCAAGCGGATATTGTGGGAGAAAAGATTCAGGGAGATGTTGTGCTCCCCATCAACCACTCTAAAATATAACAAGCTATGACCCGGATTGTTCTTGATCAATGCCGAGAGTTCATTGATCGTCGGCTCGTCCAGATCATGGATCGGGACCGTGATGCTGATTTTCTCGATCAGCTTGTCTTTCTCGTCTTGCAAAAGGCTGATGGAACCAATCTTAAAATCCGGTTTATTGGAATTCCAACGGCTAGGCTCTACACGGGCGGCGATCAAGAGATACATTCCGATTTTACCATATTTGTTATATTCGATATAATCCTGCCCGAAGAGAGGGATCTCGCCACCGCCCGTGAAATCCTCGATCTTCAAGATACCGTAAGGCTTTCCGTTCTTGGTCATTCCTTCCCGGAAACCGGTGACGATACCACCTAATAAAACCTCCCGGCCTTGTAAGGTTTCCCGCTCGTTAAGTTCGATCATGCCGGTATTGCACACATATTCTAATATGATACGGTATTCATCCAACGGGTGGGCGGATAAATAAATACCGACCAACTCCTTCTCTTTATTCAGACGTTCGAGATCGCTCCAACGCTCGCATTGCGGGATCTCCGGTTTCGCGATAGCGATCAAGTCGTCTCCACCGAATAAAGAGTTGGCTGCAGTGCTTTTATCCATCTGATATTTGTTACCATAGCGAACCAAGGTATCCAAGAATAATTCCCCTTTCCCATTGTCGGCGAAGAATTGCTCGCGCCGGATACCGAAGTTATCGAACGCTCCGGCCAGCGCCAGGGATTCTATGTTTTTCTTATTGCAAGCGGTCAAGCTCACCCGTTCAACGAAATCGAAGATACTTTTGTATGGGCCGTCCTTTTTGCGCTCCTCTATGATATTTTGTACGGCGGACTCACCTACGCCTTTCACGGCGCCCAGCCCGAAGCGGATGTTCTTGTCCCTATCTACGCTGAACTTCAAGATCGACTCGTTCACATCCGGTCCCAATACCTGAATACCCATCGCTTTACATTCATCCATGAACTTCGTGATATCCGTGATATTGGATAAGCTTCGGCTCAAGACGGCGGACATATACTCGGACGGGAAGTTCGCCTTCAGATAAGCGGTCTGATAAGCCACCCATGAATAACAAGTAGCGTGACTCTTATTGAAAGCGTACGAGGCGAACTTCTCCCAGTCAGACCAGATCTTGTTTAAGATTTCTTCTTTATAGCCGTTGGTTTGACCGCCAGCCATAAATTTAGACTTTAAGTGGTTCATCTTCTCGATCAACTTCTTACCCATCGCCTTACGTAAAGCATCACTTTCGCCGCGCGTGAAGTTGGCGAGCAAACGGGACAGAAGCATGACTTGTTCCTGATAGACCGTAATACCATAGGTGTCTTTCAGGTAACGCTCCATGACGGGAATATCGTACACGATCTCCTCCTTACCCTGTTTACGGGCGATGAAAGAAGGGATGTAATCCATTGGACCCGGGCGATACAGGGCGTTCATGGCGATCAAGTCCTCGAATTTGGAAGGTTGCAACTCCCTCAAATACTTTTGCATACCGGCGGACTCGAACTGGAATGTACCGGTGGTCTTTCCATCGCAATACAATTTATAAGTCTTGGGATCTTCCAGACTGATATGGTCGATATCCAGATCTTCTCCGGTAGTCAGTTTCACGTTCTCGATCGCCTCCTTGATGATAGACAAGGTCTTCAAGCCCAAGAAGTCCATTTTGATCAATCCGGTTTCCTCGATCACAGAACCCTCGTATTGGGTAACCAGCATCTCCTCGCCGGTATCCTTGTCTTTCGCCGTACTGACAGGTACGACATCCGATATATCATAACGTCCGATGATGACACCGCAGGCGTGCACACCCGTGTTACGGACATTGCCTTCCAGCATCTGGGCATATTTCAAGGTATCCCGCGCCAGCGGATCATTTCCGTTAGCCGCCTCTTTTAGTTCCGGCACATACTTGATGGCGTCGCCCAATTTGAACTTCTTCATGTCGGGGATCTTATCCGGAACCAGTTTGGCCAATCGGTTCGCTTCAGCCAACGGTAATTTCTGTACCCGGGCGACATCCTTGATCGCTGACTTGGTAGCCATCGTACCATAGGTGATGATATGAGCCACACGCTCGGCGCCGTATTTCTCCGTTACCCAGCGTAATACCTCGCCGCGGCCATCATCATCGAAGTCGGTATCGATATCGGGAAGGGAAATACGATCCGGGTTCAAGAAACGCTCGAACAGGAGGTCGTATTTGATCGGGTCGATCTTGGTGATCCCCAGGCAATAGGCTACGGCAGATCCGGCAGCCGAACCACGTCCCGGTCCTACCGATACACCGAGTTCCTCGCGAGCGGCCCGGATGAAATCCTGCACGATCAAGAAGTAGCCGGGGAAACCCATGGTCTTCATGATATGCAACTCGAAGTTCAGACGCTCCTTCACTTCATCGTTCAAGGGGTCTCCGTAAAGCTTCTTGGCGCCGTCGTAGGTCAATTTCGCCAAATAGTCGGCTTCCAGCTTGATGCGGTATAGTTTGTCGTATCCACCTAATTTCTTGATTTTTGAGTGCGCCTCTTCCTCGCCTAATACGACATTACCATTCTCGTCCCGGGTGAATTCCTCGAATAAATCACGCTCTGTCAATTTCCGGCGGTAGGACTCCTCGGTACCGAACTCCTCGGGAATGGCGAAAGTCGGCATGATAGGGCCGCTATCGATCGAGTAGAATTCCACCTTGTTGGCTATCTCGAGCGTATTACTCAAAGCTTCGGGGATATCGGCGAAGATGGTGTTCATCTCGGCGGTTGTCTTCATCCATTCTTGCTTGGAGTAGCGCATACGCTTGGGGTCGTCCAGGTCTTTGCCGGTACTAAGGCAGATCAGGCGGTCGTGGGCCTCAGCGTCGTCGGCATTGACGAAATGGATATCGTTGGTGGCGATTAGCTTGATATTATGTTTGCGGGCAAGTCCGATCAATACCTTGTTCACCTCTTGTTGATGTGGGTAAATCGTGCGATCGGCGTTCGGGTCGTGTGTCTCGTGCCGTTGCATCTCAAGGTAATAGTCTTCTCCGAATAAGTTTTTGAACCATTTGACAGACTCTTCAGCCTTATCGATTCGTCCGTGCATGATATGCTGCGGAATCTCCCCGCCTAAACAGGCGGAGCAGACGATCAGATCCTCATGGTATTTCTCCAACAACTCTTTGTCGATACGCGGACGTCCGTAGAATCCTTCCGTCCATGAGAGGGATACCATCTTGATCAGGTTTTTATATCCGTTCTTGTTTTTGGCCAGAACGATTAAGTGCCAGCCGCTACGGTCGTCTTGCGAGGCCAGCTTGCTATGCCTTCCATTGCGTGCGCAATAACATTCGCACCCGATGATCGGCTTGAAGATGGAAGCTTTCGCTTCGGCGATTTGTTTTTGCAGTTCCGTTATCCTTTGTTGTTCCTCATCGGTTGGAGCCTCCTTGGCGAGCAGCGGTTTTAGTTCTTTCTCGGAGTCCTTGATGACTCCTTGCGGCTTGCTGTTCTTTTTGCTAACCTTATTGAAAAACTCCTTGATACCGAACATAACGCCGTGGTCTGTCACGGCGATCGCACGCATTCCGTCTTTGTACGCTTTGTCGATCAATGCGTCGATGGATGCCTGTCCGTCCAGTAAGGAATACTGGGTATGTACGTGTAAATGAATAAACGGTTCCATATTGGTGCATATTGAAATGAGCGTATAAAGGTAGGAAATATTTTTTAGTACAGGAGGTGTTGTTCGGCTTTTAAAAAAACGTACGTGTTTTTGAGCGGTATTAATGGCCAAAGTACTAGTAAGTACTCTGGTGCCGCGAGGGCGAATAGGCCGGCAAAAAATAGGCCCCGGCCGGCGGTTCGTCCAGTCGGGGCTTTATTCGATTGTTTGTCTCGTCGTTGCTTATAGCTTCGCTTTCCATTCATTCATCAACTCGGCGATGGTTTCCCGTACCGAGGTGATCTTATTCGCTCGCCAGGCGTTGGTGCCGGCGAAGGCGTATCCCTTCTCGAAATTGCCTTTGAAAGCGTTGTACAAGGCGGTGACGATACAGTACGGGCTGCGTGATATATCGCACGTCTTGATACAGTTGAAGGGGCAAGCTTTCGGCTGCTTGATTCCCGCCTTCACTTTCTCGAGGAAACGGCAATGGATGGCTCGTCCGGGCATACCGACGGGGCTTTTAATGATCTCTATATCCTTCTCCTCGGCCTGTATATAGGTCTGTTTGAAGGCTTCCGAGGCGTCGCATTCCGCAGTGGTGACGAACCGGGTCCCTAACTGAACGCCCGATGCTCCAAGGTTCATCATGCGTTTGATATCTTCACCCGTGTAAATGCCTCCTGCTGCGATTACCGGGATCTTTTTGTCGTATTTTCGCTCGAAATGAGAGACTTCCTCCACGACTTGGGGTAGCAGCTCTTCCAATGCGAAATGTCGGTCCTCCAGCTGGTTTTCCTTATATCCCAAATGTCCACCCGCTTTCGGCCCTTCCAGTACCACGGCGTCCGGAAGATAATCGTAGTTATTCTTCCATTTCTCGCAGATGATACGTACGGCACGTGCGCTGGAAACGATGGGAACCAGTTTGGTGACGCTATCTTTCTTGAGGAAAGAGGGTAAGTCCAAAGGCAGTCCGGCACCGCTGAAAATGATGTCTACCTTTTCCGCTATACTGGTTTTCACCAGTTCGGCGAAGTCGGAAAGAGCTACCATTACGTTTACGCCGATGATACCTTTCGCCTTCTCCCGAGCCTTGCGGATCTCTTCCGCTAGCCCGAGATTCCCCGCTTCCGTATAATTGCCGGGTGACAATTTCCTGTATAAGAGTCCGAGACCGGCTGCGGAGATAACGCCGATCCCACCTTCATACGCGACGGCCGAGGCTAAGCCGGAAAGAGAGATACCTACGCCCATCCCGCCTTGGATGATTGGAATACGAGCCTTTAGGTCTCCGATTGTTAATGTATTCATTAAAAAAATAAATAAGAGTGTTTCAAAAATCGAGGCAAAGGTAGCACAATATCCCGATAAATGTGCAAAATGGAGTTTAATTATCGCGCAAATATTCCAATCGTGTGCAATGTATTGGAGCGAACCGATTATTTTATGTAAATTCGCCCCCTAGATCATCCGGCAAGACGATCTGTAATAGGATCGCAACGCATGTGAAATAGAGGCGTTGTAACTTTGCGCCGCAAATATAGTTTTTATAGTTAGGAATGAGATTAGGAAAAGTTATAGCGCTCATGTTCGCGCTGCTTCCTTCGGTTATGGGAGCGCAGGAGGCGGATCGGCCGTTGGAAAAACGGATCGATTCCTTGGCTACGGAGGTGACCGCTTTGGATCAGGTCGTCCGGAAGCTAAGCAAATTCAAGGTCTCCGCTTATATCCAGGGACAATACCAATATGGACAGGAGGCGGCGGCCTTGAAGGTGGGCGATAAGAACGAGAACTCGGACAAAGGGTTTAACCGGATCGGTATCCGCCGGGGGCGTATGAAGTTCGAGTACAATGATGGGATCGGGACGGGCGCTGTACAGATCGAGGTGAATGACAAGGGCGTAAGTTTCCGCGATCTGTATATCGGGATCAAGGATCCTTGGACGAAGCGTAGCCGGTTGATGGTCGGCGTGTTCAACCGCCCTTTCGGCTATGAGGTATGTTATTCCACGAGCGCTCTCGAATCTCCGGAGCGGGCGACTATTATCCAGTATTTCTTCCCGGATGAGCGCGACTTGGGCGCGATGCTTACCCTGCGTACCAAGACCACCAGTCCGTTGAGTTTCTTGCGATTGGATGCCGGCCTGTTTGCCGGAAACAGCATCAACCGGGATACGGATAGCCGGAAAGACTTCATCGGGCGTCTGGGTGCCGAGAAGGCGATAGGCGATTGGGGAAAATGGGGAGCCGGTTTCTCTTATTATCATGGTTTCGTCTACAACCCGACTGCCGAGGCGTATGAGATGCGCGGCAAGCGTTTCGTCAAGCTGGATCGGGGAGAGACGGGTACTTATATGAAGCGCCGGTATTTGGGCCTGGACGCTCAGTTCAGCTTCCTTTCATCGCTGGGAAAGACTACCCTTCGTGCGGAAGGTTTGATCGGCATCCAACCCGGTATCGCCGGAAGCAGTAAAAGCCCGAACTACGGTTCCCGGCCGGAGAACCTACCGGAGAACGCCCTGTTCAAGCGCCCTTTCCTCGGCTACTTTTTCTATTTGATACAAGACATAGGCGTTTCTCCCTTCTCCGGCGTATTGAAATATGACACTTACGATCCGAATACGGAGGTGAGCGGCCATGCGGTCGGGGCGGAAAACAGCTTCACCTCGAAGACCGACTTGGCGCAGAGCACGATAGGTATCGGCGCGATCTATCGTTTCAACCGACACATCCGTCTGCAGGTTTACTACGAGCTCAACCTCAATGAGAAAAGCAGCCTCGTGAAGGGGTACGAGACCGACCGGAAGGATAACGTATTGACCGTCCGTCTTCAATACAAGTTTTGATTCACCGGATTGTAATACCTGTTTCATCCCGTTGAAATACCAAAGTATTTATTTTGTCTCGTAAATAAAAGATAAATACAAAGGAATGAAGAAGACGATTTTATTAGCTGCCGTGGCAGCCTGTTTGTTCGCTACGAATGTGTTTGCCCAGAAGATAAAGGGTAGCGATACTTGTTTGCCTCTTACTCAGACTGAAGCCGAGAATTTCATGAATAAAAACAAAGCCGCCAAGATCACGGTGACGGGGGGGGGCTCCGGCGTGGGTATCTCCGCCTTGCTGGAGGGTACGACGGACATCGCGATGGCTTCCCGTAAGATGAAATTTGATGAGCGTATGAAGTTGCAAGAGGCCGGAAAGAAGACAAAGGAGGAGGTGATCGCCTATGACGCCCTGGCTGTAGTCGTGCATCCTTCCAACCGAGTGTCGAACCTGACCCGGGAGCAATTGGAGGGCATCTTTACCGGCAAGATCAAGAACTGGAAAGAGGTGGGTGGCGCGGATATGAAGATCGTGGCCTATTCCCGCGAGACCTCTTCCGGAACCTACGAGTTCTTCAAGGAGAGCGTGTTGAAAAACAAGAACTATATGAACGGTATCTTGAGCATGCCGGCTACGGGCGCCATTATCCAGAGCGTGAGCCAGACGAAAGGAGCCATCGGCTATGTAGGCCTGGCTTATTTGAACCGGGAGGTGAAACCGATCCATGTATCGTACGATGCCGGAAAATCTTACGTGGAGCCTTCTGCGGAGAACGCGCGGAACAAGACCTATCCGATTGTCCGTCCGTTGTTCTACTACTACGAGACGAAGAACGCCTCTAAAGTGCGACCGTTCATCGATTACGTAATGTCGGCCGAAGGACAGGCGACGGTGAAGCAGGTCGGCTATATCCCGGTAAAGTAAGCCGATAGTCCCCGGGCAGCGTTGTATGATGTGATCATACAGTACTGTATAAGGTGATCATACAACGTTGTCCCATGGGTTGGGACAGCGTTGTCTTATTTATTGGGACAAGCTTGTCCGTCTGTCTCCTCCAAGAACTGATCCAGATATAGCTTCTCGCCGTCCCATACGATGTAAGAGAAGTATCGCATCCAATCCCCGGCTATCAGGATGCGGGAGGTACGGCTGAGCATCAAGTCCAGCAGGATGTGGCGATGGCCGAAAATGAAGAAGTTGATGTCGGGATGCACCTTCAGGTATTCCTTGGCGAAGGTGACCATATATTCGGCCTCCTCGCCTTGATACGTCTGGGCCTCTTGCTTCTCCAGCCCGCTCTTCCGGCTGTTGAGCGACCAGCCCAAGGCGAATCCGAACGTCCAGCGAGGATGGATACCCGCGTAGAGCCATTGACAGAACCTGTTCCGGAAGACTGACCGGATCAGGCGGAAGGCCTTGCTCCGGAAATCCACCTCATCGCCATGCCCGAGAAAGAAACGTTTCCCCAATAAATCGACCGTCAAGGTATCCCGATGGATGATGGCGCCGATCTCTTTCGGTAAGTAGTCGAACATCCAGATATCGTGGTTGCCGGTAAAGATATGGATCTCTATGCCGCTGTCCGCCAACTCGGCCAGCTTCCCCAAAAAACGCACGTGACCTTTCGGTACGACATATTTGTATTCGTACCAATAGTCGAATAGATCCCCCAGGAACCAAATGGCGGACGCGTCTTCCCGGATGCTGTCCAGCCAACGCACCAGTTTCTTCTCGATGGCCAAAGGATCTTTGTGAAAACGGGCTCCTAGATGCGCGTCTGAGGCGAAATATATCTTCATAGAAAACCGAGTTCCAATTTAGCCTCCTCCGTCATCATCTCCTTGTCCCATTCCGGCTCGAAGACGAGGTTTACCTCTACGTTGTTCACTCCGTCGACTGTCTCCACCTTCATACGGACATCTTCCAATAGGAAATCGGCAGCCGGGCAGTTCGGGGCGGTGAGGGTCATATCGATGCGTACGTTCTTTTCCGCGTCGATATCTACTTTATAGATAAGGCCGAGATCGTATACGTTTACGGGTATTTCCGGGTCGTATACCGTCTTCAGCATAGCGACGATCGCTTCTTCTGTTTGGAGAAATTCGTTGTTCATTTTCTTTTATACGTTCGTGAATCCTGTACTGAGCTGCAAACTTACGAAATAGTTGAGAGTTGGCGATGCTTATTTGAGACTATTAACGCTTGTGTCCGTAGGGAAGGTTTAAAGAAAAAAGAGGGAGGGAGGAGTAGGGGTTTTGGCCGTCGCGCTTGTCTTGTAGATACAAAACATCCTTATAAAAATAGATGAGAGATATGAAAAAGTTGATTCTGTTAGTGGCCGCGGCCCTAAGTAGTGTAGTGGTGAATGCCCAGTCTCGTTGGTCGGTTACGCCGGAAGCCGGTCTGACCGTGAACAAGGAGAATGAGGGGAAAAGTGAGACAACCTTGGGATTCAAGGTCGGTGCCGGAGTATTGTACCAGATAAAGGAGGCGCGAGGAAACAGACCCTCTTTTGGCCTGAAGTCCGGCTTGTATCTGTTGATGCAAAAGGGAGATCTGCATACCTGGAATGACGGGTACAATTATCATGGCTATCAAAATGAGTTTTATCCTGGGGGCTATGGTCAAGCTGTTATGGGCGGTGAGGGAGGCAAGCATACCGTCGGGGTTAGTGCCGGCGAGATGACGCGTTATAACCTGCAATTACCTGTCATGGCGCATTGGGGATTTAATCTTTGCGATGATGTCCGTTTGAATCTGGCGGTAGGTCCGTATGTGGCGGTTGCGTTAGGGGGTACCGTGTCGGTCTTTCAGACCTTGGATAATAAGGTAGACTATAGTCATGACTATGATTTCAACCCCTTTAAGGAGAAGAAGCTGGACAATGGCATTACGCTGAAAGGCGCTCCCCGTTTCGATTGGGGAGGTACGTCCTCGGTGGGTGTCGAGGTGAGACGCGTCTCTTTCCAGATCGGCTATGATTTGGCTTTGGGCAAATACCATAAGGATCAGAATGATCTCCGGATCCGTAACCACCAAGTGAGCTTTACGTTCGGATATACGTTCTGATCCCTTCCGGCGGAGGTTAGCGAAGCTTGCCTTCGTCCGCGTAACTGTAATAGATTCCATCGGCCAAGATTATGTGATCCAATAAGATAAGATCCACGATCTTGGCCGCTTTTTGTACCTGCTCGGTCAGCGTGTCGTCTTGCCGGCTGGGCCGGATGTTTCCGGAGGGGTGGTTATGGCAGAGGATGAATCCGGTAGCGGTTTCCATCAATGCGGTTTTCAGGATGAGGCGAATGTCGGCGGCGGAAGAATTGATACCGCCTTGACTGATTTTGCATTTCTTCAGTATCCGGTTGGCCGGATTGGTGAGTATGATCCATAGCTCTTCGTAGGGTAGGTCTCGCAATTCAGCTTGCAGCGACAGATACGCATCCTTGCTGCTACGTATCTGCTTCGCTTGAAGACCCTCGGAGGCTCCCCGTCGTTTCCCCAACTCCAAGGCGGCGCATATGGCGACGGCTTTTGCCTCGCCGATTCCCTTGAAGCAGGTCGTAAGCTGCTTGACAGAAAGCTTGGCCAGCTTATTCAGATCGTTGTTTACGGAGTGAAGTATCCGTTGAGCGAGTTGTACGGCTGTCTCCTTGTTGTTTCCGGAGCCGATCAGTATGGCGATCAATTCGGCGTCGCTCAACGCGGTAGCGCCTTTTTGAAGCATTTTCTCGCGGGGCCTGTCTTCTTCGGCCCATTCCTTGATGGAAAGTCTTTTCGTTGTTTCTCTCATAGTCGGGAATGGTTTAGATGAGGTTAAAAAACGGTTCCCGCCTGCTTGTCAAGCGGGAACCGTATATTTTTGACAAGAGCGGGATTACTCGCGGATGCGGCCTACGTAAGAGCCATCGGTCGTATTGATCTCAATGATCTCGCCTTCGTTGATGAACAACGGGACGCGAACCTCCGCGCCCGTCTCTACGGTCGCCGGTTTCAAGGTGTTAGTAGCGGTGTCGCCTTTAACGCCCGGTTCCGTGTAAGTAACTTTTAACTGAACCTTGACAGGCATGTCGGCGAAAAGAACCGTGTCGGTAGACGCGTCAGAGACAACGTCCACGATTTCTCCCTCTTTCATGAAATCAACACCGTTGATCAGGTTCTTGTCGATGATCACGTCGTCGAATGTCTCTTGGTTCATGAAATGATAATGATCGCCTTCCGTATAAGTGAACTGATACGGGCGACGTTCTACACGTACATCTTCCAGCTTCTCGCCGATGTTGAAGCGACGCTCGATCTGACCGCCTTTTACGACATCTTTTAATGTCGTACGCATGATGGTGTTACCTTTACCCGGTTTTACGTGAAGGAAATCGACGCAGAAATAGAGTTTTCCGTCCAAACGGATACAAGTTCCTTTCTTAATGTCTTGTGAATTGATCATATTTATTTTCTTTATTTATGGATGTTATAGAGTAATCCTTGATAATATTCGCGTGCAAAAGTAGTATATTCCTGTTAAAGTAGCAAAAAGTTTTGCGTATTTATATGGAAAAATAGTTGCAAATCAATCGAATAACCGGAACCGGGCCTGCGGTCGTAATACCTGTCAAGCCAATGCGGAGGTGATGAACATATAAATCATCATGCCGATAATATCGTTGGTAATGGTGATAAACGGTCCGGTCGCCAAGGCCGGATCTATCTTCAGCTTATCCAAGGTCATGGGAACCAACGTGCCGAATATGCTGGCGAATATTACGACGGCGAATAGGCTTAAAGATACGGAGGCTGTGATCCCCCGGTCTCCCAGCATGAAGAAGTTGTAAATGAACACGACCAGGCTGATGATGCTGGCATTGATTAACGAGACTACGGACTCTTTTAGGATTTGCGGTACGATATTCCCCTCCTTCAAGGTGTTGTTTGCCAAACCCTGTACCACGATAGCGGAAGATTGTATACCCACGTTCCCACCGGTACCACCGATCAGCGGGATAAATAGCGCCATCTTCGGGTTCGTGGCGAAACTGCTCTCGAAACTACCGAGGATAACGGAGTTGCCCAGCCCTCCGATCATGCCGATCAGCAGCCAAGGCAGGCGGGCGGCGGTTTGGGTGAATACATTATCCGAGGTCTCCACGTCTTGCGAGATACCGGATGCCAACTGATAATCGCGCTCGTGTTGCTCGCGCACCTCATCCATGACGTCGTCGATCGTGATACGTCCTACCAGACGTCCGATACTATCGATTACGGGCAAGGCTACCAAATCGTATTTTTCGATGGTCTCCGTAACCTCCTCGATACTGTCGCTGTCGCGAACGGAGATCGGCTCTTTTTTCATGACGTGCTTGATCTTGGAGACAGATGGGTGGGTGATCAGTTTCTTCAGGGGGAGCACGCCTTTCAGCCGCTCGTCGTCGTCCACTACATATACATAATAGATCTCGCTCATCTCCTCCGCCTGCTTGCGCATCTCGTCGATACATTTGGGCATACTCCAATTCTCATTCACCACGATCATCTCGGTACCCATCAAACCACCGGCGGTGTCCTCGTCGTATTTCAGCAAGTCCACGATGTCGCCGGCCTGCTCTACGTCTTCGATATGCGAAAGGATCTCCTCTTGGGTGTCCTCGTCCAACTCACGCATCAGGTCAACGGCGTCATCCGTTTCCATGTTGTCTACGAAACGCTTGGCGATAAGCTCATTGGGAAGTTCCTTCAATAATTTATGACGGTCTTCCTCATCCAGCTCCATCAAGACATCCGCCGCCTTGTCGCCATCCATCAATAGATAGAGATAAATGGCCTCTTGCAAGTTCAGTTCTTGATAAAGCTCGGCTATATCGGCAGGATACAGTTCATGCAGCACCTCCTGTGCCTTCGCGTCATCTTTGGCCTCGATGATGCTTTTCAGGTTCTCGATGTAATCTTTCGTCAGTTCGATCATGGGACTCTTATGTTATTATAGGACATCAACAGCCTGCTTCCCCAGGTGCTTTTGGCTGATCAAGGTCAGTTCTACGAATTGCTCTACGGACAACTGCTCCGGGCGCTTGTCGAATATCGGCAAGGCGTAATCCGGGCAATCACTACCCAATAGAGGTTTCATGGAATTACGAAGCGTTTTCCTTCGTTGGTTGAATGAGGTCTTTACCACGGTCTTGAATAACCTCTCGTCGCATCCCAGCTCCCCGCGGTCGTTACGGGTCATTCTCAATACGGCGCTTTTTACCTTTGGTGGCGGATCGAATACATTCTCGCTGACGGTAAAGAGGTATTCCACGTCGTACCAAGCTTGGAGCAATACGCTCAGGATTCCGTACGTCTTGCTGCCGGGACCCGCCGCCAGGCGTTCCGCCACCTCTTTTTGTAACATCCCCGAGCAACAGGGAATCCGATCCTTATAATCGAGGACCTTGAAGAATATCTGGCTGGAAATATTATAGGGATAATTACCGATCACGCAAAACGGACCCGGGAATAGTTTCGAGAGATCCAATCTCAGGAAATCCTCGGCGATGATGCGCCCTTCCAGATCGGGGAAATTCCGGTTCAGGTAACCTACGGATTCCAGGTCCAACTCGACAACGGTCAAATCATGCCCCGCCTCCAGCAAGAACCGGGTAAGGACTCCCATCCCCGGCCCGATCTCCAAGACCGGCAAGGATTTGAAGGTATCGAGTGTGCCCGCAATACGCTGTGCTATTTGCAGATCCTTTAGGAAATGTTGTCCTAATGCTTTTTTGGGTTTAACTAATCTCATCCACTTTTCGGTGTAATGTGTTTGTTTTTAAATATTATGCTTATCTTCGCGGATGCGCAAAAGTACAATAAATAATTTAAAGTTCCCTATGCCTAATGGATTTTAAGAGCATTCTACGTACGTTCCTGAAGATAATTCTACCTTTAGCCTTCGGCTGTTTCCTCCTTTGGTTTTTGTATCGGGAAATGGATATCACCGAGATTTGGCGAGTCGTCAAGGAGGGGGTCCGTTACGACATTATTTTGGTTTCTTTACTGTTTGGCTTATTCGCCAATATCGTCCGCGGCTTACGGTGGGGATTGCTGATCAATTCCTTGGGCGAGCGTTTCAAGATGAGCAACGTGATTTACGCCGTGCTGGGTAATTACGCGGTGAATCTGGTATTGCCCCGTGTCGGTGAGGTTTGGCGTTGTGGCGTGATCACGAAATACGATAAGGTCTCGTTTACCAAACTTTTAGGTACGCTGTTGATCGACCGTGTGAGCGATACGCTCATGGTCGGTTTGATAACCTTGCTGATATTCATATTCAATATAAGCTTCTTTACGAGTTTCTTCGCCAAGAACCCGGCTTTGCTCGAAGGGTTCCAATCCATGTTCAATTCGATGTGGATTTATGGGGCGGTGATAATTTTTGTCGTTGTAATTTGGTTTGTATTCACTTATATGAGTAATTTTACGCTGGTACAGAAAGCCAAAGGCATGTTGAAGAATGTATGGACCGGTATGAAGAGTATCTGGTACATGGAGCATAAGGTGCGTTTCGTGATAGAGACGTTATTGATTTGGGGGGGGTATTTCTGTTACTTCTATATAACGTTCTATGCGTTCGACTTTACCAAGGACCTGGGTATCGTGGTCGGGCTGATCACGTTTACGATGAGCAGTATCGGCGTGGCGGTGCCTGTCCAGGGCGGTATCGGGCCGTGGCATTTCATGGTGATCGCTACCTTGGTTTGTTTCGGCGTGAACGAGAACGACGCCGCGGCGTTCGCCCTGGTCGTCCATACGGTACAGACGGCATGGACGGGATTGTGCGGGTTGTTCGGCGTGGTGGCTCTGCCGCTTATCAACCGGGAGAGCAAAGAGGCTCCGGTCGTTGTTTCGCGATGAATACAAGGTATGTATTAAATATGAACTGAACTAAATTATTAACATCTATGTCAGCAGAAATCAAAGATCTATCTCCGAAGCATGTATGGGGTTATTTTTATGACCTTACGCAAATCCCCCGTCCGACCGGACATATGGAGGCAGTAACCCGTTTTGTGATATCCTTTGGTAAAGGATTGGGATTGGAAACCCTGCAAGATGAGGTGGGTAACGTATTGATCCGTAAGCCGGCTACGCCCGGAATGGAAGGTCGTAAGACCGTGACGTTGCAGTCTCATCTGGATATGGTTCCTCAAAAGAACGCTTCTGTAAAGCATGATTTCGAGAAAGATCCGATCGACGCTTATATAGACGGTGATTGGGTGACGGCCCGCGAGACGACTTTGGGGGCGGACAATGGCATGGGCGCCGCGCTGGCGATGGCCGTGTTGGCGGACGACAGCTTGCGCCACGGGCCGATCGAGGCCTTGTTCACGATCGATGAGGAACAGGGCATGGACGGCGCTTTTGGCTTAAAACCGCGTTTCTTAACGGGTGATGTTTTATTGAATTGCGATTCCGAGCAGGAAGGGGAGTTGTTCGTAGGTTGCGCGGGTGGCGTCAACGTGAATATCTCTTTCCAGTTCAAGGAAGATACGTATATCCCGGAAGGCGACGTGGCCGTCAAGGTTAGCTTGGCCGGCTTGAAAGGAGGCCATTCCGGCGTGGATATTCACCTGGGGCGCGCGAACGCGAATAAATTGATCTTCCGTTTCTTGAAAGAGGCGGTTTGTGATTATGGCGCCCGTTTGTCTTCCGTGGCGGGTGGCTCCTTGCCGAACGCTATCCCTCGCGAGGCTTCTGCCGTGATAACGATTCCGGGTGATAACGTGGAGTCTCTTTGGGAGCTGGTGGCTGATTACCAAGATCTGTTCCGCACGGAGTATAGGGGTGTGGAGGATCCGATCGATTTCGTCGCGGAGATGGTTGAATTGCCCTCCACGTTGATCCCGGAGGAGATACAGGATGATTTGATCAACGCGATCGAAGGTTGCCAGAATGGTGTGATCAGCATGTTGCATGATTTCCCGGGTACGGTTGAGTCCTCTTCCAATTTAGCGATCGTGAAGACATCGGATGGGTTGATTGAGGTGAAGCTCTTGGTGCGTAGCTCATCCGAGTCTCGCAGGGATTCTGTTTGCTCAAGTCTGGAGAGTGTATTCGCCTTGGCGGGGGCCAAGGTAGAGGAGTCCGGTCATTACAATGGCTGGCAGCCTAATATTAATTCCCCGATCTTGAATTTGATGCAATCTGCTTACCAGGATTTGTTCGGTAAGGAACCTGAGGTAAAGGTGATGCATGCCGGGTTGGAATGCGGTATCATCCAAGGCGCCTATCCGGATATGGATATGGTTTCTATCGGGCCGGATTTGGAGCATCCGCACTCACCGGACGAGCGAGTGAATATTCATTCCGTACAGAAGACCTGGGAGCTTATCACAGCCACATTGGAGAGAATCTAAGGATCTCTCTTCCCTTGATAGATATTGAAAAGCCCTCCAGTCCTGTTCTCGCTAACCAAATGGTTAGAGGAACGAGGGCTGGAGGGTTTGTCTTGAAAACGGCTGTTATCCTGACTTTTTGCTTGATAGAAGGCTTGAATCGTGACAATCCCTTTTCGCTGACATCGCGAAATAGAGGGAAAGGGGAGGTGATAATTGGTCTTTTTCATGGAAAAGTACGGTTTTTTACGCACGATATGTGGCAAAAGCCCGCGTGTATAGTTGCGTTGGGCAACGCCAATGCCTGCCGTTGGGCATTGTAAACCGCCGCGAATAGGGTTGGAGATAGCCGTGAATGGGCATTGTAACCCTGTTAGAACCCAGTCGTAATCCAATGGAATCGCCTGAAAAAGTCAATAGATATGAATTACGATGAATGATTTTCGCTAGAATGAAAGGTTGTTTTTCGACATTGTCTTGTCAATGAGCGAATTGTCGATTTTTTCTCGCATATTTGCCGATGAGTCGTACGTTAGCCTGGAAAAATCGATTCTAGGGAGGTTTAGTTTACAAATTGTCAAAATGTCAAAAGGGAAAGTTTTCAGCAGATGTTAGACCGGGAGAGGAATAACTGTTGATATGCACGTGCGTACATTAATGTTCACAAAGCTTCAAAACGGCGAGCTTAAACCTTCGTTTAAATCTTGCATTTGCAAAGGTACGCGTTTCTTTGACACTTGCAACCCTTATCCATTATTTTTTTACATCCTTATTCGCTTTCTTATCAATACAATAGCCTATCACGTACAAACCCATCGCTTCCTCATACGAATGCTGTTTCGAAAGGATAAAAAAATGCAAGATTTAAACGAAGGTTTAAGCTCGCCGTTTTATACGGTGGATTGAATACCTCCGAATGATGTAATAGCTTGATTATCTTAATAAACACTAGTATTAATATTAATTTCAGTATTATGAACAAAAAGTTTTCTACTCTTTTGGCAGCAGCCTTGTTGGGTACTTTTACCGCTTATGCGGCGGGTCCGGCAGATGGTAAGTTGCATCAAATCAAAATTGGAAACGGTGATGAAGTTCTTTCTGTTGTAAAGAACAAAGCGAAAACAGCTGATAGCTTGGTAGTTGCGGATGCTCCAAATTCTTCTGACATCATGAAGGATGCTTACAAGAAGTCTTTATGGAAATTTGTTGAAGGTAGCACGGATAACACGACTGCCAAGGTATGGACAATTACGAACTACGCTACGGGTAGCGTATTGAGTTTGGATCTTTCCAAGGAAGGTACCTCTTTCGTAAGTGGAGGCCAGTCTAAATGGTTGGTTTCTAGTAATGGTGAAATCCAAGCAATCAAAGGCGGCGAGACCTATTCTATCCAATTGCAGTATTTGGATGAGGAGGGTAAGGTCGTTGGGAGTGCCGTTGAGGATGGTGACACTCGTGTGATTGTGAAAAAAAATGAAAATGCTACTAAGTTTACTATCGCGACTCCGGATGCTGTTGGTGCAATGACGGCTGGACAGATCAATGGTTTGTATGGAACTTCTTCTGTTTTTGATTTCGATAAGGACTTGGATGGTAACCCAATCGATGGCGTGGCTTTTCGTGCCGCTGCCGCTAAGGGTGCTGAGGGTGAAGAAATCGAAAACTACGTTACACTTCGCTTGAACAACGGCAAGTATTTCGTGGTGGATACCGCTAAATGGTACAATGCCGTTTCTGATGATGAATATTGGAAATTGACAACAGACGTTCTGCCCACGAAACCTGCTGAAGCCGATTCTAAGAACAGTGCTGTTACAGCAAATCTTTTAGAGAATGGCCGTGCCGTCGAGCTTTACGCTTTCAAGGTGAAATTGGATATCGCTTCTGGCTATAAGATGACGATCTATCCTTACGCTGTGCCTAAATACGCTCCTATGGATCCGAAAGAGGATAAAGCACATAAGGGTATGTCTTATGGTATAACGAAGAATCCGGAAGGAACTGATGGTACCGCTCGTGCCTTGGTTGCCGGTAAGTTCGCTTCTTCTACGGAGGTTCTTTCCGCTACGATCGTGGCTGAAGGCGAAGACAACATGGTTGACGCCACGGCTACATTTGGCGAGGTAGAGGCTCCGGAGGCTTTGGATGCTGACTATACTTACTATGTACAGGATTATAATAAGTATGACATGGAGGCTAGTGAGAGTGTCGGGAAATTAGTGAAGAATACGAACTACAAGAGATACTACATGCTGACTTGCGATGGTGAACAAGGCTATACAAAGTCTTCTTTGGCAATTCCGGCTTACATGTGGAACTTGGAGGAAAATGCGGTTATGGCTAATATGATGGATGCGGAAACCCAGATTGGCGAAGGTGCTTCTATCTATCTGATTAATGAGGAAGAAGGTCTTTATGCATTCGATGCGGATACGGTTAAGTTGACGAAGGGTCCGAAAGTAGCAGACGCTCAGAAGATGGGTTACAAGGTAGTAACTAAGGCAGACGAGGTAAATGGCGCGTTGTCATTCCGTCTGGTATCTCAATTGGCTGACGATTTGTACATGGTTTCTAATAAGAATGTAATGTATGTAGCGAACAGCGAATTGGCAGATGCTCAGAAACTGAAAGTCGTGGCTGCTGAAGCTGAGGGTGAGGATTATGAGACCGTAGGTAACGACGTTGTTAAGCCAACTTATAAGGTTACGGATCGTTTGGGTAAGAAATTCTTGACTTTGTCGGATGACAAGTTTGTCTTGGCTGAGAATGAAGAGGAGGCGTTGGTTGTATCTTTCTTAGCCACGGGCAAAGAGAACCAATACAAGATCGTTTACGTAGCGGGTGAAGGTGAAGAAGCAGAAGAGAAGGCTATCACGGCTAATGCCGCTACCGGTATTTTGGAAGAGGATGGACTTTGCGCTACAGACCGTGTAATCTTCGAGTTCGCTACGAAAGAGGCTCCTACTTATGGCGCTCCTGCTATCGGTCACGTTCAGATCACTACTTTGGAGGATGATAACAAGATGATCGCTAACCAGAAAGATGGTTACGCAGCCTTGAAGTCCGTAGGTCAATCTATCTTGAAGAGCGATGAGTATACGACAGATACGTTGACGATGTGGTTAGATACTGCTTGTGTGACATTCGACGAGACAATGCCGTTGTATTACATCTCTACAAAGACATTTACACCGGAGGCTGAGACTCGCAATTTCTTGATCAACCCGAGAAACTTCGTTAAGGATTACGATCAATTGGATGAATATGACCAAGCAGAGGTTGCTGACGCAGAAGAAAAATATGTATTTGAGAAGGGTGGCTTCTCTGGTTACTACGCTGCATTCAACGCCGCTTCTGTATGTGGTGTGGATTCCATCGCTATCAATGGTGACACCATCGATAGGGTAGAGTTGAACCCGGCTGCGATCGCGTTCGAGGTTGCCGCTGAGGTCAGCGATGAGGCTTACCGCATCGTTTCCAAGCAAAAGGTTCGTAATTATGAATTTGATCCGGAGGCTGAGGAAGGTGAGGATAATAGCAATTTCTTTGATGAAGAAGAGTCTGACTTGTACTTGGCTCAATTGAATAACGTGTTGTTCTGGACAGAAAACCAAGATGAGGCCGAGATCTTCGTAATCAACCGCGCTTCTACTCCGACTGCTAACGAAGGCATCGAGGCTGAGTCTTCTGTTGAGGTTATCGCCGGTAACGGTACGGTAACCGTACAGGGTGCCGCAGGCCAGACCGTGACGATCGCTACGGTTCTTGGTAAGACCGTTGCTAACGAGGTGGTTGCTTCCGACAATGCTACGATCGCCGCTCCGGCAGGCGTAGTATTCGTGACGGTTAACGGTGAGACTACGAAAGTGGTTGTTAAATAGGCACTATTGATATAGAATGCGAAAAGCATTTGAAGAAGATATATAATTCTAAAATTCCCGTGCGGAGATTTGTCTTCAAGTAGGCCGTGAGGTTGAACATGCGGGGATATTAATACTAAAGTAAAGAATTAAAGCTCTCCGTCAGTATTTCCGGGAGGCAAGAAAACGGACAAGAATAAGCCCCGGTCGGTTTCTCGATCGGGGCTTTTTTGGGTGAATCTCTTTAATTTTGTACTTTTGTGGACTCACAACACGAATGTTACACTTGAATAGGGAAATTAGACAATGACCGGCGGTGATAGGAGACAGGTATGGAAAGTGCCGGAACCTACGTTAAGGAGGTTGCCGTGGTACCTTGCGTTTGTAAAGCTGATGAAAGGGAGAGGGGAATCGTTTATCTCATCGACCCAGATCGCGAAGGAGATTAATGTGGATCACAGTCAAGTCGCCAAGGATCTCTCTTTCGTGAATATCTCCGGGAAGACGAGGGTGGGATACGATATTAACGCGTTGGTCGACGTACTGGAGGATTTCCTCGGTTTCACGTCCCGGCATAAGGCATTCCTGTTTGGGGTCGGGAGCCTGGGCGCCTCGTTGTTGCACGATACCGGGCTGAGTCAATATGGCTTGGAGATCGTGGCGGGCTTTGATGTCCGCGAGGAGCTGGCCGGGAGCATGATCAACGGCATTCCCGTTTTTCATATGGATGATTTTCCCGCCAAGCAAAAAGAATATGGCGCTACGATCGGGGTGATCACCGTGCCGGTGGAGAAAGCGCAGGAGGTGACAGACCGGATTATCGGGGGAGGGATCAAGGCGCTTTGGAATTTTACCCCGTTCCGCATACGGGTGCCGGAGCAGATCGTGGTACAGAACACCTCCATGTACGCGCATCTGGCGGTCATGTTTAATCGGTTGAACGCAATGAATCACTAAGATATGAAGATTATCGCCGTTGGAATGAACTATGCCGCTCACAATAAAGAGCTGCATCATTCGTTAGAGTTATCGGAGCCTGCTATTTTCATGAAGTCGGACTCCGCTTTGTTGAAAGATGGGAAACCCTTTTTTATTCCGGATTTCTCGTCGGAAGTTCACTATGAGACGGAGATCGTGGTACGGATCGACCGTCTGGGAAAGAATATCGCCGAGCGTTTCGCGCATCGTTATTACCAAGAGGTGACGGTCGGTATTGATTTCACGGCGCGGGATTTGCAGCGCGAGTTGCGCGGGCGCGGGCTGCCGTGGGAGATTAGCAAGGCGTTTGACCATTCGGCCGCGATCGGGACGTTTATCCCGCTGGAGCAAGCGGGGGATGTAAACCGGCTTCCGTTCCATCTGGATATCAACGGCTCGGAGGTACAGGCGGGCAACACCTCGGAGATGCTGTTTCCGGTAGATAAGATCATCGCGTACGTAAGTCGCTTCTTTACGCTGAAAATGGGCGATTTGATTTATACCGGTACACCCGCCGGCGTAGGTCCCGTGAAGATCGGCGATCATCTGGAGGGATACCTCGGCGAGCGGAAGCTGCTGGATTTTTATGTGAGATGAGAAGATTGATATATATATGCCTGATCGGCTTGTTGCTGGGCCCGCATGCCTGGGCGGAGGGCAGCCGTTACGCTTCCAGGTCCCTGTTATCGGAGGGGAGATGGGTGAAGATCCGGGTGGGTAAGACCGGGATCTACAAGTTATCCTACGCGGATCTGAGGGACATGGGTTTCCCGGATCCGTCCAAAGTCTCCGTCCACGGCTACGGAGGATGGCCCTTGGAGGAGGATTTCAGCAAGGAGTATATCGATGATCTCCCTTCCACCCCGGTCTGGCGCGGGAAGGAGTACCTGTTATTTTACGGGAAAGGGCCGGTGAAATGGGCCTACGACGCGTCGAGCCGGACATTCGTGCATACGAACAATCCCTATGCGTCGCACGGCTATTACTTCGTGACCGACGCCACCCCGACGGACGAGATGACCGCCGCGGCTCAAGTGAGTGGCGCCACGAACCGGATCACGACTTACGACGATTATCTGGTGCATGAGCAGGAACTGGTCTCGTTGGCGAAATCGGGCCGGGAGCTGTATGGGGAGGATTTCAGCGGAGCCACCCCCCGGACCCTGTCGACATTCTCCTCGATCCCGGGGATCACGAATGAAGACGCGAAGGTAACCATGAGCTTCGTATCCAAGGTCCCCTCGGGCACGGGCGTCGCCTCCTTGAGCATCAACCAGTCGCAGGTGCTGGACGTCTCGATCCGCTCGAACCGGGAGGAATACGTGAAGGCGCTGGAAGGCGTGGGCACGGCGGTCTGGAAGGGGGAGAAGCGCGAGAAGAACAGCGTGGTCGTCTCGTATAACTCCGCTTTCCACAGCAATGTGCGGCTGAACTACGTGCGGTTGCATTTCAAGCGGGCTTTGCGGCCATACGGGGCCTACACCTTTTTCCGCAGCGTCGCCTCTATCGGGAATGTCTCCCGGTTCGTGGCGCAAGGCGCGAACGAACATACCTTGGTCTTCGACGTGACGGACGCCCGGCGGGTGAAGCGGATGGAGGCGGAGTGGAATGGCTCCGAGCTTACCTTCTCCATCCCGGCCGGTGCCTTGCGGGAGTTCGTCTTGGTACAGACGGACCAGGAGTTTGCCTCCCCGGAGGTGGTCGGCGAGGTGGAGAACCAGAACCTGCATGGCTTGGCGCAGAAAGAGATGATCATCCTGGCGGCGAAAGCCTTCCGGACGCAGGCGGAACGCTTGGCGGAGGAGCACCGCGCGACCGACGGGCTGACCGTGGAGGTGGTGGATCCGCAGTCGGTCTACAACGAGTTCTCGAGCGGTACGCCCGACGCGACCGCCTACCGCCGGTTCCTGAAAATGTTCTACGATCGTAGCGCGTCCGCCGGGAGCGCTCCCAAGTACCTGTTGTTGTTTGGCGACGGGATTTACGACAACCGGGGGATCTGCCCGGACGTGAAAAATATAGCGAGAGACCATCTGTTGCTGACCTATCAGTCGAGAGCCTCCCTGTTTGAGTATTCAGCGTCGTTCCATCCCTCGGAGTTCTCGTATGTGACCGACGATTATTACGGGCTGTTGGAGGATGTGTCCGAGGAGGCGCTTACCCGGACGAACAGCCTGTGCGTAGGGGTCGGTCGCTTCCCCGTGCGGACGGTGGCGGAGGCTGCCCGGATGGTCGATAAGGTGATCGGCTATATGCGGAACCGGGACAGGGGCCGCTGGAAAAACCAGATCACCTTCGTGGCGGACGACGGTAACAACGCGGATCACTACACGAGCGATCACGCGAGACAAGCCGACGAGCTGGCCCGGTTTATCGAGGAGAACCAGGAGGCTTTCCTGACGAACAAGGTCTATTTCGACGCCTTCAAGCGGGATAACAGCGGTACCTATCCGGACGTGCGTAATCGGATCGCCGACCTGCTGAAGAGGGGCCAGCTGCTGATCAATTATACGGGCCATGGGAATACGACCGCCTGGTCCGACGAGTATGTGTGGACGCAGGCGGATATCCAGCAATCGGCCTATCCGAGGCTGCCGGTCTGGGTGACGGCCACGTGCGACTTTACCCGTTTCGACGACGTGAACACCTCGGCGGGAGAGTCGGTCTTCCTGAACGCCGCGAGTGGCGGTATCGCCCTGTTCACGACGACCCGCGTGGTCGTGTCCAGCGCGAACGCGGCCTTGAACAAGGAGCTCTACCGCGATCTGTTCGAGCGGGAGGACAAGGGGCGGGCCCGCACGCTGGGCGAGGCCCTGATGGCGACCAAGCGGAAGCTCTCCGGGGTGAACAAGCTCAATTTCATCCTGATCGGCGATCCCGCCTTGCGGATCTCCTACCCGGAGTACCGGGCGCGGGTGACCGCCGTGAACGGCCGGGCCGTATCGGACGAGCCCTTTACCTTCAAAGCCTTGGAGAAACTGACGGTGGAGGGGGAGATCGTGGATCCGCGCGGAGGCCGGGCGAGCGACTTTACCGGTATCCTGCAGGCTACGGTGCTGGATAGCCGGGCCGCGCTGACGACCTTGGGCAATAACACGGATGAAAAGGGCGACACGGTCCGCTTCTCGTATACGGATTACCCGAACGCGCTCTATATCGGGGAGGATTCGGTGCGGCGGGGAACGTTCCGTTTCTCCTTCACGGTGCCGAAAGACATCTCCTACTCGAACGAGCCGGGGAAGCTGAACCTCTACGCCTCCGACGCGGTTAACGGGCACGAGGCGCAGGGCTCTTTCTTGAATTACGTCGTAGGCGGTACCGCCGATCGCGCGGAGACCGATACGATCGGCCCCGAGATCCGGCAGATCTACTTGAACGACTCGAGCTTCGTGGCGGGCGGTCCGGTGAACGCGACGCCCTACTTCGCGGCCAGGCTGTGGGACAAGAGCGGCGTGAACCTGACGGGCAGCAGCGTGGGGCATGATATCATGCTGACGATCGACAGCATGCCTTCGCGGAGCTACAACTTGAACAACGACTACGCGCTGTCGCCCGATCGCGAGGGGGAGGGGCTGGTCCGCTTCTCCATCCCCGAGCTGGAGCCGGGCCTGCACACGGCCGAGTTCAAGGTGTGGGATATCTTGAACAACTCGACGACCCATACCTTCGCCTTTGAGGTGGTGGAGGGGTTGAGGCCGAACCTGGTCGAGCTGTACGCTACCCCGAACCCGGCGCGGGACCAGGTGGAGTTTTACCTGCGCCACGATCGACCGGAGACGGAGCTGCGGGTGACGGTGATGGTTTACGACCGGACCGGCAGGCTGCTGTGGAGCACGGAGCGGAGCGGCTCCTCCGAGGGCTTCAAGGCCTATGTCGTGACGTGGAACCTGACGGATAACGGCGGCAGGCGGTTGCGCCCGGGGGTTTATCTCTATCGGGCGGCCATTCGCGCGAATGGCTCGAGGGAGGCGACGAAGGCGAATAAATTAATCATTCTCGCACAATAAAGTAGCGGGTAATGAGTTTATAGTAAGCACGGGGGGGGAGAAGTGAGCGTGGGGAGGAAGGTGCCCCGGTCGCCCGCCCCCCGGGAGGATGGATGTAAAAGGTTGGTTTAGCATAGAATATGAGAAGAATGGAATATATGGTAAGAGTTTCAAGGTTCCGCCTGTTTCTGGCGGTTTTCGGTTTCCTGACGGCGTTCACGGCGTCGTACGCCCAGGGAGGCGCGGACGATATCAAGCATAAATTCGCCCCGATCAATACGGCGATACCCTCTTTGTCGATCGCGCCCGACGCCCGCGGAGGCTCCATGGGCGATAACGGCGTGGCGACTACGCCGGACGTGAACGCCCAGTACTGGAACCCCGCCAAGTATGCTTTCAGCTACAGCAAGGCCGGCGTGGCGCTCTCTTACACGCCCTGGCTGCGTAAGTTGGTGAACGACGTGGCGCTGGCCTACCTGGCCGGCTATTATAAGCTGGGCGACTCCGACATGCAGGCCGTCGGGGCCTCGTTGCGCTATTTCTCGCTGGGCGAGGTGCAGGAAAACCGCGACGGCGGGCTCGGCAACCAGCTCCTGCTGAATCCCTACGAGATGGCTTTCGACGTCAGCTACAGCCGCAAGCTGTCGGACCTGTTCTCCATGGCGGTCGCCTTGCGCTACATCCGCTCGGACATGGGCGCCTCGTCGGACGACGATATGGTGCCGGATAACGCGTTCGCCGCCGACATCGCCGGCTACCTGGAGAAATACGTGATCCTGGGGAATAGCGAGTGCCTGTGGAGCTTCGGTTTCAACATCTCCAATATCGGTACGAAGGTCTCTTACGACGGGGGCAACACGAACCAGTTCCTGCCCACGACGCTGAAGATCGGGACCGGCCTGCTCTACCCGATCGACGATTACAACCAGATCGGGCTCTACCTGGACCTGAGCAAGTACCTGGTCCCCTCCGAGCCGATCCAGGAGGGCACGACTCCCGAGGATGAGGCCGCTTACCGGGAGAAATACGACGAGTACAACAACATGTCTCCGATCACGGGTATCTTCAAGTCCTTCGGCGACTCGCCCAACGGCTTCAAGGGCGAGCTGGAGGAGATCATGGCCTCCATCGGCCTGGAGTATAACTACAACCAGCAATTCTTCGTGCGCGGCGGCTACTACTACGAGAACAAGTACCAGGGAAACCGCCAGTACTTCTCGGTCGGCGCCGGTTTCCGCATGAGCGTTTTCCAGCTGGACGCCGCCTATCTGATCAGCACCGTGCAGAGCAACCCGCTGGACCAGACGCTGCGCTTCTCCCTCTCGTTCGACATGGATGGAATCAAGAACCTTTTCCGATAAGACGGGCATGAAGATACGCGTAGGTTTCGGTTATGACGTACACGCCCTGGTGCCGGGCCGGGAGTTGTGGCTGGGCGGGATCCGGATCGAGCATACGCTGGGCCTGCTGGGGCACAGCGACGCCGACGTGCTGATCCACGCCATCTGCGACGCCCTGCTGGGAGCGGCCGGCCTGCGGGATATCGGTTACCATTTCCCGGATACCGACGGCGCCTACGAGAATATCGACAGCAAGCTCCTGCTCCGGGCTACCATGCGGCTGTTGAGGGAGGCGGGCTACGAGCTGGGCAATATCGACGCCACCGTCTGCGCCGAGCGCCCGCGGTTGAATCCCCATATCCCGCGGATGAGGAAGACACTGGCCGAGGTGCTGGACGCGGACGAGGCCGATATCTCCATCAAGGCCACGACCACCGAGAAGCTGGGCTTCACCGGGCGGCAGGAGGGAATCTCGGCCTACGCCACGGTGCTGATCCAGCGCCCTACCGCTCCCGATCGATCTCCAGCTCGATGATCCTCCGCTCTTTCTCCAGCAACAGCTCCTTCAGCCGCTCTACCTGCTGTCTCAGTCGGGTTATCTTTTCGCTCTCCACCTCTTTCGAGGGGCCGGCGGGAGAGAGCATCTCCCCGTTTCCCCACGCCAGCCACTCCGTCCGTACCCTCGGGAAGGCGCTGAGGATCCGGCGGAGGGTCTCCAGGCTCGGGTCGTGCCGCCGGAAGCGCGCGGAGCGGAGCGTGGAATAGGAGATGCCGCAACGCCGGAGGAAGTCGGCCATGATCAGCCCCTCGTGTCTCGCGATCTGCTCTACTCGGTCGTAAAAAGTACTCATAGGATGTCTTGTATTTGTCAAAACGGTCGCTTGATCCGATCCGTTCCCGCGTAAAAGTACGAAAAAAGTTGTCGGATCGCAGCTTTCGCCATCAAAAAACGGGATTCGCGTTGTCGAATCGCAGCTTTCGCCACCAAAAAACGGGATTCGCGTTGTCGAATCGTAGCTTTCGCCATCGGAAAACGGGATTCGCGTTGTCGGATTGTAGATTTCAAGCTTGTAGAACGGAATTTGTGTTGTCCGACCGAAGGTTTTAGCCGGATGGAATACTGTAGGAAAAACCTCCGTCCTTGCCGGCGCGGATAAGGACGCGCGAACGCGTTTTCAAGTTATTCACGAATGCTAATAGCTTTCAAATAGGCTTTTCTTATGGGATCCAAAGAATGATCCATCGGAAAAATATTCGCCTCTACGTTTCGTTCCACATTGGTGATCGACAAAGATACCCGTATCTCAGTCTGAGGTGGGAGATCGTCAATGCCCAATCGCTTCTTGGATACTCCTATCAACGAGGGGGTGCGATACGTGTAATTCCATGTTTTCTCCAGGCCGATAAGCGCGTATTCCTCGTATGAGTCGTTTTGCAGGACGATCGCTGGCGCGTCTTCCAGCTCGAAGAGAATCCTCTCGCCTTTCATGCCATCCGTCCCCTCGAATCTTTCCACGACGATTAGTTCCTCTCCCTCCTCGTTCTCCTTGTCGCATCCCGCCAGCGGCGGCACGATAGCCAGCAGGCAGATACTCCAGATAAAAAATAGTTTCTTGTTCATAGGTAAACTGTTTTAATGGTTTAACAATGTCCCAAAGCTACGGATTTCCCGCGAGAATTCCTATCTTTGGGACGCTAAAAGAGAAGAACGCTATGAAGACGAACGACTGGAAAGCGCGATTGGGCGTGATGTACTCCACCAATCCCGATTTTACGTACGATACCGGCGAGGCGGAGGAGGAGCCGACCCTGCCGAAAGAGAAACAGGCCTTGCGCGTCTCCCTGGACAAACGCAACCGGGGCGGCAAGACGGTTACCCTGATCACCGGCTTCCGCGGCGCGGAGCAGGACCTGGCCGCCCTGGGAAAGCTCCTGAAGACGCGGTGCGGCGTAGGCGGCTCCGCCAAGGAGGGGACGATCCTCCTCCAAGGCGACCTGCGCGCCGGCGTGTTGGAGATCCTCCGGAAGGAGGGCTACGCGAAAAGCCGTATCCTCTAATCCCCCCCGATCGCCATGCTGACCATCTACAGAGCCTCCGCCGGGGCGGGCAAGACGCATAAGCTGACCGGGGAGTACCTCGCGCTGCTCTTCTCGCGGCCGGGCGCCTACCGCCGGATCCTGGCCGTCACCTTCACGAACAAGGCGACGGACGAGATGAAGAGCCGCATCGTCCGGGAGCTGTACCACCTCGCCTCCGGCCGCCCCTCCGATTACCTCCGGCCGCTCTCCGCCGCCTATTCCCTGACGGAGCCGCAGGCGCGGGAGCAGGCCCGGAAGATCCTGGTCGCGATCCTGCACGACTACTCCGCCTTCAATATCAGCACGATCGACCGCTTCTTCCAGCAGACCACCCGCGCCTTCGCCCGCGAGATCGGCCTGCCGGGCGGCTATGGCATCGAGATGGACCAGGAACGGGTCCTGACCGAGGCGATCGATCGCCTGCTGGCCGACCTGGAGAAGCCCGAGAGCAAGGACCTGCTGGGCTGGCTGCTGCGTTTCGCCGCGGACAAGATCGAGGAGGGAGGCGGCTGGAGCCTGCGGCAAGACATCCTCTCGCTCGGCCGGGAGCTTTTCAAGGAGCGTTACCGGGCCTTTCGCGAGGAGGCCGGCGAGGCGATCGCGGACAAGCAGGCCCTGGAGGCCTACAAACAGGAGCTGTACGCCATCATCCGCTCCGCGGAGGCCGAGGCGCGGCGCCTCGGCGAGGAGGGCGCCGCGCTGCTCAAGCGCTCCGGCCTCAGCCCCGCGGACTTCAAGGGAGGAAGCCGCTCCCCGCTTTTCTACCTCGAGCGGCTGGCGGGCGGCGAGATGAAAGAGCCGACAGCCACCTTCCGGGCGCTGGCGGACCACCCCGAGGCCTATACCACCCGCTCGACGCCGCCCGACCTGCGGCAGGCCATCGGCCGCGCCTACGCGGAGGGGCTGAACGCCTGCGTGAAGCGCGTCGTCTCCCTCTTCGCCGACCTGACGGCCTATCACACGGCCCGCCAGATCGTGCGTTACTCCTACACGCTGGGGATCCTGACCGACATCTCCCGCCAGATCGCCGCTTACCGCGAGGAGAAGAACATCCTGCTGATCGCCGATACGACCGAGCTGCTGAACAAGGTCATCCGCGGCAGCGACGCCCCCTTCATCTACGAGAAGACCGGTACGCGCGTGGACCACTACATGATCGACGAGTTCCAAGACACCAGCGGCATGCAGTGGGACAACTTCCGCCCCCTGGTGGCGGAGAGCCTGGCGAATGGCCGGACGAACCTGATCGTCGGCGACGTGAAACAGAGCATCTACCGCTTCCGCAACTCGGACTGGACGCTGCTGGACGAGCGCGTCCGCGCCGATTTCAGGCCGGAGCAGAGCCGCGAGGAGACCCTGGCGGACAATTGGCGAAGCTGCCGCCGGATCGTGGACTTCAACAACGCCTTCTTCACCGCCGCCCCGGCGATCCTGCAAGCGCTCTACAACGAGGCGCTGGAGAGCTCCTCGCTCAGCGCGTCCGCGCGCGCCCCCTTCCTCGCGAAGATCACCGACGCCTACGACCGGAGCCGGCAGCGCGTACCGCCCCCCCTGCGGCAGAAGGAGGGACACGTGCGGATCGAGTTCCTCTCCGGCGACGCGGAGAAAGACTGGAGGCAGGAGGCGATGGAGCGCCTGCCGGCCATCTTGGAGCGCCTGCAGGACAACGGCTACGCGCTCAAGGAGATCGCCATACTCGCGCGCACCAACCAAGAGGGCGCGCGCGTGGCCGATACCTTGCTGGCCTACAAGGAGGCCCATCCGTCCGGCCGCTACCGCTACGACATCATCTCCGACGATGCCCTGTTCGTGAGCCGCTCCCCGGCGGTCCGTTTCCTGATCGCCCTGCTGCGCTGCGTGCGCGATCCGGAGGACCCGACGTGCCGGAAGCGGGCGCGCTACGCCTACCAGGTGCTGACCGGGCGGTTCGGCGCGCGCGAGGCGGACGACGAGCCGCCCCTCCAAAACCTCCTCCCCCTGTCCCGGCAATCCCTGTACGAGCTGGCCGAGGGGCTCTTCCGCGACTTCTCCGCCTGCTTCCCGGAAACGGAGCAGGTATTCGCGCAAGCCTTCCTCGACCTGGTCGCCGAGTACGCCCAAAAGGAGAGCGCGGACTTGAGCCGCTTCCTGAAATGGTGGGACGAGACGGGCTGCCGCAAGACGATCGCCACCCCGGACGGGCAGAACGCGATCCGCGTCCTGACCGTACACAAGTCCAAGGGATTGGGCTTCAAGGTCGTGATCCTTCCCTTCGCGGATTGGGAGATCGACCACAAGCCGACGAAGCCCGTCATCCTCTGGTGCCACCCGGAGGAGAGACCCTTCGACCGCCTGCGCCTGGTGCCCGTCCGCTACGGGCCGATCCTGGGGCGGACGATCTTCGCCAAGGATTATTTCCGGGAGCGCCTGCACGCGTTCATCGACAACCTGAACACCCTCTACGTCGCCTTTACCCGCGCGAAAGAGGAGCTGATCGTATGCGCCCCCCGCCCGCGGAAGATCGACGACGCGGGCAAGGTCGAGAAGATCGCCTCCATCGCCGACCTGCTCTGGGCGGGAGTGGAGGCGGAGATCGAGGCGGATACGTTTGAGCGGGGGGAATGGTGGCATCCGGATCCGGACAAGGCCTCCGGCGCCGCTCCCGAGGAGATCCCCATGAGCCGCCTGCGCTCCGTCCCCCCGGACGGCCGCCTGCGGTTGCGCCTGCGCGGGAAAGGCTTCTTCTTCGACAACGCCCGGCGGAAGCAGGGCGCCTTGCTGCACGAGATATTGAGCCGGATCCGCACGCCGGAGGATATCCCCGCCTCGGTGGAGCGTTACCGGGTGGCCGGGGTGATCGGCCGCGAGGAGGCGGCGGCGCTGGTCGGCCGCCTGGCGGAGTTGTTGCGCGCGGAGGAGGTCAAGGCCTGGTACGACGGCTCCGCCCGCGTCTTGAACGAAGTGGAGATCCTGTTCGGGAAGGGCCTGTCGAGACGCCCGGACCGGGTGATGATAAAGGCGGGCAGGGTGACGGTCGTGGATTACAAGTTCGGCGAACGGCAAGACAAGCGCTATCCCGAGCAGGTGAGAAACTACCTGCGGCTGATCCGCGAGATGGGTTTCGAGCGGGTCGACGGATACCTCTGGTACGTGGCGCTGGGTAAAATAGAGGCGGTGAATGGGTGATATTTTTTTGATATTCGGCAAAAATGAATACTTTTGCAGATTCTTAGTAAAAAAAGTATAAAACGATACAGAGTCAAAGAGGAATGAAAGTACATAAAGAGGGAACCGGTCTGCTGCTTACGTTGTTCACGATCCTATTCATCGCGAATATGACGTTGTACCACACGGCCGGTAAGGGTATGCCGTTTTATTCGGTCGCTTCCGTCTCCGCCGGATTGTTCCTGTTGGTGCTAAACTTCTTCCGCAGTCCTTTCCGCCGCTTCCCGTACGATTCGGAAGGCTTGGTGATCGCTCCCGCCGACGGTACGATCGTCGCCATCGAGGAGGTGATGGAGAACGAGGTCCTTCACAGGGAGTGCCTGCAGATATCGATCTTCATGTCGATCTTCAACGTACATGCCAACTGGTTTCCCGTAAACGGTACCGTGAAGCAGGTCTCCCACCAGAGCGGCCGTTTCATGGCGGCCTATCTGCCGAAGAGCAGCACGGAGAACGAGCGCTCGGCGGTCGTGATCACCACGAGGAACGGCGTGGATGTCCTGGCCCGCCAGATCGCCGGGGCGATGGCGCGCCGCATCGTCACCTATGCCAAGCCGGGAGAGAAATGCCATGTGGACGAGCAGATGGGCTTCATTAAATTCGGTTCCCGCGTGGATGTCTTCCTGCCGGTGGGGACGGAGGTGCTGATCGAGATGGATCAAAAAGTAACCGGCAATCAAACGCCCATAGCCCGTTTGTCAAAATGAGTGTAAGAAAACATATTCCCAACGCGATTACCTGCCTGAGCCTGCTGTCCGGCTGTGTCGCCAGCGTGATGGCGCTGCGCGGCGATCTCTCATCCGCGTTGGGCTGGGTGATCCTGGCCGCGGTCTTTGATTTCTGCGACGGCTTCGCCGCCCGTCTGCTGAAGGCCTACTCGCCGATGGGAAAGGAATTGGACTCCTTGTCGGATATGGTAAGTTTCGGCCTCGCCCCGGGCATGGTGGTCTATTGGTTGCTGGGAGAGGCCTCCAAGGCTTTGCCCTTCGGCGCCTGGAGCGCGTATATCCCTTACCTGGCCTTCGTGATCCCCCTGTTCTCGGGCTTGCGCTTGGCGAAGTTCAATATCGACGAGCGGCAGACGACCTCGTTTATCGGCCTGCCGGTTCCGGCGCATGCCCTGTTCTGGGCTTCCGCGGGCTACTCGGTCCTGCCGGTCGTCCACGCGAATGAGGGCTTGTTCGTGTCGCTGACGGTTCTCCTGGCGTTCGTTTCCTCCTGGCTGCTGGTGTCCGAGATACCGATGTTCTCGCTGAAGGTGAAATCCTTGGCGTGGAGGGGTAACGAGCTTCGTTACCTGCTCATCGCCGGCGCCGTCGTTTTCGTGGCGTTGTGGGGATGCCTGGGAATCTCCGGGACCATTCTGCTGTATATCGTCTT
This sequence comes from Parabacteroides sp. ZJ-118, assembly GCF_011038785.1. Classification (GTDB taxonomy): domain Bacteria; phylum Bacteroidota; class Bacteroidia; order Bacteroidales; family Tannerellaceae; genus Parabacteroides. The sequence continues at coordinate 156,281 of NZ_JAAKDT010000002.1, forward strand.
GTCTATTTTTAACAAAAGGGGATAAACAAGAATTTGTACCTTTGTGTTTGTGATATAAAGAACCATTTAAGTATCGGCTTATGTTTAAATTTCTGTTTGTAATATTCTTTTTCTTTGTCCTGTTGGTGTTTCTGATGGGCTTCTCCATCTTGCGTACCATCAAGAACCTCTTCTTGGGTAGCGGAAACAGCGCGCGCGGGGGAGAGCGACGTCGTCAGACCAACCGCGATACTTCCGGACGTCGCGCCACCGCCCGCGACGACGAGGGCGCGGCAGACCCCTCCCCCTACGTCCATCGCAGGAAGATATTCGCCAAGGACGAAGGAGAGTATGTGGATTACGAGGAGGTCAAATGACGCTTAGCGTCTTTGCTCGAAGAAACGCCGCATCTCCTCCGCGCACTCTTTTTCCAGGATTCCTTTCTTGATAACCGCCTTCGGATGGAAGGCGCGCGGGGCGAATTGGGAGAACCCTCTTTTCGCGTCGGGTGCCCCGTATACGATCGTGCTTAGTTGCGCCCATCCGATCGCGCCGGCGCACATCACGCAGGGTTCCACGGTCACGTACAGGCCGCAACGGGTCAGGTATTTCGCGCCCAAGGCTCCGGCGGCGGCCGTAATCGCCAACATCTCGGCATGCGCGGTCACGTCGTTCAAGCATTCGGTTTGGTTATGCGCCCGCGCGATGACCCGGCCGTCGCAGACAATGACGGCTCCCACGGGAACCTCACCCTCCGCCGCCGCCGCGCGGGCTTCCGCCAGCGCTTGCCGCATGAAGTATTCGTCATCGAACGGATTCATCTCCTCATCTCGTTTTCGTTAAAAAGCGTCGGATAATCCTCCTCCAAGGTCTTGAGGATGTGAGAAAGGATCGTCTCCCGGTACCAGCGGGACTTGTTCCTGATCTTGTAGCGTGAAAGATAACGCTTCACCGCCTTATGCTCTTCGTCATTCAGCATAAAGGTCACTTTGTGTACCCTCGGATGATGGGGTTGCGCCGGTGAATATTTACGTTCTTCTCGCATACGGTCGCGAATGTACGAGTGAATGGCCGAATAACAAAGAAAATGGCTATATTTGCGCGAATGAACGCGATGGCAAGACAAAACGACATGGGGCGGGAAGGCGAGTCTGAGGCTCGTGCCTATCTGGTGAGGCATGGATACGACGTGTTGCATACCAATTGGCATTGGCATCATTATGAACTGGATATTATCGCGGTCAAAGACGATGTGTTGGTCGTGGTGGAGGTGAAGACTCGTTCTGAGGATTTCCTGCTTTCGCCGGAAGACGCGGTAGACGCCAAGAAGATCCGGCGGATCGTCGCCGCCGCGGATGCCTACGCCCGTTATTTTAACAGAGACTTACCGGTCCGTTTTGATATCGTGACCTTGATCAAGAAGGAGACGGGTTTCCTGATCGACCATATCGAAGATGCTTTCTACGCGCCTTGCCATTAAATTAAGGTAAACGTTATGAATATAGAAGAAGTACGCGAATACTGCCTTTCCCTGAGGAATGTCACCGAGTGTTTCCCGTTCGATGAGGTATCGCTGGTCTTTAAGGTGGAGAATAAGATGTTCCTGCTGCTTCCCTTGGACGCGGAGGAGCCTCATGTCGCCTTGAAATGCGGTACGGACTATGTGGAAGAGTTGCGCGAACGTTACGCGGCGGTGGAGCCGGCCTATCATTTTAACAAGAAATACTGGAATAGCATTTATCTGGACCGGGATATGGAGGACGAGGCGGTTAAGCGCTGGATCCTCCACTCTTACCGGGAGGTGATCGCGAAACTGCCAAAGAGAATAAGGGAGGATTATAGGGATGAGCTTTGATCATGAATCTCCCCGCGTCTTGCGTGTGGCGGAAACCGCTTCCACGAATAGCCTGCTCCGCGCGCTGATCGGCAAGGAGCCGCTTCCGGAGGGAAGTGTCGTAGTCGCCGATTTCCAGACGGCGGGGCGCGGCCAGATAGGGAATGTGTGGGAGTCTGAGGCGGGAAAGAACCTGACGTTTAGCGCGGTCTTGTATCCGACGTGTATCCCGGCAAACCGGCAGTTCTTGATTTCCCAGATAGCGGCGTTGAGCGTGAAAGAGACGTTGGACGTATATACGGATCATATCACCGTGAAATGGCCGAATGATATTTACCGGAACGATAAGAAGATTTGCGGGATGTTGATCGAGAACGACCTGTCGGGGCAGCACCTGTACTGCTCCATCATCGGGATTGGCATAAACTTGAATCAGGCGCTGTTCCGCGGCGATGCCCCGAATCCGGTCTCCCTGTTGCAGATAATCGGCAAGGAGGTGGATCGAGAGGAGGTCCTGGATCGTTTCCGCTCCATATTCTATCGCTATTATCTGTCTCTCCTCCAAGGGGAATACGAGGAGATCCGTACCCGCTATCGATCTGCCTTGTACAGGGGGGAGGGCTATCATGCGTATCGGGATGAGGCCGGCGAGTTCGAGGCTTGCGTTCATGATATAGAATCAACGGGCCATCTTTTGCTGGCGTTGCGGGATGGAAGCATCCGCCGCTACGCGTTTAAGGAGGTCGCTTTTGAAAACAGGTGTCGCGGCAGTGAATGAGAGATGGTTTGTCTTTATAATCGGTAGTTTTGTAATGAATAGCCTATTTGATTGATAAGAAAGCGTATATGCTGACAAAAAAATAATAGGGAAGATTTGCGCGAATCAAAGAAACGCGTACCTTTGCAAGCGATGGATAAAATCGGCTGCCGTGGATGTGGTTTTGTGAGGGCAGCCCAATGAATGAGCTTATTACACTTTAGTATTAATATTAAATTATTTAGTTATGAACAAAAAGTTTTCTACTCTTTTGGCTGGTGCCGCATTTTTGAGTGCGGTGTCGGTTAATGCGCAGATTAAACTGAATGAAGGAGCGAATAGCGGACTTTATCAGCTTAAGGCTGGCTCTGAGTTCTTGAGTATTACGGAAGACGCAAGCGGTAATGACCAAATCCAAATGCTTCCTCACAGCTCCGCAAACTTAGGAGGTACGATGTGGTGTGTAACGGTTGATGCCGAGAACCAAGGACAAAATCCCAAGTATGATTTCACAAACAAGATCGGAAAATTCTTAGGTCTTGACATTAGTACGATCGCGGGTAAGGCGGCTGCTGAGTCGAGTCCTGTAGATGCGGTTGTTGGTGGTGATCTTTCCGGATGGAAATTCTCTCCGACATTTAAGAATGGCGTTGTGAAGTCTGTGATTTATTCCTATTTCACGAATGACTCTGTGATCGGTTTGAAAGTAGTTGGTAGTGATGTAAAGATGGTTAAAGTTGGTGCTGAGAAAGCCGATCCTTCTGTCTTTACTGAGTTTGAATTGGTTGAAGCTGCTGAAATTACAATCTCTAATAAGGATGATTTCAACTCCATATTTGGCACCCAAGATAGCAAGGCTGGTGTTGCGTTGACCTTTGATAAAGATGTAAAGGGCGAAGGAGTTGTTAATCCTTTCAATGCAAAGAAAATCTTGCTTGAGGACGCTGGAGCTGGTTATTTCTATGTATTGAATACAGACTCCTCTTATCTGTATGTGGATACTGCTTATACGAATGCAATCGGTGGCAGCAAGTTTTTGGCCTATAATTGGAGTAATTTGAAATATGATGAGCTCCAAAAGAGCCAAGCTGTGGCAAAGCCTATTTCTGCGGCGGATTCTATTGGTAAAATTACCCTTGATGGTGTAAAAAACTTGGCGAGTCAGTTCAAGTTTAAGTTTAAATACAAACCTTCTGTAGATAGCTTAGAGATTTTGGTGAACCAAGTTTATACTGAGCCTGGGACGGATGGCTATTGGAAGTCTGCTACAGTTCAATCTACTGTTGATGGGTATCATGTGTCTTTGCAAGAGTTATTGAAGGATCAGGTTCGTATCTTGACAGTTGCTGAAAAGCAAAACACTCAGATCAAGTTAGGTTTCGCCGGCTGCGAAGCGGCTAAGACAACCAAGACAACGGTTGCTGATGGCGTTTATTTGATCAAGAATGCTAAGAATAACAAGTATTTGGCTTCTCCGATCCATAATAACGGTGCTTCTGCTGAATGGGTAACTTTGGATTTGCAGGACGCTAATCATATGCCGGCTTATCAATGGGTGGTATTGAAGAACAATGTAACCGATAAGAATAATATCTCTCCGGTTAAGGCTACCAACCGTGAGTTCCCTACTGTCACCGCTTCTATGCAGCTGAATAAGGCAGAAGGTGCTTCCTATATGTATGCTTCTGCACTTCCTACTGTTTCTGCGATCGCAACAACCGACTCATTGGAATTCATCCCTGTCGCTAAGGAGATTTATACTAACAAGTATATTGGTTACAAGCACTTGACGGAGGACGAGTTGATTACTAACAAGTATACATTCAACTACTGGCATCCGTATGCAGACGATAAGTTCATCGGTGTTAAGGACTCTACGATGAATGTATTGGATGGTAAGAAGGCCTTCACGATCAAGTCCTCTTATAAAGAACATGCTTATGGTTATGCTCCGACTCCTGAGGTTGCAGGTAACAAGAAGATCACGGGCCGTATCCCGGGCTTGGTTCAGCTGGTAAGAACAATGTATATCATCATGGATGGTGAAAATACATTCCGTAATCACGATAGAGCTGTTGAGGACAAGTATATCTTAAGCAAGCACTATCCTAATACAAGCGCTGACTCTGTTTACTTCAAGGAGAATAATGATATCAAGGGTATTCACTATTATGCGATTGTTGAGGCAACTTCAACTGGAACCATTTCTGCTGCCCAAGAAAAGGTTGGTGTATCTGACTACGATGCTACCGCTACCTTGAAAGCTCAGGTATTGGGTGAGACTCGTACATCCGCGTTCGCCATCGCTCCGGACAACACCCCGTTGTATCGTCACTTCAACAACGCTGCCTTGGGCGAGAATACGGATGACTCAACGGATAGCTTGATCTTCGTTGAAAAGATCCGTAAGGAATACTTGATGGATGAGTGGAACGAGAACTTGACAACTGAGGCGGTTGATTACGCAGGTATCTGGGACAAGGATAAGGCAAAAGGTAAGTTGGCGTTTACGGTTGATACAGCTTGGGTTAACCGTGGTTCGGGTTTGGTTAAACCGCAATATTTGATCTCTGTCGCTCGTGATGATCAAGGCGCTATCTCGGTTGTTCCTTGTACGTATGAGCACAATCACTATGATAACGCAGGTAACAAAGTTGATGCCGCGCATTGTTCTCACGCGACTCAAGGTCGTGAAGGCTTCGCCTACGGTAAGTACTTGGTAAGCTTCGCCGACTCAGTGATCGCTAAGAAATACAAGGCTCCGTACATGGATATCGATGGTGGTTACACACGCGTAGGTTTCGTGAAGGCTATTAAGGTTGGTGATAGCTTGGTAGTCCTGACAAATGGCTTCGAGAAGCTGGAGCCGGCTAAGTTGGATACCGCTACGATCTTCAGTAACTATCGCGACAATAAGTTGACTCACTTTATCGTTGACTTGACCGGTGACAACCACAAGAACGTAACTTGGTCGTTCCGTTATGTAAATCCGGATAAGGCCGGTGCTGTGACGGAAGAGGGCGAAGCGAACGAGTTCTTGTTCGAGTCTAACATTTACTCTGAGCCTGCTAATGCCGCTGTTACAGGTGATGCCGGTAAGGCTGCTGCCGGTTACGACAAGGCAGTTCTCGGTTCAATCGCTCCTGAGTATGCCGCTTGGTTGAAGATGCAGAACGGTTGCTTGGTATTGACTCGCGGTGATTCTAAGTTTGCCGATGCTAAGACGGGTTCTGACGGTGCATTGATCTTCAACGCATACCAGAAGACCGAGGAGGATGATATGGTAACTTCTAACGGTGAGGTTTCTGTAGAAGGCGTATCCGTAGTAGCCGGTAACGGTACGGTAACCGTTCAGGGTGCCGCCGGTAAGTCCGTTGTTATCACGAACATCTTAGGTAAGGTAGTCGCTGAGACCGTTCTTGCTTCCGATAACGCTACAATCGCTGTACCTGCCGGTATCGTAGCTGTAGCCGTTGAGGGTGAAGAGGCTGTTAAGGCGATCGTTAAATAAGTAGAAAAACGGATCGAGTTTCCGTAAGGAAAGAGACCGGTCATACGATAAAGCCCCGTCGATGTACTTCGGCGGGGCTTTTTGCTTATATTCGCGAGTTATCAACAGTTAGGGCGATTTATCAACAAAACAAGCATTGTTTTGATTGAACCCTGTTTGGTTCGGTTTTTAATGTTTAGTTTTGCCCTCGAATCAATTGGGTATAGTATGGGAAAGATTATCGCTTTAGCAAATCAGAAGGGAGGAGTCGGGAAGACAACCACCACGATTAATCTGGCCGCGTCGTTGGCCGCTCTTGAGAAAAAGGTGCTGGTCGTAGACGCTGATCCGCAGGCGAATGCCTCATCCGGTCTGGGTGTGGATATACGTAATGTAGAACTTTCTATTTATGAATGTTTGGTGAACGGTGAGGATGCGAGCGGTGCGATCACACCGACAGAAGTGGAAGGACTGGATATCATCCCCTCTCATATTGATTTGGTGGGAGCGGAGATCGAGATGCTGAACTTGGAGAATCGCGAGCGGATCTTGAAGCAGATATTGACACCGCTGAAAGAGAAGTACGATTTCATCCTGATCGACTGTTCTCCCTCTTTGGGATTGATAACCGTGAATGCCTTGACCGCCGCCGATTCGGTGATCATCCCGGTGCAATGCGAGTATTTTGCCTTGGAAGGTATCAGTAAGCTGTTGAATACGATCAAGATTATCAAATCGAAACTGAACCCGGCTCTGGAGATAGAGGGATTCCTCTTGACTATGTACGATTCCCGCCTGCGTTTGGCGAACCAGATTTATGAGGAAGTGAAACGTCCGTTCCGCGATCTGGTGTTTACTACCGTGATCCAACGAAACGTGAAGTTGAGCGAGGCCTCCAGTTATGGTAAACCCGTCCTGCTGTACGACGCGGATTCGAAAGGATCGATCAACCATATGCAATTGGCGCAGGAGATTGTTGAAAAAAATAAAGGACTATGGCAGCATTAAAAAGATCGGCCCTAGGCCGTGGATTAGACGCGTTAATTACGATGGATGACCTGAAGACAGGTGGTTCATCGTCTATCAGTGAGATCGAGTTAAGCAAGATCCAGCCTAATCCGGAGCAACCTCGATCCGTCTTTGAGGAAGAGACCCTGGAGGAGTTGGCTACCTCTATCCGCTCGTTAGGCGTGATACAGCCGATTACGTTGAAGGAAATCGGCCCCGAGCAATATATGATCATCTCCGGCGAACGCCGTTATCGCGCGTCGCTTAAAGCGGGTTTGGAGCGTATTCCCGCTTATATCAAGACGGCGGCCGACGAGAACGTGGTGGAGATGGCCCTGATAGAGAATATCCAACGGGAGGACTTGAACTCTATCGAAATCGCGTTGGCTTATCAAAAATTAATCGACAATTACGGCTTGACCCAAGAGGGATTGAGCGAAAGGGTTGGAAAAAAACGCGCTACGATCGCTAATTACCTTCGTTTATTGAAGCTTCCGGCCGAGATCCAGGTGGGATTGAAGGACAAGAAGATCGATATGGGACATGCCCGGGCATTGATTCCGGTGGATGATCCGGAGGTCCAATTGGCTTTATATGAGCAGATATTGGCTCAAGGCCTCTCCGTTCGTAACGTGGAGGAGATGGTGCGTAATATAGCCGAGGGTATACGGCCGGAATTGCCGGAAAAGAAAAAAACCGATCGTAAGTCGATCCTTCCGGAAGAGTTTAAATTGCTGAAAGATCATTTGTCTCGTTTCTTCAATACGAAAGTCCAGTTGACTTGCGACGAGAAGGGAAAGGGTAAAATTACGATTCCCTTCGCCACGGAAGAAGAGTTGGAGCAATTGATCGGATTACTGGATAAGTTGAAATGAGAAATCGAATCATACTCCTTTTGATCGGATTCATGTGCCATGCCGGGATGGGTAACGCGCAGGTGGATAAGACGGAGAAAGTCGTTCCGGCCAGAGTCTCCGATTCCGCGGCGGCAGCTGCCCCGGATTCTACCGTACAAGCTGTCTTGATGGCGGCCGATTCGGTGGGTGTACCGGAAGTGGAGATGAATCTGGCCTATAAGCCGAATCCGACAAAAGCGGTCTTGTTCGCCTTGGTACCGGGTCTGGGACAGGTCTATAACCGGAAATATTGGAAATTACCGATTGTTTACGGTGGCTTGATGGGATGTATGTATGCCGTGACTTGGAATAATAAGAATTATAAGGATTATTCGACGGCTTATAAGGATATCATGTATGATGCCGCTAAGAATCTCGAAAATCCGGATGCTTGGAGCAAAAGTTGGCAAGACTTGACTGCCATGGATCCTGAGGAGGCGATTCATGATTCCAATTTCAAGGATCAATTGAAAAGACAGAAGGATTATTATCGTCGATACAGAGACTTGAGTATAATTATTACGGTCGGGGTGTATGCGTTGAGCATCGTGGATGCCTACGTGGATGCCCAGTTGTTCGATTTTGATATATCACCGGATTTATCCTTGCATTTGGAGCCGGTTGTCAGTCCGAAAACGAGTGTCACGCCTCGTGCTTACGGATTGAATTGCAGTCTGAAATTCTGATATCACATGAAAAAATACCTGCTGGCACTCATTTGTTTAAAGGGTTTGGTCTCATGGGCCTATGCGCAGGGAGAGACCCGAATAGAGGAAAAAGATACCTTAAGCTCGCTGGAGTCTGAGGTCGGATTGATCCCGGAAAGCTTGGATGCGGACGTGGATAGTTTGCTTCGTACTTGGCATGTACACTATTTCTCAAAAAGAGAGGACTTTTGCCATGACGATGATGAGAATGTTTATTTCCCGGACTCGGTTTATATGGATCGCCTGTCCAGACTACCGAGTGTGATCGCTTTGCCCTATAATAACATAGTGCGTGATTGCATTGATTTATATGCGGAGCGTAAGCGAAATCTCGTGCGGTATATGCTGGGGATGGCAGATTTTTATTTCCCGATCATCGAGCAGGTGTTGGATGAGCATGGCTTGCCTATTGAATTGAAGTATCTTGCCGTTGTGGAAAGTGCCTTGAACCCGGTTGCCCTCTCTCGCGTAGGCGCTTGCGGTTTATGGCAATTCATGCTTCCTACGGGTAAGATCTATGGCTTGGAGATTAACAGCTTGGTGGACGAGCGCCGGGATCCCTTGAAAGCGACCGAGGCCGCTTGTAAGTATTTCAAGGATATGTATGACATCTATGGGGACTGGAATTTAGTGTTGGCCTCTTACAATTGCGGGCCGGGTAACGTGAATAAAGCGATTCGTCGTTCGGGTGGCAAGACGGACTTTTGGGATATCTTCCCGTATTTACCGAGAGAGACTCGTTCGTATCTCCCCTTATTTATCGCCGCCAATTACGTCATGAATTATCATTGCGAGCATAACATCTGCCCGATGCAAACCAGCCTGCCATTAGCCACGGATACGGTTATGGTGAATAATGCCCTGCATTTGCAGCAGGTGTCGGATCTGTTGCACGTAGATATTGAGACATTGCGTGCGTTAAATCCACAATATAAAAGAGACATTGTTCCGGGCAATATCCGCCCTTCGGTTTTGAAGTTACCCGCGGCGGAAACCTATGCTTTCATCGGTAAAGAAGATACGGTTTATACGCATCGGATCGAGGAGCTGTTGGCGAATTGCATTCCCGCGAATAGCTCTAATGGCACTTTACCAAGCGGCGCGACCCGTGAGAAAATCACCCATGTGGTATTGCGTGGCGAGAATCTTTATACGATCGCTAATCGCTATGGCGTGACGGCGAAAGATATCCGCAAATGGAACGGACTAGGCTCCAACCGGGTGGCGAAAGGGAAACGGCTGAGACTGTATGTAGATAATGGGGGTGTCGCTTTTGCCTCGGCTGCCAAGACCCCGGCGAAATCAACTACCGTGACCGCGAAATCAACCGCGACAACAACGGAAAAGTCGGCCTCCGCCAATAAGGAGTTTGTCTCTTATAAGGTTAAATCGGGAGATTCGCTTTATTCGATTTCCAAGAAATACCCCGGGGTTACCACTTCTTCCTTGCTGAAAGTGAATGGACTGTCAAGTCCGGATATTCGTCCGGGTCAAGTACTGAGGATACCGGTAGGATGATCATTCGGGGATAATTCGTCTTTAACTCTTTTTTTTTCGCTTTCTTCGTGTACTGGAGAAGGATGTTAGTGATTTTTTATTCCTTTGTATCCGTGAAAAAGATACAATCGTATGGGTTCGTTGGATGAAAAGATATCAGTAGTCAAGGCTAAACCTGGGTTGGTCAGTTTGGTTTGCGCGGTGTTTATCGCCTATCCGAATTTGGCATGGATCTTGTGTGACATGAGTTATCTGGCTCCGGACAATCATCAAGGGTTTTTGTTCTTCTTTGGATTCCGTTTTCTTTATTTCTGGGGACTTATTTGGTTCTTGTTGAAAAGTAACTTGAGGCACGAAAGCTGTACCTCTTTCCTCGAGAGGTTGTTTCGGAATGCTTTATTTGTTTTTGGTGGCTTTATCATTTATAAATCGATCTCGTATCTGACGGTTAGCTATGATCGTTTCTTAAGTATCATTATCTTCCAGTTTATCGTGTTGGCATTGTTATGTACCCTGATTGGCTATATACAGATGTTATATCACGATCAACGGGAAAAAGATCAATTGATCGAGAATTTGCGTGTCGAGAACTTGCAGAGCCGTTGCGATGCTTTGGCGAATCAGATAAATCCGCATTTCTTTTTTAATTCATTGAATGGAATCTCCTCCTTGATCCGGAAGAAAAACGACGAGAATACTTTGTTGTATGTTACAAAGCTATCCGATATATTCCGTTACATTCTTCAAAGTGATAAAAGAAGTTTGGTCCCTTTGTCTGAAGAACTTTCGTTTATAGAAGCTTTTCAGCATGTAATGGTTGTCCGTTTCGCCAATAAGCTTACTTTTACGATCAAGGTACCGGAGAATCAGCGGGACTTGCGGATTCCCGTATTATCTTTGCTTCCGTTGGTAGAGAATGTGGCGGTACATAATATTATAGATAGCGATCACCGGATGGATATACGGATTGAGTTGAATGAGCGGATGGAATTGATCGTCTCGAATCCTGTTTATCCGAAGTTGACACCTCCCGATACCAATGGGACGGGGCTGAATAACTTGGAGAACCGTTTTTTATTGTTAATGGATAAACAAATAAGGGTAGAATCCGATGGGCATATGTTCAAGGTCTATCTTCCTTTAAATAATACTGTATGAGAATATTGATTGTAGAAGATGAGACTGCCGCTTATGAGAATCTGGTAGATATGATACTCGGTCTGGATGCTTCTGCGGAGATAATAGGGAATACTGAAAGTGTCCATCAAACGGTTCGTTGGCTGCAAGCCAATCCGAAGCCGGATTTGATTTTTATGGATATTCATTTATCGGACGGTTCCGCTTTCGCTATTTTTGACCAGATAGAGGTGGAGGCACCGATCATTTTTACTACGGCGTATGATCAATATGCGATCGACGCTTTCAAAGTAAACAGTATAGACTATATCTTGAAGCCGATTAAACCGGAAGAATTGAAACGGGCCTTAGATAAGTTTATCCGATGGAATCATCAAGATATCATCCATTATTTATCCCAATTAACACAGTTGTCTACTGCTCCGAAATACAAGGATAAGCTACTGATTCCTGTTAAGGATAAATTGCTGCCTATTAGCTTGAAAGATGTGTCTTGTTTCTATACAGCTGATAAGATTACATATGTTTATTTAAAGAGTGGTAATTCGTATCCATATGCTAAAACATTGGAACAGATAGTTTCTTCTTTAAATCCTGCTGATTTTATCCGTGCGAATAAACAATTCATCATCTCTCGTGATAGCGTGAAGGACATAACAATTTGGTTTGATAGCCGTTTACTCGTTACTTTGGATATAGAAGTACCTGAGCGTATATATGTTAGTAAAAATAAAGCATCCGAGTTTAAGTCTTGGATAGTCAGTCGAGAGTAGTCGTTCAATATCAATGTCGGTTCACCAAGAGCCGGCATTTTTTATTATTTTCGTGTTGAATCCCTGTTTTTCCCCTTTCGTCAAAAATGTGAAACTACTTATTATATAATTTGTCATCTTTGTCACAGAAACAAGGAGGTATATTAGCGAGATATGGGCTAATATTACTCTGAGTTACTATATATAAATGGGTTAAAGGTTTAGTAAAAGGATTGGTCATCTGGAGGCAAGAGGATGTTTGGGATATCTTGATTTAGATTGGTGTTTATTTTGTAAATAGATCGTTTAATAGGTAAATTTTAGGTGTTATGAAGAAGTTAATCATGGCAGTGGCGATTCTAGGTATTAGCGCCACGGTAAATTTTGCGAAAGCGCAATGTGTGAGTGGAAATGGTAATAAGGAACCGTTTGTAGTAGAATTTGGAAAATTGAGTTCTTACTTAAATTTGGCTCCTTCTCAAATGGATGAAGTGTATAACATTAATGACTATTTCATAGGGCAACAAAAGGCCAGTTTGAGTAAAGATGCGAAACGTCAGGCGGAGCGATTGCAAAAAGCTGTTTACGGCAATTTGAAGTTGATGAAAACAGTGTTGAACGATGACCAGTATCGCAAATATATTACGCTGTTGAATGTTACTAATAATAACCGGTTGACCGGTGCTGTGACATTTAGGGATATTTATTTGGCTGAGAATAAATAAGTGTAACCCTGGCTCGATGTGATGTTGAAAAAGAGGCAATTCCAGCATCCCGTGAAAATTGCCTCTTTTTCGTGATAAGCGTTGAATTTTTCGCCTTGCGGCTGAAATCGTATCCCTGCATTAATATTGTTTGTAATATTGCGGATACTGAGTGATAATACCTAAGAGAAATACTATATATGGATAGAGTTACGATTTGTGGTTGTGCTTCCCGGTCTTTCATCGATAAGGGAAAAGTGGTGAAGATCGCCGCCTTGTTAAGAAATGAGGGATATGACGTGGTTATTGAACCGGATCTGTGCGAGAAAGTGATGCGAAAATCAGATGATTTACGGGATATCTCCTCATCTACGATTATCGCTTGCTACCCTAGAGCGATCCGTTCTCTTTTCCATACGGTGGGAATGGAGATAGGTGTTGCCTTGGACATTCGGAATGAGGGCGTACAAGATATTTTAGATTCGTTTGGACTTAAATATGAATCAGTACCCGAGGAGGTAGAAGGTGAGGTTGAATTTCGTCGGCAGTTGACTTCTTTTCCCGTTAAGACCGGAGTAGACGCTTGGTATCCGACCTTGGATAAGGAGCGTTGTACAGACTGCGGGAAATGCCATGACTTCTGCCTGTTCGGTGTCTATACGATAGAAGACGGTGTCGTAACGGTAAAGCAACCCCAGAATTGTAAGAACAATTGTCCGGCTTGTGCCCGAATGTGTCCGAATAAGGCGATTATATTTCCTAAATATGAGAAATCCCCGATCAATGGTGGTTTGATAAATGAGGAATTGGCGGTTTCCATTGATGCGAAAAACGTTTATGCGGATACACTTCGGGCACGTTTGGCACAACGAAAAGCCGGTGTTTCTTTCCTGAAAAAAGGGGATCGATGAAATGTAGCGAATATATAGCGACAGTAAAGACCTCTTTGCGGATATTCAAGGAATGTTCGCCTCGTCTAGTCTGGAAGTTCATGTATAACTTTGGTTGGCGTAATTTGCGAAATATGGCGGCGTTTGAGAAGCGGCAAGCATCGGGCGCTCCGTTTTTTCCTGCCTTCGTGATGATTTCTGTAACGGAGAGTTGTAATTTGTGTTGTAGCGGTTGCTGGGTCTCCAGTGGTGGGAGAAAGGCCCTCTCGATGGTTCAATTGGATGGTATCATAACGGAAAGCAAGAGACAAGGTTCTTATTTCTTTGGGATATTAGGGGGGGAACCATTGATGTATAAAGGGTTGTTGGAAATCATGGAGAAGCATTCGGATTGCTATTTCCAACTGTTTACCAATGCGACTCTATTAACGGAAGAGGTGGCCTTTCGCTTGAAAAAAACGGGAAACGTTACCCCGCTGATCAGTATTGAGGGATTGAAAGACGAGAGCGATATCCGTCGTGGGAGAAACGATGTATTGGATCGTACGCTGCGCGGAGTACGTGCTTGCCGGAAAGCTCGTTTGATTTTTGGAGTAGCTGCCAGTATCTGCCGGAGTAATTATGAGGATTTAGTGAGCCGGGTTCATATCGATCGGATGGCAAGGGAAGGTGCTCTCTATTTGTGGTACTATATTTATCGTCCCGTAGGAGCGGTCCCGAATGTGACGAACGCGTTGACCAAGGATCAGATCAAGAACTTTCGGCGCTTTATTGTCGAGCAACGGAGGGATGCGCCTTTGTTTATTATCGATACTTATTGGGATGATCAAGGAAATGCTCTATGTCCGGCGGCGACGGGCATGAGTCACCATATATCACCGTCCGGGGCAATCGAGTTTTGCCCTCCTTTACAGATGGCGAGAGATTTTATTAATGAGGATGCCTCAAACCTTGTGGAGCTATTCCGTGATTCAAGATTCTTGGCGGATCTGCGGAAAATGACCGCAGAGACATCCCGGGGGTGTATCCTCTTGGAAGATCCGGAGAAAATGATTCGGTTCTTGGAACAACAGGGTGCGATAGATACTACGACACGGGGAACGGTACGAGAGGAATACAAGAAAATGTACCCAGTTCCCGGTCATGATATGGGAGGGGAAGAGATCCCCGAACAGAACGTATTTTACAAGCTCTTGAAAAAGAAATACTTTTTTGGCTTTGGAGCTTACGGTTAATTAGGGGGGGTACGCATGGAAAATAAACAAATACATAACATACCTGCATCCTATGCTGAACGGGATGAATTGCGTAATCGGATTCAAGCATTTGTGGGCGATTTAGCGATTCAGCCCCCATTGTCCTTGGACGATTTGTCGAACTTTGCGGATCAATTGATTCGTGAGCATACGTTAGATACAGCGGTAAAAGGATGGGTGATGGTAGAGATCCACAATCAAGTATGGAAGGAAACGATCGCTTCTATCCCCTATGAGAGGCGTGTATTATTATTGCCTAAATGTTTGAGCAATTCGGTAAAATGCCAGGCGGAAATCGATGAGTTAGGTCTTTTGTGCCATCGATGCGCTCATTGCCCGATTCCTGATCTTCAAGATAAGGCGGAAAGTTTGGGCATCATGAGCATTGTAGCGGAAGGCTTTACTTCTGTGGTAGGCTTGATACAGAATCGGGTGGTTGATTCCGTGATCGGGGTGAGTTGCTTGGACTCTTTAGAAAAGGCTTTCCCTTTATTGATCGGCAATGCTGTTCCGGGTTTGGCTATCCCCTTAAACCGAGCTGGATGTAAGGATACACAAGTCGATTACGGATATGTGATTCGTATGATGAGCATGCGTTCGGATAGGAAGGTTGAGCTATTGGATTATGACGGATTACGTGCAGACTTAGGGAAATGGTTCTCGAAAGAGAATTTAGCGAGCTGTTTTTCTCCGGCTAAAGACCAAACTTCTTCTGTTGCGTTGGATTGGATGGGAGGGGAAGGTAAACGATGGCGCCCTTATCTACTGGCTGCCACTTATCTGGCTTTGACGGGGGAGACGGAGGCACCCGCCGATGTGCAACGGGCGGCTATCGCCGTTGAATGCTTCCATAAGGCTTCTTTGGTACATGATGACATCCAAGATAATGATAAGGAACGGTATGGCAAGCCAACGATAAACGCTTTGTATGGTGTGTCTATAGCAATTAATGTCGGTGATATCTTATTGGGGGAAGGCTATCGTCTTTTATCCCAATGCGACGCGAGAACGTTAACGGCGGTGGCTGCGGATGCGCATATCGCGCTTTGTAGAGGGCAAGGTATGGAGTTGGAATGGAGCGTATCTCCTCGTTCCTTGACATTGGATTGGGTTTTGGAGATATTCTGCAACAAGACGGTTCCGGCTTTCGAGGTATCACTGATGCTGGGATTAATTTGCGCTGGTGATGACGAGGGGCTTCGTCAGGTTTTTCATACGTATTCCCGAGCGTTGGGTATCGCATATCAGTTGTTGGATGATATAGAGGATTTTAAGGATGATTGTCCGGTAGCGTTAAGGCCATCTGCCATATTAGCTGTGCTTTGTGAACAAAATCCAGAGCCTGCATTCATTCGTTCTCTTTTGGAATGCGAGGATCTTAAGGCTTTCTTGGATCAGCTGGAGAACAAGCCCCTTCTGCAAACGGCTCTTGAACGGGTCGGGCAGATGGCTGATTCCTACCATCAAGCTGCGTTGGCTGCTTTGCGTGAGATCACGAATGTAGAGTTGAAACGACTTCTTTTCCGGGTAACGGAACAAATCTTGAAATAAATGACTGTTTGAGATGAGAACTACGATATCGACAAAACTGATGCAAACCCTTTTTGATGGGAAAAAGCGGCTAGGAGGTGAGGCACTTCGGCGCTTATCGCATTTTGTGGAGTCTCAGAAGACTGTGGAGGATACTTTCATCAACAAAAGCGGAGAGGTTGATTTGTACTATACTTCATTCGGCTGGCTCTTGTCATATGTATTGGGCATGAAGTTAAATAGGGAGAAGAGACGGATTTATTTGGAGAATCAGCCGGTCATGTCATTGGATTTGGTCCATTATGCGGCTTATGTGCGTTGCGTATTGTTACACCGGTTGATGAAGGAGGGGAAGCTGCGATTCTTGTTAAGTGCGATGCGCCCGATACCGGTTCGGAGTCTCTCCTCTTTCGCAGATCTGCCTCATAAGGATATGTGGTCTCCTTATAGCCGGTTTATTTGGAGCTCTTTATTGGAAGATACGCAAAATGAGGAGAAAGAAAAAACGGAAGTCTTGAAAGAGTTGGGGCATTATCATGTAAAAGGAGGAGGTTACTCTAACTTGCGGAATCGGGAAGTAGCAACGACAAACGCTACGGTTGCGGCTCTTGCGATTATCGGGCAATTGGAGGGCTATAAACCGATTGACGATCTTTTTTATTTACGGGATACGCAGGATGAGACTGGAGGTTTCAAGGCCGGGCAAGGAGCTCCTGTGCCGGATCTCCTTTCCACGGCTACGGCTCTTTTTCTTATGAGATGTTATGGTATACGACCCCTTAGAGCGGCGAATGATTTTATAGAGGCTCATTGGTTGGATTCAGGTGGTTTTTCGGCGACGCTGTTGGAAGATAGTGGTGATGTGGAGTACGTGTTTTATGGATTATTGGCATTGGGAGCGTTATGAGAACAGAATTGGTAAATGAGATGATAGAGGATATTACCCGGAAACTTTTACAGAAACGGTCGCCCGGAGGGATCTGGCGGGGATGTTTGTCCTCGAGTGCTATCTCGACATCTGTCGCCATTTTCGCTTTATATCAAATCGCCCCGGACACCTATGAACCGTATATAAGGAAAGGAGTCGGATGGTTGAAGAAAACGATGCGTATGGATGGCTCTTGGGGGGATAGTATGGAAAGCCCTTCTAATATGACAGCTACCTTGCTTTCGTATGCATCTCTATGTGCGGTGGATATGCCCCCTCATGAGACAAAAAACTATTTGAAGGAACGGCTGGGGGGGAGTGCGGACGAGGATATTGTACAGGGAGTTCTCTCTTATTATGGGAAGGACTTGACATTTTCCGTTCCTATTTTAGTCATGTGTGCGCTGGCGGGAGTTATAACGCATTGGGATCGTATTCCGCAATTACCTTTTGAACTATCTGTGTTGCCCCAACGGTTGTTTCGCTTTTTGCGGTTGCCGGTTGTCAGTTATGCGATACCGGCTTTGATCGCCGTAGGAATCCTTCGCTATAAGAAAGGGAAACGAAATCTATTCTCTCCGATCCGAGAGTCTTTTATCGGAAAGTCCTTACAGGTATTGGAGAAATTGCAACCTGAGCATGGAGGATTTTTGGAAGCGGCTCCTCTCACGGCTTTTGTGAGCATGTGTATGAATGGAGCGGGCTTTCGGGATCATGTGGTAACACGGAAGGCCGTTCGGTTCTTGATAGACACGGTTCGTCCAGATGGCGCTTGGCCGATTGATACGGATCTGTCGTGTTGGGTGACTTCTTTGAGTATAAAGGCTCTGGGTGATGACTTGGAGGATAAGGAGTTTTTTATCGACCGAATAAAGCGGAATGCTTTTGCCTTTAAGCATCCGTTCACTGGAGCCAAGGAAGGTGCTTGGGGATGGAGTGATCTTTCCGGATCCGTACCTGATGCAGATGATACATCGGGGGCGCTGGTCGCTTTGCATATCTTAACCGACGGGACTTATAGTGAGGAAGTAGGTAAAGGAGTGGAGTGGCTTCTCGCTTTGCAAAATGAGGATGGGGGAATGCCTACTTTTTGTAAAGGTTGGGGAAAACTTCCTTTCGACCGAAGTAGTCCCGATATCTCTGCGCATTCACTTTTAGCTTTCGAACTTTGGCAGGATGCGCTTCCGGGAAATTTACGGGCCAAATGCAGGAAGAGTATCTGCCGGTTACTGGGATGGATGTGGAAGGTACAAGCATCGGATGGTTCTTGGAACCCTTTATGGTTCGGCGATCAAGATGCGGAGGATGGGCGATCTCCTGTTTACGGTACGGCGATGGCGGTGGAATACTTATCAACTTCCCGGAATCCTTTGGCTCGGCAATTGGCGGGAAATGGGCTTCAGTACCTTTTAGTTTCTCAAAATGAGGATGGGGGATGGGGAGGTGCTCCTGGAGCGCCCTCTAAAGTTACGTTAACAGCTCGTGCTTTGGGTGCACTAGCTTCTTTACCTGATACGGATCGAGAATCGATGGAACAGGGGTTTGATTATTTGTATGGAATGTATCGAAACGGACAGTTGTTCCGAGCAGAACCTATCGGACTTTATTTTGCCCGTCTCTGGTATTCGGAGGAATTATATAATTTTACGTTTGTACTGAATGCGCTGAAAAAGTTGAAACAACGAATAAAATAAGATAGATCGTGAAAGAGAGAAAGACCTTATTAATAACGGTTGCTACGGTATGTGTTTATACCGCTATCCTCGTAGGGTGGCATCTGTATGTCCCTCATGAGAATCTTACGATTCAAGCTCCCGGTGCGGATAATCGTCCGGAAGGATTGGCTCGTAAGGCGAGCGATGTGGTGATCGGTGAGTATTTTATGAAATACGAGGAAGAGGCTCCTGCCGGGTTTACCGGAGAATGGACGGGGTTCCGGGGGGGGCGTTCTGACAATATCGTGGAGGCTTCGGAGAAGATCAATACGTCGGCGGGAGACTATCCTGTGCTATGGAGCTTTGAGACCGGGGAAGGGCATGCGGCTCCGGTGATTTATAAGGGCCGGGTGTATGTGCTGGATTATAATGAATCCTTAAGCTCTGACGCTTTGCGTTGTTTTTCCTTGGAAACTGGCAAAGAGCTATGGCGAAGATGGTATCGGGCTCCCATGAAACGTAACCATGGCTTCTCACGTACGATCCCGGTTATTCGTGACGGGTATGTGATAACGATCGGTCCGCAAGGACATGTCATGTGTTGTGATCCACTGACGGGGGATTTGAAGTGGGGGATCGATATGCAGAAAGAGTTTAAGAC
Organism: Parabacteroides sp. ZJ-118; assembly: GCF_011038785.1. Lineage (GTDB taxonomy): Bacteria > Bacteroidota > Bacteroidia > Bacteroidales > Tannerellaceae > Parabacteroides. The sequence continues at coordinate 175,962 of NZ_JAAKDT010000002.1, forward strand.
AGAAGTCCCTTTCTGGTATGCCGGACAGTGTCCTTGTGTGGATGACGACATCTTGGTCTTGGCTCCGGCGGGGGAAGAGACGCTTTTGGCCGGTGTGGATTGCCTGACGGGTAAGGTTATCTGGACAACTCCGAATACTTTAGGCTATAAGATGTCGCATTCTTCTGTCATGCTGATGAGTTTGAGTAATAAGAAAACGTATGTATATGCCGGTGTGGGAGGTGTTTGTGGTATATCGGCCGAGAAGGAGGATCGGGGTACTCTTTTGTGGAATACCCAGAAATGGCAGCCTTCCGTGATCGCTCCGTCTCCTTTGCGTTTGTCTCCTAACCGGATATTTCTCGTGGCGGGTTACGGAACGGGTGGCGCTCTCTTGCAAGTGGATAAGGCTGGAACAAAATGGACAGCTACGGTTCTGGATCAATATAAGGCGGATAAAGGTCTGTCTAGTGAACAACAAACCCCCATATTGTATGATAATATGATCATTAGCGTAATGCCGAAGGATGGTGGGGGATTGCGGGGTAAACTGGTTTGTTTCTCTCCTTCGGATTTGCATAATCCAATTTGGAGCTCCGCAGCGGATGAACGTTTTGGTCTCGGCCCTTACCTCGTGATTAACAGGCATTTGTTTGTCTTCAAGGATGACGGTGAGTTGTATGTGTATGAGATACAGTCTAAGGCTATGAAGCTTGTTAAGAAACAACAGATTATGGACGGCGTGGATGCTTGGGGACCAATGGCCTATGCGGATGGAATGCTTGTTTTGCGAGACGCTCATACGGTTAAGTGTATTAAGATCATATGATTGGGTGAATAAGGTAATGAATTCTAAAAGATAAAAGATATGGAACCGAAGCAAGATAATGGAAATAAGATATCGCGTAAGGGTTTTTTGCGCATTTGTGGTTCTGTCATGGCGGGTGGAAGTATATTGGGTGTTACCGGCAACTTGTTATGGAAAATGTTTACTAGGCCGGACGATGTTTTTTACGGAGTGGATAAGAAGAGTGTTTCTGCAAACCGTAGTCTTAAGAATACGCTCATATCCCCTTATCGAAAGGTCTCTGCGTTTAAGGTATCTGACCCGATCGATGCATTTGACTTATATAAAGATCAGCTGATTGTTGCTACACCCAATAATGTATACGTGTATGAGCCTTCTGGAAAGCTGGTGAACAACTTTCCGGTCGGAAGCTCTGTCCGGGATATTACGGTGGATGATGATCATATTTATCTTTTGTATCCCACACGTGTGGAGGTCTATGATTTGGACGGTGAATGGATACGGGATTGGGAGGCTTGTAGCGAGGAGTCTGATTATTGTTCCTTGGCGGTTTTATCCGGGAATGTCTTTGTGACGGATGCGGCGAATAAAAATATTTGTATGTATACGACAGAGGGGGGTTTCGTAAAGTTTATCCAAAGTCCCGCAGGCTTTATCGTCCCGAGTTACTCTTTTGGTATTACGCATATAGACGGTGTGGTTTACTGCTCGAATCCGGGGAGGCATTTGGTAGAAAGCTATTCATCTGAGGGGGAGTATATTACCTCTTTCGGTAAACCGGGTGGTGCGGCAGGATTATTTAGCGGATGTTGTAATCCGGTCTATTTATCAGGTACGCCAACCGGAGAGATTATCACCTCGGAAAAAGGTGTTCCACGGATCAGTTGCTATGGTAAGGATGGTGAGTTCCATGGAGTGCTACTGGATGAGAAATCCTTAGGAGGTGGCCATACGGCCTATGAAGTGAGAGTTTGGGATGACAAACTTGTGGTTGCGGGTAAAGATGCATTATCGATATTTCAATATGATAAGAGGTTGGCAGTTCAGACCGCATGCGCTACTTGCGGGATAGATTGTCCGTTGAGAGCAGGTGTTACGATTTAAGGAAGAATATGAAAGAGAAGAAAGATCAACCTAAGAATAGCCCGATTAAGCGGCGGGAGTTTATCCGGCTTTGTGGTTCGGTGGTAGCCGGAGGAACGATCCTTGCGGTGGCCGGCGGCATGTCTTGGAAGGTGAAAGGGGAAGATGCTAGCCTGTTTTGGCAAATCGATCCGAACGTATGTACGCAATGCGGACGTTGCGAGACCCATTGTGTATTACCGGTTTCGGCAGTGAAGTGTATTCATGCGAACAAGGTATGCGGTTACTGTGATTTATGCGGTGGATACTATCGTTCGAACGTGAAGGATTTGAATACGGCCGCCGAGAATATGATGTGTCCTACGGGAGCTATCCAGCGTAAGTTTGTGGAGGATCCCTATTTTGAGTATACGATCGATGAGGATCTATGTAATGGTTGCGGCAAATGCGTGAAGGGATGTACTTCTTTCGGCAATGGCTCGCTCTATCTGCAGATTAAACAAGACTTATGTTTGAATTGTAACGAATGTCAAATATCTACCGTATGTGCGTCGGGGGCTATCACGAGAGTCCCGTACGCTACGGCTTATAAATTGAAAGGGTAATCGGATGAGGAAGTTGTTATCAATAAGCGTCTTGGCATCCTTGAGGGGAATGTCTCAAGCGCAAATCCGGTTCCCGAAACCGGATTTCGAGTCCGGTTATCAGTATCCAGAGTTGAGTTATGTTGTGCCCAACGAGACCTTGTGGGTGTGGCTGGATATCTTTATGCTGATACTCTTAATGGGCATCGTAACGTGGGCGGTTTATAAGAAGCGTACCCGGCGACCTATATTCTGGATATCGGTGATCTCGGTGGCCTATTTTGGTTTTTTCCGGAGTGGCTGTGTGTGTAGTATCGGATCGATCCAGAATATAGCGTTGGCTATGGTAGACTCTACGTATCATTTGCCATTGACGGTATTATTGTTTTTCATCTTGCCGGTGCTGTTCGCTTTCCTGTTCGGGCGAGTGTTTTGTGCCGGTGTGTGTCCGTTCGGAGCTTTGCAGGAATTGGTGAACGTAAAGAATTACCGACTTTCAAGGGCGGTTACAGTAGCGTTGGGGATGATCCCATGGCTGTATCTGATATTCGCAATTTTGTATGCGGTGACGAGAAGTCGTTTTATCATTTGCCAGTTCGATCCGTTTATTGGTATCTTCCGTTTAGGAGGTGATGTGGGGCTTATCTTGTTCGGGGCTTTATTGTTGATCCTGTCTGTTTTCACGGGAAGACCGTTTTGTCGATTCTTATGTCCTTATGGGGCGTTGTTGAGTCTTTTCTCTTCGGTATCTATCTGGAAGATCCGTCTTACCCGGAAAAACTGTATCAATTGTGAGCTATGCCATAACTCCTGTCCGGTAGATGCGATCCGTGCGCCGTATGCCAACAAGGTGAAGGAGAAGCGTACCGCAGGTGTACGAAGGCTAGTGGGTTATCTGGCTATATTACCGCTACTGATTGTATCGGGGGCATTTTTAATGCGTTCGGCGAGCCCGGATTTAAGCCGTGCGAATAAGGAGGTACGTTTGTATGATCTGGTGGAGGAACATGAGGCGAATCCGGAAGAGGAACTCTCATTGGAGCTGGAAGCTTTCTATGGGCAAGGTCGTACCATGGAGGAGCTGGCGAGTACTTATGAGGCGAAACAAGAAGAGTTCCGTTTTTACTCCACAGTAGCGGGAGCCTTCATCGGCTTGGTGATTGGACTCGCCCTGATCCGGCTTTCCGTGAGGCGTACCCGTAAGCGATATGAGATCCATCATGCGGATTGTGTCGCTTGTGGAATGTGTTTCAGTTATTGCCCCCAGAATAAGCCTAGTGTTGAATCGCAGAAATTATCAGAATCATGAACAAAGATATCTACAGAAATGTAGCCGCTATTACGGCTATATTTATCATCTCGTTATCCGTGATGTTGATCACGAACTATTTTCAGGTGAGAGGTGTCTCCCCTCTCAAGATGGAGGTTGTGGAGACCTTGAAGCAATTGAACGATACGAGCTCGGATAATCTGGAATTACAGGAACAGATCCGGCAATTGGATTTATTGGCTCGCCGAGCCTACTTTATACAGGCGGATCACTTGAAGCTAGGTGTTTATATCTTGCTGGGAATGGTGCTCGTGTTCGTTACTAGTTTACGTTTTTATTTCAAGGGAGAGATGCATATTCCAGATAAAGAGATCGACCCGATCGATGAATGGATGCTGAAGTCTAAATCTCGTAAATACATAACGTGGGGTACGCTTGGACTGGTAGTAGTCGCTTTATTGTTTGTATGTTTGTCTTCTCCTTTCTTGAAGACGGATAAGACGGATGGAGAGGCCGCAGAGACCTTGTTGGCTGAGAATGCACAAGCGGTGGATGACAGTGAGATTGCTGAGACACCTCTTAAACCGGAAGTCCCGGCGAATGAACTCGACATGATCGACGAGCATGTGCCTGCGGAAGCGAGAGATACGATAGATGATACCACTAATGATGCGACTCTGGCCAATGAGGTTCTTCCGGCAGTTAGTGAAGAGCCTCGGCCAGTTGTCTCTAAAGTTACGCATAATGCGTTTCGGGGAAATAACTCGAATGGTATTTCCGCTGCCAAGGGTATTCCTGTGAAATGGGATCTGGGGAGTGGAGTGAATATCGCGTGGAAGAAAGAGGTTCCCCGTCAAGGCTATAATTCTCCGGTAATCAATGGTAATCATGTGTTCTTTACAGGGGCTGATGATAAGGCTCGGGAACTGTATTGCTATGATTTGACAACCGGTGAACCCCAGTGGAGTTTGGAGGCTACCGATATTCCCGGCTCGCCTTCTGTTCTGCCGAAGGTAACGGAAGATACTGGATTGGCTTCTTCCACGGTAGCGACCGATGGGGAACGAGTTTGTGCTGTTTTTGCTACTGGCGACGTGATTTGCGCTGATATGGAGGGTAAGCGTTTGTGGGGAAAGAATCTCGGGGTTCCCGATAATCATTATGGATTCGCCTCCTCGCTTCTTATTTGGGGTAATACGCTTTTCATACAGTATGATAATAATTCGGATCCGAAATTGATCGCCTTGGATGTGGCTACCGGCAACCAGCGCTGGGTGAAGAATCGGGCGGGTAAGAGTTGCTGGAGCTCGCCTGCGATCGCATACGTAGATCAGAAACCGCAGTTGATCTTGATGGGGAATCCTGCGATCACCGCTTATAATCCGGCTTCTGGAGAGCAATTATGGCAGGTGGATTGCATGGGTGGTGAGGTTTGCTCTTGCCCGTGTAGCGTTGACGGCGTGATATTCGGAGCAAACGAGTATGCGAAGCTGGTGGCTATCAATGGTGCGGACGGAAAGATATTATGGGAAAGCTCGGACTATCTGCCCGAGGTGTCTAGTCCGGCGGCGACGAAAGATCTTCTTTACATAGCGACAAGTTATGGTGTCTTGGCGGCCTATGATACCAAGACCGGAGCCTTGGTGAAGGAGCATGAGTTGAACGTGGAGTTTTATTCTTCTCCGATGATCGTGGAAGGTAAGCTTTATCTTTTCAGCAATGACGGGAAGATGCATATCTTCTCCACGGATAAGGAATTCAAGTTACTGGCCTCTTTCGAGACCGGCGAACGTACGATGGCCACTCCCGCATTTACGGATGGAAAGATCGTGGTGCGTACGGAAAAGAGTATTTATTGTGTAGCGGCGAAGTGATATGGCATGTCATGATTGTAAAAATAACGAAGGGCAGGCCTTGGCGGTGATGATCGCACGGGTGGATGCGATCATCGACCGGGTCGGTACATCACGGCGGTTTATCATCCCATTGTTGCAGGCTTTACAGGATGAGTTCGGCTATCTGCCTTCGGATGCCTTGCATAGAGTATATGAGCGGACGGAGATCGACCGGGCGCAGATGATCAGCGTATCGACCTTTTATTCCCAGTTCCGCCACATCCCTTACGGCAGGCATATTATCAAGGTATGTACCGGTACGGCCTGCCACGTGAAGGGGGCGAACAACGTGTACGATGCTTTCAGGCGGGAACTGAACATTGCGGAGGATAGTGTTACGACAGGTGACCAAAAGTATTCCATCGAGAAGATCGCCTGTCTAGGATGTTGCGCCTTGGCCCCGGTGGTGCAGATCGACGAGAAGATATACGGGCATGTTCAACCTGGGCGGGTGAGCGAGGTGCTTGATGAGTTTGAGGCGTTCAGCCAAGAGCAGGCACAGGAAGAGAAGAAAAACTCTACCCGCCAGGCGGCGGGAGAGATTCGTTTGGGTATGGAGAACTGCTGTCAGGCCAGCGGAACCGCTGGAATTTATCAAGCGGTGAACGAGGCTTGTGATGAATTGGGGATTAACGTGAATATAAAACCGGTATCATGTGTCGGTGCGTGCAACCAAGTGCCCCTTATCGACGTGGCACTGCCGGATGGCTCTATCGTGCGGTATCCGAACGTGAGGCCGGAGGAGATCAAGGAGATCTTGCTGCATCATTTCCGTCCGGCCAGCCGGTTAAGGCGATTGAAAAACGCCCTCTTGAACCATATCGACATGTTCCATACGGATACGACCTGGGATAATATCCTTTGGAAATCGGAACAAGAGCGTACTGGTGCCATCAATACCTTCCTGGCCGGGCAAAAGCGGATCTCCACGGAGGGGTACGGTTTGATATCTCCCTTGGATATAGACGAGTATGTTACTCGGGGCGGTTTTGAGGCATTGCGGAAGGCCGTTGCCTCGATGGGGCGGCGGGAGGTTATCGACATGGTCTTGCAGAGCGGACTGCGCGGGCGGGGAGGCGGCGGTTTCCCCACCGGACGGAAGTGGAAACTGGTAGCTGCCTCGGATCGGCCGGAGAAATACGTGATCTGCAATGGTGACGAGGGCGATCCGGGGGCGTTCATGGATCGTATCCTGTTGGAGTCGTATCCCTTGCGGGTGATCGAGGGCATGCTGATTGCCGGGTATGCGGTAGGGGCCAATAAGGGAATCTTCTATATCCGTGCGGAATATCCGCAGGCCGTGATCCGTGTACGGAAAGCGATCGAGCTGTGCCGGGAGAGAAATCTAGTAGGCGAGCATATCGCCGGTAGTGATTTCTCTTTCGAGATCTCCATCTTCGAGGGAGCCGGGGCATTCGTATGTGGCGAGGAGACTGCCTTGCTCGCTTCCATTGAGGGGGAGCGGGGGTTCCCGAGGCAACGCCCGCCTTATCCGGCGGTGGAGGGATTGTTCGGATGTCCAACGCTGATCAATAACGTGGAGACGCTGAGCCAGATCTCGTATATCATTACCCATGGAGCCGAGGAATACCGACGGATCGGCACGGAGAACAGCAAGGGAACGAAGGTATTTGCCTTGGCGGGTAAGGTACGCCACGGAGGATTGATCGAGGTACCTATGGGTACTACCCTGAATCAGATCGTCGAGGAGATCGGTGGTGGTATGGAAGGAGGCGAGAGGTTGAAGGCAGTCCAGACGGGAGGTCCTTCGGGGGGCTGTATCCCGGCCGAGCTGTGTGATACGGAAGTAGATTTCGATGCCCTTACCAAGATGGGCGCCATCATGGGTTCCGGGGGAATGGTCGTACTGGGTGAGAGTAATTGCATGGTAGACGTGGCCCGGTATTTTCTCTCCTTCACATGCAATGAGTCGTGCGGAAAGTGTACGTTTTGCCGGGTAGGTATCCGCCGTATGCTGGATATTCTCGATAAGCTGTGTGCCGGGAAAGCGGAGATAGCCGATATAGATAAGCTGGAAGAGCTGGCGTTGAGCGTGAGAGAGATGGCTCTTTGCGGACTGGGCAAGACGGCGCCGAATCCAGTGCTGGCTACTTTGAAGTATTTCAGGGAGGAGTATGAGGAGCACGTACGGGGTTTCTGTCGTGCGGGAACGTGCAAGGACATGGTGAAACTAGTGATCACGGACGATTGCGTGGGCTGCACCAAATGTGCGAAAGTCTGTTCTTCCGACGCAATCCCTTATACGCCCTACGAGAAGCATTCCATTGATGTGGCGAAATGTGTCTTGTGCGGCTTATGCATGGAGGAATGTCAGTACGACGCTATACGGAAGGTGTCATTAAAATCAGAAGGTTATGGTAATAACGATTAACGATAAAGAGATAGAGGTATTGGAGGGGGAGACCTTGATTGAGGTGGCTCGCCGGGCGGGTTTTGAGATACCTTCCATGTGTTATGCGAAAGGGGCGAAGCATAAGTCCTCGTGCATGGTGTGCGTGGTGAGGGATAGCGTGTCGGGCCGGATGTTCCCTTCTTGCTCCACATATCCTACAGATGGGATGCGTATCGAGACGGATAGCGAGGAGGTGAGGCGGCTTCGTATCTTATCGTTGGAACTTTTATTGAGCGACCACCGGGCGGACTGCGAGGCTCCGTGCTCAGTCGTCTGTCCGAAGGGTTTGGACGTGGAGCGTGTATTGTATCTCTACGATGCCGCTCGTCCTGCTGAGGCCCGTGCGTTGTTGGCTTCTGTCTTTCCTTTGCCAGAAGTGGGGTGCGATACATGCAAGGCCCCTTGCGAGAAGGCTTGCCGCCGGGGCACGGTAGATCGGGCGGTGGAGATCCGTGCGATCATCAAGGAACTGGCTGCCAAGGAAGATTTGCTGGTAGAGGTTCCGTTGGAGAGCAAAGTGGACAAAGCCAGCTTCATCTCCCGTTTGGGTCGTTTCACTCCGACCGAGAAGGAATGGCTGAAAGAGACTATCACCACACCTTCCCGGTGCTTGCATTGCGCTTGTTCGGGGCGCTCGGACTGCAAACTCCGCAGGCATGCTACCGGGGTGGGCATCAAGCGTCCGCGGTACGAGGCGTCTTCTTTGTTGCCGGTGAAGGAGAGGATACACGTGAGGGGTCGGATGTGGTTTGAGCCGGCCAAGTGCATCCGTTGTGGCCTTTGCGTCTATAATAGCGAGGATGGCTTTACTTTTAGGAATCGGGGATTTGGCATGCGGGTGGTGATCCCGGAGGAGAGCCGGGTGAACGTGAACGAGGAGTTGGCCGGACTGTGTCCTACGGGTGCTTTATATCTAACGGATTAAGAGAAGGGGGACAATCATGAAGTGGTTATGTCTATTGATTGGTATGGCAGGCTTGCAGGCCGGTTGTGTGGAGGGCGAGGATACGATGGACGGTGGGGATGGCATGAACTGGCCGTTTTTCCGTGGCAACGCTTCCCTGAGCGGATATACGGATCGGTCTCTTCCAAGGAATCCTTCCTTGCTATGGAGTTATAAGAGCGGAGTTCGTACGGTATCTTCCCCAATCGTCTATGGGGGAACTACCTATTGGTGCGACAAGAAAGGGCAAGTCCGGGGGATCGGTTTGGAGGGGAAAGAGACTTTTATTTACGACTTGGGCTCGCCCGTGGAGGCTACTCCGATGGTGCACGACTCGGTCTTGTATATCGGCCGGATGGATGGATGGATGAGTGCGATCTCGCTGGAGACCTGCGACACGCTATGGAACTTCGAGACGATGGGGCAGATCTCTGCCTCCCCGAACCGGGTGGGTTTCGAGGGACGGAAGGCGATCGTATTCGGTAGCTATGATAACTACTTGTATTGTGTGGACGAGCGGACGGGACAAGAGATCAACCGCTTTGAGTCTGGCTATTATTTGAACGGGGCGGTGGCTTTGTGGAAGAAGCATGTGCTGTTCGGGGGATGCGACTCCTGGATACGGGTCATTGATTGCAAGACCGGTATGCGCACAGATTCCCTCTTGATAGATGCTTATGTCCCGGCCTCGCCCGCTATCCGGGGCGACTATGCGTATGTGGGCGACTATGCGGGGGACATTTATGAGTTAAACCTGGAAGGCGGAAAGATTACCCGGCAACGAAAGGTATTCGTGGCGACGGATGAGGGAGGCTCTTTCGTCTCGGTGCCTGCCGTTACGAACGACAGGCTGTATGTTTTGTCTGGCGATCGTCATTTATATGCGATCGACAGGATCGATGGGACGGTGAGCTGGAAGTATCTCTTGAAGGGTCGCGTCGGGGAAAGCTCACCGGTAGTGTGCTCCGACAAGGTGATTGTATGCACGAAGACGGGCATCGTCTCCATCTTGGATGCAAAGAGTGGAGTGTTGGAATGGGAATATGATACGGGCGAGCAGATCATAGGCTCTCCGGCTATCATCAAGGATCATTTCTTCATCCTCACAGCGAAGGGGACGTTGTTTTGTTTTGGAAATAATTAAACATATGGCGGGCAGTGACGTGTAAAATAAGAGGATATATGGCATTGATAGAATTACAGGGAATAGAGAAAAGCTATCGGGACGGCGAGAATCGTCTGAACCATGTGCTGAGAGGTGTGAATCTGGAGCTGGAGGATGGTGAGTTTATCGCCGTCAAGGGAGCTTCGGGTTCGGGGAAGACCACCCTGCTGCGGATACTTGGTGCCGCAGAGCTTCCGGACAAGGGCACTTACCGGATGGGGAATATGGAGGTGCGAGACCTAGACTGCTTGCACATCGTGCGTAACAAGGACATCGGCTTCGTCTTTCAGGATTATCGCCTGATGCCGCAATACACGGTGTTGCAGAATATCCTGCTTCCCACCTTGGCCACCGCCGACGAGAGCCGTCCGGAAGAGGTGGAATACGCACGTCGGTTGATGGAACTCACCCATATATCTGCGCTGGCCGACCAATATCCCGCCACCTTGTCGGGAGGCGAGGCAAGCCGGGCGGCCATCTGCCGGGCCTTGATACGTAAACCCCTGTTGCTACTGGCCGACGAGCCTACCGGACAGCTCGACCGTGCGAACGCCTTGAACATCGTATCCCTCTTCGTTGAGATCAACCGAAGCTTGGGGACGACCATCGTAATGGTGACACACTCCGACGAGACCGCGTCGTTCGCCCGCCGTATCCTAACGCTGGAGGGAGGAATCTTACGATGAGGCAACGACAGCTTTTGTATCGGAACATATGCTATTTCGCCCGTTATTACCGCTTGGTGGCCGTGGCGGCGGCGATCACCGTGGCCGTCATCGTAGGCAGTCTGGTCGTCGGTGATTCGGTTCGCATGACGTTGGTCCGGCGGGTTACGGAGCGCTTGGGAGATACCGAGACGGTTATCTTTTCCCGTAACTCTTTTATATCTGACTTGATCCTTTCCGCTTCCCCACTGAGAGAATCAGCTCGGGGAGTTTTGCTGACCGACGGTTTTATCTCCCGTGGCGGCAGGTTGGTTCCCGTGTCCGTATGGGGTGTCGATGATCTTTCGCTGCCGGAAGGCTCGGCCAAGATCAACCCGGCTTTGTCGGAGGAGCTGGACTTAGAGGCTTCCGAGGATCTGGTGCTTCGCCTGCCGGCTACTGGCATGGTTCCGTCTGGCTCTCTTTTTGTGACCAAGAACTATACGACCAGCCTGCGCTTGTTCAACGGGGGGATCCTCTCGGTGGAAGAGGGCGGCAACCTGAGTTTTAGGAATGAGCAAACACTCCCCCTTAACGTCTTCGTGAGCCGGAAGTTCTTGGCGGAAGCGCTGGACGTGGAGGGAAAGATCAACTTGATACGGACGGACAGACAGGTATCCTCTACGGAATTGGACAGTATATGGAATCCCGGCTTATCCGGGCTGGAGATACGGCGAAAAGCGGACTTTACGGAGATCTCTTCCGACCGGATATTCTTGCTAGGGCAGGCCGTGGAAACGATCTGCCGGGATAACCCAACTTCGAACCGCCTGTTCTCCTACCTGGCCAATTCCATAGAGCGGGAAGGTGTTGCCTCGATCCCTTATTCCTTCATTACCGCCATGGATCGCTATAAGAATCATACCCTCGGGAAGGACGAGGTATTGCTGTCCGATTATGCCGCCGGTCGCTTGGGCGTGCAGCCGGGCGATACCTTGCGGATAAGCTATTATAAATCGGAGGGATTGAAGCGGCTGGGCGAAGATACCCTCCGGCTACGGGTGAGACAAATCGTCCCCCTCTCCGAATGGCTGGCCGACGGTTCCTTGAGCGCCGATTTTCCCGGCCTTTCCGACGTGGAGCGATGCACGGACTGGGATAGCGATCTCCCCATCGATATGGATCGGATCACCGACGAGGATGAACGCTATTGGAACCTATACCGTAGCGCCCCGAAAGCGATCGTGGCCTACGATGCCGTCTCTACCGATTGGGCGAACGCCTACGGCAACGCTACGGCGATCCGTATCTCCGGAGCGGGCGCCGACTTGACGGGCCTTCATCCGGATATGTTCGGTATCCAGCTGACGCATCCCCGGGAGACGGGGATCTATGCCGCCCGTAATGGGGTGGACTTCGCCGGATTGTTCCTTGCCTTGGGGTTCTTTATCATTGTATCTGCCGTGTTGCTTATGTTGAATCCCTTGTCGGAAATGTTGTATCAGCGCCGTCATGAGATCGACTTGCTGCGATCGATAGGCTATTCCCGGAAACGTATTGTGGATATGCTGTGGAAAGAGTCTGCCCCGGTAGTGCTGCTCGTCTCCGTAGTGGGTGTGGTCATGGGACTCTTATATACGGGGCTTGTCATGTGGCTGCTGGGGGGAGTATGGCAAGGGGTCACGCAGACAGACGGCTTTAAGGTCTACCCCGGCATGTGGACGCTCGTGGGCGGTACGTTGGTGAGCGTCGGGCTCTCCTTGGGCTTCCTCCGGTGGGCGATCGTACGGGCGTTGCGGGAAAGAAGCCGCAAGGTCTGTCCGCCCCGGTCCTCTTTACGGAAGAAGAGAATCGGGGTGATCGTGGCGAGTATGCTGACGATCGCCATAATCGGCGTAAATGTATGGCTCCTGCGTTCTGTTCCTCTTTTCATGCTTATCGGTGCCGCATGGATCGTGACGGCGGCGTTAGGAGGCGACTATTGGGTTGCGAGAAAAGGATCCGAGCGTTCTTCTGTATTAAACCGAAGCCAATTGGTTTGGAGTACTATATATGCGAACAGGAAACAAGCTCTGTTATCTTTCTTTGCGCTCTCTATCGGAACCTTTATCGTGTTTTCGGTAGGCTTGAACCGGAAGGGATTCGGGGATAGCTCACAGATACGTGCCGGTACGGGAGGATACAGCCTTTGGTGCGAGAGTAGCGTTCCTGTCTATTACGATTTGTCTACGTCCGAGGGTAAGGCGAAATTATCTCTTTCCGATTTACCGGAGGATACGGAGATCCTGCAATGCCTGCGCTATAACGCAGATGATGCCAGTTGCCTAAACTTGAACAAGGTAACGACCCCTACGGTACTAGGGGTAGATATGAAAGCGTTGTCGAATAGTGATTTCCGGATTGAGCAAACGATTTATGGAGAAAGCGAGCTCATTTTCGAACGGATGCGTGAGTGTACGGACGACGTGTACCCGGCCTTGGTGGATGCTACGGTGTTGACTTGGGGTATCGGTATGGATCTGGGAGATACACTATATTATAAGGGAGATCTGGGGCAATCGGTCGCGATACGGTTGGTGGGTACCTTGTCTAACTCTGTATTCCAAGGGAATGTCTTGATAGACCAAGCCTTGTTCTCCGAGATCTGGGCAGAGACAACCGGTAGCGAGGTGTTCTTGCTAAAGATCGGGGAATCTCGGAAGGAAAAGGTAAAGACGCTCCTTTCGCAAGCCTTGAGCGAATATGGTGTGCAGGTAACGACCACGAACGACCGCTTACGGCAATTCAATACGGTAACGGATACCTATCTGACTATCTTCATGACGTTGGGAGGATTAGGCTTGCTGTTGGGAATCTTTAGTTTCATCATCGTCATTCGCAAGAATCTGGCGATGCGTGGTGACGAGATTCGCTTGTACCGTATATTGGGTTTCCCCGATCGGGTGATCGAACGGATCTTTTGCGAGGAGAACATCCTCGTCCCGTTATATGCGATCTTGGCGGGAGTTATCGGGGCCTTGAGCAGCGTGGGCGTCAATTTTCCGAACGCAGGGAGCGCTGCTTGGCTGTTGGCTTTCTGCTTTACGCTGTTCTTCGTAGGATGCGTCATCGGGTTTGTCCGCAGGCTGGTGAGGCAGGAGGTAAGAAGATCGAAACTGGATATGGATGGAGAGGCGCCTAAAGCTAGTGTGCTTAATGAAAGGAATTATTAGTAACTTAAATCAGATATAAAATGAGACAGAATGGAATGTGGAGAATAAGTTTAGGAGGCATGTGTATCGCCATGGCTTGCCTTGCCCTCACGGACGTGAAGGCGCAATCGCCTTATGGCTGGCGGGGGCCGGAACGGAACGGTACCTATCCGGAAACGGGGTTGTTAAAAGAATGGCCTGTGGGCGGCCCGGAGTTGTTATGGGAAACGATGGAGCTGGGGAAGGGATATTCCAGCCCGGTGATCGTGGACGATCGTTTGTATATTACCGGTATGGATGCCGAAGGAACGCAGGAGATCTTTTTCGCATACTCTCTGAACGGGAAGAAATTGTATCAGACCGCCTATGGATCGCCTTGGGCAGATTCCTATCCGGAGACCCGTACCACCCCTACCATAGAGAATGGGAAAGCGTATTTGATAAGCGGATCGGGTGAGATCGTTTGCTTGGATACGGCGGATGGCGAGATTGTCTGGAAAGTAGACGGCGGCAAGAAGTTCGAACGTATGACCGGGAAGTGGGGTACGTCTGAATGTCCGTTGGTATTCGATAACAAGGTGATTTATACGCCGGGAGGAACTCAGACTACTATGGTGGCCTTGGACGCTGAGACGGGAGAGACCGCGTGGAAAAGTGAGCCTTTGGGAGAGCATAGCTCGTATACTTCCCCGCTCTTGATCATGAATAACGGAAAGATGAAGATCGTGGGCGTGACCGGGAAGAGCGTTTTCGGCGTGGATCCGGAAACGGGTAAGATCGAGTGGACTTTCCGTGATTGGGGACGTTCTCCGGAAGACTTGGCGAAAGGTTTTGAGTCGATCGCCCCCAATACCCCGCTTTACCATAATGGTCGCCTTTTCGTTTGTAACGGCTATAACATGGGCTCTTTTATGTTGCGCTTGAACGTAGATGCTACCAAGGCGGATCTGGTATGGAGGAACAACGATTTGGATACGCATCATGGTGGCTTCGTGTTGGTGGATGGTGTGATTTATGGATCCAACTGGATCAACAACGGTTCCGGCAACTGGGTAGCCGTGGATTGGAATACCGGTGAGACCAAATATGATATGCCTTGGCCGGGAGGCAAGGGAAAGGGCTCTATCATCACGGCGGACGGTATGTTGTATTGTTATGACGAGCGCCGGGGAACGGTGGGCTTGGTTCGCCCTAACCCCGAGAAGTTCGACGTGGTGAGCGAGTTCCGTATCACGAAGGGCGTAGGTCCTCATTGGGCGCATCCCGTTATCCATGAGGGCATCCTTTATATCCGTCATGGCAATGCGTTGATGGCTTTCAAGATTAAATAACAAATATAAAAATAGATGAATATGACTACAGTGAAAAAGATGAGATGGTATGGTCTAGGCATCGTCATGGCTTGCCTTGCCCTTACGGACGTGAAGGCGCAATCGCCTTATGGCTGGCGGGGGCCGGAACGGAACGGTACCTATCCGGAAACGGGGTTGTTAAAAGAATGGCCTGTGGGCGGCCCGGAGTTGTTATGGGAAACGATGGATGCCGGTAAAGGCTATTCTAGCCCGCTGATCATGAACGATCGCTTGTATATCACGGGTATGAACGAGGATGAGACTCAAGAGATCTTTTCCGCCTATACCTTGGATGGAAAGAAGGTGTATGAGGTGCCCTATAGCGCACCTTGGGACGATACCTATCCGGAGACTCGTACCACGCCGGCTATCGATGGCGATAAGGCGTATGTGATCAGTGGCTCCGGTGAGATTGTTTGTCTGGATATTAAGGAGGGTAAGATCGTATGGAAAGTAGACGGTGGTACGCTTTATGGCCGTAAGACCGGCAATTGGGGAACTTCCGAATGTCCCTTAGTCTATGATGATAAGGTGATTTATACCCCGGCCGGTGATCAAACCACGATGGTGGCTTTGAACAAGAACACCGGTGAGCTGATCTGGAAGACCAAGTCGTTTGGCGACACGGGGGCTTACGTCTCCCCGATGTTGATCAGTTATAAGGGGAAACGTCAGATCATCGGCTCCACGGCAAAGCATGTGATTGGCGTGAACCCGGATGACGGAACGGTCGAGTGGTCGTTCGCTGATTGGGGTCCGAAAGAGGGTAAATGGGCCAATATCGCCCCGAACACCCCGCTGTTCAAGGATGGTAAAATCTTCTTCTGCCACGGTTATGATATCAACGGTGTCATGCTCCAGCTGAGCGAAGATCTGAAAAGTGTCTCAGTCGTTTGGCGCACGGACGTACTGGACACACACCATGGCGGTTACGTGGAGGTGAACGGCACAATCTATGGTTCTAACTGGATCAACAACAACCAAGGCAACTGGTGCGCGATCGATTGGAATACGGGAGAGAAAGGCTATGAGACCACTTGGTCGGGAGGCAAGGGCAAAGGCTCCATCATCGCCGCCGACGGCATGTTGTATTGCTATGATGAGCGCCGGGGTGCCGTGGCGTTGGTTCGTCCGGATCCTGCGAAGTTCGATATCGTCAGCGAGTTCCGTATCACGAAAGGCGTAGGACCGCATTGGGCGCATCCGGTTATCGTGAATGGCGTGTTGTATATCCGTCACGGGTTTGCTCTTATGGCATATAAGGTGAAGTAATAGAGTAAAGGCTTTTAGCTCTTTGACCGGGAATCTTTAGCATTCCCTCCTTTATGTATTAGCGTTCTCTTCTTGAGAGGCTGATCTTCTAACGACTGTTACATGATCATCCATCAACTGATAGATGGTCATGTAACAGTTGGTGGATGATCGCCTAACCGATAATCAAAGACATGCGCTATCGGTGTCACCGGATTGATACGCTATATTTTAGTGAGCGCTTGCTCCAAGTCCGCCATCAAGTCGTCTATATGCTCTGTCCCGATGGAAAGGCGGATCGTGCCCGGATAGATCCCTTGTTCTGCCAGTTCCTTTGCGTTGAGTTGCGAGTGGGTGGTGCTGGCCGGGTGGATGACCAGTGATTTCACGTCCGCCACGTTCGCTAACAGGGAGAATATTCCCAGGTTATCTATAAAGCGATGCGCGTCCTCTTGTCCGCCTTGTATCTCGAATGTGAAGATCGATCCCGCCCCGTTCGGGAAATATCGCAGGTACAGGCCGTGATTCGGATGATCGGCCAAGGCCGGATGGTTTACCTTCTTTACTTTCGGGTGGCTCTTCAAGAATTCCACTACTTTAAGGGCATTGGCTACATGGCGTTCCACTCGCAAGGAGAGAGTCTCCAAGCCTTGTAATAAGATAAAGGCATTGAACGGGCTGATTGCCGCCCCGGTGTCACGTAGCAATACGGCACGGATGCGAGTCGCATAGGCAGCGGGGCCTGCGGCATCTACGAAACGTATGCCGTGATAGCTCGGGTCTGGCTCGGTCAGTTGCGGGAACTTGCCGGAAGCTACCCAGTCGAACTTGCCGGAATCTACGATAATCCCACCTAATGAGGTCCCATGGCCGCCGATAAACTTGGTGGCCGAATGGACTACGATATCTGCTCCATACTCGATCGGGCGGATCAGGTAAGGTGTGCCGAAGGTATTATCTATGATCAATGGAATATGATATTTATGTGCGAGCGAGGCTACCGCCTCTATGTCGATGAGGTTCGAGTTCGGGTTACCCAAGGTCTCGATAAAGACCGCCTTGGTATTCTGTTGGATCGCTTTCTCGAAGTTCGAGAGATCGCTCGGATCTACGAACGTGGTCGTCACGCCATAAGCCGGCAACGTGTGTGCCAGCAGGTTGTAGCTGCCTCCGTAGATCGTCTTGGCGGCTACGATATGATCGCCCGCGCGGGTGATATTCTCGAAGGCATACGTAATGGCGGCAGCTCCGGATGCTACCGCTAATGCGGCTATGCCTCCCTCAAGGGCGGCGACACGTTGCTCGAAGACGCTTTGCGTGGGATTGGTCAGTCGTCCGTAGATATTCCCCGGATCTTGCAGACCGAAGCGAGCGGCCGCGTGAGCCGAGTTATGGAATACGTAAGAGGTTGTTTGGTAAATAGGTACCGCACGCGAATCTGTAGTCGGATCGGCTTGCTCCTGTCCGGCATGAAGCTGTAAAGTCTCGAAATGCAAATTCTTTCTTTCCATGATCGTATGCTTTAATAGTTTGTTTGTTCTTGAATTATTTTCCGGCAAAAGTATAGGAGATGGAAATATCAAACAATATATTAGGGAAATACGGGAAATAATTCTATATTTGAACGCTTATAAAGAATAAAGCGAGTAAAAGAAAGATAAAAAGAACCTCATAAAAGAATATTTTTCCATGGACACTCTGGATAAGATCGATTTGCAGATTCTCCGGATTCTTCAAGAGAACTCCCGGCTGACGACCAAGGAGTTGGCGGCTCGCGTGAGTTTGTCCTCCACGCCGGTGTTCGAGCGTCTTAAACGCTTGGAGAATAACGGTTATATAAAAAAATACATAGCCGTGCTGGATGCCGAGAAGCTGAATCAAGGCTTTGTCGTATTCTGCAGCGTGAAGCTTATCCGGTTAAACCGGGATATCGCGGTGGAGTTCACCCGCATTATCCAAGATATCCCTGAAGTGACGGAATGCTATAATATATCCGGCGACTACGATTATTTGCTGAAAATACATGCTCCCAACATGAAATATTACCAAGAATTTATCTTGAATGTGTTAGGCACGATCGATAGCCTTGGTTCCTTGAGAAGCACTTTCGTGATGGATGAGGTGAAGCACGCGTATGGAATCCATATTTAAGATCATCGTTTATTTCGTGATTACATCCGTTATTTTCGTTTTAAAGAACACTTAGGTTCCTCCCTTATATCGATCTGTTATATTTGAGTTGAATTTACATTATGATTATCTAACGAAATATAAAGATACCAGATGAAAGCATTTGTAGGAGAATTAATCGGAACTTTTGTATTGACACTGTTTGGTTGCGGATCTGTGGCCGTGGCCGTATTGTTCGGAGAGTATGGCAGTATATTTCAGATCGCTCTGGTTTGGGGCATCGGGGTAACGTTGGCCATTTATTTAACCCGTTATTTATCTTGCGCTCATTTGAATCCGGCCGTCACGGTGGCTATGGTGTTGAGCAAACGAATGAAGGCGAATAAGTTGGCTCCCTACTTGTTGGCTCAGTTTGTGGGTGCCTTCTTGGCGGGAGCCGTATTATACGGATTACTGTCGCCTACTATTTCCGCTTATGAGTTGGCACATGGCATTGTACGCGGGACGGAGGCTTCCGTTGATACGGCTCGCATGTTCGGCGAGTTTTATCCAAATCCCGGAGATGGTATAGCTGTGGTTTCCATGCCCTTGGCGATGGTGGCTGAGGGATTTGGTACTTTCCTTTTAGTGATGTTTATTTTTGCCTTGACGGAAGGTTGCAATGTAGGTCGTCCGAGTGACGCCCTGGCACCGGTGTTTATCGGTTTGTCGGTATCATCTATTATCTGCTTGGTCGCCCCATTGACACAGGCAGGTTTGAATCCCGCCCGTGATTTTGGCCCTCGTTTAGTCGCTTGGCTGGCGGGTTGGGGAGGAGCGGCTTTCCCGGATGCCTGCGGAGGTTTCTTCTTTGTCTATATTCTAGCTCCGATTGTAGGTGGGGTGGTGGCGGCCTATGCGCTTGTCTATGTGATAGAGCCTCTGATTGGTAAGAAGGGCAGCTCATGCGAATGTGAGGAACAAAAATAGAATGACCGTAATAAACGAAATGGATATGAAACAAACAAGATTGATTTTAGTAGGAGGCTTCTTGGGAGCTGGAAAGACTACGCTCTTATGGGAGACCGCCTTGCGATTGATGGAGAAAGGGTTGCGTGTGGGCTTGATCACGAACGA
Source organism: Parabacteroides sp. ZJ-118 (assembly GCF_011038785.1). Classification (GTDB taxonomy): domain Bacteria; phylum Bacteroidota; class Bacteroidia; order Bacteroidales; family Tannerellaceae; genus Parabacteroides. The sequence continues at coordinate 195,786 of NZ_JAAKDT010000002.1, forward strand.
TCAAGCGCCGGAGTTGGTGGACAGTGAATTGCTGAAGTTGTCCGATCTACGGGTGGCGGAGGTGAGCGGTAGTTGTTTCTGCTGTAACTTCAATGGCTTTACGGATGCGATCAAGGCAATCCGTGCCGAGGTATCCGCCGATGTGATTATCGCTGAGCCGGTAGGCAGTTGCGCGGATTTATCGGCTACGATCATACAACCATTAAAGCAATATTGGAACGCCGAGTTACGAATTTCTCCATTGACGGTCTTGGCCGACCCGAATCGCGTGGCCTCCATCTTGGAAGAGGGGAATAGTGGCTTGCATCCAGACGCGGCGTATATTTATAAGAAACAGTTGGAGGAGGGTGATATCATCTTGTTGAGTAAGTCGGATACATTGACAGCGGAGGAGGTCGCTTCTATGAGACGCCGTTTATCTGCGACTTTTCCTTCCGCTACGGTCTTGTCGGCTAGTGCACTGACAGGCGGCGAGGGGTTGGACGAATGGATAGATGCCGTCTTGAATCGCCAGGATGCGGGCAAGCGTTTGCTGGAGATTGATTATGATACTTACGCGCATGGCGAGGCTGTGTTGGGCTGGTTGAACGGAACACTATTGTTGCATGGCGCAAGCGAGAATTGGGATGATTTCTTGAAGTCCTTGATGGTTGGCCTTGCCGCTAAATTCGATGAGACGGGTTGTGCCGTAGGTCATGTGAAGGTGATCGCTGAGAATGGCAAGCGTTTCGCCGTGGGAAATCTTATTGGTAAACAAGATACCCTATCATTGAGAGGTTCTGCCGGAGCGGGAGAGGATCTCAAATTGATCGTAAATGCCCGGGTGGAGACTACGCCGGAGCGGTTGGACGAGATGGTACGAGAGGTGTTGCTTCTCACGATAGGCGGTAAATATAAGGAGGAGGTCGTGGCTTGGCGTTTCTTGCAACCCGGTCGTCCGAGCCCGACGCATCGTTTCACGGAGATTGTAGGATCTTAATCACGTTTTAGATAAATGAGGAAAGATGAAAAAGTCAGGATTAAGCATTTGGGTGGCGTTATTAGGCATATTGTTTTTTGGGGTGAATCTCGAGGCTCGCGAGACTGGGACAAATGGCAAGCATGGCATCAAGGTATTAATTTTATGCACGGGAAATACATGCCGTAGTCAAATGGCGCATGGTTTCTTGGCTTCTTATGGCAAGGATCTGGCGGTCTATTCAGGTGGTGTAAGTGCTGGGAAACGAGTAAATCCGAGAGCCGTCATGGTGATGCGGGAAATGGGGATCGATATCAGTGATCATACTCCGTGTCAGGTAGATGAATATCTGAATGAGGATTGGGATTACGTGATCACGGTATGCGATCATGCGAAAGAGACTTGCCCTCTATTTAACGGTAAGGTAAAGCATCAATTGCACATGGGCTATGAGGATCCTTCCAAGGCCCAGGGTTCTTATGAGTTTATCATGAGTGAGTTCCGTCGTATCCGGGATCAGATTAATGATGACTTCTTCAAGTTGTATACTTCCATGGAAGAACGTAAATAAGCCGTAGGTATCCTATTTTTGTCTTTTGTCAGGTTTTTCTTCCAAATATTTGTATATATTTGTGGCTACACAGTATAAAATATGGGAGGTGTAAAACCATGGACGATACAAAGGACACAAAAGATATAAAAGAAACGGGCAAGGCCGTCTCCGCACGCTCTGCGGACGAACAAATGATACAAGATGGGTTCAATGCATTGTTGGGCGATTATTTGAAATCAAACCACCGCCGTAAGGTCGAACGGATCACGAAAGCTTTTAATTTCGCCAATCAGGCGCATGCCGGAGTGAAACGGCGTTCCGGCGAACCCTATATAATGCATCCTATCGCCGTGGCCCGTATCGTGTGCCGGGAGATGGGTTTGGGATCTACCTCTATTTGCTCTGCGTTATTACACGATGTCGTGGAAGATACCGAGTATACGGTGGAGGATATCCGGGATATGTTCGGAGACAAGATCGCCCAGATCGTGGATGGCTTGACGAAGATATCCGGCGGCATTTTCGGGGAACAAGCCTCGGCTCAGGCTGAGAACTTCCGTAAGTTGCTGCTGACTATGAGCGATGATATACGAGTGATTCTAATCAAGATCGCAGACCGTCTTCATAATATGAGAACCTTGGGGTCTATGCTTCCCGCCAAGCAATTTAAGATCGCGGGCGAGACGCTTTATCTGTATGCCCCTCTGGCGCATCGTCTGGGCCTCTTCTCGATCAAGACGGAACTGGAGGATTTGAGTTTTAAATACGAGCATCCGCAAGAATACGACTTCATCAGCGCTAAGTTGAAAGCGACAGAAGAGAACCGTAATAAATTGTTCGAGCGTTTCGCCACTCCTGTGGACGAGAAGCTGAAAGCGATGGGGCTTCAGTATGAGATGCGTGCCCGTGTGAAATCGGTCTATTCCATTTGGAATAAGATGGAAAGCAAGGGGGTCGCTTTCGAGGATATTTATGATATTTACGCGGTTCGCATTATTTTTGATCCGCTTCCCGGGGTGGACGAGAAAAACCAATGTTGGGATATCTACTCGGTTATTACGGATATTTACCGGATTCGTCCCGACCGTATTCGCGATTGGGTGAGCCGTCCGAAAGCGAATGGCTATCAAGCGCTTCATCTGACCGTTATGGGGCCGGACGGACAATGGGTAGAGATCCAGATCCGTAGCCGCCGTATGGATGATATCGCGGAGAAAGGCTTCGCCGCCCATTGGAAATACAAGGAATCCAACGTGGAGGAGGATACGGAATTGGATAAATGGATACAAACCATTACCGAGATCTTGGAGAGTCCGGACCCGAATGCATTGGATTTCCTGGATACGATCAAGCTGAACTTATTTACTTCCGAGATATTTGTTTTCACTCCGAAAGGGGATATAAAGACGTTGCCCCAAGGGGCTACCGCCTTGGATTTCGCTTATGCGCTTCACTCCGATATCGGTAATAAATGCATTGGCGCTAAGGTGAATCATCGCTTGGTGCCCTTGAGCCATCCGCTTTCCAGTGGAGATCAGGTGGAGGTCCTGACTTCCCGTTCTCAGGAGCCTCAACCGGAATGGTTGAATTTCGTGACTACCGCTAGGGCTCGCGCGAAGATCGATGCCGTATTAAAGCGCATCCGTAAAGAGGTCGCTAAGCATGGAGAGATAAAAGTCCTTGATGCCTTCAAGCGTTCGGAGCTTGAGGCGAACACATCCCATCTGGATAAATTGGGCATGTACTTTGGATTCTCTAAACGCGAGGAGTTCTTCTATGCGGTGGAGAAGGGGGATGTGGTTTTGCCCGAGAATTTGAAGAAGCTGTTGAGGGAGAAGACGGATAATGTCTTGTTTAAGTACGTGAAACAGGCGTTGGGTGTCGCTTCCAAGAAGATGAAACAAACCGAGGAGGAGGAGGCCAAGAAAGAGAAACCTAAATATGATAAGAAAAGGCCTTATCTATTGAAAGAAGAGGCTTTCGAGCGCAATTATGTGATTGCCGAATGTTGTAAGCCGATTCCGGGAGATGATTCTTTAGGCTTTATCAATGACGATGGTAACGTAGTGGTTCACAAACGTTCCTGTCCGATCGCCATGCGCTTGAAAAGCAGCTTTGGCGAACGTATCTTGAATACGGTTTGGAGCAGCCACATGAACGCCTCTTTTGAGGCCACGCTAGAGGTGAAAGGCATAGACTCGATAGGCGTATTGAATACGATCACGAAAACGATCTCCGAGGATTTCAACGTGAATATCATGCGCCTGCTGATCGAGGCGAAAGACGGCGTGTTCGAAGGCCGGATAAAGATGAAAGTTCATGACGTAGAAGATATCCAGAAAATGTGCGTGACTTTGTCGAAGATACGGAATATCAAATCTGTCGGACGTGTAGCGGATTGAGTGTAGCGAAGTGTTTCGCTACACCCAATTGTATAAAAGCGCTATCAGCCGACCATCAAATACGTTATATAAGCTATATAACAAGCGATCAATAAGATTCCCTCCGGTCGGGTGATCGTCCGTTCCTTGAAGAAAAGCCCGAAAATATAAAGCAATACACATGAACCGATCATGACACCCAGATCCAGATTGGTAATGCCTTGTATGTTCATCGGCGTGATTGTTGCGCTACAACCCAATACGAAGAATATATTGAAGAGGTTGGAACCGATAGCGTTTCCAATCGCCATCTCCGGGTTCTTCTTTAACGCGGCCACGACGGAAGTCGCCAACTCCGGAAGAGAGGTACCTCCGGCCACTAAAGTCAAACCAATAATAGACTCGCTGACACCCAGTCCGCGGGCGATACCGGAAGCTCCATCCACGAAAAATCGTCCTCCGTAAATCAAACCGGCCAATCCCCCGATGATGAATAAACTCGCTTTCCAAACGGGCATTGTTTTAATCGCGCCCTCCCCGTTTACCTCTCCATTATGTGCGATCGCGAACGTATAGCCAAGGAAAATGGCGAAAAAGCACAATAGTAACATACCGTCGCTACTGCTGATGCTGTTTTGCGACGCGCCGTTGATCAAAACGTCATTCGCGCAAATAAACAATACGATCGAGGCAAGTACGCAAAGCGGAATCTCTTTGCTTAAGGTACCTTTCGTGACGCTGATCGGTACGATAGCGGCCGTACAGCCGACAATCATCAAGGCGTTAAATATATTGCTTCCCGCCACATTACCGATCGCGATATCCGAGCTTCCTTTCAAGGCAGATACGACACTGACCGTTAATTCCGGTGCGGAAGTTCCAAACGCCACAATCGTCAGCCCGATTACTAAGCCGGAAATATTGAAGCGTTTGGCTACCGAGGCGGCACCATCCGTCAAGGCGTTGGCTCCGACTAAGATTAACAGCAAACCGCCGATTAGTAATACGATATCCATCATCCGTCTTAGAATGGCAAGTCATCGATAGGGTTGGCCGGGCCGAAATCAGGCGCGGATGAAGCCGGAGCCGTAGGAGCGGAAGCCGGAGCGGTTTGAGGAACTGTCACCGTCGGACGGTCTACTTTCCATGCGTTGATGCTGGTGAACCAGCGGCCTTGATATTCGCGGCTATCAATGTCGAAAGAAACCGTAACCTCCTCTCCCGGTTGTATGGCCGCTTGTGCGATACGATCGGCGCCGAAAATCTGGAAACATACTTTCCTCGGATATTGGTCGTGTGTCTCCAATACATACTCTTGTTTTTTCCATTCGTTTCCGGCCTTGCTGATGCCACCTACCTCCGGTAGGACCTGAATAATTTTTCCTGCAATTTCCATGTCTTGTATTATGATTTACTTATGTTTTATTTAATTGGGGACGAAGGTACGGTTTTGTTTCGGTTTTATCAACAGCGCAATCACACTTTCGGGGCAAAAGCATCGAATGCGTCTTTCAGGGCTAACAGCTCTTCTTTGATCTGTTTCAGACGGTTTACGATCTCTTCTTGGCGGATCGTTGTCTCCTTGTTATCCTTCAGTTTTTGCCGTGCGCCGGCCAAGGTCATCCCTCTCTCTTTCACCAAATGGTAGATGAGGCGTACGGCGTCGATATCCTCCTGCCTGTAAAAACGGGTACCTTTGCTCGTCTTCCTTGGATTGATGATGTCGAACTCCTTCTCCCAAAAGCGAAGGGTAGACTCGTTCACGTCGAACATCTGCGCCACCTCGCTGATGGAAAAATAGAGTTTGAGATCTTTATTCTTTTTCAGGCTCATACCGCTAACGAAGTTTAATCCATGACCTGACCATGATTCTCGGCGATCTGGATCATACGGTCGTATTCCTCAGGTGAGAGATCCATGTAATAGTATTTGGATGGGTTATCATACTTCCCTCGTACGATTACCTCATAATGCAAGTGCGGGCCGGTAGACTTTCCGGTATTTCCAACCTCGCCAATCACCTCCCCGCGGGAAACCTTCTGTCCGACACGTTTCTTGAACTTGCTCAGATGACCGTATAAAGTCTGATAGCCGTAGCCATGATCGATAATCACACAATTCCCGTATCCCTGTTTCCAAGCGGCGAAAGTAACAACGCCATTGCCTGTCGCGTAGATCTCCGTCCCCACTTTAGCCGAGAAATCCATTCCGGAATGGAAACGAGGCGTGCGGTAAATCGGGTCGATACGTACACCATAGCCGGAAGCGGTACGACGCAGATCCTTATTGGAAATCGGTTGGATCGCCGGGATACATTTACTCCTCTCTTCTTGGCTCTTCCCGAGGGCGATCAGTGCTTCCAGGGAATTGGATTGGATATACAATTGCTTACGCAGCATATCCATCTTTTGGGTCGTGGAGACAACAAGCTCCGGATTGGACAGGCTCATCAAATGCTCGTAACGATTTGTCCCTCCAAATCCGGCTTTCCGGACGGATTCGGGAATGGACTCAGCTTGGAAGATAGCCCGGTACAGATTCTCGTCACGCTGTTGAATATCATCCAATACCTCCAACGCGTTATTCAAGCGAAGGGAAAGCACCTCGTATTGAGTTTGCAGCAGGCGGTTCTCCTTACGTAACTGAGATTCCATCGGAGAGTCCACCAAATGCATCATGGCGAAAAAAGTGGCCACGCCGAATGCTATCCCGGTGCTTAAATGGCGGAGAACGGCGAACAGCCGGTCTTTGCTGGATGGGTATACACGCTCGTAATTGAGCGTGTTCGGATTATATAAGTAGTATGTCTTGCGGTTTTTAAAGAGTCTCATCTATATTTTTGTTATTTGGATGTACGCGAAAATAATAATTTGCCGTACTTTTGCAAATTGTTTTTCAGAATATTAACGAGAACTATATAAATAGATTATGTTGACAGCAAAAGAAATCCGTGAATCCTTCAAGCAATTCTTCGCTTCCAAGGAGCACCAGATCGTGCCTTCCGCTCCAATGGTGGTGAAGGGTGACCCCACGTTGATGTTTACGAACGCGGGAATGAATCAGTTTAAAGATATTATCTTGGGCAACGTGCCCCGTAAGTATCCTCGTGTCGCGGACTCTCAGAAATGTCTTCGTGTCAGCGGCAAGCATAACGATTTGGAAGAGGTGGGACATGATACCTATCACCATACGATGTTTGAGATGCTCGGGAACTGGTCGTTCGGGGATTATTTTAAGCAAGAGGCGATCCGCTGGGCTTGGGAATACCTGGTAGAGGTATTGAAGCTGGATCCGGAGCGTTTATATGCCACCGTATTTGAGGGAAGCCCCGCTGAAGGCTTGGATCGTGATAACGAGGCTGCCGGTTATTGGGAGCGATATTTACCGAAAGATCATATCCTGAACGGTAACAAACATGATAACTTCTGGGAAATGGGGGATACGGGTCCTTGCGGTCCCTGTTCCGAGATCCATATCGACCTTCGTCCGGACGAGGAGCGTGCGGCGGTCAGCGGCGCCGTTATGGTAAATAAGGATCATCCGCAGGTAATCGAGATCTGGAATCTTGTGTTCATGCAATTCAACCGTAAGGCCGATGGCTCCTTGGAACCGCTGCCCGCCAAGGTAATCGATACCGGTATGGGATTCGAGCGCCTGTGTATGGCATTGCAGGGTAAGACCTCGAACTATGATACGGACGTATTCCAACCGATTATCAAGGTAATCGCGGGGATGGCAGGTACGACTTACGGTACGGATAAACAGCAAGATATCGCCATGCGCGTAATCGCCGATCATATCCGTACGATCGCTTTCGCGATCACGGACGGGCAGTTGCCTTCCAACGCTAAGGCCGGTTATGTAATCCGTCGTATCTTGCGGCGTGCCGTTCGTTACGGTTATACATTCTTGGATCGCAAGGAGGCGTTTATGTATAAGCTTTTGCCCGTATTGATCGAGACGATGGGCGACGCTTATCCGGAATTGATCGCCCAGCAAACCTTGATCGAGAAGGTTATCAAGGAGGAGGAGGAATCGTTCCTTCGTACCTTGGAGACCGGTATCCGCTTGCTGGACAAGAAAATGGAGGAGACGAAGGCCGCCGGTAAGACGGTCTTGGATGGCGTAGATGCCTTTACGCTATATGATACCTACGGATTCCCGTTGGACTTGACGGAGTTGATCCTTCGCGAGAACGGCATGGAGGCCGATATCGAGGCCTTCAACCAGGCGATGCGACAGCAGAAAGAGCGTGCCCGCAACGCCGCCGCTATCGAGACCGGCGATTGGATCGCGCTGAAAGAGGGCGCCTGTAAGTTCGTGGGGTATGATCTGTTCGAATGCGAGGCGGAGATCTTGCGTTATCGCCAGATCAAGCAAAAGAATAAAGTATTATACCAGATCGTCCTGGATCAAACCCCGTTCTACGCGGAAATGGGCGGACAGGTCGGCGATACGGGGTGGCTGATCGCCGACGACGAGCAGATCGACGTGATCGATACGAAACGAGAGAATAACCTGCCGGTTCATTTGGTAGCGAAACTTCCGAAAGATGTGACAGCTACTTTTACCGCGAAGATCAACGAGAAAAGGCGTATCCTGTGTGAGTGCAACCACTCCGCCACGCACCTTTTGCATGAGGCGTTGCGCGAGGTATTGGGTACGCACGTAGAGCAGAAGGGTTCTTATGTCTCGCCCGATTCCTTACGTTTCGACTTCTCTCATTTCCAGAAGGTGACCGACGAGGAGATCCGCAAGGTGGAGATATTGGTCGGAGAGAAGATCCGTGCGAACCTCCCGCTGGAAGAGCGTCGCGATATGCCGATCGCCGAGGCCAAGGCGATGGGGGCTATGGCGCTGTTCGGTGAGAAATATGGCGAAGAGGTACGTGTCGTGAAATACGGAAGCTCCGTGGAGCTGTGTGGTGGCACGCATATCCCGGCAACCGGTATGATCGGTTTTTTACGTGTGGTAGGAGAGAGCTCCATCGCCGCGGGCGTCCGTCGTATAGAGGCGGTTACGGCCGAGGGAGCCGATCGATTCGTATATGCCCAGCAAGATCTGATCCGCGAGTTGCGTGCGTTGATGAACCATATGCCGAACTTGACGCAGGCGATGAGAAAGTCTATCGAGGAGAACGCGGAGATGAAGAAACAGATCGAGGATTATATCCGTGAGAAGGCTATGCGTCTGAAAGGGGAGATCGTGGCGACAGCCTCGGAGAGCAACGGCATCAAGGTGATGCAATTCATAGGCAAGGCGAACCCGGACGCTATGAAGAACGTGGCTTTCCAGATCAAGGCGGAGACGGCCGACAGCTTTGTCTTTGTCGCCGGTATCACCGACGATAACAAATGCACGCTCATGCTTATGCTAAGCGATGATCTGGTGAAAGAGGGCTTGCATGCCGGTAAGATCGTAAAAGAGGCCGCCAGGCATATTCAAGGCGGTGGTGGCGGACAGCCCCATTTCGCTACGGCCGGAGGTAAGAATATGGAGGGCCTTTCCATTGCCGTTGGCGCGATGAAAGAGGCTGTCGGAGTACAGTAAAACCGGTTCGGAAGAAATAAACAAGAAAGATATGTCAGCGCAAAAAGTGGTTGTTTGCAAGGACTTGAGATCGGAGCTGCGGGATTTTCTCTCCGCTCTGAAATACGATAAGCTGTTCATCCTTACGGATACGAATACCAAAGAGAAATGTCTTCCCTTGGTGGCGGGGGTAGCGGCCTTCCAGAAGGCTCCGCTCCTCGTGACCGAGGCGGGTGACATGAATAAGGGGCTCTCCGCTTTGGCCCGGATATGGACGGCCTTGTCCGATGGAGGGGCTTCCCGCAACTCATTGCTGGTGAATCTGGGCGGCGGTATGATTACGGATATGGGTGGTTTTGCCGGCGCTACCTTCAAGCGAGGCATCCGTACGATCAATATCCCTACGACCTTGATGGCGTCTGTCGATGCTGCCGTAGGCGGGAAGACGGGGATTAACTTCAATGGATTGAAGAATGAGATCGGCTCTTTTTATCCCCCTTTGCGTGTCTTCATTGATTGTGCGTTTTTGCGTACGTTGGATCGTGATAATATTCTTTCCGGTTACGCGGAGATGATCAAGCATGGCCTGATTAGTTCGATCGAGCATTACACATCCGTCCTGCTTTATGATATCGACACCATGAATTATTCGTATCTGAATAGTCTGGCGGGCCAGTCTGTCGCCGTGAAAGAGCGGATTGTGGCGGAGGATCCGAAAGAGCGGGGTATTCGTAAGGCATTGAACTTCGGTCATACGATCGGCCACGCTTTCGAGAGCTTGTCGTTCCGGAAAGAGCGTCCGCTCTTGCATGGCCACGCGGTAGCGGCGGGTATCGTGAGCGAGCTTTACCTCTCGCATAAGCTGTGTGGCTTCCCGATGGAGAAATTGAGCCAGGTCGTTTATTATATAAAAACCTATTATCCGGCGTTCTTCTTTGACTGCACGGACTACGATACCTTGTACGAGTTGATGACACATGATAAAAAGAATGAGGGCGGTATCATCAACTTCACGCTGCTGGGAAATGTGGGGGAGGTACGTATCAACCAATCGGTCACCAAAGAAAAAATCTTGGAGTCTCTCGATTTTTATCGTGAAAGTTTTGGCATTTAACGGGAAAAGACTACCTTTGCACCCGTAAAATAGAGGCGGGATGTAGCTCAGCCCGGTTAGAGTACGCGTCTGGGGGGCGTGTGGTCGCTGGTTCGAATCCAGTCATCCCGACTGATAAAAGGCATCGATAATCATCCGATTATCGGTGCCTTTGTTCGTTGTTACCCGCCTAAGGCGCTCGCGGATGGGGAATTGACATTCTGACATTTTGTAAACGGAAGTCCCGGAGAATCGATTCTTTCGGGTCAAGGGACAAGGCACCTTCAATTCTACGTTAAAATATATTTAATCAATTCATCTTTAGCCGGATACCGAAAAACGCCTTTTCATTCCAGCGAAAATCACTCATCCGAAAGCCTATCCATTGACCTGTTTGGGCGATTTCATGGGCTTACGACTGGATTCTAACGAGGTTACAATGCCTATTCACGGCGGTTTACAACCCTATTCTTGATGGTTTATAATGCCCGGCGGCAGCATTTGTGCCGCCCGGCGCGGCTATACGCGTAGGCTTTTGCCCCCTTTTGTACTTGAAAACGGTAATATTCCCACCCAAAAGCGCCTTTCGCGGCACCTCTTGGCTTCCCGTTTAGCCGATCTTAGGAACGCCGCTGTCACGATTAGCCTATAAAACGAATCAGAAAGAAAGGAAAAGGGCGATTTGGATGTCTTATCGATAACGGAGTTTAGGGTTGTAAGGAGCGACAAGCGAGCGGCTCCGGAGGTGGTCCGGGTCATTGGATCCTGAATGAAAGCGCCGTGAGGGAGTATCGTTACGATGGGAATTACGCTATATATATGTACACGTACATTGAATGATACGATATGGGACAAAACGGCGAGTTTAAACGATCGTTTAAATCTTGCGTTTTCGAAAGGGAAAAAGGGTGGGTTTGTCAGAGGAAGCGGCGGGTTTGTCAGCGATAGGCTATCCTATTGATAAGAAAGCGGATAAGGAATAAAAAAAATAACACGGAAGGGTTGCAGGAATCAAAGAAACGCGTACCTTTGCAAATGACGAATTTAAACGATCGTTTAGACTCGCCATTTTCGAAAGTCGGTAAGGCGATCGAAGAAGTGGATAAGTACTTAATTAACACTATTATTAATATTAAATTTTAGATTATGAACAAAAAGTTTTCTACTTTGCTTGTCGGCTTAATGTTGGCATCTGCTATGTCAGTAGGGGCACAGAATGAGAATCCAAAGGTTCCAGAGGATCCAAAGGTTCAAGAGGATCAAAAAGAGGATCAAAAAGAGGATCCAAAGCCTCAAGCGGTTCAAAAGTATGAGTCTAACAAGACTTACTTGTTAGGTGATGGTAAGGACTTCATTTCTGTTGTATCTACTCCCGGTGAGGACTATGGGAAATTGGTGCTTTTAGGAGCGGAGGACGTTAATAAAACAATCCAAAGCACAAGTAATTCTTTGTGGTCTGTAGCTGTTACTCAAGGAGCGAATGGTAACGCCCCTAAGTTTACTTATGTGAACAAGGCTACTGGCTTGACTTTGGCGGTTGACGCTAGTAAATTGGATGACAAGACTCCTTCTGTTCCGGCAGTTATTGGTGGCGCGACTTCAGAGTGGTTAAATACGGTCTTGACAGACGCAGGTTCTGGCAAGACATTGACGGCTGAGGTCTTGAGATCTTATTTGGACGCTAATACAGTAGCTTATTTGGAAATTGATAGTAAGGATTCGAACGTTAAAGATGGTAAGGATTTGCTTGTTAAAAAAGCGCTTGCTAATGCTTCTGATCTTGCTGATAAAGCTGTCAAAGTAGCTCCTTATGAGGCTGCTTTGGTTGAAAATATCGATGCGTATGCATTGAATACACAATTGGGTACGGCCCCTGAGGGTTGGTTCAACTTATCTTTCGACAAAGATGTAACTTCTGAAGGTTCTAACCTGTTTGCTAATACGGCTTTGAAAGCTGTGCAGGTTACGGAGGGTACGGGAGACAGTAAGAAGAATACGGACTATGTAATGTTGATGGCTAAGGATAAGAAGGCTTATGACAAGGAGGCTTTTATCGTGGTTGATACGGTTTATCATTCAGGAACTGAGTCTGTAGGTCAGTTGGTTAAGTTTACTTATGCCAATGCGGACGAACAGGGCGAGGGTAAGAGTGCTAGTAAGATAGCTCGTCTTAAGGATGCTTATCAGTTCGACTTTGATTACTCTCCTAGCGATGAGCGTTTGATTATCAAAGTGAAGAACTATAAGATAAAAGGAGATAAGACTGATGTCTCCACCGGGGTAGCTGGTGCCTATACGGAATGGAATGAAGAGGCAGGGGAGAAGGATAACTACTACTTGCGTTTGGCTACTTTGACTACGGCTCGTGAGTTGACGATCGCTTCAAAAGATGTTACTGCAGCGACGGACGGAGTTGATGACAAAGCGAACGGTATGTTGACTAAAGTTACTATCGGCGTAAGCACAAATACTTTTGTTCCGACAACTTTGGCTGAGGGTATTTATATGATCAAGCTGCGTACTTCTGGTTATGGTAAGAGTGGATCTAAGAGATCTTACGAAGCCGATGGCGATTATTACATCGCTAACTTAGCGGGTGCATGTGGTTATATGCCGCAGCAGAAGAATCAGAACTTCGATCACATGCCGGCCGCTCAGTGGGTGGTGAAGAAGGCTTCTTCTTCCGATACAGCTCCCGTGAAGGTCTATAACCGTGAGTTTGGGGGTGAGGAGTTTAGTGGCCAGTTGTTCAAGGCTGGGGATAACGTATTCTTCGCTGGTAATGACACCTTGGAGTTCGTTAAGGTATCTAAGGAAAGCGCAGAGAACGATAAGCTGGGTTACAAGTATGTGACGGAGTTGGATACAGATGTAGAGCGTTACTTGTTCAACTACTTGCACGGCTTGGCAGACGATAAGTTCTTGAGCGTACCGAGCGATAAGGATTCTATCGTACGTGTAGACGAGAACGGTGCGAAGTCTAACTTCCGTTTGGAGATTGTCGTAAAAGATGATAAGTATGGTTATGACGACAAGTTGGTTCGAAATGTATACCGCGTTGTTGATAACTGGGGACGTCGCTTAGGTTATGATTCAAAGACGAAGAAGTATGTCTTGTCAAAAAGTGCTTATGGTGTGTATTTCTTGAAAGAGAATAACGATGTCGAAGGAAAAGAATATTATACTTTGGTTGAGGCTAACTTCCGTTACGTAAAAGTGACGCAGACGCAAGCAGAGGCATGGTATCCGAAATGGTGTGAGGGTATGAAAGTAGGTGACGCACCGACTATCGCAGAGTATTATGGAGGAAAAAACCCTGAATATAAGGCTGAGGAAGGTGAGGACGCACCCAAATATTTGGTTGATCCAAATGGTGACTTTGTTGATGTTCCGATCTATGATAAAGACGGCAAGCCATTGGTAGTTGATGGTAGTAAGGTAGACTTCTACACTTATCAGAACGTTGATGGTAAGATCGCGTTGAAGGAAGCAGGTGAGGATCAAAGGTACTCTTGGCAATACGCTTCAGTGAAGGTCTCTGTTGATGACAACACGTTGGATTTGGTAAACGGTAACATCGATGATAAGTTCATAACAAGCAGCCACGAGGCTCGTAACTCCGCTTTCGCTGTAGAGATCGATGACGCTCCGTTGTATCGTCGTTTCAACATCAAGGCTTTGGGTGAGAGCGAAACGGATAGCGCACAATGCTTGGCATTCGTTGAGAATGTTCGTAACGAGTACTTGA
>NZ_JAAKDT010000030.1 GCF_011038785.1 Parabacteroides sp. ZJ-118
AATGTGGCATCTACAAAAGGCAAGGACAGCACGAAACCGCCGTATGCCGAACGGCACGTACGGTGGTGTGAGAGGGAAGGAAACAAAATAGGCAGGAAAACTTATTTTGTTTCCCTACCTACTCGATTTGTATGCGGGTTTATGTACTTTTGTGGGCGATTATTCAATTAAAAGGAAAAGAATCATGGGAATCGTTATAGGTATAGATGTGGGAGGTAGCACGACCAAGATTGTCGGCGTGGAGGATAAGAAGATCAAGAACCCGATGTTCGTGAAAGCTACCGATCCGGTAACCTCTTTATTCGGGGCCTTCGGTAAATATATTTATGATAATAACATTTCGCTCTCGAATATAGAGAAAGTGATCTTGACAGGTGTAGGTAGTGCTTATATTGATCAACCGCTATATGGTTTGCCTACCGCAAAGACGGATGAGTTCCTTGCGAATGGGCTAGGGGCGCAGTATAATACGGGACTGGAAAGCCTGTTGGTGGTCAGCATGGGAACAGGTACCTCTTTTGTCAAGGTGCAAGGCTCCACGGTCGAGCATATCGGAGGATTGGGGATCGGTGGCGGAACCATTCTCGGTTTGTCTAAGCTATTATTGAAAACACATGACTTTCACCAAATAGCGTCTTTGGCCGAGCATGGTTCCTTGAATGATATCGACTTGCATATCCGGGATATTACGCCGCATCCGCTACCCGGCCTGCCGCTGGATGTGACAGCCTCTATTTTTGGAAAAGCGGACGCGAACGCCAAGGTTGAGGATATCGCTCTCGGCATCGTTCATATGGTCTTGCAGACAATTGGGCAAGGGGCTGTTTTTGCCTCGTTGAATGGTGATATCAAGAATATCGTCTTGATCGGCAACCTGACTCGCTTGCCGCAATGCCCGGATATTTTCCCCCGTCTGGAGAATATGTGCGATGTCCATTTCAAGATACCGGAGTATGCCGAGTATCGCACGGCTATCGGGGCGGCTTTATGCTATATCCGGAATCGGGAATATAGGGACATTTTTTGTGGAAAGTGTTAGGCTACATCAAAACTTTCCGTATCTTTGCTACATGCTTTGTTCCCTTTCGGCAATCGCCGGATAGGGATTAAAAGGGAATCGGGTGAGAATCCCGGACAGTCCCGCTGCTGTAAGCTTCATAAACGGGTTAAGCAATACTGTTGCCACTGTTCATTCAAGTGAATGGGAAGGCGCTTAGGACCGGAAGTAAGTCAGAAGACCTGCAAGGCGTGTATATTTTCGACGGCTTCGAGGAAAGGCCGGAAGAGAACGCAAGAGCCGCATCTGGTTTTTACTATTCTTTATCCAACATTTTCTTCTCAGCCGTCTCATGGTATCGGATAATTATTTTGCCATAATAATTAGGGAAAGAAGCATGAATCTGGCCGACGGGATGAGCTCCGTGTGTAAGATGCATGCTTTCTTTACGTTTAAAGGACTGAGGTATTCCGTGAACACTCCAATGAGAATATTTGTTTATTAGTAGAAAAGTGCGTTTATTCGCGATAAGTAATTAACAAAAGAAGTATGCGTATGAGTATGAGGAAAATTGTAGGACTTCTTATGGTTGCCTCGCTAGCGTTGATGGCGCTTCCGGCCAACGCTCAGCTTAAATTCGGTATCAAGGGCGGTTTGAATATATCGTCTGTCCATTTCAACTCGGACATGTTGAAAGCGGATAATGTAACCGGCTTCCAGGTGGGTCCGATGATCGAGACGACCTTGCCCTTGGTTGGTGTCGGGATCGACGCGGCGGTGTTGTATTCGCAAAAGGGTTTGGAGGCGACTTCGGTTGGCGGAGTGAAGACTTCGATGAAGACCGATTATATCGATGTCCCGGTCAACTTGAAATGGAAATTCGGGTTGCCTATTGTCAAGGCGTATCTGGCAGCCGGTCCGTATATCGGTTTTCGTGTAGGCGGTGATAAGTTTTGGGATATCCCGGGTTCCGTAGTGGATCAGGTGAAGGCGAAGACTTTTAGCGCGGGCCTTAACTTCGGTGCCGGCGTGGAGTTAATCAGCCACTTGCAGGTGGGTTTCAGCTATGGTCTGGGACTGACCGATAATTATGCGTTGGAAAGCAAGAGCTTGAGTAGTAGTTTGACCGGAGTGGTTGATATGGTAGAATCCGGAAAGAACCGTGGATGGTCTATCACGGCAGCGATCTTATTCTAGGTAGGTAAAAATAAAATGAGAGAGGCCGGGTTTTCGAAGTCCGGCCTTTTTTGTTACTTTTGGACTCGTAATGAAACACCTGTTTGAATGAGATACGCGGACGTCATACTTCCTCTTCCTTTGGAGAATAGCTATACCTATCGGATACCCGGAGATTTGGAAAGAGCCGTGACTCCCGGCTGCCGGGTGATCGTGCATTTCGGGACGAGACGATATTACACGGCCATCGTCATGGAGATACACGACCGGGAGCCGGTAGCCGATTTCGAGATGAAGGAGATCTACGCCTTGCTGGATGCCACGCCGGTGCTCCGTCGTCCGCAGCTCCGTTTTTGGAAATGGATATCTTCCTATTATATATGTAAGTTGGGCGACGTGTATAAGGCGGCCTTGCCTTCCGGCTTAAAGTTGGAAAGCGAGACAGCCGTTACTTACAATGAGGATTTCGAGGCCACCGCTCCCGTGCGCCCGAACGAGCAAGCGGTACTGGATGCCTTCAACGGGGTCTCGAAATTGACGATCTCGGAGTTGGAGAAGAAGACCGGCCTCCGAAATGTTGTCCCGATCGTCTCTTCCTTGATGGGGAAAGGGGCGGTCGAGGTAAGTGAGGAGCTAAAGCGAGGATTCGTTCCCAAGACACAGGCGTTTATCCGTTTGGCCGAGGCTTACCGGGATGAGACGAAATTGCGGGAGGTGTTCGGGGAATTGAGACGAGCGAAGAAGCAAGAACTTCTGTTGATCCGTTTCTTGGATTTGAGCCATACGTTGAATCTCGCTTTATCGAAGGAACTTTCCAAGAAAGAGCTATTGGAACGCGGAGGTTATACCTCTACGGTGTTGGATGGGCTGCTGAAACGAGGTATCTTGGAGTGTTACGAGAAAGAGGTGGGTCGTTTACAAGTATCCGTCTGCCGCTTGCAAGAGCCGAATCCGCTCAGCCCGGCGCAAGAGAAAGCCTACGGAGAGATCCATGAGGCCTTCAAGACGAAGGAGGTATGCCTGCTTCACGGCGTGACCTCCAGCGGTAAGACCGAGATATACGTCCGTTTGATCCATGAGGTCTTGCGATTAGGGCGGCAGGTCTTGTATATGTTGCCGGAGATCGCCATCACGACCCAGATCACGGAGCGGTTGGCGAAACGGTTCGGGGATAAGCTATTGGTCTACCACTCCAAATTCTCGGATAACGAGCGGGTGGAAGTTTGGAATAAACTATTGCATAGCGATGAGCCTAGGCTGGTATTGGGGGTTCGTTCTTCCCTTTTTCTTCCGTTTAAGGACTTGGGTCTGATTATCGTGGACGAGGAGCATGAGAATACGTACAAACAGCAGGATCCGGCACCCCGCTATCATGCCCGTAACGCTGCCATCGTTCTAGCAGGCATGCATGGCGGCAAGACCTTATTGGGTTCCGCCACCCCCTCCATCGATTCTTATTTCAACGCTATGGCGGGAAAATACGGTCTGGTCGAGCTATCCACTCGTTACGGCGAATGCTTGATGCCAGAGATTATTGCGGTGGACGTGAAGGAGTTAAAGCGCAAGAAAATCATGAAAGATACCCTTTTCTCCCCGCCGCTGGTGGAGAAGGTGCGGGAGGCTTTATCCCGGGGTGAGCAGGCGATCCTGTTCCAGAACCGTCGGGGATTCGCCCCGATGATCGAATGCCGGGGGTGCGGATGGGTGCCTCATTGCGTGAATTGCGACGTGAGCCTTACCTATCACAAGGCGCATAATCAATTGGTTTGCCATTATTGCGGTTATACCTACCGTTTGCCGCAGGTGTGTCCTGCGTGTAAAGGGACGGAGTTCAAGATGCAAGGCTTCGGTACGGAGAAGGTGGAGGAGGAGATCGCCGCCCTTTTCCCCTCGGCGAAGGTGGATCGGCTGGATTTCGATACGGCCCGTACCCGCACGGCTTACGAGCGGATCCTCTCGGATTTCGAGAAGGGAAAGACACACATCTTGATCGGTACCCAGATGCTGTCGAAGGGACTGGATTTCGGTAATGTCAGCGTGGTGGGAATCCTGAGCGCCGATAGCCTGATGAATTACCCGGACTTCCGGGCGCACGAGCGGGCTTATCAATTGATGGTACAAGTGAGCGGACGTGCCGGGCGACGGGACAAGCGGGGTACGGTGATCTTGCAGACTACCCAGCCGGAGCATCCTTTGATCCGTATGGTGCAGCATTTCGCTTACAAGGAAATGGTGCGCTTGCAATTGAGTGAGCGTAGTATGTTCCGTTACCCGCCTTACTACCGTTTGATCGTCTTGACCCTTCGGGGTCGGAATGCGGAGGCTTTGCAGGAGATGTCTGCCTTATATGCGGAGAAACTTCGTGCTCGTTTGGGCGAGCGGGTGTTGGGGCCGGTTACGCCGCCTATCACCCGGGTGCAGACGCTTCATATCAAGAAGATCGTCTTGAAAATCGAGATCTCCGCCGGGATCGCTCCGCTTCGTGAGATATTGGAGGGTATTCATACGGAGATGCAGGGGTATGCGCCGTTTAAGCAGTTGCTGGTTCATTACGATGTGGATCCGGCTTGAGAATTGAAAATGGAGAATTTAAGAGGAAGGAGAATTTCTGTTCGTCGGGATTATTGGTGTCATGAGGGCGAGCAGGTTGGAAACAGTTCGAAATAACATGAGAGAAAGCAAAATTCTATATCCGTCTCCCGTACTTTCCCAATACATAAAATACTATTGGGTGTTGAAGACCGATGAAGTAGAGCCAGTAATGATACAGACTATTCCATCGGGGTGCGTACATCTTGTTTTTCATCGGGGTGAGAATCTGAATATCCAATCAAAAGGCTTGCAACCAAAGAATTTTATTCGAGGACAGTTCTCAACTTATGGGTGTTTGATCTCAAAGGGCAACATTAATATGATTGCTGTTATATTTCACCCTCTAGGTTTGAATCCATTTGTGCGGTGTTCCATGAGTGAGATTTACAATCGTTATATAAATGTAGAAGATTTGGAAGATATAGAATTAAACCACCTGAAGCTAAATATTTCTGCCGAACCAGTCGTTGAAACCTGCTTACGGCTGATTGAAATCTTCCTTATACAACGGTTGGTTGGTGTAGATTGTAATTACCAAAGAACGCGGAACGCTATCTGCCAAATAATCAATCAACCGCGAATCGAAGTGAATGCTCTTGCTGAGAATGCTTGTTTGGGATATAGGCAATTCAAGCGAGTATTTACCAACTATGTAGGAATGAGTCCTAAAGAATATTATCGGGTAGTTCGCTTTCAGCGAGCATTGTATCTGTTGCAGAATAATCCGGAGATGGAATTTATAGACTTGGCTTATTCATGTGGCTTTTACGATCCTTCGCACTTGGTGAAAGACTTTAAAGAGTTTACAGGCTGTTCGCCTACTCAATATCTATTTTCCCATTCTCCGTATTCTACATTTTTCTCCGAAGATTGCAGGCTGAATGTTATTAAGTCGCATAGTCGTGCGTAGCTATCTGGAATAAAGTCAGTTTTTTACAAGTGGATGATAGGCAAAGAACTTATTTTTGCAGAAGTATTTAAAATTAGAAAGTTATGCGAGATAGTAATTTTATGCATATAACCGATGGCATTGCACAGGTTATTGAAACAGAAGAGAAATTGTTAAATGATTTGCCTGTAGAGGTTATCACGCAAAGGCGAAATACGCAGAATCGCAACATTAAGCAGATTCTCGGCCACTTGATTGATTCAGCATCCAATAATCATCAACGCATGGTTCGGTTGCAATATAGCAAAGATCTGCTTTTCTTCCCTGATTATACACAGGATAATGATTTGTGGATAGCTTTGCAGGATTATCAGAATGCAGACTGGCCTAACTTAGTCCAGTTATGGAAGTTTTACAATCTGCACATCATCCAAGTAATTAACTCGGCAGATAAGAACAGGCTGGATAGTTATTGGTGCGACTTTACAGGAGCAAAGGTTACATTAAGAGAAATGATAGAAGGCTATTTGGGACATTTGCGCCTGCACATAAAAGAAATCCATGAATTGATAGGCGGCTGAGTTTCCACTCGCAATGTATTATTGAGAGAATGCCTTAAATTAGTGCTTTCAAATTTTGTAGGATATGGATCTATTACTCTATGTACTGGCCAGCCTCTGTTTGCTATTGGGTTTTGCCGGTTGTTTCCTGCCCGTATTGCCCGGGCCTCCGGTGGCGTATGGGGGCTTGTTGTTGTTGCAGGCGACGGAACGTTATGAGTTTACGTTTGGGCAATTGGTTGTATGGGGATTGTTGGTTGTCGTGGCGCAAGTGCTGGATTATGTGACTCCGATATTGGGCACGAAATACAGCGGAGGAAGCAGGTGGGGCAATTGGGGATGCGTGATCGGTACGGTGGCAGGTATATTCTTGTTCGCTCCTTGGGGTATCTTGTTGGGACCTTTCTTGGGGGCGTTAGCGGGGGAGTTGCTGGGAGGCAAGGTGTTTGGCGAGGCGATGAAAGCCGGTTTTGGAGCGTTTCTTGGTTTTGTGATCAGCGTGATGTTGAAGGTGGGGCTTTGCGGGTATTTTGTCTATTGCGCGATCGCCGGGCTGTAAAGAGATTTAATTTTCCTACCTTCGCGGTCTATTAGGAATGGAAACGAGTTTGCCGTATCGTATAATAGGGTATAAGCCTGCGTGTAAATTGTTGGATGATGATCGAAAAGAATAGGTTAGTCGGATGCGGGCGCATGCGACCCGTAGGGGATATTCATTGGATTCGATCTCCCGTCCGGTACGTCAGTGGGACTTCCATGATTTCGACTTAATTATAGGCATGGACGACCAAAATATAACGGACTTGAAGCGGATGGCTCCCGATCTGGAATCCGTCGATAAGATACATCGAATGACCGAGTTCTCCCGGAATAAGTTGTACGATCACGTCCCGGATCCTTATTATAGCGGTGCCGAAGGTTTTGAGTTGGTCTTGGATCTATTGGAAGATGCTTGCGCCGGGTTGTTGGAATATTGTAGATTATTACAATGCCCATCGTAAGGTTACAAGAATGCCCATTGTAAGATGCTTATAACTGCGATTATAAGAACCTTACGATGGGCATTATGGTTTTATTGGGGCTTCTTACCTGGTTCTCAGGGGTAAACTTCTCTCTCATAAGGCGATTCCTTCATTCAGAAGCATTATCATCGGACTGATGATAATGCCCGTGTTCAATTCCACTTCATAGATTTTTCCGGAATGCTTGCGATAAGCAGAAGAAAAGATCTGCTTGATATCGTGCTCGTTTGTCTTTATTTCTTCAAGTCCGGATAGCTGATTCGGGTATGGAACATGGTTTTCAGTTTGTCTACGAATACGCTCTTCACGGTCTCCACGTCCTTGAAGGTCAATGGAGCGCTCTTTAGCAAGCCGTCGGCGATCTGCCCGTCGATGATCTTGTTCACCAAGGCGCTGATACTCTCTTCGGTATGTTCCTTCAGGCTGCGGGAGGCTGCTTCCACAGAATCGGCCATCATCAGTACGGCGGTCTCTTTCGAGAAGGGATTCGGGCCGGGGTAGGTGAATAGCTCGTCTTTAATCGGCTTGTCAGGGTATTGGTTCTTGAAAGAGTTGTAAAAATACTTCGCCTTGCCACGTCCGTGGTGAGTACGGATGAAGCTGATAACCGCCTTGGGTAGCAGGGCCTTCTCGGCAATCTTCACGCCCTCGGTGACGTGGCTGATGATGATTTGCGCGCTTTGGTCGAACGCCAGCTGGTTATGTGGGTTCACGCTCGTTTGGTTCTCGGTGAAGAAGACAGGGTTACTCATCTTTCCGATGTCATGGTAAAGGGCGCCGGTACGGACCAATTGCGAGTTGGCGCCGATCTTGACAGCCGCTTCGGAGGCGAGGATGGATACCTGCAAAGAGTGTTGGAACGTACCCGGGCAGGTCTCGCTGAGCTTCTTCAAGATCGGGTTGTTGATGTTGGACAATTCCACCAAGGTGATGTCCGATACGTAGCCGAACGTCTTCTCCAGTATATATACTAATATGTAGGTGAACATGACGAGGATGAAGTTGATGCCGAAATAGAGCATCATCATCCAGTTGATCTTACTCAGGTTCGCCTCTTGGAACAGCGTGAGGCTTGTGTAGCAGATGGCGTACGAGAGGAAGATGAAGAATGCGCACCGGATCAGTTGCGAGCGTTCGCTCAGGTTTCTCAGGCTGAACGTCACGACCATGCCCGCTATGGCTTGTAGCAATAGAAACTCATGCGGGAAAGGTACCATCAACGAGCAGATCAGCACGATAATAAGGTGCGTGAAAAGCGCCGTCCGGGAGTCGAAGAAGGTACGTACCACGATCGGTACGATGGCGAACGGCAATATATATACGTTGAATAACGCATAGGTAACGCATAGCTCCGTGAGGATGCAACTCACGAATATGCAGAGGATCAAGAATAGTACGTTCTTCCGGTTATGGAATATCTTTAACCGGAAGGACCATAGGTAGAGCCAGAAACAGAACATTAGCCCGAAGACGAGTCCGAATTGACCGGCCAATATGATACCTTGCGTCTGCGTACCTCCGGTCTTGGCCTCGTGTACGGCCTTTAGGGAGCGGAGTACGTTGTAGGTATGGTTGTCGATGATCTCGCCCCGGTCTACGATGCGCTCTCCGGCTTGTACCATGCCGTTGGCGATAGATACGCTTTGTAGCATATCCTCCTTGATCTTGTCGGACATGTCGGCGTCATAA
Source organism: Parabacteroides sp. ZJ-118 (assembly GCF_011038785.1). Taxonomy (GTDB): domain Bacteria; phylum Bacteroidota; class Bacteroidia; order Bacteroidales; family Tannerellaceae; genus Parabacteroides. The sequence goes on from NZ_JAAKDT010000030.1 coordinate 8,926, forward strand.
GATATGTTCTCGGAGAGGTAGTTATTGATGTCACACGATTGCAGGATGGATTTGTCCAGTCGTGACGGGCAGTTGTTGATAATGAACTCGTAGGCGGTGCGAACGGTGAAAAAGTCGCTCACGTAACGGGGTTGCGCGACGGCATTCTCCAAGAGGTTGACACGGGAGTATCCCTCTTTCCGTAGCTCGTCCAGATCCTGCGACGAGATGATGCCGTTCTTGTATAAGTTGATCAGGCTGCCCTCGATATACTGCATGTAAGCGGGGGATGCTTTGCTTCGCAGGTTATTGCCGTTGTTGTAGTTGGCACGCAGTTTCTCGACCTCTTGCTCCTGGATGTCGGGGTTCATGCGGTAATAAGGCTCGAACTTACGGAGTACGCTGTCTTTCTCCGCTTTTACCTCGTCGTCGGTCTTGTAGATCGGGAAATCGTTCGGGGCGGTGAGCAACCCGTACCTCCAAGGCTTGCCTTCATGGAACTGATATCGGAATTTTCCCTCCCGGGGGAAAAAGTAGGCGATAAGTAATGCGGCCACGACGAAGTAGACCACGGTCGGTATGTTGTAATTCTTTTGTTTCATATGCGTTCTCATTTAGCGTCCGAAATATACGTAAAATAGTTCACTAACCGAAAAAAAGGCGTATTTTTGCCGCGTTATTATAGAATGTAAGTGTTATGACTCAAAGAAAAGTAAGAGTACGCTTTGCGCCTAGTCCTACGGGAGCGTTGCATATCGGAGGTGTTCGCACGGCCTTGTACAACTATTTATTCGCTAAACAGAATGGCGGTGATATGATTCTCCGTATCGAGGATACGGATTCCCAGCGCTTCGTTCCCGGGGCGGAAGACTATATCATCGAGGCTCTGACTTGGCTAGGTATCAAGTTCGACGAAGGCGTGAGCTTCGGCGGCAACTACGGTCCGTATCGCCAGAGCGAGCGCCGTGAGATCTACAAGAAATATGTCGATCAATTGTTGAGCGCCGGCCATGCTTATATGGCGTTCGATACGCCTGCCGAGTTGGAGGAGAAACGGAAGGAGATCGCCAATTTCCAATACGATGCCTCTACCCGTTCGCAAATGCGTAACTCGTTGACGCTTTCCCCGGAAGAGGTTCAGAACCTGATCGAGTCCGGTCATCAGTACGTAGTTCGTGCCAAGATCGAGCCGAATGAGGACATCCACGTGAACGACTTGATCCGTGGCGAGGTCGTTATCAACTCCTCAGTCTTGGATGATAAGGTATTATATAAATCGGCCGATCAATTGCCTACTTACCACTTGGCGAATATCGTGGACGACCATTTGATGGAAGTTACCCATGTGATCCGTGGTGAGGAGTGGTTGCCGAGCGCGCCGCTTCATGTATTATTATATCGTTTCTTCGGTTGGGAGGATACGATGCCTAGTTTCGCTCATCTGTCCTTGCTATTGAAACCGGAAGGTAACGGTAAGTTGAGCAAGCGTGACGGCGATCGTCTGGGCTTCCCAGTATTCCCCTTGGAATGGCACGATCCGAAGACGGGTGATGTTTCATCGGGCTATCGTGAGAGTGGCTACTTCCCCGAGGCTGTCGTAAACTTTCTCGCTTTGCTGGGTTGGAACCCAGGTAACGATCAAGAGGTGATGAGCATGGATGATTTGATCCGTTTATTCAACCTGTCTCGTTGCAGCAAGAGCGGCGCTAAGTTCGATTATGAGAAAGGCAGATGGTTTAACCACCACTATTTACTAGAGAAGCGTAATGCGGAGATCGCTGACCTATTCTTGCCGATCGTGGAAAGCCACGGTATCCGGACTACCCATGCTTATGTAGAGAAGGTAGTCGGCATGATGAAAGGCCGTGTCAATTTCGTAAGTGAGTTATGGGATCTTTGTTCTTTCTTCTTTATCGCTCCGACGGAGTACGATGAGAAAACCCGCAAGAAACGCTGGAAAGAGGATTCCGCTGTGCGATTGGGTGAGTTTATCGAACAACTGCGTGCCCGTGAGCCGTTCGATGTAGAAGGTACGGAGAACGAGTGCAAGGCTTGGATCGAGAGTAAGGGATATCATTTGGGGAATATCATGAACGCCGCCCGTCTGGCCTTGGTTGGCGAGGGGAAAGGCCCCGGTATCTTTGATATCACCGAGGCTTTGGGTAAAGAGGAGTCTATCCGCCGTATCCAACGGGCTATCGAGATTCTAAAATAATCATGTACAGTTTAGCGATACATCTCTACGCTTTTGTGGTTGCTCTGATCTCGCCTTTCCATAAAAAAGCGAGACTGATGCGATTCGGACAATGGAAAACAAATTCCATACTTCGTGAGAAGATCGACCGGGACGCTAAATACATCTGGTTCCATGCTTCCTCGTTGGGCGAGTTCGAGCAGGGGCGTCCTATGATCGAGAAGATCAAGGTAAAACATCCAGAGTATAAGGTGTTGCTGACTTTCTTTTCTCCCTCCGGCTATGAGGTACGGAAGAATTACAAAGGAGCGGACGTGATTTGCTATCTCCCTTTCGATACGCCTTTCCGGGTGAAGAAGTTCTTGAATCTGGCGAACCCGGCGATCGCCGTATTTATCAAGTATGAGTTTTGGGGGAACTATTTACGTGAGTTGCATAAGCGGAGAATACCGGTTTATATCATTTCCGCCATATTCCGTCCCGACCAGTTATTTTTCCAATGGTTCGGAAAGCCGTACCGGAAGATGCTATCTTATTTTGATCATCTTTTCGTGCAGGACGAGCGTTCGATGAAACTCTTGAAAGAGTTTGGTATCACGAATGTGACGGTGACCGGCGATACCCGTTTTGACCGGGTATTGGATGTCCGTAAGCAGGCTCGTGAGCTTCCGTTTATCGAACGTTTTTTGGAAAGCAAGGAGGGGAAAAGGCCGATCGTGATGGTGGCCGGCAGTTCATGGCCGCAAGACGAGGCGATCTTTATCACTTATTTCCAAGAACATCCGGAGATGAAGTTGATTATCGCCCCGCATGAGATTCACCGGGAACATCTCCTCTCTATCGAGGCGATGCTAAAACGTCCGTCCGTCCGTCTATCGGAGGCGCACGAGGAGGATCTGGCCGATAAAGATTGCTTGATCATTGACAGTTTCGGGCTCTTATCTTCGATTTATCGCTACGGGCAGATCGCTTATATCGGCGGTGGTTTCGGAGCAGGTATCCACAATACGTTGGAAGCCGCCGTTTATGGAGTTCCGGTCTTATTCGGCCCGAGATACTATAAATTTAAGGAGGCGAAGGATCTGATCGCCGTAGGTGGTGGTTTCTCCATCACCGACGATACCTCCTTCCGAACGAAGATGGACGAGTTATTGACCGATCCGACTGCTTTGGAAACCTCCGGGCAAGCTGCCGGTGATTTTGTGAAAAACAGTGTAGGAGCGACGGACCAAATCTTACGGCAAATCCACATCCGTTAATCGATAAAGCCAGGTTTACTACTCGAGTGATTGTATGCCCGGACTCTTTTGCTATAGCGATGAAATATGGATGAGACAGACGTGCGGACTGGTAATTGAACGATCCGTGTTGTCTGTCTCATCCGTGTTTTATTTTAGTCCTCTTCAGCGAACATCGGGTCCCAAGCGGGAAGACGAGTCGGTGTTTGTCTCAAGATCTCTTTTACTTGATCCGTGATGTACTTTTTGTTGACTACCAGACGGAACATATACTCATTAAACCATTGGTCTGTCATGATGAGGTGGCCGGCGTTCGCTCCGGGTCCCCAACTATTCTCGACCATCCATTTCTTCGGCTTCCCATTCGCGTCGAGGTCAACTGCCATCAAGGTCATGGCGTGTGAGGAACCGCTGGAGAACGTCTGGATACGTTGTTTCTTGTCCATGCCGAATGTGGTACCCAGCAATGAACCGTAATCGTAGAAGTTTACATCCAGAATACCTCTATCGCGATCGAAGAACTTGCCTACGTCGCAAGAGAAATACATCATGGTGCTGTCCTTGATGGAAGCGATAGCCATTTGCTTGATATCCTCGATCGGAAGGTTCACGTACGTCCAGTTCTTGCCATCGTAAGCGTGGCGGTCGTAATCGATCTCATACAGCTTATAATAATCGCGGCTCGGATCGTTCATCAACATAACATAGTTGTTTTTCAAATCGTCCCCGATATATTCTTGGAAAAAAGACTGAGGCGTATATTCCTTCGTCTCTACCGGATTCCCCTTAGCGTCTTTGCGAGTCCATGTGAATTTCGTAGGCGGCTCTCCCAAGTTCAATACGAGCATACGGTAAATCGTGCCTAACATCTCTGTTTTCTTTTTCTCCAGATCCGCTACGGTTGTGCCTTTGGTCGTAGACTGGTCACGGAGTTGCAGGCCGTATTCTTTCAGCTTTAATCCGATCAGGTTGCTCATGCGTCCGGTACTGTTACTGCTGTTGGTCTCTACCATGACCTCGGCGGGAACCACGCCATACTTAGTCAGGAGATCGGAGACACCCGTGAACTGCCCGCCGTCTCCGATCGGGTTCTTGAATAACCATTCCACCATCTTGTCGTCCATGGGTTTCAGACGAGTATCGATGATACCCTGTAAGAAAAGGTTCGCTTTCTCCAATTGATCCCAAAAGAAAGAATAATTCTGGGAGAATTGGAATTCACCCATGTCGTACTTATGGATCGCCTGCGCACGGAATACGTTCAATCCCGTGAAAAGCCAACAACGACCCGAGGAGCGTTGGTTGGAGATCCCTTTGCTCTCTACCTTGTTAGAGAAGTACGTATCCAGATTGTTCTTGCTCTCCCCATTAACGGCAAGCTTATTGATGTCATTATTGGTGATTGCGTTACGGATCGCCTTATCGGCGGGGGTACCTTGATAAGACTGTTTGATTTGTTGCAGCATCGCCGGTGAAATGCCTCCACCGCTTTGTTGCCCGTGAGCCGATAGCGTGATGCCTAAGGTCAAGGCCGCTATCCATAAATTGGTTTGTTTCATGATATGTAAATTGATTAATAAATGATGTTATTCCTTTTTAGACCCTACCAGACCGTCTTGCCGGATCTGCCATACCGTCCCGTCCGGTGCGGGTAGCGATATCTCGTACATAGAAGGGGTCGTATGTATTTCCAGTTGATTGGCGATCTCTTGCGGGCATAGCTCGTTTGCCTTCAAGTCGTCGATGTTGTCGGCATAATGACCGAAGGTGGCGGCGAACTCATTCTGGCGGTAATATAAATTACGCAAGATCCATTTCGTCTCCTCCGAAGGATGCTTTACGAAAGGTGTCTCACCCTCTCCCGCTATCTTATCCGATATTTGTACATACCCCCAGTATTCGGGCATATGGATATTGATTACCCCGGTAGGAGCCCATACCCAATTGTACTCGCGAATCTTATCCTCGCCCTGGACAGGGATTTTCGTGTATTTACCGTCTTTCACGTCCGTTGTCCATTCCACGCGGGAGAAGTTCACACGGATCTGCTCACCGATTTCCGGCTTTTCTTTTCCTCGGTCCATTTGGAATATGGAGATCCAAGGAATGAATACCTCTACGCTCCATGACTGATCCGTGTCTTTCGGGTTATTCAGCGTACCGTCTACGTGAACCGCGGATTTCATCCCGGCAAACTCCCAGTTATTCAATACTTGCGGATCATCCCGATAGGGGCGGGTTAAGAACAAGTCCCATTCCGTACCCAAGGCATTCACCTCGTACTCCAGATAATTATGGGTGTCGTTCGTAGGATTCAGGAAGATCTCGAAGTCGTTGTCATGGAAGATCACGGCGTCGTGCTCCGTGAGGGTCGCCCAAACGTGCGGCTCCTCCATTAGGACGGCGAAATACATTCCGTTATCATCGTAAGTCATCTTGGCCCGGGTCTGGAAGTGAGGGGCCGGGCGTTTGTCTCCTTCGATATCCACGAAGTCGCCCGTCCAAGGTATCGCGTCCCATTCCCCGGGAGATAGCTTCCCGTCGATCTTTATGGGAGCGGGAGCCTTGTAGCAAACATACGTCGGCGGGCTGAACGGTGGTTGCGGCATATACGAGATGTCCCGCTTTTGCGTACTTGGTTTCTGTGCGCAAGAAAGCAATAGGAGTGCTGTCAATGGCGCTGTCATTATAATCGTTTTTCTCATGTTCGTTTGTTTTCAGATCGTTCGACAAATAGATTCTTGTTGAAGTGAGTCCATCACTGCGTCCAACCGGATCCTTATCCTTTATACCAAGAAGAATACATATGGTAGTTCTTGGCTATTTTCTGGTTGATCTCTTTCGCTTGCTCGGGATCTACCTTCTTGACGAACTTGGCGGGAACTCCGGCGTAGATACTGCCCGGCTCGACGATCGTCTTGCTTAACACGACGGAACCTGCGGCGATGATTGCTCCCTCGCCTACTACGGCGTGATCCAATACCACGGAGCCCATTCCGATCAAGGCGCCATTGCAAATCTTCGCCCCGTGGATCGTTACGTTGTGGCCGATGGATACATCATCGCCGATCTCGATCGTTGATTTCTCGTATAAGGTGTGAAGGACGGAACCGTCCTGTACGTTCACGCCGTTGCCGATGCGGATCGAGTTCACGTCGCCGCGAAGCACGGTGCCAAACCAGATACTGCAACCTTCCCCGATCTCTACGTCACCTATAATCGTGGCGTTGTCTGCTAAAAAAGTGTCTTTACCGATCTTCGGGGTAAAGCCACGAACGGATTTAATTAATGCCATGTTTAGTCATTTAAATTTCTGTTGTTTTCTCTTTCAGCCAAGCTCTCTCCTCCTCGTTCAGGAACGGGCTGATCTTGTCGTAGACCATCTGGTGGTATTTATTCAGCCAAGCGTGCTCACGGACAGAGAGCATGGGGATGATAATGAGGCTCGTGTCGATGAAACAAAGCGTCAGCGTATCGAATCCCAAGAATTTCCCGAATTCCGTCTCGCTGTCCTCACGTACCAAGATCATGTTCTCCGTACGGATACCGTATTCGCCGGTACGGTACATGGCCGGCTCGTCGCTGATCACCATTCCGGGCTTCAAGGTCACCGGGTTCTCCTCCATGCGGATGCTTTGGGGGCCTTCGTGTACGTTCAGGCAATGACCGATACCGTGACCAGTCCCGTGCAAATAATGAATGCCGGAATCCCATAACGCCTTGCGGGCAAGGATATCGATCTGGGAACCTCGCGTACCGACGGGAAACTTGCTTTTCGCCAAGCTGATCGTACCTTTCAATACACGGGTGAAATCCTTCTTCATCTGCTCTGTCGGTTCTCCAAGGGCGATCGTACGGGTGATATCTGTCGTACCGTCCAGATATTGCGCACCGGAATCGATCAAAAGCAAACCCTCCGGTTTCAAGGTCGCGTCCGTCTCCGGAGTAGCGGAGTAGTGAACGATCGCTCCATGCCCGGCGTAGCCGCAGATCGTACCGAAGCTATCCATAATATATTGCGGTTGTTCCGCACGTAAGGCTGTCAGCTTCTCGGCGGCGCCGAGTTCCGTAACTTGGGCTCCTTCCGCCATTTGTCTCTCCAGCCAGATATAGAATTTGGTCAAGGCGACGCCATCTTTTACCACAGCGTTTTGGAATCCCTTGATCTCGGTCTCGTTCTTGACGCTTTTCAAATGGTTGGCGGGAGAGATCCCTTCCACGATCGTACAGCTTCTCGGGATCGCGTCGTATAAGGAGACGTTCGTCCTGTTCATATCCACGAACACCCGGCTGTTTTCCGGTAGGCGGGACAGATATCTCCGGATCATGGCGTATTCGGCAAGCGTAACCCCTTCTTTCTTCAAATGCTCGGCGATTTCGGCGGTCAGCTTCTCCGGCCTGATGAAGAGTACGCTCTCGTCTTCCGATACGAAGGCGTAGCTGACTACGACTGGGTTATAGGTCACGTCCGTGCCCCGGATATTGAACGTCCACGCGATCTCGTCCAAGGCGGCGAGGATCAAGCAGTCGGCGCCTTCGCTCCGCAGCCGGTTATTGATGAGGTCTAGTTTCTCGTGCACGGAGGCTCCGCTTAATGCTTCCGGCATCTCGAATATCGGGTTTCCGGGAACGGCGGGACGGTCCTTCCAGATACTCTCGATCAGGTCGGCCGAGGTATCCAGCTTGATCTCTTTCCGGATTAGTTTATTCGCCAAGGCATTCGCTTCGGCGACGCTATAGGTCTGCCCATCCAGTCCCACGGTCTGTCCGGCGTGCAACTCATGCGAGAGGAATTCCGTGATAGACGGTGTCTCCGGGAGCGCCAACTTATAGAGTTCGATACCGGAACCTTCCAGCTGGCTGGCCGCTTGCAGGAAATACCGGGAATCGGTCCATAAGCCTGCCCTGTCTGCGGTGACCACGATCGTTCCCGCCGAGCCGGTGAAGCCGGATATCCATTCTCTCGATTTCCAGCGATCGGCCGGATACTCGCTTAGGTGCGGGTCGGAACTGGGTATGATATAAGCGTCAACTTTCTGTTGTCTCATAGCCTCCCGTAGGGCGGCGATACGTTCAGGAATGTTTGTTTTCATCGCATTTTATTTTAGTCAACATTAATATTCGCAAAGTTAAGGAATTATTCAATTTGCGCAAAAGCCTATGTTCTCAAGATTGAGGTGCGGCGCGAATTATGTGGGCTTAAGACAGATGATGCACTCTGTCGGCAATTCAATCCGTTCATGACTTTGTGTTTTACAAGCTTGTGAGCCTGTTGCTTTAAATCAAGTTAAAGATGAGGAACCCAATAGGGTATCAAGGAATAATTTGCTAGTTTTGTGGTAACAAATAGGAAGTGCCATGAGGAATCTGCTTTATCTTTTTGTCTTTGCGACTCAGCTTCTCGGCTTGAGCGCATGTTCTTCTTACTATTATTCGATGTTGAACTCGAATGACCCCGTTGGGGAGAAGAATGAGAGAGGTGATTTTGTGCAGGAAAACGATACGGTACGTATCTCTTATCGTTTCTGGGGAGAGAACGCCCCGATTACTATCACCATTTATAACAAATTGGATGAACCCTTGTATGTGGATTGGGGGCGGTCGGCGCTGATTATCGATGACGTGGCTACCACCTACGACTCGAAAGAGGTCTCGGTGAGAGGAGAGACCTCTGGTGCGGCATCCGGTAGCTCCTTCCATTGGAGCGATAGGAGCAGCAGCGGGTGGAACTACTCGGAAGGTGCCTTCTCCGGCAATGTGAGTTTGCCGAAAGGCGTTGAGTTTATCCCGCCGCATTCCAAATTAGTCAATACGCCTTTGCATTTAGCCAACTTCCCGTTCAACGAGATCCCGAAGGAGGCGTATGTAAAGGAGCAAATGATAACGAAGGCGGCCACCACCGTAAATATCCGTGTAAAGGATTTTACGGAAGAAGATTCTCCGCTGAAGTTCCGCAGCTACCTGACGTTGCTCGCCGGAGGGACCAATGGGATGCCCTTGAGGCATTCCTCTTTTGAGCGGAACTTCTATCTGGCGAAATTGATTAAGGTCGGCGACGTGGCCCCCCAGTATTTCGATGAGGGGCAACAGCAATCCGGCGATTTCTTTTATGTGAAAGAGACTCATGGGGCTACGGCTGGCCTTGTCGTAGGAGCGATAGCGGTTACCGCCGCAGGCGTGGCGATAGAGGCTACGCTGGGTCCCGTGAATTATTAATAGATTCAGGCGAATGATACAAACTCTATCTGACTTAAGGACCGTGCGTTTCAATGAGCAAGCGGACAGCGTGATAATTTTGGACCAAACGCTGCTGCCGGGTAAGGAAGCGTATCTGACCCTTACCACTGCTGAGGAGATATGGGACGCTATCTATAAATTAAAGGTACGTGGAGCGCCCGCTATCGGGGTAGCGGCCGCTTATGGTATCTATGTTTGCGCCCGTCGGATCGATACGACGGAGAAATCTGTTTTCAGGGATGAGTTTCGGAGGATCAAGGAGTATCTGGCCAGTTCCCGTCCGACGGCGGTGAATCTGGTGGCGGCGCTGAACCGGATGGAACAGGTGTTGGTCGCTCATCCTGCCTTCTCCGTCCCGGAATGGAAAGGGTTATTATATAAGGAAGCGATCGCGATCCGTGAGGAAGATGCCGCCGCTTGTCGGCAGATCGGCGAGAATTGTCTGGAGCTGCTCCGTCCCGGGATGGGAATCCTTACGCATTGCAACGCCGGACATCTGGCGGTCTCGGAATATGGTACCGCCCTGGCTCCGATTTATCTGGGGCAGGAGAGAGGCTATGGCTTCAAGCTTTTCGCCGACGAGACCCGCCCTTTGTTGCAAGGTGCCCGTCTCACAGCCTATGAGCTAAACAGGGCCGGAGTTGATGTGACGCTGATTTGCGATAATATGGCTTCCATCGTCATGCGGAGAGGTTGGGTGCAAGCCGTGGTCGTGGGTTGTGACCGTGTAGCTGCCAATGGCGACGTGGCGAATAAGATCGGCACGTCCGGAGTGGCTATCTTGGCCCGCCATTATAAGATTCCCTTCTATGTATTAGGTCCGACATCTACCATCGATAGCTCGTGTCCGGACGGCGATTCCATTGTGATAGAGGAGCGTAACCCTGATGAGATTACCGAAATGTGGTATTCAAGGCGTATGGCCCCGAAAAACGTGAAAGTCTACAACCCTGCCTTCGACATTACGCCTCACGAACTGATCACGGCGATAATTACGGAGAAAGGTATCTTTTATGAAAATAATCGTTGAAAGTTTTGCTAATCCCGAAACAATCAGTAATTTTGCCGCTCAATTTGAGGATATAAATAACTAAACAATATAACAATTTAAATTATGATCGTAGTTCCATTAAAAGAAGGCGAAAACATCGAGAAGGCGCTTAAGAAATTCAAGAGAAAGTTCGAGAAAACAGGTGTAGTCAAGGAATTGAGAGGCCGTCAGGCTTTCGAGAAACCGTCTGTCACGAAGAGAAAGCAGACTATGCGTGCTATCTACGTACAGCATTTGCAACAAGTAGAAGAATAATTATAGCTTCTGGGCTTGTTTTATTGAATTCTTATTCCTATTTTCGTTGCATGAATGTTGATGCGACGAGAATATTGCTGATCGATGACTTTTTAAACTATCTCCGGTATGAGCGGAACTATTCCGATTATACGATTGGTGCTTATTCGAAAGACTTAGACCAATTCCAGAGGTATGTAAGAGAGCATCGGGAGGGTGTATTCGAACCCGGTGAAATCGACTCGGATTTCGTGAGAAGTTGGGTCGTCAGTTTGATGGACGAGAAGCTCTCTCCTGTATCGGTAAACCGGAAATTAAGTTCTTTGAAGTCTTTTTTTAAGTTTCTCATGAAACGGGGCATTGTCTCCGCAAATCCGTTGAGATTGGTGCACGGCCCGAAAACGAAGAAGCCCTTACCTTATTTTATTAAGGATAGCGAGTTGGAGGCGTTGTTGGACGGAGACGGATTTGATGAGGATTTTGAAGGTGTGAGGAATCGATTGGTCATAGAGATGCTGTACGATACCGGGATGCGCCGCTCTGAGTTAATCGGCATACGCAACGTGGATGTGGATTATGAGGCGATGCAGGTCAAGGTAACTGGAAAGCGGAACAAGCAGCGGTTGATTCCTTTTGCGGAGGGTTTAAAAAACTTGATGCTTGCATACACGGAGGTCCGTGATCGTGAGGTTGAGGCAGCCAGTGAGTGGCTTTTCGTTCGGAAGAACGGGAAGCAGTTGTCGACGGGGATTGTTTACAATATAGTAAAAAAGCAATTGTCGGAGATACCTATGTTGGCGAAGCGAAGCCCACACGTGTTGCGACATTCATTTGCGACGAGTATGTTAAACAACGGGGCCGAGCTGAACGCTGTGAAAGATTTGTTAGGTCATAGCAGTTTGGCGTCTACGAGTGTTTACACGCATACAACCTTTGAGGAATTAAAAAAAGTGTATCATGCTCATCCAAGAGCAAAAAAAGAAGGAGGTTATTATGGACGTTAGAATTCAAGCAATTCATTTCGACGCAACTGCACAGTTGGAGGCGTTTATTCAGAAGAAAGTTTCTAAATTGGAGCAATACTTCGATGGTATTATATTGGCAGAGGTTACGTTGAAGGTGGTTAAGCCTGAGACGGTGAAGAATAAGCAGGCCAGTGTAATGTTGTCCGTGAAGAACGGGGAATGTTTCGCTGATAAAATAAACGATACTTTCGAAGGGGCGATAGACGATTGCGTGGAGGCTTTGGAGAAACAACTGGTTAAATTCAAAGAAAAAATCAGAGCCAAATAAAAAAACGGTAGATAAATTTGGTATGTAAGAAATAATGTCTAAATTTGCAGCCGTTTCGCCATGGTGACGAAACGGCTGCTTTTAGAAGTATCGCCTCTTTAGCTCAGTTGGCCAGAGCACGTGATTTGTAATCTCGGGGTCGTTGGTTCGAATCCGACAAGAGGCTCGGAGAATGTATCGGAAAGGGCAGTTACCAGAGTGGCCAAATGGGGCTGACTGTAACTCAGCTGGCTTTCGCCTTCGGTGGTTCGAATCCATCACTGCCCACACGGATGAAGCAAAGGACGGAATCGGTTGGTTCATTCGGTCTTGCGGAAGTAGCTCAGTTGATAGAGCATTAGCCTTCCAAGCTGAGGGTCGCGGGTTTGAGCCCCGTCTTCCGCTCTTATGTATTGCCTGTGTAGCTCAGCGGTAGAGCACTTCCTTGGTAAGGAAGAGGTCCCGAGTTCAAGTCTCGGCACCGGCTCAATTGGAGATTGAACATGATCATTAATCAAATAAAGAACAATTAAGTTATGGCAAAAGAGAAATTTGACAGATCGAAACCACATGTGAACATTGGTACGATTGGTCACGTTGACCACGGTAAAACAACTTTGACAGCTGCTATCACGACAGTATTGGCAAAGAAAGGTCTTTCAGAGTTGCGTTCATTCGATTCTATCGACAACGCCCCTGAAGAAAAAGAGAGAGGTATCACTATTAATACTGCTCACGTAGAGTATCAGACCGCAAATCGTCACTATGCTCACGTAGACTGTCCGGGTCACGCCGACTACGTAAAGAACATGGTAACTGGTGCTGCTCAGATGGACGGTGCTATCATCGTGGTGGCTGCTACTGATGGCCCTATGCCTCAAACTCGCGAGCACATCCTTTTGGCTCGTCAGGTAAACGTTCCGAGATTGGTTGTTTTCATGAACAAGTGTGACATGGTTGACGACGAGGAAATGTTGGAATTGGTCGAGATGGAGATGAGAGAGTTGCTTTCATTCTATCAATTCGACGGCGACAACACTCCGATCATCCGTGGTTCTGCTCTTGGCGCATTGAACGGTGATCCTCAATGGGAAGCTAAAGTGATGGAGTTGATGGATGCTTGTGATACGTGGATTCCTCTGCCTCCGCGCGAAATCGACAAGCCGTTCTTGATGCCGGTTGAGGACGTATTCTCAATCACGGGCCGTGGTACTGTTGCTACAGGTCGTATCGAGACAGGTATCGTTAAGGTGGGTGAGGAAATCCAGATCATCGGTCTTGGCGCTGCCGGCAAGAAATCTGTTGTTACGGGTGTTGAGATGTTCCGTAAATTATTGGATCAAGGAGAGGCTGGTGACAACGTTGGTTTGTTGCTTCGCGGTATCGACAAGAATGAGATCAGACGTGGTATGGTAATCTGCCACCCGGGTCAGGTTAAAGAGCATTCTAAGTTCAAGGCTGAGGTTTACATCTTGAAGAAAGAGGAGGGTGGTCGTCACACTCCGTTCCACAATAAATATCGTCCTCAGTTCTACATCCGCACATTGGATGTGACTGGTGAAATCGCTTTGCCGGAAGGAACTGAGATGGTAATGCCGGGTGATAACGTAACGATCGAGGTTGAGTTGATCTATCCGGTAGCGTGTAGCGTAGGTCTTCGTTTCGCTATCCGCGAGGGTGGACGTACGGTAGGTGCAGGCCAGATCACAGAATTAGAGAACTAATTCAAACACTAGATAATGTTATAGCCAGTCTTTTAGGGACTGGCTATTTCTACGGAAGTAGCTCAGTCGGTAGAGCACTGGTCTCCAAAACCAGGTGTCGGGAGTTCGAGCCTCTCCTTCCGTGCTAAAATCTATAGATTCGATGAAAAAGATAATTGCTTATATTAAGGAATCTTATAACGAACTTGTTTATAAAGTTTCTTGGCCTACGAGAGCAGAGCTTTCTAATAGTGCGGTTGTTGTTATGTTTGCTTCCCTTATCATCGCCGCATTGATCTTTGTTGTTGACGGGGTCTTCGAGGCTGTTATGCGTTTCTTCTACAACCAAATTTTCTAATCAGTTGAGGTATGTCTGATATCCAAAAGAAATTTTATGTTCTGCGTGCCATTAGTGGCAAGGAGAACAAGGTACGGGAATATCTAGAGGCTGAGCTGAAGAATACGGATCTGGGAGAATATGTATCTCAAGTCTTGATTCCGACCGAGAAAATCTTTACGGTACGAAACGGCAAGAAGGTCATGAAAGAGAGAGCTTACCTGCCGGGTTATGTGCTGGTCGAGGCCGCTTTGGTCGGTGAGGTTGCCCATCGGTTGCGGAACATTCCGAACGTGATTGGTTTCTTGGGTGGTTCTGATACCCCCGTGCCATTACGCCCTGCGGAAGTAAATCGTATTTTAGGTACGGTCGACGAGTTGCAGGAACAACAGGAGGATTTGGATATCCAGTTCTATGTTGGAGAGAGTGTGAAGATCACTTTTGGACCGTTTAGCGGTTTCATGGGTATAATCGAAGAGGTCAACGCCGAGAAAAAGAAACTTAAGGTGATGGTTAAGGTCTTCGGACGAAAGACTCCCCTTGAGTTGGGCTATATGCAAGTTGAGAAAGAATAGTGCTCTGGTTACGAAAAGTGCTACCTTTCTGTTATTGATGTTATATATCTAAAAAAATTTAGAAACAATGGCTAAAGAAGTTGCTGGACAAATCAAATTGCAGATTAAAGGAGGAGCAGCAAACCCTTCTCCCCCAGTAGGACCTGCTTTGGGTTCTAAGGGTATTAACATTATGGAGTTTTGCAAGCAATTTAATGCCAAGACCCAAGACAAGGCTGGTAAGATATTACCCGTTGTAATTACTTACTATGTCGATAAGTCTTTCGACTTTGTCGTTAAAACTCCTCCTGTGGCAATCCAGTTGTTGGAAGCTACCAAGAAGAAGAGCGGTTCCGCTCAACCTAACCGTGCTAAGATCGCTGAGATCACATGGGAGCAGGTGAGAGCTATCGCTGAAGACAAATTAGTCGATCTAAACTGCTTTACTGTCGAGTCAGCCATGAGAATGGTTGCAGGAACAGCCAGAAGTATGGGTATCACTGTTAAAGGGACATTCCCGGGTAATAATTAATAAACTTCAATTGAGATGAGTAAACTTACAAAGAATCAAAAGTTGGCTTTGGGCAAGATTGAAGCTGGGAAAGCATACACATTGAAAGAAGCTTCAGCTTTGGTGAAGGAAATTACTACAACCAAGTTTGATGCGTCTGTAGATGTCGATGTCCGTTTAGGTGTTGACCCCCGTAAAGCCAATCAAATGGTGAGAGGCGTGGTTTCATTGCCTCACGGAACTGGTAAGCAGGTTAGGGTTCTCGCATTATGTACCCCGGACAGGGAAGCTGAAGCTACTGCCGCTGGGGCTGACTATGTTGGCTTGGATGAGTATATTGATAAGATTAAAGGCGGTTGGACTGACATTGACGTTATCATCACTATGCCTTCTATCATGGGTAAGATCGGTGCTCTTGGTCGCGTGTTAGGCCCTCGTGGTTTGATGCCTAACCCAAAGAGTGGTACGGTTACCAATGAGATCGGAAAAGCGGTGAAGGAAGTTAAGCAAGGTAAGATCGACTTTAAGGTAGATAAGAGCGGTATCGTTCACACTTCTGTTGGTAAGGTGTCATTCACTCCGGAACAGATTCGTGACAACGCTAAGGAGTTCATTTCAACTTTGATCAAGTTGAAACCTGCTGCGGCTAAAGGTGCGTATATAAAGAGTATTTATCTTTCTAGTACTATGAGTGCGGGTATTAAAATTGACCCCAAATCAGTTGAAGAAAACTAAAAAACAATTGGACAATGAGAAAGGAAGATAAAGGAACTGTTATCGCTCAATTAACTGAGGTATTAAAGGAATATCCTAATTTCTATTTGACGGATATCGAGGCGCTGGACGCTGAGAAAACCAGCAAATTGAGAAGAGAGTGTTTCAAGCGTGAGGTTAAGTTAGTCGTTGTAAAGAATAACTTGCTTAAGAAAGCGTTGGAGAACATTGAAGGTGACTTCTCCGTTCTTAACGTAGCATTGAAGGGCAATACGGCTGTGATGTTCTCACAGGTCGCTAATGCTCCCGCTCGCCTGATTAAGGATTTTACTAAGGACGCCAAGAAAGATGTAGTCGCTAAACCGGCTTTGAAGGCTGCTTACGTACAAGAAAGTTTCTACGTAGGTGCTGAGAATCTAGAGGCATTAGTAAATATCAAGAGCAAAAACGAACTTATCGCCGATGTTATCGCATTGTTGGAATCTCCGGCGAAGAACGTTATCTCTGCTCTTCAGTCATCAGGACAAACTATCCATGGTCTGTTGAAGACTTTGGAAGAAAGATAATTTTTTTTCATTAAAACATTACACAGGTAAATAATCATTTAAATCATACAAAAATGGCAGATTTGAAAGCTTTTGCAGAACAATTAGTAAACTTGACCGTTAAAGAAGTTAGCGAATTGGCTACTATCCTTAAAGAAGAGTACGGTATCGAACCTGCTGCTGCAGCTGTTGCTGTCGCTGGTCCTGCTGTTGGTGGTGCCGCCGCCGCTGTAGAAGAGAAGACTTCTTTCGATGTTGTATTGAAAGCAGCTGGTGCTAATAAGTTAGCTATCGTTAAGTTAGTTAAAGAATTAACTGGTCTTGGTTTGAAAGAGGCTAAGGATATGGTGGATAGCGCTCCTAATGCAATCAAGGAAGGTATCGCCAAAGCTGATGCTGAGGCATTGAAGAAACAGTTGGAAGAGGCTGGAGCTGAAGTTGAGCTTAAATAGTATTTATAACCTGGTTTCCAGGTGATTTGGTTAAGAGTCTCCGACTACGAAGACTCTTAACCTTTTTGTGTCTATAATTTCAATAAGTTCAATAAATTCCTTACTAGATGTCTTCAACAGCTGAAAACCAAAGAGTTAATTTTGCTTCGATAAAGAATCAGTTCCCGTATCCGGACTTTCTCGAAGTTCAATTGAAGTCGTTCCAAGACTTTCTTCAACTAGACACTCCTCCTGAAAAGAGAAAGAAGGAGGGATTGTATAAGGTATTTGCCGAGAATTTCCCGATTGCGGATACCCGTAACAATTTTGTGTTGGAGTTCTTAGATTATTATATAGATCCGCCTCGTTACACTATCGATGAGTGTATCGCTCATGGGTTAACTTATAGCGTGCCTTTAAAAGCGAAGTTAAAACTGTACTGTACGGACCCGGATCATGAGGACTTCGATACGGTGATCCAAGATGTATACTTGGGTCCGATCCCGTATATGACGGACAGAGGTACTTTCGTGATCAACGGCGCCGAGCGTGTCGTCGTGTCTCAGCTGCACCGTTCTCCTGGCGTATTCTTCGGGCAAAGCACGCACGCAAACGGAACGAAATTGTACTCCGCGCGTATTATCCCGTTCAAGGGGTCATGGATCGAGTTCGCTACGGACATCAACAATGTGATGTACGCTTACATTGACCGTAAAAAGAAATTGCCTGTAACTACTCTTTTGAGAGCTATTGGTTTTGAAAGCGATAGAGATATTCTTGAAATCTTCAACCTTGCGGAAGAGGTGAAGGTAACGAAAGCAAACCTGAAGAAGTTTATCGGACGTAAGCTAGCCGCCCGTGTTTTGAAAACTTGGGTGGAGGATTTCGTAGATGAGGATACCGGTGAGGTGGTTTCTATTGAACGTAACGATGTAATCATTGACCGTGAGTCTGTATTGGATAGCGATAATATCGAGGCTATCTTGGATTCAGGTACGCAAAATATTTTGTTGCATCGTGAGGACCAGAATCTATCCGACTATGCGATTATATATAATACACTCCAGAAAGACCCGAGCAACTCCGAGAAGGAAGCGGTGTTGTATATCTACCGACAATTGAGAAATGCGGAGCCGGCTGACGAGGCTAGCGCACGCGAGGTTATCACGAACCTGTTCTTCTCAGAGAAACGTTATGATCTGGGTGAGGTAGGACGTTACAGGATCAACAAGAAGTTAGGCCTTACTACAAACGCTGATGTTAAGGTCTTGACTAAAGAAGATATTATCGAGATCATCAAGTACCTGATCGAGTTGATCAACTCGAAGGCTATCGTGGATGATATCGACCACTTGAGCAACCGTCGTGTACGTACGGTTGGTGAGCAATTGTATAACCAGTTCGGTATTGGTTTGGCTCGTATGTCACGTACAGTTCGTGAGCGTATGAACGTTCGCGATAATGAGGTGTTCACTCCGATTGATTTGATCAACGCGAAGACGATTTCTTCCGTGGTTAACTCTTTTTTCGGAACGAATGCCTTGTCTCAGTTCATGGACCAGACGAACCCGTTGGCGGAGATCACGCATAAGCGTCGTTTATCAGCCCTAGGTCCGGGCGGTTTGTCTAGAGAGCGTGCCGGATTCGAGGTTCGTGACGTTCACTACACGCACTATGGTCGCCTTTGTCCGATTGAGACCCCGGAAGGTCCGAACATCGGTTTGATCTCTTCTTTGTGTGTATACGCTAAGATCAATGATCTTGGTTTCATCTCGACTCCGTATCGAAAGGTGGCAGATGGAAGGGTTGACTTCTCAGAGGATGGCTTACAATACTACACGGCGGAGGAAGAGGAAGAGTTGACAATCGCTCAGGGTAACGCTCCATTGGATGATGACGGTAAGTTTATCCGTGATAAGGTAAAGGCTCGTTTTGAGGCCGACTTCCCGGTTGTCCCTCCTTCAGAGATAGACTTGATGGACGTGGCTCCGCAGCAGATCGCTTCTATCGCGGCTTCTTTGATCCCGTTCTTGGAACACGATGACGCTAACCGTGCGTTGATGGGATCTAACATGATGCGTCAGGCAGTTCCTTTGTTACGTACGGACGCTCCGATTGTTGGTACCGGTATTGAGGCGCAGGTTGCCCGTGACTCCCGTACTCAGATTATGGCTGAGCGTGAGGGTGAGGTTGTGTTCGTTGATGCTACTTGTATTAAGGTTAAATATGACCGCACGGAGGATGAGGAATTCGTTAGCTTCGAGGATGCGGTTAAGACATATAATATCCCGAAATGGCGTAAGACTAACCAGAGCACGACGGTCGATTTGAAACCGATCTGTCATCGCGGACAGCGTGTGAAAGCCGGCGATATCCTTACCGAAGGTTACTCAACCCAGAATGGTGAGCTTGCTTTGGGACGTAACGTGAAGGTGGCTTACATGCCTTGGAAGGGGTATAACTATGAGGATGCTATCGTGTTGAACGAGCGTATGGTTCGCGAGGACTTCTTTACGTCTGTTCACGTTGACGAGTATATCCTTGAGGTACGTGAGACAAAGCGTGGTATGGAAGAATTGACTTCCGATATCCCTAACGTCAGCGAAGAGGCTACCAAGGATTTGGATAAGAGAGGTATCGTCCGTGTAGGTGCTCGTATCGAGCCGGGTGATATCTTGATTGGTAAGATCACTCCGAAGGGAGAGTCTGATCCTTCTCCGGAGGAAAAGCTGTTGCGTGCTATCTTCGGTGATAAGGCGGGTGATGTGAAGGATGCTTCCTTGAAAGCTACCCCGTCTTTGCGCGGTGTGGTTATCGAGACTGCTTTGTTCTCGAAGGCTATCAAGAAACGTAAATCCAGATTGACTGATAAGGCGATCTTGCCGAAGTTGGACGAGGAATACGAAGAAAAGATGGCTAGCTTGAAGACTTTGTTAGTTGATAAGTTGTTAGTGCTTACAAACGGTAAGGTTTCTCAAGGTGTTAAAGACTATATGAATACGGAGATTATCGCTAAGGGTGCTAAGTTTACCCGCAAATCTCTGGAAGAATTGGATTATAACTCCATCCAAGTAAGCAAGTGGACGGCAGACGCTCAGAAGAATGAGTTGATCAAGCTGGTTATCTTGAATTACTTGAAGAAGTACAAGGAGCTTGACGCTGAGTTGAGACGTAAGAAGTTCGACTTGACGATCGGTGATGAGTTGCCGACAGGTATCGTACAGATGGCTAAGGTTTATATCGCCAAAAAACGTAAGATTCAGGTAGGTGATAAGATGGCCGGTCGCCATGGCAACAAGGGTATCGTATCAAAGATCGTTCGTCAGGAGGATATGCCGTTCTTGGAAGATGGTACTCCGGTAGATATCTGCTTGAACCCGCTGGGTGTGCCTTCTCGTATGAACTTGGGACAGATTTTCGAGGCCGTGTTGGGTTGGGCTGGACGTGAGTTGGACGTTAAGTTTGCTACTCCGATCTTCGATGGCGCGACTTTGGATGATTTGAACGAATGGACAGACAAGGCTGGTATTCCTCGCTACGGTAAGTCTTATTTGTATGATGGTGGTACCGGTGAGCGTTTTGACCAGCCTGCTACGGTGGGTGTTACTTACTTCTTGAAGTTGGGTCACATGGTTGACGATAAGATGCATGCCCGTTCAATCGGTCCGTACTCTTTGATTACGCAACAGCCGTTAGGCGGTAAGGCTCAGTTCGGTGGTCAGCGTTTCGGAGAGATGGAGGTTTGGGCACTGGAAGCCTTCGGTGCCGCTCATGTTCTTCAGGAAATTCTTACGATTAAGTCTGATGACGTTGTAGGACGTTCGAAGGCTTATGAGGCGATCGTGAAGGGTGATCCGATGCCACAGCCGGGTATCCCTGAATCTCTGAATGTATTATTGCACGAGTTGAGGGGACTTGGTTTGAGTTTCACTCTGGATTAATTCAATAACAATAAAGAAGTAGATGGGCTACGGCCCGTCTGCTTTATCTATTGATAACTCTTTATAAATAAATAATATGGCCTTTAGAAAAGAAAACAAGATAAAGAGTAACTTTTCAAAAATAACCATTGGTCTGGCATCCCCCGAGGAGATCCTGGAGAACTCCAGCGGTGAGGTCTTGAAACCGGAAACAATTAACTATCGTACGTATAAGCCTGAGCGTGACGGTTTGTTCTGTGAGCGTATCTTCGGTCCGATCAAGGACTATGAGTGCCATTGCGGTAAGTACAAGCGTATCCGTTACAAAGGCATTGTCTGCGATCGTTGTGGAGTGGAAGTTACGGAAAAGAAAGTTCGTCGTGAACGTATGGGACATATCCATTTGGTGGTTCCCGTTGCCCATATTTGGTATTTCCGTTCTTTGCCTAATAAAATCGGTTACTTGCTAGGCCTTCCTACCAAGAAACTGGATTCCATCATCTATTACGAACGCTACGTCGTGATCCAGCCGGGTTGCGTAGACACGGTCGGTGAGTTAGACCTGTTATCAGAGGAGGAATATCTGGACATTTTGGATAGCCTACCAAGAGAAAATCAATTGCTGGAGGATACGGATCCAAACAAGTTCATCGCTAAGATCGGCGCTGAGGCCGTTTATGATCTGTTGGCTCGCTTGGACTTGGATTCTCTTTCGTATGAGTTGCGTCACCGCGCGAACACGGATACATCCCAACAGAGAAAAAACGAGGCCTTGAAACGCCTTCAGGTGGTTGAGTCTTTCCGTGCGTCCAGAGGCCGTAACAAACCGGAATGGATGATTATGAAGGTGATCCCGGTGATCCCTCCCGAGCTGCGTCCGTTGGTTCCGTTGGACGGTGGCCGTTTCGCTACTTCTGACTTGAATGATTTGTATCGTCGTGTTATTATCCGTAATAACCGTTTAAAACGATTGATCGATATCAAGGCTCCGGAAGTGATCTTGCGCAATGAGAAACGTATGCTTCAGGAGGCCGTAGACTCTTTGTTTGACAACTCTCGTAAATCGAGCGCCGTTAAGACAGATGCCAATCGCCCGTTGAAGTCCTTGTCCGACAGCTTGAAAGGTAAACAAGGTCGTTTCCGTCAGAACTTGTTGGGTAAGCGTGTTGACTATTCCGCCCGTTCGGTTATTGTCGTAGGTCCGGAATTAAAGATGCACGAGTGCGGTTTGCCGAAGAATATGGCTGCCGAGCTTTATAAGCCATTTGTTATCCGTAAATTGATCGAGCGCGGCATCGTGAAGACGGTGAAATCCGCCAAGAAGATCGTTGACCGTAAGGAGCCTGTCGTTTGGGATATTTTGGAGTACGTGATGAAGGGTCATCCGGTATTGTTGAACCGTGCCCCGACATTGCACCGTTTGGGTATCCAAGCGTTCCAGCCGAAGCTGATCGAGGGTAAGGCTATCCAGTTGCACCCGTTGGCATGTACGGCATTCAACGCCGACTTCGACGGTGACCAAATGGCTGTTCACTTGCCGTTAGGTAATGAGGCTGTTTTGGAAGCTCAAATGTTGATGTTGGCTTCACACAATATCTTGAACCCCGCGAATGGCGCTCCGATTACCGTACCTTCTCAGGATATGGTGCTTGGCTTGTATTACATTACCAAGTTGCGCAAGGGTACACTAGGTGAGGGCTTGACTTTCTACGGTCCGGAGGAGGCTACGATCGCTTACAATGAGAAACGTCTGGATATCCATGCTCCGATCCATGTTTACGTGGAGGATTTGGATGAGAACGGTAACTTTGTGAAGACGATGGTCGAGACTTCCGTTGGACGTTTGATGGTCAATGAGTTTGTTCCGAAAGAGATTGGCTATGTAAACGAGGTGTTGGGTAAGAAGCCTCTTCGTGACATCATCGGTCGGGTAATCAAGGCTTGTGGTGTGGCTCGTACCGCTCAGTTCCTGGATGACATCAAGAACTTGGGGTACTATATGGCATTTAAGGGGGGTCTGTCTTTCAACTTGGCCGATGTGCTTATTCCTGCTGAAAAAGATGCGTTGGTTCAGAAGGGATATGAGGAGGTTGAGCAGATCATGGCTAACTATAATATGGGTTTCATCACCAACAACGAGCGTTATAACCAGATCATCGATACTTGGACACACGTTAACAGTAACTTGTCTAATATCTTGATTAAGCAATTGACGGCGGATAACGATGGATTCAACTCAATCTACATGATGATGGATTCCGGTGCCCGTGGTTCTAAGGAGCAGATTCGTCAGTTGTCCGGTATGCGTGGTTTGATGGCGAAACCGCAGAAGAGTGGTGCTGAAGGTGGTCAGATTATCGAGAACCCGATCCTATCTAACTTTAAGGAAGGTTTGTCCGTGTTGGAGTACTTCATCTCTACTCACGGTGCTCGTAAGGGATTGGCCGATACCGCTTTGAAGACTGCCGACGCAGGTTACTTGACTCGTCGTTTGGTCGACGTCTCTCACGACGTGATCGTAAACGAGGAAGACTGTGGTACATTGCGTGGCTTGGTTTGTACGGAATTGAAGAATAACGAGGAAGTGATCGCTTCCTTGTATGAGAGAATCTTAGGTCGTGTATCTGTCCACGATGTGATCCATCCGATCACGGGCGAGATAATTGTTCGTTCCGGTGAGGAAATCCGCGAGGATGCGGCTAAGGCAATCCAAGACTCTCCGATCGAGAGCGTCGAGATTCGTTCCGTATTGACTTGTGAGTCTAAGAGAGGTGTCTGCGCTAAGTGCTACGGACGTAATTTGGCTACGAACCGTATGGTTCAGAAGGGAGAGGTTGTCGGTGTAATCGCCGCGCAGTCTATCGGTGAGCCGGGTACACAGTTGACGTTGCGTACATTCCACGTCGGTGGTATCGCGTCCAACATCGCTACAGAGAATAGTATTACATCCAAATACGATGGTATTTTAGAGATCGACGAGCTCCGTGCTGTTGAGGCGGAGGACGAGGTGAGCGGAAAGAAACATTTGGTAGTGGTAAGCCGTCTGGCTGAAGTGCGCATTGTTGATCCGAACACGAAGATCGTGTTGCTGACGCATAATATACCTTATGGCTCTAAATTGTTCTTCAACAACGGTGACTCAATAAAGAAGGGCGACGTAATCATCGAGTGGGATCCGTTCAATGCCGTAATCGTATCAGAGGTCTCCGGTAAGATCGAGTTCGAGAGTTTGGTAGAGAACGTAACTTACAAGGTTGAGAGTGATGAGACTACCGGTTTGAAGGAGAAGATCATCATTGAGTCTAAGGATAAGACGAAGGCTCCGGCCGCTCATATCGTAGACGAGAATGGTAATTACTTGAAGAACTACTCTTTGCCGTTGGGCGCTCACGTCGTGAAAGACAATGGTGATGTAGTGAAGGCCGGTGAGGTTTTGGTCAAGATTCCTCGTGCCGTAGGCAAGACGGGTGATATCACCGGTGGTCTTCCCCGTGTGACCGAGTTGTTCGAGGCCCGTAACCCGTCTAATCCAGCTGTCGTATCTGAGATCGACGGTGAGGTAGGATTCGGTAAGATCAAACGCGGTAACCGCGAGATCACCGTAACGTCCAAGTTGGGTGAGGTTAAGAAATATATGGTTCCTCTGTCTAAACAATTATTGGTGCAGGAGAACGACTATATCCGTGCGGGCATGCCGCTATCAGACGGTGCTATCACCCCCTCGGATATCTTGGCTATCAAGGGTCCGACGGCCGTACAGGAATACATCGTGAATGAGGTTCAGGATGTATATCGTCTGCAGGGTGTGAAGATCAATGATAAGCACTTCGAGGTTATCGTTCGTCAGATGATGCGTAAGGTAGAGGTGGTTGATCCGGGAGATACTCGCTTCTTGGAGCAGCAGGTCGTTGATAAGTTGGAGGTAATGGACGAGAACGATCGTATCTGGGGTAAGAAAGTGGTTACCGATCCGGGAGATTCTCAGGCATTGCAGGCCGGACAGATCGTGACCGCACGGAAGTTGAGAGACGAGAATAGTATGTTGAAACGCCGCGACCTTAAGTTGGTCGAGGTACGTGACGCTATCCCCGCTACAGCGAACCAGATCCTTCAAGGTATCACACGCGCCGCCTTGCAGACGAACAGCTTCATGTCTGCCGCGTCTTTCCAAGAGACGACGAAAGTGTTGAACGAGGCGGCTATCAACGGAAAGGTAGATCGCTTGGAAGGTTTGAAAGAGAACGTTATCTGCGGTCACCTGATTCCTGCCGGTACCGGTCAGCGTGAGTTTGATAAGCTGATCGTAGGCGCGAAGGAAGAGTTCGACCGTATCGTCTCAAATCGCAAGAGCGTGGTTGATTTCAGTGCCGTGGACAAAGATGATGATGAGGAATAGGAAACATTAATAAACTATAAAGAAAGGCTGGCAGAAGCATCTGTCGGCCTTTTTTGTTCTCCCTTATTTGCTTAATCAATGGATAAACTTTACTTTTGCGGGGTATCAAAGGCCATAGATAAATGCTGAGACCTATAAAAAACATATAATAATCAATGTCATGAAGAGAATTTTACTTTGTTTGATGGTGGCATTATTTGCCGGGGGCTGCTTATTCGCTAAAAACAACGATGAGAAAATGAATGTAATGTCTTATAACATCCGTTACGATAATTCGGGGGATAAGGATAATCAATGGAAATTCAGAAGAGACTTCGCCGCCGATTTGGTGAAATTCCATGAGGCGGATGTGTTCGGCGCGCAAGAGGTCTTGAACAATCAGCTGAATGATTTGCTTGATCGTTTACCGGGATATGCTTATGTGGGTGTCGGGCGTGAGGACGGCAAGACAAAAGGGGAGTACGCTCCGATTTTCTATCGTAAAGATCGTTTCTCTGTCGAGAAAAGCGGTAATTTCTGGTTGGCCGAAGATATAAATGCCGTTGGCAAGAAAGGTTGGGACGCCGCGTGCGAGCGTGTGGCTACCTGGGCGATCTTGCGAGATAAGCATACGGGGAAGAAATTCTTCTTCCTGAATACACACTTGGATCATATAGGGAAAGTGGCTCGTCATGAAGGCGCTGCTTTGGTGCTGGAGCAAGCGAAGCAATTATCCGAGGATTTGCCCGTGATCGTGACGGGCGATTTCAACGCCGAGTCTTCCGATGATCCGATACAGGTATTGACTCATCCGAGTGATCCACGCCATCTGACCCATTCCCGTACGATCGCGGGAATGACCTACGGCCCGGAATGGACATTCCATAATTTTGGGAAGATCCCCTATGACCGGCGTAAAGGAATCGATTATATCTTCGTGAAAGGGGATATCAAGGTATTGCGTCATGGTGTATTGACTGATACGTTGAATAACCTGTTCCCATCCGACCATTGCCCGGTAATCTGTACGTTGGTGCTCGAATAAGAAAAACTTTGTATGTATGGGGAAAGTCGACGTGTGGAAGGAAACGACCCCGCTTTCATCAGAAGATTGCTTCTTGGTCATGCAGCGCCTGAAATCGGGGTTTAATTTTCCGTTGCATGTACACATGGAGTTTGAGTTGAACTATCTGGAGAATGCCGCCGGCGCCATCCGGATAGTCGGCGATTCGGTCGAGGAAATCGATGATCTGGACTTGGTGTTGATCGCGGGTGGGACGAAGCATGCTTACTCGAACCACGAGTGTGCGTGTGATGGAATCTTTGAGATAACGATACAATTTCATAAATCCATATTTGACAGCTTGATCAATAAGCGGCATTTCAAGACGATGAAAGATATGTTCGATAATGCCTCCAGCGGTCTTGTTTTCAGCCGGGAGATGATACTGGGTATCCAAGATAATTTAAGGATGCTGTCGAACGATAGCAAGTCGGATTCTTTCCAGAACCTGTTGCGTTTGATCGAGATCCTTAGAATCCTGTCATTGGATAAAGCCGCCCGTCGGTTGAATGCCGTGAACACGGTAAAGAACTATAATGATGACGATACCGATCGATTAGATAGTATCATGTTATATTTACACGAGAACTATCAGAGACGTATCACCTTGTCGGAAGTGGCCAAGTCGACAAATATGAGTGATGCCTCATTGATGCGTTTTTTGAAAAAGTGGACGGGAAAGACATTTATCGATAACTTGAACGAGATCCGGGTAGCCGAGGCGGTATGCCGCCTGATCGATACAAGTGACAGCATTTCTGAAATATGTTATAGGTGCGGTTTTAATAACCTGTCGAATTTCAACCGGGTATTCAAACGGCGCAGGGGGAGTACCCCTACGGAGTACAGGGAGAAGTATGCCCGTTCGAGGTTTATAATTTAAAACAGGATTTAAAGCATGTTTGCATTGATTTGAGTCAAGTGTTGATGATATAGTATTACTTATTGCACATATAGTATTTGGAGGTCTTCGCTAAAGGCCTTACTTTTGTAAAGTTCAAGTGAGAGAGATTGGCACTTAAACGAGACGACCTTAACTAAAACGCCAAAATCATGTATATCAAACACTAAAGGTATTTTTACATTGGTCTAAAGAATTGAGAATTAAAAACACAACTGGAAAACGGCTGCCTGCGAAGGTGGCCGTTTTTGCGTTTATAGCCTTCAAACTCGCCTCTGTCGCCAAGCGGACGGTGCTGTCCGTGTTTGCCGGGATGACTCACAAAGACCGATTCTTTACGTATACTTTATCGGTAACGCGATTTTTTTTTGATTTACCGATAAAGAATCGGATTTATTTTACTATCCTTGCATGGAATTTAAAAGTATTGCAAGATGACAGATGCAATTATAGGAAGAGCAACCGAGCAGGAGATATTGCGCCAACGCGTAGGCTCAGATTCCTCTGAGCTAATAGCTATCTATGGCCGTCGTCGAGTTGGCAAGACCTTTTTAGTTCGTCAGTATTTTAATGATGCGTTTAGCTTCTATTCTACTGGGATTTATCAAGGTACGAAGAAAGAACAACTCGGAGAGTTTAACCGTCAGTTGGAATATTATTCGGGACATAAATGGACGTCCGCAAAGGACTGGTTCGATGCGTTTGCCCAGCTGCGCGAATACCTTGAATCGTTAGATGGCTGTAAACCCATTGTCGTTTTCCTTGATGAATTGCCATGGATGGATACTCAGAAAAGCCGCTTCATCAAGGCACTCGAATATTTCTGGAATTCGTGGGGTGTAACAAACAAACGGCTAAAATTGATTGTGTGTGGAAGTGCCACGACATGGATGCGAGAAAATGTGCTTTCCGATAAAGGTGGATTGTACAATCGTACTACGCGTAGTATCTATCTTGCTCCTTTCACATTGCATGAGACAGAACAATACCTTCTTTCGCGAGGCATTAGCTGGAATCGATGTCAGATCGCGGAGTGTTATATGATTTTGGGTGGTACGCCGCTTTATTTGCAAATGCTCGAACGTAATCTGAGCCTTACGCAAAATATAGATAATCTCTTTTTTATACAGGGCGCGCCATTGGCACGAGAGTACGATTTCCTGTTCCGCTCGCTGTTTAATGAAGCTACGGTACACCGGCAGATTATCGAAACGTTGGCAAGTAAAGCAATTGGAATGACTCGAAAAGAAATTATGACCGTAGCGAAAATCGAAGACGGGGGAGTCTTGACAAAAGCCTTGCGAAACTTGAACGATTGTGATTTTATTCGCCAATATACGGCATTTGGCAAAAGTGAGCGTGGAACGATATATCAGCTGACCGATTTGTTTTCGTTGTTCCATTTGCGCTATGTCAAAGGCTACCGCGGGCAGGACGAGCATCACTGGCAAAATATGATCGACTCTCCCTCCCGCAGAGCTTGGAGCGGCTACTCTTTCGAACAATTATGCCTGCACCATATTCGCCAGATCAAACAGAAACTGGGCATCACTGGCGTGCAGAGCGATGTTTGCGCATGGAAAGGAGAAGGCGGTCAAATAGACTTACTGATTGATCGAAGGGATCAGACCATCAATCTTTGCGAGATGAAATTCGCGCAAGGTGAGTTTGAGATTACGAAACAGTACGACTCGCATCTGCGAGAACGAGCAGAAAGCTTCCGTTCAGCGACGAAAACCCGCAAGGCATTGCATCAGACATTCGTTACTACTTATGGTGTGAAGAAAAATATGTATAGTGGGAACATCCAGAGTGAGATCAGGCTCGATGATTTGTTTGTTAAATAATGAGGGGATCGCGGAAGTTCCTACCCGCGTATATCCGCGTGCTCTTGAGGCTGCCTGCGAAGGTGGCCGTTTTTGCGTTTATAGCCTTCAATTCCTTTGCGACCCGGAATAAATATGTATATTTGTCTTCGCAATTTTTAATCACCATAAATTTAAAAGAAGAACGTATGGAAAACAACAAACCGGCCAATAACGAGATTCAGATCGAGTTGTCTGAAGAGATGGCACAAGGAACTTACGCCAATTTGGCTATTATATCTCATTCAAGCTCTGAATTTATCCTGGATTTCATCCGGGTGGTTCCGGGAGCTCCTAAGGCACAGGTAAAAAGCCGCGTGATCCTGACTCCGGATAACGCTCAACGTCTGTTATTCGCTTTGCAAGACAATATCAAGAAATTTGGAGAGCAACTTCAAGCAGGAAATAGTAATAACAAAACAGCTAATTTCGAGGACTTCGCGGGTCCGGCAGGAGAGGCTTGACCGATCTGTTCTCAGCCATAGGGAGAGTACGTTCCTACAGGAGTGGGGGCGTACTTTTCTTGTTGGGCCAAGCCCGTCGACATCGAAAAACCCGGATGCCTATTCTTAGGCGCTTACAATGGGCATTCTTAACACCTAACAATGCCCATCGTAAGCACCTAACAATGCCCATCGTAAGAAACCCCTACTTTTCTGCCATTATTTTATCTTTCCTCTTTAAAGGCCGGACAACCCCATCAGCAGTTTCCTCAATACGGTTTGCGCGGAGATCTCACGGTTTGCCGCCTCGGGGATCACGATGCTTCGCGGACTCTCTATCACATCGTCGGTGACGATCATATTGCGGCGGACCGGCAGGCAATGCATGAAATAAGCGTTATTCGTAAGCGCCATTTTCTCCGCGTCTACGGTCCAGTTACGATCCATGCTGATCACCTGTCCGTAATACGGATCTCTATAAGCGGACCAGTTCTTCGCGTAAATGAAATCGGCGCCTTCAAAAGCCCTCTTCTGATCGTATTCCACTTTCGCGTCGCCAACGAACGCGGGATCAAGCTCATAACCCTCCGGATGAGTGATAACAAACTCATAATCGGTCGCGTTCATCCATTCGGCGAAGCTGTTCGGTACGGCTTGCGGCAACGACTTCGGATGAGGCGCCCAAGTCATGACCACCTTCGGGCGAGCCGTCTTCTTATATTCCTCGATCGTGATCAAGTCGGCGAAACTTTGCAACGGATGGCGTGTCGCCGCTTCCATGCTGAATACCGGGCGGCCGGAATACTTGATGAACTGGTTTAATATCTTCTCGTTATAATCATCTTCCTTATTCTCAAAGCGTGCGAAAGAGCGGACGCCGATCACGTCGCAATAGCAGCCCATCACGGGGACGGCTTCCAGCAAATGCTCCGGCTTATCGCCATCCATGATAACACCGCGCTCTGTCTCCAGCTTCCATGCCCCTTGGTTAACGTCGAGTACGATGGTATTCATGCCTAAGTTCATGGCCGCCTTCTGGGTACTTAGGCGGGTACGCAGGCTTGAGTTGAAAAATATCATCAACAACGTCTTGTTTTTCCCCAGTTCGTTAAACCGGAAACGATCCTTCTTGATCTCGAAAGCTTCATTAAGCGCTTGTCTCAAGTCACCTAAATCCTGTACGCAAGTGAAATGTCTCATATCTGTTACAATAATAGTTTGTCAGCGGGCAAAGATAACGACTACTTGTCAATTATCCTTTCGAAAGAGTCATGAATTGTTTAAGGCACGAAATCCTCCTTGCTTCCGCGTGGATATCGATAGGATCGCCTATGGATTCTTGCTCGCATACGACATAATTCTACAGACCACAGCGTGGTCTATACGTCCCACGGCGATAACAAGGGAATAGATGGGTTCGTAAACGATCTTAGCATATCTTTAATGTACGCACGTACATTAATTATAGGTAGAAAACGGCGAGTTTAAACGATCGTTTAAATTCGTCATTTGCAAAGGTACGCGTTTCTTTAATACTTGCAACCCTTCCGGGCTATTTTTTTTATTCCTTATCCGCTTTCTTATCAATAGGATAGCCTATCGCTGACAAACCCGCCGCTTCCTCTGACAAACCCACCCTTTTTCCCTTTCAAAAACGCAAGATTTAAACGATGGTTTAGATTAGCCGTTTTCGAGCGGCGGTAGGCTATCGAAGAAGTGGATAAGTACTTAATTAACACTATTATTAATATTAAATTTTCGATTTATGAACAAAAAGTTTACAACGTTTCTGGCTAGTGCCGTGCTTGTATCTGCTTTCTCAGTAGGCTCGGTAGCAGCGTATGTTGGGGCTGTTGCTCCTGCAGTAGAGGAAACTCCTAAGCCAGAGGCTGATGGTTCTAATCCGGCGACGGTTAACGAAACTAAGTTGGCGAAAGATCAAACAGTCTTGTTTTATTTGGGTGGTGATAAGACTGAAGCCGGGTTCAAATTCTTGGCTGCTGGTAAAGACAAGGCTGATTTTGGTAAGTTTGTTACAGTTGAAGGCACTAAAGAAAGCTTTACATTGACGCAATTGAACCAGGCTATGTGGACGGTTTCCGCAAAGAAGAGCAATCTGGGTGTGAATGTATTCTCTTTCGTGAACAAGGCTACGGGTTTGTCTTTCGCTGTGGATCCTTCCATGGCTGTCGCTTCAGATAAGACGGCTGAGGCCAAAGAGGTTACCCTGGGCGGTAGCGCTACAGAATGGGTTGTTAAAGACGGGACTTTAGTCTCTTATGTGGATGGTGAGAATTTCGTGTATTTGGCAAAACAGGGTGAGGGTGCTGATGAGAGAAAAATCTTAGTGAAAGATAAGGAGATCAAAAGCGATGTCAAGGTCGCTATCACTTTCAACCAGGATCAGATCCCTACAAGCATGCCGTTGTATGCCGCTGATTTGAATACGCTGTTGCAATCTGCTCCTGCAGGATCATCCTTTGGTTTGACGATGTCTCCCGAGGTTTCAGATGGAAATACAAACCATTTGACGGCTAAGGCATTGGTGGCAGAGGAGGTTAAGGAAGAGGCTGCTACTAAGGCTGCTACTGAAGCTGCTACTGAAACTGCTACTGAGCCAATACTTACTGACTATGTCAAATTGCGGCTTAAAGATAAGGTTAATAATAAGTATCATTATGTAGTTGTCGATACGGCTTACTATGAGGCTACAGAGGATTCCAAGTTGTTGAAGTTTACTTATGATGAACTGGGTGCTAAAGGTCGTGAGCCGTGGTCTTACCACTTTAAATTCACTTACAACGCTCAAGAGAACGAGTTGTATGCTCAAGTTCGGAAGGTAGTTTATAAGATTGAGAAGAAAGATGATGTATCTGCTTCTGACTATTCTAATTGGTTGAAGGCTAATACAGAGAATGCGGCATGGCCAGTTTCAGTGTCAGAAGAATGGAAGGATAATAATACCACGGTTACGGTTACTGACCCCGCTTCCAATAAGTATATCTACATGGCTAACTTGGCTGGGAACAAGGTTCTGACGGTCAATACGGATGATACGGATGCAGATCTCGTCAATACTACTACTGGAGACGCAACAACTACCGACATTACAAAAGAGTTGCAACGTACGAAGATCACTTTAGGCACGAACTTCACGGGCTTGACTCAGACTACTTTGGAAGAGGGTATTTATATGATCAAGCTGCGTACTTCTGGTTTAAATGCGAATGGTGGGAAGAGAAGTGTATCTGATGGCGATTATTACATCGCAAACTTAGCGGGTGCATATGGTTATATGCCGCAGCAGAAGAATCAGAACTTCGATCACATGCCGGCCGCTCAGTGGGTGGTTAAGAAGAATGGAACTTCCGCTACAGCTCCTGTGGAGATCTATAACCGTGAGTTTGGGGATAAGATGTTTAGTGGCCAGTTGTTCAAGGCTGGAGATAACGTATTCTTAGCTGATACTGATACTATGGAGTTCGTTAAGGTATCTAAGGAAAGCGCAGAGAACGATAAGCTGGGTTACAAGTATGTGACGGAGTTGGATACGGATGTAGAGCGTTACTTGTTCAACTACTTGCACGGCTTGGCAGACGATAAGTTCTTGAGCGTACCGAGCGATAAGGATTCCATCGTACGTGTAGACGAGAATGGTGCGAAGTCTAACTTCCGTTTGGAGGTCGTTCTTGAGGATAAGTATGGTTATGGCGATAAGTTGGTTCGAAATGTATACCGCATTGTTGATAACTGGGGACGTTGCTTAGGTTATGATTCAAAGACGAAGAAGTATGTCTTGTCAAAAAGTGCTTATGGTGTGTATTTCTTGAAAGAGAATAACGATGTCGAAGGAAAAGAATATTATACTTTGGTTGAGGCTAACTTCCGTTACGTAAAAGTGACGCAGACGCAAGCAGAGGCATGGTATCCGAAATGGTGTGAGGGTCTGAAAAAAGATGACGCACCGACTATCGCAAAGTATTATGGAGGAGAAACTCCTGATTATAAGGAGGCTGAGAAGGAGAGTGATGATAAGGAAGGTGAGGAAGGTAAGGACGCACCCAAATATTTGGTTGATCCAAATGGTGACTTTGTTGGTGTTCCGATCTATGATAAAGATGGCAAGCCATTGGTAGCTGATGGTAGTAAGGTAGACTTCTACACTTATCAGGACGTTGATGGTAAGATCGCGTTGAAGAAAGTAGGTGAGGATGATCTATCGGGATCGAAATCTGTAGATTACGCTTCAGTGAAGGTCTCTGTTGATGACAACACGTTGGATTTGGTAAACGGTGACATCGATGATAAGTTCTTCTCTGAAAACAGCAATGAGGCTCGTAACTCGGCTTTCGCTGTAGAGATCGATGACGCTCCGTTGTATCGTCGTTTCAACATCAAGGCTTTGGGTGAGAGCGAAACGGATAGCGCACAATGCTTGGCATTCGTTGAGAATGTTCGTAACGAGTACTTGA
>NZ_JAAKDT010000031.1 GCF_011038785.1 Parabacteroides sp. ZJ-118
CCTCAAGGCGATAGTAGGCTTTGCGTTCACCCTTGCTGTTGGTTTTATAGACTGTTCCTATGTGCATGGGACAAAGGTCGGCATTGTACCGACGACAGCCAAAAGTCTGGGGGTACTACAGAGGGGGTATGGAACCAAAATAACCTGATTTTAACACATAGACACAGCAAAAACCGCATAAAACCATCGAAATTAAAGATTGTTTAACCTTACGAAAGGTCTATTGTGGCAATGTGGGTTACGTTTAGGGTGACGCAATGACGAAGTCAGGAAATATTCATATCGCCATACTCGCCAAAGACAAAATTACAGGAATTTTTGTACTGATAGATGAATTCCGGAAAGTTTCTCATGATATTTCTGAAATGACTTATGATCAATCTTGACTGTGCTTGCTATAACCGACTGACTATCGTTTGATTGTTCTCATCGAACGTCACAAAATCATGTTGTTCCTGTTTTTCCAACTCGTAGCATTACCTCACGGCAGATTGTCCGAACTTTTGCTATAAAATCATACTCCTTGGTGCATTGCATATATGCGCAGGTGGTTATGGCGCAGCAAAAGGTCTTTGCGGCTAATGAAAAGAACAAGTTCCAATCAGGAATGAGCAAGGACAATGAATAGACTGCTGCTCCCGACAACACCCCAGCTAAGAGTGGGGAAAGTAGACAACGGTAGAACCGTATCATTCTCCGACGTAGCGTATAACGGTATAATTGTAGGTAACACTGTATGAAGTTTAGAGAGACAGCAATACAGATGCACCAAGCGGTTGCTTCGAGTGAATGGAAATAGAAAATACCTGTAAGGATGCCGATAACTCCGGTAAAAGAAGAGAAGAGACCGCAAATGAACATCCCACGTGTGCTGTTGCCGGCTTGGTAAAAGGAACCGGAAGAGGATAGTATGATTTGGATGCCAACAGTTAGTGATAAAATTTTGAATACGGGAATGGAAGAAGTCCATTGGGAACCGAAAAAAAAGAGAATTAGTTCGTCTGCACAAAGAAATAACAATGTACTGAGTGGGATACCGATAAAAGCCAAAAGGCGTACAAAGTGTTCGTGAATATGCCCCAGTCGGTTCAGATCATTCTGATAGTCACTCAGAAAAGGATGCATTACAGGAGTAATGACAAAGGTGATGTTCTGCATGGGCAACTGTATTAACCTGTAGGATTTTTCGTAATACCCCAACATGTTAATTCCCATGTATTTACCTATCAGTAGTTTGTCTAGATTACTACTGAAGTAGGTGGCCATATTAAACAGAAACTGGTAGAGTGAGTAACTCCATATTTTTCTTATGCTTTCAATGCCGAAAGTAAAGCGCAGTTTTTGCGGATGTTTTCGGAGTGAAATCCAATAAACCAGCAGACTTGACAATATGGGTTGTATGACCAACGTATGCAGTCCTGCCCCTGCCAATGCGGCACCTATCGCCAGCAGTCCGGTGGCAGTTTGTATGATGAATGAACGGAACGCTATGAATTTGAACTCTTTTTCTTTATAAAAGAGGATGTTGGGAACAAGTGTAGCAGAAGAGAAGAACAGGTTGACGGATAGTAATCGGCAAAGTGTAATAAGTTGGTCATTTTGGTAATACTTTGCTATACTTCCTGATGACAAGAAAAAGAGTCCTCCCAAAAAGATGCCCAACCATACGGTAAATGAATAAATGTTGCTTAAATCATCGGAGGTCAGTTCTTTGTTCTGGATAATGGCAGCGGAGAAACCTATGTCGGTAAAAATGTTGAAAAAATTGATAATGACCATTGCAACCGCTACTATTCCGAATTCATCGGGCGATAACAGGCGGGCAAGAATGGCGGTGACTCCTAACGAAATGAGGATGCCGGAGTATTTGGCTACCGCTGTGTAAAATGTTCCGGAGAGTATTTGTTGTTTGATACTTGCCATTTTCTTTTTATTATATTGATACCTTGCTCCTTGATGGAAGAGTTCGCTTTGTATCGAAGGGCTTTCAGTGTCTTTTGCAGGTCGCCAATCGGGTTAGAGGTCTCGTCATCTATACGGTTTTTTCTTGCATATAAGAACCGGATTTCTCTCTTGCGTACAGCGATAAGGTCAAATAGTTTGTCATACGATGGTGCAGTGATTCGCTCATTGGAGCGCTGCCCTCTTTGAAATTAATAAGGCGGTTACTCTTGCCGAAGTCCAGCAAAAGATTCTTCAAAGTCTCGATTCTTTTATGCAGTTCCTTCCCCATAACGCATAATAAATATTGCCCGATATTTCAGCGACAGCCTTAAATTGAGGTCTATCGCTCACAAAGATACGATAAATAATTCAATTCTTATCCCATTGGTTGAACTAAGATGGCAAAATATTTGTCTGCGAGGATTGGCACAATCGCTTGTCCGATACAAAGTTCAATATTGTCAGTTTCACCCGTTAAGACAGCAGATGAATATCTTCCTCCAATTCGGTATGAATCATGATACACTAAAAGACCTTGTAAGCACGCTTACAAGGTCCTCTGGATTTGTGCGGCTGAAGGGACTCGAACCCCCACGCCGTGAAGCATCAGATCCTAAGTCTGACGTGGCTACCAATTACACCACAGCCGCATTTGAACCGTGCGCAAAGGTAATTCTTTTTTGCAAACCTGCAAATATTTGTGTTGTTTTTTAGCGAATACTGTTTTAGCGACCCAAACCGTAAAAGCCATCAGTCTATGATTTTTTAATGGATTCTTAGAAATAAAGAAGATAGAGTTTCCGGAAAAAGTTTACATTTGCGAAAACTATTGTAATAATGTATGAAACGTATTTTTTTGGTCGGATATATGGGG
This sequence comes from Parabacteroides sp. ZJ-118, assembly GCF_011038785.1. Taxonomy (GTDB): domain Bacteria; phylum Bacteroidota; class Bacteroidia; order Bacteroidales; family Tannerellaceae; genus Parabacteroides. The sequence continues at coordinate 2,819 of NZ_JAAKDT010000031.1, forward strand.
GCGGGCAAGACTACGGTGGGAAAAGCTCTCGCCAAGCTCGCCGGAATCTCGTTCATAGATCTTGATTACTACATCGAAGGGCGTTATCATAAGTCAGTTTCCCAGATGTTCGCCGAGAGAGGGGAAGAGGCTTTCCGGAAGATAGAACGGAATATGCTTCACGAGGTCGCTGAGTTTGAGGATGTGTTGGTTTCCACGGGAGGAGGCGCTCCTTGCTTTTTCGATAACATGGAGTTCATGAACGCTTCCGGCACGACGGTCTATTTGAAGGTGTCGGTTGAGGAGCTGGCGAAGCGTCTGGAGTTGTGCAAACATACCCGTCCGGTGTTAAAAGGACGTTCCGGAGAAGAGCTGAGGGCGTTCATCGCCGAGAGCTTGGAGAAAAGGAATCCGTTTTATACGAAGGCGTCCATAACTTTTGATGCCGAGAAGATGTTAACAGAATCGGATGTACACGACATATCGGACGCGTTAATGAAAATCCTATAGCATATGGAAGCGAATGATGGCCGGCAGGCACAGGGGGCTTATATCCCGCAGGAATTATTGAAAGAGATCAGCAAGGTGAATAACCGTTTGCTTATCGGTATTCCTCGCGAACGACGCGAGGCGGAGAAACGCCTGCCGTTGACTCCGGAGGCGGTGGATATGCTGACCGATTGCGGACACCGGGTGTTGGTGGAAAGTGGCGCCGGATTAGGCATCAACTATTCCGATAATCATTTCTCGGAGGCGGGGGCGGAGATTGTCGATACGCCTGCGGAAGTTTTTCAAGCGGATCTGATTTTGAAGATATTGCCTCCGTTGCCGGTGGAAATCGCCCTTATGAGACCTCGTACGACCGTTTTCTCATTGGTGCAGTTTGGTTTGTTCGCTCAGGAGGCTTTCGAGTTGATGATGGCGAAACGGATTACCGCGATCTCGTATGAGTTGATGGCGGATGACAAGAATCGTTTCCCGGTGCTGAATGTCACTTCCGAGATCGAGGGGGCGGCTTCAATAACGATCGCTTCCGAGCTGTTGAGCAATACCCAAGGCGGTAAAGGGATCCTGTTGGGCGGTATTCCGGGCGTATCCCCTACGGAGGTGGTGATCATCGGGGCCGGAAACGCCGGGACCGTAGCCGCGCGCGCCGCGTTGGCCTTGGGAGCATCCGTGAAAGTATTCGATGATGATATCAATAAATTGCGTATGATCCAACAGGTCCTGGGACAGGGGCTTTTTACTTCCACGTTCCATCCGAACGTGCTGCGCAACGCGTTCCGTAGCGCTGACGTGGTGATTGGGGCGATGCGTTATATCAATACGAGACATCGCTATATTATCGCCACGGACTTGGTGCGTACGATGAAAAAGGGAGCTTTGGTGATCGATCTGAGGGTAAGCCAAGGCGGTTGCTTTGAGACGACCTGCTGCTTGTCGAGGGAAGATCCTGCGGTATTCGAGCAATATGGGGTATTACATTATTGTAAACCGAATATCAGCAATCGGGTGGCTCGTACCACCTCGATGGCTTACAGCAATATATTCGTACCCTTATTGTTGTCGTTGGGCGACGCCGGTTCCGTACAAGGAATGATCAAATCGGATAAGGGTTTTAGGGCGGGAGTCTATATGTATTATGGGAAGACCGTGAACAGTTATGTGTCTAACCACTTTAATCTATCATCCAACAATCTGGATCTATACCTCTCCGCTTTTTGATGTGGAAAAGTTTTGAACTCGCGAAGTTTATGCTTTACTTCGCGGACGATTTAAACGGGATGTAGACAAATACGTTAATTTATAATAATACTATGTATGGTAGAACATTCAAAAGTAACCTCGCTAGATGAGGTTGTTATTCGTTTTTCGGGCGACTCCGGTGATGGTATGCAGTTGGCGGGAAACATTTTCTCTACAATTTCCGCGACAGCGGGAAATGGAATCAGTACTTTCCCTGATTATCCGGCGGATATCCGGGCTCCGCAAGGTTCTCTTACCGGGGTGTCCGGATTCCAAGTTCATATTGGGGCCGGAAAGGTGTTTACTCCGGGCGACAAATGTGATGTGTTGGTCGCTATGAACGCTGCCGCCCTGAAGACTCAGTACAAATTCGCGAAGCCCACGGCTTGCGTCATTATCGATACGGATTGTTTCCAGAAGACAGATTTAGACAAGGCCGCGTTTAAGACAGACAACCCGATTGAGGAGATGGGAATCAAGCAAGATGTGATTGCCGCTCCGATCTCCCAAATGGTGAAAGATTGTTTGGCAGACTCCGGTATGGACAACAAGTCTATGCTGAAATGTCGTAACATGTTCGCGTTGGGATTGGTTTGTTGGTTGTTCAACCGGGACTTATCCATCGCGGAGAATTTCTTGCGCGAGAAATTCGCCAAAAAACCGGCTATAGCGGAAGCGAACATAAAAGTGGTACATGCGGGTTATGATTATGGACATAATACGCATGCCTCCGTAGATCATACGTATCGGGTGGATACCAAAGTGAAAGCTCCTGGAAAATATATGGATATCAGCGGTAACAAGGCGACTGCTTACGGCTTGATCGCCGCCGCGGAGAAGGCTGGCCTACGTTTGTTCCTCGGCTCATACCCAATCACTCCGGCTACGGACATACTGCATGAATTATCGAAGCATAAATCATTGGGCGTGGCTACGGTTCAGTGTGAGGACGAAATTTCCGGCTGTGCTACCGCTATCGGCGCTTCTTTCGCGGGAGCTTTAGCGGTTACCTCTACCTCGGGCCCCGGTGTTTGCTTGAAGTCTGAGGCCATGAACTTGGCGGTTATCACCGAGTTGCCGTTGGTCGTTGTGGATGTACAGCGCGGAGGGCCGTCGACGGGCTTACCTACCAAATCGGAACAGACGGATTTATTGCAGGCGTTGTTCGGCCGGAATGGTGAGTCTCCGATGCCGGTAGTGGCTGCCGCTTCGCCCACGCATTGCTTTGACGCGGCCTATGCGGCTTGTAAGATCGCGTTGGAACATATGACTCCGGTTGTGTTGATGACAGATGCTTTCGTGGCGAATGGCTCATCTGCTTGGCGATTGCCGGATTTGGCCGATTATCCTTCCATCAATCCTCCTTATGTGACCCCGGAGATGAAGGGACGGTACACGCCTTATCAGCGCGATCCGGAGACCGGAGTCCGTTACTGGGCCATTCCGGGGCAAGAAGGATATATGCATATTCTGGGAGGCCTGGAGAAAGATAGCGATACCGGCGCGATCTCCACGGATCCGGAGAACCATGATCTAATGTGCCGTTTACGTGCGGAGAAGGTGGCGAAGATCCCTGTACCCGATGTGGAAGTACAAGGCTGCGCGGATGACGCCGACTTGCTGATCGTCGGCTTCGGCGGTACATACGGGCACTTGTATTCCGCCATGGAGGAGATGAACCGAGCCGGAAAGAAAGTGGCCTTGGCTCACTTCACGTACTTGAACCCGCTGCCAAAGAATACAGCCGAGGTGTTGAGGAAATATAAGAAGGCCGTAGTGGCTGAGCAGAATCTGGGCCAGTTCGCCGGCTATCTTCGTATGAAAGTAGACGGATTTGTTCCTTATCAATACAATGTAGTGAAAGGTCAGCCCTTTGTTGTCAGCGAGTTGGTGGAGGCTTTCACCGGCATCTTAAATAAATAATAACCATAAAGAACGTAAAGGCAATGAGCGAATATACAGCAAAAGATTTCAAGAAAGGACAACCGCGTTGGTGTCCGGGTTGTGGCGACCATTTCTTTTTGGCCTCCCTGCACAACGCGATGGCAGAGTTGGGGGTAGCTCCGCACGATACGGCCGTTATCTCCGGTATCGGATGTTCAAGCCGTCTTCCTTATTATATGAATACATATGCCATGCAGACGATCCATGGCCGCGCGGCCGCCATATCAACCGGGTTTAAGGTGGCGAACCCGAAAATGACGGTTTGGCAGATCTCCGGCGATGGCGATGGATTGGCTATCGGCGGTAATCATTTTATCCATGCGGTGCGCCGTAATATCGATGTGAACATGATCCTCTTGAACAACCGCATCTATGGATTGACAAAAGGACAATACTCGCCTACTTCTCCGCGTGGATTCGTCAGCAAGTCCTCTCCCTATGGAACGGTTGAGGACCCATTCCATCCGGCCGAGCTTTGTTTCGGTGCCCGCGGACGTTTCTTCGCCCGTGCCGTGGCGACCGATGCCCAAGGCACGGTGGAGGTCTTGAAGGCGGCAGCCAAGCATAAGGGAGCCTCCGTCTGCGAGATCTTGCAGAACTGCGTGATCTTTAATGACGGGACGCATGAGTCTGTTTACTCGAAGGCCGGCCGCGCGAAGAACGCGATCTACTTGGAGCATGGCAAACCGATGTTGTTCGGCGAGAACAAGGAGTTCGGTTTGATGCAAGAAGGCTTTGGCCTGAAAGTGGTGAAGATCGGAGAGAATGGCATCACGGAGAAGGATCTATTGGTACATGATGCCCATTGTATGGATAATACGTTGCAATTGAAGCTAGCCTTGATGGAAGGTCCCGATTTCCCGGTTGCCTTAGGTGTGATCCGCGATGTGGAAGCGCCAACCTACAACGAGGCTGTCCATGAGCAGATCGAGGAGGTCTCCGGCAAGAAGAAATACCATAATTTCCAAGAACTGCTGATGACGAATGATATTTGGGAAGTGAAAGAGTAACCCTTTCCTCATCCGCGGCAAGAAGCCACAAGCCCGAGTGAAAAACGGGATTGTGGCTTTTTTATTTAGGATTTGTTAATTGCATGGAAAAGAGTAATCATTGCTGAAAAATTTCCTTAATAAGGTGTGCGCGATAAAAAAAAATATTACTTTTGTACGGCGGTTAACAAGGTGGCGTCGCGGCAAGTTCCGAAAGGTCGGAGAGCCTCACCGAGTCGAGCTGGAGGGAGTAGAGAGAAGAGAGAAGAGAGAGAAGTTATATAAGTCAATCATTTAAATTAAATTCAAGATGGCTAATTTAGATTTAAGCAAGTACGGAATTGTAGACGTGAAGGAAATCATGCACAATCCGTCTTATGATGTTCTGTTCGCAGAAGAAACTAAACCGGGTTTGGAAGGCTTCGAGAAGGGCCAGGTAACCGAGCTGGGTGCTGTAAACGTGATGACCGGTATTTATACGGGCCGTTCTCCTAAAGATAAGTTTTTCGTAAAGAATGAAGCCAGCGAGGATTCTGTATGGTGGACTTCGGATGAATATAAGAATGATAACAAGCCTTGCTCCGAGGCCGCTTGGGCAGACCTGAAGGCTAAGGCCGTAAAAGAATTGTCGGGCAAACGTTTGTTCGTTGTCGATACATTCTGTGGCGCTAACGAGGCTACCCGCCTGAAAGTGCGTTTCATCATGGAGGTCGCTTGGCAAGCTCATTTCGTGACAAATATGTTCATCCGTCCGACAGCCGAGGAGTTGGCCAACTACGGCGAGCCGGATTTCGTATCCTTCAACGCGGCCAAGGCCAAAGTCGAGAACTACAAGGAACTGGGCCTGAACTCTGAGACTGCCACTGTTTTCAACTTGCAGACGAAAGAGCAGGTTATCCTGAATACTTGGTACGGCGGCGAGATGAAGAAGGGTATCTTCTCGATCATGAACTACCTGAACCCGTTGCGCGGCATCGCTTCCATGCACTGCTCCGCCAACACGGATAAGGAGGGTACCAGCTCCGCCATCTTCTTCGGTTTGTCCGGTACAGGTAAGACTACCCTGTCTACGGATCCGAAGCGTCTGTTGATCGGTGACGATGAGCACGGATGGGATAACGAGGGCGTCTTCAACTACGAGGGGGGTTGCTACGCGAAGGTTATCAACCTGGATAAAGAGAGCGAGCCGGATATCTACAACGCGATCAAACGCGACGCCCTTCTTGAGAACGTAACCGTTGCCGCCGATGGCAAGATCGATTTCGCGGATAAGTCCGTTACGGAGAACACGCGTGTCTCTTATCCGATCTATCACATCGAGAACATCGTCAAGCCGGTTTCCAAAGGCCCGCACGCGAAACAAGTTATCTTCTTGTCTGCCGACGCGTTCGGTGTATTGCCCCCGGTATCGATCTTGACTCCGGAGCAAACGCAATACTACTTCTTGTCCGGATTTACCGCTAAGTTGGCGGGTACGGAGCGCGGCATCACGGAGCCGACCCCTACGTTCTCCGCTTGCTTCGGCGCCGCTTTCTTGTCATTGCACCCGACAAAATACGGCGAAGAGCTGGTTAAGAAGATGGAAATGACCGGCGCTAAGGCTTACTTGGTGAACACCGGTTGGAACGGTACCGGCAAACGTATCTCCATCAAGGATACGAGAGGTATCATCGACGCGATCCTTGACGGCTCTATCAACGAGGCTCCGACAAAGAAGATCCCCTATTTCGACTTCGAGGTACCGACCGCCTTGCCGGGCGTAGATCCGGCGATCCTGGATCCTCGCGACACCTATGCCGACGCCGCCCAATGGGATGAGAAGGCGAAGGATCTGGCTGCCCGTTTCATCAAGAACTTCGCTAAGTTCACGGGTAACGAAGCCGGTAAGGCATTGGTCGCCGCAGGCCCTCAGTTATAATCGCTTAAAAGATCCCGGCCCGGGAAGGCCGGGACTTGAAACTTGCTCCATGGTGAAGCGCGGAATCATTGGTTCCGCGCTTTTTTTAGGACAATTGCGTTAATTTTATTATAAATGTAAAGTAGTTTTAAAAAAATATGCCTACCTTTCGCCTGAATTATCTGTTAGTAGGAAGCGCTTAAAGAGAGAGTAATGGTAAAAAAACTGACACTTATCATTGGTTTTATAATTTGTCTGTCGTCTTGTGGCAAGGATTATGTCTACCGGATCGAGGGGGAGCTCTCCAATCTGGAGGACCAGACCGTATATGCCGTATTTGAGAAAGAGAATTACAAGGTGGTCGATACGGTGGTCTGCACGAAACCCGGACAGTTCCGGATCGACCAGAAGGAGGCGGGGTTCCATTGCGTGACGCTCTTTTTCGAGGGTAAAGCGCGTTGGGTCACGGCTTACCTGGAATCGGAGGGGACCGTGAGGATCGCGGGCGACGCGAACGCTCCGTCGCTGCTGCAGGTAAAGGGGGGGCGGATCAATGATAAGCTGACCGCCTTCAAGAAAAAACTCGCCCCGTTACTGACGGAATTGACAAGGTTGTCGGACGCCTTGAACAGCAAGGACCTGAACGATACGATCAAGGAGACCGAGATCACCGCCCGCCTGGCGAATGTCAACAGGCAACTGGGCGAGGAGGCGGTCCGGTACGTGAAGGAGAACCCGGATGAGGAGGCTTCCGCCGTCTTGATCCAATCGTTCTTCTCCGATCCCGATGATACCCGCAAGATCGACGAGTTGCTGGCGCTGTTGAACCCGCGGCTGAAGGACTTCTACCTGGTAAAGGAGCTGGAGCAGTACAGCGCCCGCGCGAAGCGTACGGCCTTGGGGGCGGAGGCTCCCGGTTTCTCCGTGAGGAATATCTACGGGAATACGGTCGGCCTGGATTCTTTCCCGCGGAAATATCTGCTGCTGGCGTTTACCGCGCCCTGGTGCGATATGTGCCAGACGGAGGATCTGTACCTGGACAAGGTGGCGATGAAATATCCGAAAGAGCGGCTGGATATCCTCCTGGTCAGCCTGGACGACGATCCGGACAACGTACGGGAGGTGCTGGAGAAGGACAGCATAGCCTGGAATCTCGTGACAGACTCGGCCGGGCAGGCGACCCTGCTGGTCGATTTGTATAACGTGAGCGCGCTGCCGCGCTGCTTCTTGATAGACGAGGAGCATAAGATCCTGATGAAGACCGAGAATGGCGTCGAGGTCAAGCGGACGTTGGAGAGCTTGCTCGACGACTGAGCGATCGGGAACAAGATGAGGGGGGCGGTGCTCCTTCCCCCCCGGCTTTAATGTGTAATCAGTAACTCAAAATGCTTGACTATGTTGGTAAAATCCTATGCCGCCGCCGTGCAGGGCATCTCCGCCACGGTGGTCACCGTGGAGGTGAACTGCTCCAAGGGCATCCAATTCTTCTTAGTCGGCCTTCCGGACGTAGCCGTGCGGGAGAGCCACGAACGCATCATCTCGGCCTTGCAGGTCTGCGGGTATAAGTTCCCCCGCAATCGAATCGTCATCAACATGGCCCCCGCGGACATCCGCAAGGAGGGCGCCTCGTACGACCTCCCCCTGGCGGTCGGCATATTGGCGGCGGCGGGGCAGATCGACCCCTCCGCCCTGCCCGGGCTCCTGATGATGGGAGAGCTCTCCATGGACGGGACGCTCCAGCCCATCAAGGGCGCCTTGCCGATCGCCATCAAGGCCCGCGAGGCGGGCTTCAGGGGATTCATCCTGCCGCGGCAGAACGCCCGCGAGGCGGCGGTCGTGAGCGGCCTGGAGGTCTACGGCGCCTCCACCCTCAAGGAGGTGCTGGAGTTCGTGGATGGGAAGCGCGCCCTGCCGCCCACGGTGATCGACACCCGCGAGCTGTTCCAGGAGCGGCAGCGGCTCTTCGACCACGATTTCTCCGACGTGCGGGGACAGGAGAACGTAAAGCGGGCGATGGAGGTCGCCGCCGCCGGCGGGCACAACCTGATCATGGTAGGCCCCCCGGGAAGCGGCAAGTCCATGCTGGCGAAACGCCTCCCGACGATCTTGCCGCCATTCACCTTGCAAGAATCCCTGGAGACGACCAAGATCCACTCGGTGGCCGGCAAGATAAGCGGAGGAGCCTCCCTGATGGCGCGGCGCCCCTTCCGCTCGCCGCACCACACGATCTCGAACGTGGCGATGGTGGGAGGCGGCACCTTCCCGCAACCCGGGGAGATCAGCCTGGCGCACAACGGGGTCCTCTTCCTGGACGAGCTCCCCGAGTTCAACAGGAGCGTGCTCGAGGTGATGCGCCAGCCCCTGGAGGATCGCCAGATCCACATCTCCCGCGCCCGCTTCTCGGTGGAGTATCCCGCGGGCTTCATGCTGGTGGCCTCCATGAACCCCTGCCCGTGCGGCTACTACAACCACCCGGACCGTCCCTGCCTCTGCCCGCCCGGCGCCGTCCGGAAATACATGAACCGCGTCTCCGGCCCGTTGCTCGACCGGATCGATATCCAGGTAGAGATCGTCCCGGTCCCCTTCGAGAAGATATCCGGGCGGCAGCCCTCCGAGCCGAGCGCGGCCATCCGCGAGCGCGTGGTCAAGGCCCGCGCGATCCAGCAGGAGCGCTTCGCCGCCCACGACGGCATCCATTGCAACGCCCAGATGAGCGCCCGGCTGCTCCGCCAGTACGCCGTCCCCGACGCCTCCGGCCTCTCCATCCTCGAGACCGCCATGCGGCGCCTCTGCCTCTCCGCCCGCGCTTACGACCGTATCCTGAAAGTCGCCCGCACGATAGCCGACCTGGAGGCCTCCGAGCGCGTCGAGGTACGCCACCTGGCCGAGGCGATCCAGTACAGGAGCCTGGACCGGGAGAATTGGGGGGCGTGAGCGGCGGACGGCCGCTGCCATCCGGGAATAATTTCGTATATTCGCGAAAACCCGTTCCGACCCCTCGAGATCCATTTCCCGCGAGCGGGAAATGACTTTCGAGGGCTCGAGATGCCTTCCCGGGACAAGAAAACGCGTTTCGCGGCCTCGAGATCCACCTCCCCGGACGGGGAAACGGCTCTCGACCCCTCGAAATCCGCCCTTGGAGACCGGGAGGGGCCTCCCGACCCCTCGAACGGGTAAAAAAACCAGTAATAACCTTTTAAAAAAAAACTGATTATGGGTACATTCACTTTGATTCCCCCGATGTCGTTGGGGAACTTGAACAAGGCCGAGAAACTGAGCCTGTTGAAACGCTTCATGAAACTGATGCCGGCCGGCCCCGCCGATTCCGGCTCGCCGGACGAGCTCTCGGCGCAGGACGATGACGGAGTGCCCGCGCTCAACATCTCCGCCGACCAGGTGACGCGCATGAACGCCATCATCGACGGGCTGACCGAGCTGACGATGCAAGCCTCCTCCTCGGAGGAGACCCCGGAGATGCAGCAAGTGGAGGCCGACCGCGACACGACGGGCAACTACATCGTCCGCCGCGTGCTCGATTACCCCAAGCTGCCCCTGGCCGCCGAGCGTACCGCCGCCCAGCGGATGGAACCCGCCTTGCGCGGTTACCGCGACTTCGCCAACCTGCCCACGGCGCAGGAGACGGAAGTGATCAACGGCCTGCTCACCGACCTGGCCAAGCCCGAGTTCGCCGACTCGGTGGCCACCCTCCAGCTGGCGCCATACATCGCCGAGCTGCGACGGCTCAACGACCGCTACGCCGAGCTGACCGCCCAGCGCGACAAGTCGAGATCGGAACGCGCCGACAGCGCGACCTCCAAGGAGCTGACCGCCGAGGCGCAAGACCTGCTGGACGACATGTGCGCCCTGGCCAACGCCTCCAGCCTGTTGCAACCCTCGGAAGAGGCGCGCGTGTTCGTACGCGACGCGACGCACCTCTTCGCCCAGGTACGGACCGCCTACAAGCAACGCTCCAAGGGCACGCCCCCTGCCGCCCCCGGCACGCCGGAGCCCGGCGAGGGAGAGGAGCCCGCGTCTCCCGACGAGATCGCCGCGGCGATCGCCGCCCCGTCCGAGTAGCCGACGGACATCCGGGCACGGGGGGGGAGGGACCTCCTCCCCCCGTGCCCAAAAGCAGATGCTCCCGGCCCCGGCACGGATAAACGCGCGTAAAGCCCCCCTTCCTTCCGCGCGGAGTGACCCGCCGAATCGAATTATTCCGTATCTTTGTCCCAAAATCCGACATACTTATGCGATCGAAAGAAGAATACATAGAATTATTACGGAGCTATTTCTTGAGCAAGGCCAAGGCTTATGGAGTAGTTCGTATGGCTTTGTTTGGATCGGTGGCCCGTGATGAGCAAACAGATTCCAGTGATATCGACATCGCCTACGAGGGAAAGGCGGATATCCTCTTACGCTGCCGGATGAAGCAGGAGCTAGAGGCCTTGCTCGGCTGTAAGGTCGATATCATCCGTCTTCGCGAGCAGCTTGCCGGTACGGATTTCTTACGTAATATCTCAAAAGATCTGCTATACGTTTGAGTTTTCTCGCGTCCAGACTTTATTGAGCCGGATAGAAGGCGCGGTGCTTTTGATCCAGGATAAGGCATCTCAAGTCAAAAAGCCCGATGATTTTCTATTGGACCAGGAAGGTACCTTCCTTTTGGGGGGTATTTGCATGCAACTGATCTTTATCGGCGAGAGTGTCAAGACGATAGATCGTAAAACCTCCCATCGTTATTTGACGAACTATCCTGACATACCTTGGGGGCAGATCATGGGGCTACGTGATATTATTGCCCATGAATACCATCGTATCGATGAGGAAGAGATATTTAATATAATCAAAGTAGAGTTATCCCCTCTTTTATCGACCGTCCGGCGGATGAGACGGGAGTTGCCGGACTATATGCCTGAATGATATTCCATCCGTTTTCGCCGAATCGAATTATTCCGTACCTTCCCGCCGAAGAAAAAACAGATTCTTTGTCCTGCCGGTGTAGGATTCCCACGGTTTTTACCTAAATTTGCCCCCCGAAAAGAGAACATAAGGTATGGAAAAACATTTTAAGAGAACGCTGATTACTACGGCGTTGCCGTACGCGAACGGGCCGGTGCATATCGGACACCTGGCCGGGGTGTACGTGCCTGCGGATATTTACGCCCGTTACCTTCGGCTGAAAGGAGAGGAAGTGTTGATGATTGGCGGCTCGGACGAGCATGGGGTACCCATCACGCTGAGAGCGAAGAAGGAGGGAGTCGCGCCGCAAGACGTGGTGGATCGCTACCACGGTATCATCAAGCGATCGTTCGAGGAGTTCGGCATCACGTTTGACATCTATTCCCGTACCACCTCCGCCACGCATCACCGGATGGCCTCCGATTTTTTCCGCGCGCTGTATGATAAAGGCGAGTTCGTCGAGAAAACAAGCGAGCAATACTACGATGAGGAGGCGAGGCAATTCCTGGCCGACCGCTACATCACGGGCACCTGCCCGCATTGCGGGAACGAGAAGGCCTACGGCGACCAGTGCGAGGCCTGCGGCACCTCCCTCAGCCCGACGGACCTGAGAAACCCGAAATCCGCCATCAGCGGCAGCGAGCCGGTGATGCGCGAGACGAAGCACTGGTACCTGCCCCTGGACAAGTGGGAACCCTTCCTGCGCGAATGGATCCTGGAGGGTCATAAGGAATGGAAGCCGAACGTATACGGGCAGTGCAAGAGCTGGCTGGATATGGGGCTGCAGCCCCGCGCGGTGAGCCGCGACCTGGATTGGGGCATCCCCGTCCCCGTGGAAGGGGCCGAGGGAAAGGTGCTGTATGTCTGGTTCGACGCTCCGATCGGGTATATCTCCAACACGAAGGAGCTGCTGCCGGACAGCTGGGAGAGGTGGTGGAAGGACCCGGAGACCAAGATGGTCCACTTCATCGGCAAGGATAACATCGTGTTCCATTGCATCGTGTTCCCCGCCATGCTGAGAGCGGAAGGCTCCTACAACCTGCCGGAGAACGTCCCCGCCAACGAGTTCCTCAACCTGGAGGGCGACAAGATCTCCACCTCCCGCAACTGGGCGGTCTGGCTGAACGAGTACCTGGTGGACATGCCGGGCAAGCAAGACGTGCTGCGCTACGTCTTGACGGCCAACGCGCCGGAGACGAAGGACAATGACTTCACCTGGAAAGACTTCCAGGCGCGCAACAACAACGAGCTGGTCGCTATCCTGGGAAACTTCGTGAACCGCGCGTTGGTCCTCACGGATAAGTATTTCGGGGGCAAGGTGCCGGCGGCCGGCGAGTTGACGGACCCTGACCGGCAGACCCTGAAGGAACTCGCGGAGGTGAAAGCGAACGTGGAACGCCTGCTGGATACCTACCACTTCCGCGACGCGCAGAAAGAGGCGATGAACCTGGCCCGCGTCGGGAACAAGTACCTCGCCGACGCCGAACCCTGGAAGCTGGCGAAGACGGACATGCCCCGCGTCGCCACCATCCTGAACATCGCCCTGCAGATCACGGCCAATCTGGCGATCGCCTTCGAGCCCTTCCTGCCCTTCAGCATGGAGAAGCTGAACAAGATGCTGAATGTGGAGCCGTTGGGATGGAACCGCCTGGGCGCCGCGGACCTGTTGGAGGCCGGCCATCCGTTGGGCAAGGCCGAGCTGCTGTTCGAGAAGATCGAGGACAGCGTGATCGAGGCCCAGGTGCGGAAACTACTGGATACGAAGCGGGCGAACGAGGAGGCGAGCCACAAGGCGAACCCGATCCGCGGGCAGATCGAGTTCGACGATTTCACGAGGCTGGACATCCGCGTGGGTACGATCCTGGAATGCGCGAAGGTGCCGAAGGCGGACAAGCTGCTCCAGTTCCGTATCGACGATGGCCTGGAGAAACGCACGATCGTATCGGGCATCGCCCAGCATTACAAGCCCGAGGAGCTGGTGGGCAGGCAGGTATGCTTCGTCGCCAACCTGGCCCCCCGCAAGCTGAAAGGCATCGTCTCCGAGGGCATGATCCTCTCCGCCGAGAATTTCGACGGGAAGCTGGCGGTCATCACCCCGGAGAGGGAGGTGAAACCGGGTAGCGAGGTGAAATAACGAGGCAAACGCAATAACGAGGGGGGCCGTCCCGTTCTAACGACGGGATGGCCCCGCTTTTTGGATGGATAAGAAGATGCTTGAGAAACCGATACAGATGGTAGACCTGCGGAGGCAGTACGAACGCCTGCGCGGCGAGATCGACCCCGCCATGCGGGCGGTGATGGAGGCCTGCGCCTTTATCAACGGCCCTCAGGTGAGGGAGTTTTGCGACCGTTTATCCGATTATCTGGGTGTCCCCTACGTGATCCCGTGCGGCAACGGTACGGATGCCTTGCAAATCGCCCTGATGGCCTCCGGCCTGCGTCCGGGCGATGAGGTGATCGTCCCCGCCTTCACCTATATCGCCGCGGCGGAGGTGGCCCTGGCGCTTGGCCTGGTGCCGGTGCTGGTGGATGTGGATCCCCGGACATTCAATATCGACCCGGAAAAGATAGAAGACGCCCTGTCCGAGAAGACGAGAGCCATTATCGCGGTCCACCTTTTCGGGCAGTGTTGCGATATGGAATCGATCGCGCGCGTCGCCGGCCGCCATCAGCTGTCCGTGATCGAGGACAACGCCCAATCCCTCGGCGCGGATTATACCTTCTCGGACGGGACGGTGAGGAAAGCCGGTACGATCGCCTCCATCGGGACGACCTCCTTCTTCCCCTCGAAACCGTTGGCCTGCTATGGCGACGGCGGGGCGATGTTCACCTCCGACGCGCGCCTGGCCGAGCGCCTGCGGATGATCGCCAACCATGGGCAGAAGGCGCGGTATCATCATACGCTGGTGGGTCGCAACTCCCGCCTGGACAGCTTGCAGGCCGCCGTCTTGGCGGTCAAGCTCCGGCACCTGGAGGAATTCGCCGCCGCGCGTCGCGAGGTAGCCGCCGGATACGATGCCGCCTTTCGCGGCTCGGATGCCGTGCGCGCGCCGCAGCGGTCGGCCTTCTCGTCGCATGTCTATCATCAATATACGATACGGCTGGACGCGGATAAGCGGGATCGGGTACAAGCCGCGCTGAAAGAGCGAGGCGTCCCTTCCATGATTTATTATCCGTTGCCCCTGCAGGAGCAAGAGGTGATGCGGTGCCGGTGCCGGATCTCCGGAGACTTGGACGTCGCCTCGCGCCTGAGCCGGTCCGTTTTATCCTTACCGATCCATACGGAGATGACGGAAGAGGAGCAAGCCTATATTATAGAATCTATAAAGAGTGTCTTATGAGTAAGAAAATACGTTTCGCCGTGGTCGGCTGCGGCCATATCGGTAAGCGCCATGCCGAGATGATCGCCCGGGATGAGGGGGCGGAGCTGGTCGCTTTGTGTGATATCCGCCCAAGGGAGGAGCTGGGGATCGAGGCTTACGCGGTCCCCTTCGCCCGGGATATGGAGGAGCTGCTCCGCCTGGGATTGGAGATAGATGTGGTGAATATTTGCACGCCCAACGGCTTGCATGCCGCGATGGCGATCCGGGCGATAGAAAGCGGGCACCATGTGGTCATAGAGAAGCCGATGGCCTTGACCTTGGCGGATGCCGAGAAAGTGGTCTATACCTCGTTGCGATTCCGCAAGCAGGTATTTTGCGTGATGCAAAACCGCTATTCCCCGCCTTCGGTCTGGATGAAGGAGATGGTCGAGTCCGGAAGGCTGGGTAAGATTTACATGGTGCAGCTGAATTGCTACTGGAACCGTGACGAACGCTACTATAAACCCGGAGGATGGCATGGCGACGCCGCCCTGGATGGTGGCACCTTGTTCACCCAGTTCTCTCACTTCATCGACATCCTGTACTGGCTGTTCGGGGATATCTGTAACATCCGGACCCGTCTCGCCGACTTCAACCACGAGAAACTCACCGCCTTTGAGGATTCCGGTCTCGTGAATTTCAATTTCGTGAACGGTGGGATGGGCTGTTTGAACTACTCTACGGCGGTGTGGGACAAGAACCTGGAGAGCAGCATGCTGGTCGTGGCCGAGAACGGCAGCGTGAAAATCGGCGGCCAATATATGAACGCGGTGGAATATTGCCATATCAAGGATTATGAGATGCCGGAATTGGCCCCTACCAACCCCGGTAACGACTATGGCCCCTACAAAGGCTCCGCCCAAAACCACAACTTCGTGATCCGTAACGTGGTCAACGTCCTTTCCGGCGCCCCCGGCGAGATCATAACGACCAACGTCCTGGAAGGCATGAAGGTGGTGGACATCATACGGAGGATTTACGCGGGGAAAAGCGCGAGATAGCGGTGCGTTTGAAAAGTCGCGTTTTTTTAGTGTCAGCCAAAGGTAAATGCTTATCTTTGCCGCACTTTACCATACGTATCAAATGGCGGAACAATCACTAAAAGATAAGACAGCGAAAGGCCTCTTCTGGGGAGGAGTGAGCAATGGCGTGCAACAGATACTCGCGTTGCTGTTTGGAATCTTTTTGTCTCGTATATTATCGCCGGGAGATTATGGGATGGTTGGGATGTTGGCGATTTTTACGGGTTTTGCGAATGCTATTCAAGAAAGCGGCTTCTCGGCAGCTTTGACAAATAAGTTGGATATTAAGCATGAGGATTATAACTCTGTATTTTGGTTTAATATAGTCGTAGGGATCGGCCTTTATGTGGTTTTGTTTTTCTCGGCGCCTTTGATTGCCGTTTTTTTTGACCAGCCGGATTTGTTGTGGGTATCCCGTATCGTATTTTTAAGTTTCTTGTTTGGTTGTTTTGGAACGGCACAAGCCGCTTACTTGTTTAGAAACTTGATGGTCAAGGAAAGGGCTAAGATTGATATCTATGCGTTGTTACTATCCAACACCGCCGCACTGATCATGGCGTTGAATGGTATGGCCTATTGGGGGATTGCCATTCAAGGAGCATTTTATATCTGTTTAGGTACTTTTCTCAGGTGGTATTATTCACCTTGGAGACCTACATTCTCTTTTAACCTTCAGCCTTTGAGGAAGATGTTCCCGTTTAGCGCAAGGTTGTTATTGACAAATCTGTTTAGCCAGATGTCTACGAATATCTTCTCCATCCTATTGGGTAAATTCTATACGGTTCAGCAAGTGGGTTATTATTCCCAAGGCTATAAATGGACGAATATAGGGGGTGGATTGATCACGGGAATGGTTTCGGGAGTAGCTCAGCCGGTATTCGCACAAGTCTCTTATGAAAAAGAAAGGCAAGTACAGGTTTTAAGGAAAATGATCCGTTTCACGGCCTTTATATCTTTTCCATTGATGTTTGGCATGGCATTGGTCGCAAATGAGTTGATCCTGATTACGGTTACGGAAAAGTGGGCGCCTTGTGTCCCTATCTTACAATTACTGTGTGCTTGGGGAGCTTTTTCTCCGATATGCGAGCTTTATAAAAATATCGTGATCAGTCATGGGAAATCTAATATTTATTTGCATGCGAACGTAATATTTGGCATACTCCAGATACTATTGTTAATAATCATGTTACCTTATGGGATTTTGTGGATGGTTGCGGCTTATGTAGTTGCTTACCTTTGCTGGCTGCTTGTATGGCATCGTTTTGCGAGCCGTTTGATGGGTGTTAGTTTATATCATGTAATAAGAGATATATCACCTTATTTTCTTATCACTCTCACCGTTTTGGGCTGCGCTTGGTGGGTCTCTCTTTTCTCGGAGAATATATATGTACGGTTTGCTTTGAAGGTTATCGTATCTGTAATCTTATATATAGGAGTCATGTGGAAGACACAGTCTGTGATATTTAGGGAATGCATAGAGTTTATATGGGAAAAAAGAAAATGAAAACGTTATATTTAGTTCCAGTGGGGGGATTGGCTAATAGATATTATGCTATTTCATCGGCCATTTCGTTCTGTCGAGATAACTCGATAAGGCTTCGGGTGATTTGGTTCAAGGATTGGGGGATGGGAGCAAATTTTCATTCTTTATTTCATATTGATATTGCTCCATCGGAAGTAGAGGTTATAGACGCGTCTTTCTGGCATTATATTTATGACCGTCCACGAAAACGTAATTTTTGGTTGCCTTATTTATATCAGAGAATGCGTTTCCCGGAGAGAATTTATGAGAAGCATGTCTATGCATCATTCTCTTCTTCAACTTTGTTGAAATCATTTCAACGGTATAATTCTGTGTATTTGGTTCAATTTCAATCATTTTATAAGCATGATAATACTTTTCGATATATTTTGCCGCTAGAAACGCATCAAAGGCAAATAAAGGCTCGTATCTCTGCGTTTACGAATCATCGTGTCATAGGGGTACACATTAGGCGTGGAGACCATTTGGCACCTACTTTAAACAGCCCGTTATCCTTGTTCACGATGAAGATAAAAGAAGAGATCGCAATTGATCCTAATACGTTGTTTTATGTGGCGTCTGACTCATCCGAGGAAAAAAGAAGACTTTTAGATTTATTTGGAGACCGGATAATAACTAGCTTAAAAGAAGTGCGGAGAGATAATGAGAATGGTATAGTTGATGCTTTGATTGAATTATATACATTGGCGCATACTGAGAAAATATATGGTTCAATGGCGAGTACTTATTCTACGTTAGCTGCCGACTTATTTTCAATTAAGTTGGAGGTCTTATCTTTAGTTCGGTGATGATTTTTTATTTTACATCTTGAGTTAAAATATTATTTTATTATTGGAGGTAATGAATAGAAATAAAATAAGAGTCTTAGCATTTTATTTGCCGCAATTTCATCCAATACCCGAAAATGATGAGTGGTATGGGAAAGGTTTTACGGAATGGACGAACGTAGGTAAAGCCAAGCCTTTGTTCAGGGGGCATTATCAACCACAGGTTCCGGCAGACTTGGGATATTATGATTTGCGAGTTCCGGAAACTCGCCAGGCCCAGGCTGATATGGCAAGAGAGTATGGGGTGGAAGCATTCTGCTATTGGCATTATTGGTTTGGGAATGGAAGGCGTTTGCTGGAAAGGCCCTTTAATGAAGTATTGCTTTCAGGCAAACCGGATTTCCCTTTTTGTTTAGGGTGGGCAAATCATTCATGGAAAGGTATTTATAATGGAGTTAAGACGAAAGAGTCATTGATTGATCAAACTTATGGCGGACTTCTTGATTATGAGCGTCATTTCTATGACGTACTACCAGCGTTTGAGGATAAGAGATATGTGACTGTTGACGGGAAACCTTTTTTCTTAATTTTCGCTCCAGCGGAAATTCCGGATTCTAGGGAGTTTATAGACTGTTGGCAACGTTTGGCTGCCCGGAATGGTTTAACGGGTATTCATTTTGTCGCTCATACGTATCAACCCAATGATATAGATGATTTTCGGTCGATGGGATATGATGCGGTAAATGTCGTGAGACTATTTGAATACCAGAGAATAGGTTTGTCTTTTTTTCAAAAGGCAGTTAATAAGATAAATAGAGAGTTTTTTAAACATGGTTTCTGGTGTAGATATAAGGATGCGATGAGGTACTTTTCTGGTAAAGAGGATGAGAAGGAAAATGTTTATCCTACAATAATTCCCAATTGGGATCATTCTCCTAGGACAGGACGTTATGGTGCTATTTTAAAAGGTTCGACTCCTCAACTTTTTCAGAAACATGTAGAGCAAACGATTCGTTCGATCCTAAATAAGGACGATGATCATCGGATCGTGATTCTGAAGTCTTGGAATGAATGGGCTGAAGGAAATTATGTGGAGCCGGATTTGAATTTTGGCAGAGGCTATTTGGAGGCTTTACGTACGGCTTTGCAAAAGGATATCAGATAGAGTCATATGAGAAAACGAGCGATTATATTACATCCGGCGATAGCTCCTTATCGAGTTGATTTTTTTAACTCGTTAGCTAAAGAGTTTGATGCAAGCTTTTATTTTGAGTTTGATAATGCTTTGGAACAGGCTTTTGATCAGGAAAAACTTAGAAAACGATTGTGTTTCGCACCTCATTTTCTTTCTTCAGGTTTTATGGGCATTAAGAATCTGAGGCTTGGGGTACTGACTATTTTGTGGAAGAATAAGGCTGATGTTGTTTTTGTTTCAGAGTATAATTTGTTAGGACTTTTAGTATGTTTTTATAAGTTGTTGTTTAACTGGAATCTAACGGTGGTATCTATATGCGATGATAACGTATCGATGGTTCAAGGAGCGCATTTTGTTAAAAAGCTTACCCGTTACGTTATGTTACATATCCTTTCGATCGTGATACTAGCTGATAATGATGTGCTGACTTGGTATGAAAACAATTTGAGATTTAAATCGAAATATATTTATTTTCCTATTATTCAGTCAGATAGTTTTTTTAGAGAACGGTTGCTGAAAGCTTTATCAATTTCTGCCTCTGTTGCTAATAAGTATAGTTTAATAGGGAAAAAAAATATTTTATATGTGGGGCGTCTGGTTGAGATAAAGAATGTATCTCTTTTATTAAAAGCGTTTCGTCATGTTAACGCTGATTTCCCTGATGCTAGGTTGTTAATTGTAGGTGATGGAGATTTACGTAAAGATTTGGAGTCTCAGGTACAAGACTATATATCTGCAGGTTTAATACGGTTTATGGGAAAACAAGAAGGCTTAGACCTGTTGGCTTATTATAATTTATCACAAATTTTTGTTTTACCTAGTTTATATGAACCTTTTGGTACGGTTGTGAATGAGGCGTTATTATCCGGTTGCTATACTTTATGTTCATCTATCGCAGGATCGGCTTGTTTAATAGATGAGCCCCAAAATGGTTTAGTATTTGACCCTTCTAATGAATCCGATTTATGCCATAAGCTAAAAAAAGCATTGATGGGTGTTGTTGGACTTGAAGAGATAGCGTTGAAAGGTAATAAGATGCAAATTCGATATGCGGAGAGGATGGATTGTTTGTTAAAGTGTTTATATTTGGCAATTAATTAATACAAAATGGATATTCGTTTAATTTGGGAAAGGCTGTATTGGGCGTTAGTAAAGCGTTTTTTTAAAAAAAAGCAGAAAACGTATGAAGACTGGAAAGCGAAAGGATACATTAATGATCCAAAAGTGAGTTTTATCATACAGTCTCATAATAAAAGTATACAGGTAAAACATGTTGTTGATAAATTGAGAAGCTATCCGAAAGCTGAGATTGTTGTGATTGATGATGGTTCAGATCGTAATCATTATATCTCCTTGGCACGTTATTTAAATAGAGGTAATGAGTTTCTATTAAGGGCAAATGATTTGTATGAGAATGTGATGTATGACAAAACAATTCGCATGGCAAACGGGCGATTTGTGGCTTTATTACAGGATGATGACGATTTTAAGGATTTGTCGTGGGTAGATAACGCAGTCTTTTATTTTGAGAAATATCCTGAGTTGGCCATTTTAGGAGGACGAGATTGCCTTGATTTTGCTATAGATAAACAAAAAGGCAGATTCGATATATTAGATTATGATCTTCCTACGAAGGATATTGATTTTTGTTTTGTTCCTCATGTTAATAGAGCTCCGATGTGGCTTAACCGTTCTCTTTTTTTAGAGAAATTAAAGCATATTGATTTTGATTTTGCTCCATTCCAATTCGATGATGTAGAACTGTGTTTACGTGCATGGTTGAATGGTTGCCAAGTGGGTTGGTATAAGACGGGGTTTTCTTCTTTGAGTGCAGGAGGTATGCGTATTTGGAATAACGTTTTTACGCAGGAACAATGTAAAAAGAATATATGTAAGCTGTATGATCTTTATTCTGATAAAGATCTAGAGCTTCATCAGATAATCAATACTTCTAATAATAACTTAAGATGCCATGGATAAATTATATGATAATTGGCTTAACCTGAACAATTCCTTTTATCGGCGCCTAGTTTATCGCGTTGGGATAGAGGCGGGATTCTTCTCTGAGTATAATAATATGATTCTGTCTATGTTATATTGTTTAACTCATAGGTATCGTTTTTTATTAGATAGATATTCCAATTTTCATACGGCAGGATGGTGTGGATTTTTTGAGCCTTTTTGCGATATGGTTATAGACCATCGTATGCATAGACGATCCTCTGACTGGCGTTATAGTATAAAAAAAACATTAAGAAGTCATTCCTTGAAATACCTTTCTGATATAAAACCTTATTTATGTATTTGGAGAAAGGATTTATTAACTCAGGATGTCTTTGGCAAAGCTAGAGATCCGAGAATGGCTGAAAAGCATTATTTTATTCCAGAGTTAGGAATTGATGGAAATCTACAGCAAGCATGTTCTCAGTTGATAAAGTTGACATGGAGATATAATAAAGATACAAAGATTTGCGTGGATACGCTTATCCATGATTTGTCGTTGCCTGGTGAGTACATAGGAATGCATATTCGGGGCGGTGATAAGTTTATAGAACATAAGATAGAGGCGGTAGATAAATATTTTGATTGTGTACGTGAAACTATAACTACTAAAAATTTATTTGTATTGACAGATGATTATAGTGTTATAGAAGAGATTTCTGTTAGGTACCCCGAATGGTCTGTTTATACCCTTTGTTCGAAGGAAGAGAGAGGATATTTTCATTCTTCTTTTATGGAAGAATCAGAAGATTTCCGTCAAAATCAATTGATTAAGTTATTTGCGTCTGTCGATATTTTATCTAATGCGCAGCAATTTATAGGCACTTATAGTTCTAATCCCGGAATGTATATTGGAATGAGAAACCCTAATATTTGTACAGGGGTTGATTTTGATCATTGGTTGTTATGGTAACTCTATGATCACAATGTCATTTTCAAAAAGTGTATGGACAATTTCTCTTTGAGATGTATTAAGGTTCACTCCTCTTCGGATTTAAAGATACTATACGGAAAAATAGTGGTAACAGCGGTGGTTTGGCGTAGGGTTCCTATTTTTGCAAAGAGAATAGAGAAAGAATGAATATATTGATATTAAATACCTCTGAATTAACCGGTGGAGCGGCAGTCGCCGCAAACCGGTTAGCGAAAGCATTGGGTAAATCTGGTGTAGAAGTTTCTATGTTAGTACGTGATCGGAAGACGGATCATGTAAAAGTTTTCTCTGTAAATAATTCATGGATTTTACATAGGCTTAATTCTTTTCGCTTCATTTGGGAACGACTGGTAATCTTTATCTGTAACTTCTTTAGCAAGAAGAACCTCTTTCAAGTTTCCATAGCCAATACAGGCACGGACTTATCGAAGCACCCGCTGGTACAACAGGCGGATGTGATTCATCTGCATTGGATCAATCAAGGATTTTTATCTCTTTCTGATATCAAGAAATTAGTAAATACCGGAAAACCTATTGTGTGGACTATGCATGATTTGTGGCCTGCTACGGCTATTTGTCACTATCCGGGAGAATGTGAGAAGTATATATCGAATTGCCACCAGTGCCCGATGCTGAAACGAAATCCGTTTTTTGATTTAGCGGCTTTTGTTTTTAAAGAGAAAGGGAAAATTGGGCTATCTAAGATTACGTTTGTCGGTTGTAGTCGATGGATAATGGAAGAGGCCCAAAAAGGCAATTGGTTGAGAACAGCCCGTTTTATCTCGATTCCTAACCCGATTGACGTGACAGCCTTTAAGCGTATGGAAAAGCGGGTGGCCCGTAAACGATTCTGCCTGCCGGAAGATAAGTTCCTTCTTCTTTTTGCCGCCGCTAAGCTTTCAGATACCCGGAAAGGAGCGATTTTTTTGATCGAGGCTTGCGAAAAACTAAAAAAGAAATATCAAGATCGCATAGAAATCGTGTTGATGGGAAATAGCTCGGAAGAATTGATTAGCCAGTTTCCTTTTAAAGTGAATACGCTGGGATATATATCGGATCAAGACTCTATGATTTCCGCTTATGCCTGTGCCGATATGTTCGTTATTCCTTCGTTGGAGGATAACTTACCCAATACGATTATGGAATCGATGGCATGCGGTACGCCTTGTGTGGGATTTGAGACAGGAGGGATTCCGGAAATGATAGATCATTTGAAGAATGGGTATGTAGCCAAATATAAGAATACTGAAGATCTTACAATGGGGATAGAGTGGATCTTAAATAATAATGCAACTTTGAATCTTTCTTCTGCTTGTGCGGATAAAGTTCGCAATTGTTATGCTGAAGAGGTCGTTGCCGGACAGTATATTTCTTTGTACAAGCAAGTCTGTGATAGTAAGAATTAGATATGAGTGAGAAATTAAACAACTTGCAGCCTACATTTTCGATCATAACGATTACCTATAACGCGGAGCGATGGTTGGAGCGTACGATATTGAGCGTACTTAGCCAGTCGTATCCGAATATCGAGTATATATTGATTGACGGGGCGTCGAAGGATAAGACCGTAGAGATCATCCAGCAATATGAGTCCGGTATCGCTTCTTGGATAAGCGAGCCTGATAAAGGCTTGTATGATGCTATGAATAAGGGGTTGAAGCGGGCTACGGGGGATTATGTGTGGTTCTTGAACGCGGGCGATACACTTTATACCGCAGATACCGTACAAAGAATTGTGGCGTCTTTGAAAAAGAAAGTATCTTTGCCGGACGTGATTTACGGAGAGACCCGGATCGTTGACGCGACAGGCAAATCGTTGGGGATGCGCAGGTTGAAAGCACCGGATAAACTGACTTGGAAAAGCTTCCGGATGGGGATGTTGGTTTGTCACCAGTCGTTTATATCAAAACGGGAGATCGCTCCGTCGTATAATACGGATTATCGTTTGACGGCCGATTATGATTGGTGCATTCAATGTCTGAAACGATCGAAAAGAATACATAATACACGTTTGATCCTGTCTGATTTCTTGGAGGAAGGGTTAAGTAGTGTGAATCGGAAAGCTTCTTTAAAGGAGCGATATGAGGTCATGTGTAAGTATTATGGCAAGATGTCGACGATTCTGTTGCATGGTTGGTTCGCCGTGAGGTTCTGTTTTGCCAAGTGGTTTAAAGGTAGAGTATAAATAATAAATTATAGATAAGTTTTATGCGGAGTATGATGAGTAAATGGGGAAAACATGTCGCTGCCGTGGCTGTGTTCTTGGTGCTGACAGTGGTTTATTTTGCCCCGGCCGTGTTTGAGGGTAAATCGATCCGTCAGGGAGACATGGAGAAAGCGGTTGGCATGGGAGGTAGCCAGATGGAGAAATATGAGAAATCTGCCCAGCCCGGTGAATTTAGCGTTTGGTCTGATGCCATGTTTGGAGGAATGCCCTATGCGGGAGGATATGGGAATCCTTCCCCCAGGTTGCCTGGGTATACTTTATTAGAGACGCCATTAAAAGGTGTCGGTTATTTGAATGCGGGCATGGTATTTACCGGATTGGTGTGTTTTTATATATTGATGTGTGTGATGGGGGTGAATTGGTGGCTGGCTCTTGCGGGTTCGATCGCTTTCGCGTTAGCTTCTTATAATATCATCATTATAGAAGCCGGGCATATAACGAAAGCGTATGTAATCGCTTATATGCCGCTAACCCTTGCGGGTATGGCGCTCCTGTTCAAACGTAAGTATTTATGGGGAGGAATCGTATTCTTGTTAGGTGTTGCGCTATCCATCTCGAATGGACATATCCAGATCACTTATTATTTATTGTTGCTTTGTTTGTTTGTTTATCTGGGATACGTATTCGCTAAGCTACGGGAGAAAGCATACAAAGAGTTAGGCAAAGTGACGGCGATTATGGTTGGTTGCGTTATCTTGGCGATCCTTCCCAACGCCCAGAATATGTACGCTCAATGGGATTTGGGACAGAACTCTATTCGTGGGGCTACGGAATTAACGACAACGACCCCTTCGGGTGAGAAGATTTCCTCCGGCCTGGATAAGGATTATGCTTTTGCCTGGAGCTATGGTAGAGGTGAGCTATTGACATTGCTGGTCCCTAATGCTTATGGCGGGGGATCTGGAGGTGTGTTAGGACCGGATTCGGAGTTATATAGGGAACTAAGGGCGAAAGGCGCTCAAGTAGGAAAAGAGGTGCAAGCTCCTACCTATTGGGGAGAGAAGACATTTACCTCCGGGCCGGTTTACTTCGGGGCATTGGTCTGCTTCTTGTTTGTCCTGGGCATGTTCGTGATCCGGAATCCGATGAAATGGTGGTTGCTCGGAGGTTCTGTCTTTTTGATATTGTTGGCATTGGGACGTAATTTTGATAGCTTCAATGACTTTATGTTCCATTACCTGCCGATGTATAATAAGTTCCGTACCGTAGAGATGGCATTGGTTATTCCGGGTATGGTATTTCCTATTATCGCTATATGGGGGCTGAAAGAAGTGTTGTCCGAGACCGTGAGCGATGCCTTGCTGAAGAGAGGATTGATCGCTGCTTTGGTTATCACGGGGGGGCTTTCCTTAATTCTTTGGTTGATGCCGAGTATGCTGTTGGATTTCCGTTCTTCTTTCGACACTCAATATCAGTTGCCGGATTGGTATTACAACGCCTTGTTGATAGATCGTGCTTCCTTGGCCTCGGCGGATGCGTTGCGCTCTTTGGTCTTTATTTTATTAGGGGCGGCTTTGTTGTGTTGGTTCTATACCTCGAAAGATCGGAAAAAGGTGGCGACCTTCGTAGGAATCGGTGTTACGGCCTTGATGTTGGTCGATTTGTGGGTGGTGGATAAACGGTATTTGAACGATAGCAACTTTATCCGCCAGAAACCTGCAGAGGTATATAAGGAGACGGTAGCCGATCAGGGAATCATGAAGGATAAAGATCCTTCTTATCGTGTAGTGACGTTAAATAATCCATTTCAGGAGACTAGTGTATCTTATTATCACCACTCTATCGGTGGTTATTACGCCGCAAAGCTGAGACGATACCAAGAACTGATCGATCACCGTCTGCAAGGAGAGCTTAACTCGATTATCGGGGCTTTCCAGAAAGCGCAGACCGCCGAGGACTTGATGGGGGCGCTCGCTGCCTGCCCTTCCTTGAATATGCTCAACACACGTTATGTTATCTATAATCCGGAGCAACCGCCTTTGAGGAATCCGTTCGCTTTCGGCAACGCTTGGTTTGTGGATAAAGTGGAGGTCGTGGAGAATGCGGATGCGGAAATAGCGGCGTTGAATACGATCAATCCGTTAACGACGGCGGTTGTCGATAAACGTTTCGCTGATGAGGTGAAAGGTTTCACGCCTCAAGTAGACTCAACGGCTACGATAACGCTGGATAGTTATCGTCCCAATAAGCTAGTCTATACGACGAAGGCCAATTCAGAGCAATTAGCGGTATTCTCTGAGATCTATTATCAACCGGGATGGGAGGCAACGATTGATGGTAAGCCCGCCCCGCATTTCCGGGCGGATTGGATATTACGTGCGATGCTGGTTCCGGCGGGTGAGCATCAAATCGTATTTGAATTTAGACCGCAAGGTTATATTACGGCGGCGTATATTACTTCTTTCAGTTCATTGATTATTCTGTTGTTATTGATGGGTGCGGTAGGATATTCGGTTTGGAAAGCCAGAAAGCAAAAAGAGATATAAATTCCGGTTGGTTGTGGAGACGGGGCATGCCCCGTCTCCACAACTACAAGAAGCCGCTATTGGCAAAATCGAGCAGTTTTCTCGTCAGGGTTTCCCACGAGAGGGCTGCTTTTTCTTTGGATATGTTCGCGGGGATGGTGGCTTGCCGTGTGGGTGCGAAAAGTTCCTCGATACCTTGGGCGAGGGCTGTCGCGGATATCTCAGGCACTACGATGCCTGTACCCGGCTTTTCGATACTGTTCTTGAAATCGCCTACGGGAGTACTTAGCATAGGTAGATCGTAATTGTAGGCTACGGATACGACACCGCTTTGAGTGGCGGAGCGATAGGGGAGTACCAAGGCATCCGCCGCTGAGAAATAAATGGGGATTTCCTCGTCGCTGATATATTCACAGTGGACAAATATACGCTCTTTTGCCGGAGATGCGTTGATCAGAGCCTGATACTTCTCGAAACTGCCGTAACATTCGCCGGCAATAATGAGCTGGTACTCCTCGTTAAGCTGTCCCATCGCCTCGATTAGCAGGTCCAATCCTTTATAGTCCCGTATCAATCCAAAGAATAAGAGGTTCTTTTTGGACGGGCTGATACTTAATTTCCGGCACGCCTCGTCTCTTTCGATCTTACTCCCGAAATGATTGTAAAGCGGGTGTGGATTCTGGATATATTTAGCGCCCGGATAGAGCTCCCACAAATCATGCCGCACGTTATCGCTCATTACGATAAAGCCATGGCACTGCCTGAAAAGTAACGAAGCTAAAGGTTTATCAAAGAAGCGTGGCTCATGGGGAATCGCGTTGTGGATAAGCGCGATTACCTTACAATGCTTTTTCATCCGGCTCGCTACGTGGGCATATCCGGGAACAAAAAAGGACATCCAATAAGAGATAATCAGCACGTCCGGCGCATAGGAGCGAATGGCGTTTACGGTGCTGAAATAACTAACCGGGTTGACGCTATCTAATACTCGCACGCTCTCGATCTCGATCGCACGGTCTCCTCCCTCTACATATTGGGTCTTGCCGGGGAATAAGATATCCGGATAGAGGCGTTTGAAGTTGAAAGCTTTCACTTCATGGCCTTCCTTTACCAATTCCGTATAAAGCATCCCGCTGAATTGGGCGATACCGCCACGATAGGGATAAATAGGGGAGAGAATAGCGAAACGCATGGTATAATTATTCTCAATTAATTAGTATCTGTAATGATCAGCCTTATACGGTCCTTCTATCGGTACACCGATATAATCAGCTTGTTTTTGCGTCAGGTGGGATAGTTTTACGCCGATGCGTTCCAAGTGCAGGCGGGCAACTTCCTCATCCAAACGTTTCGGCAAACGATATACGCCTACCTCATAGGCCATTTGCCATAAGTCCATCTGGGCAAGAACTTGGTTCGTAAATGAGTTGCTCATTACGAATGACGGGTGTCCCGTGGCGCAACCCAGATTTACTAAGCGACCTTCTGCCAGCAAGAAGATAGAGTTTCCATTCGGGAACGTATATTTGTCTACCTGCGGCTTGATATTCGTGTGCTTGATATTCGGATAGTTGACAAGCTTGTCCACTTGGATCTCGTCGTCGAAATGACCGATATTGCATACGATCGATTGGTCTTTCATCTGCGTCATATGCTCGATCGTGATGATATCGCAGTTCCCGGTGGTCGTAACGAAGATGTTACCCTCTTTCACGGCCTCTTCCATGGTCGTAACCTCGAAACCTTCCATAGCGGCTTGCAGGGCGCAGATCGGATCGATCTCGGTCACGAGTACACGAGCCCCATAAGAGCGCATGGAGTGAGAGCAGCCTTTACCTACGTCACCGTATCCGGCAACGACTACCACCTTACCGGCGATCATAACATCCGTAGCACGCTTGATGCCGTCCGCCAAAGACTCGCGGCAACCATATAAGTTATCGAACTTGGATTTCGTCACGGAGTCATTTACATTGATAGCCGGAACCAGCAACTCTCCCTTCTCCATCATCTGATACAGACGGTGAACGCCGGTGGTCGTCTCTTCCGATACCCCTTTCATCTCGGCTACCGTACGGTGCCAACGGTCGTTATCTTCTTGGAGTATACGATTTAATGTATCCAGGATTACCTGTTCCTCATGATTCCCACCTTCGCGGTTGATGGTCTCCGCATCGTTCTCCGCTCGATATCCCATATGAATCAATAAGGAAGCGTCACCGCCATCGTCAACAACCATGTGAGGACCTTTGCCTTCCGGGAAACGAAGCGCCATGTCCGTACACCACCAATACTCCTCCAGCGTCTCGCCCTTCCAAGCGAATACCGGTACGCCGTCCGCCGCGATGGCTGCCGCCGCATGATCCTGTGTGGAGAAGATGTTACAGCTAGCCCAGCGAACGTCCGCTCCCAACGCAACTAATGTTTCGATTAACACCGCCGTCTGAATAGTCATATGCAGTGAGCCGGTGATACGTGCGCCTTTCAAGGGTTTCTGATCGGCGTATTTCTGGCGTAGCGCCATTAATCCCGGCATTTCGTGTTCGGCGATCTCGATCTCTTTGCGACCGAATTCAGCCAAACTCATATCTGCCACTTTATAAGGCAGATTGGTTGGAAATAATTGTGACATAAATTAATACTATAAACGATTGAGACGCGAAGGTACGGAAAACCTGTGATATAGTCAACCTCCCACTGTCCACCAAATCGTCAGACCGGCGTGATACCTTGCTCCTGCAAAAGTTTCAGCCCGAGGTCTTTCAACTTGAACTTCTGTATCTTTCCGCTTCCGGTCATCGGGTAGGTATCGACGAAGAAGATGTATTTCGGGATCTTGTGCCGGGCGATCTTTCCGCGGCAGAAGTCTTTCACCTCTTCCTCCGTAGCCGTCACGCCATCGTGAAGGATGATAAAGGCGCCCACTTCCTCTCCATATTTCTTGGAAGGGACAGCGGCTACTTGCACGTCTTTCACGCCAGGGAAATGATAGAGGAACTCCTCCAGCTCGCGGGGATAGATATTCTCGCCCCCGCGGATGATCATGTCCTTGATACGGCCGGTGATGCGGAAGTTGCCATTTTCATCACGAACACCCAAGTCGCCGGAATGCAGGAAGCCGTTCTTGTCGATCGTCTCGTTGGTAGCGGCTTCGTTTTTATAGTAACCTTTCATGTTATTATAACCGCGGTTACACATCTCGCCCTGTACACCAACGGGGCATTCCTCGCCGGTCTCCGGATCGATAACCCGTACCTCGGTAAATTCGAATTCGTGGCCTACGGTATTATAACGCACTTCGGCCGGATCTTCGATACGGGAGTGGGTCATACCCGGTGAGGTCTCTGTCAATCCATACACGCTGGTTACACGCATATGCATCTTCTCGTCCACGGTTCTCATGAGTTCAACGGGGCAAAGCGAACCTGCCATGATGCCGGTACGCAACGACGTAAGGTCGAACATCCCGAACATCGGGTGGTTCAGCTCGGCGATAAACATGGTAGGTACACCATATACGGCCGTGCAACGCTCTTTATGTATGGAAGCTAATACCAATAACGGATCAAATTTCTCGACCATCACCTGCGTACACCCGTGCGTCAAAACGTTCATGGAAGCCAATACCACACCGAAGCAATGGAAGAGAGGTACGCAGCAACAAAGCTTATCGGCGGCGGTGAACTTCATATGCTCACCCGTTAAGAAACCGTTGTTGGCGATGTTGTAATGAGTCAGCATGACTCCTTTCGGGAAACCGGTTGTACCGGACGTATATTGCATATTGACAACGTCGTGGCAATTTACTTTCGCCTTGGCGGCCTCTAAGGTCTCATCCTTGATATTTTGTCCGAGGAGCAACATCTCGGGCGTATTGTACATACCCCTGTATTTTTCCTGTCCGATATATACAACGTTTTTCAGACGAGGAAAACGCTCGCTTTTCAAATATCCCCGTTGGGAGGTCTTCAATTCCGGCAACATGGTATAGACCATGTCTATGTAACTTCCGTCGAACACACCGTCCGTGATACACATCGTATGGATATCGGCGTTCTCAACCAGATATTCCAGTTCGCTTTGCTTATAGTTGGTGTTGATCGTGACCAGTACGGCACCGATCTTGGCTCCGGCATACAAGAATGTCAGCCAATCCGGTACGTTTGTCGCCCATACGCCGACATGCGTACCATGTGTGATACCGATCGCCAACATCCCTTTCGCCATGTCGTCCACACGCTTGTTGAATTCGCTCCAAGTGAAACGTAAGTCACGGTCTGAGTAAACGATATACTCTTTATCCGGTGTAGCCTCGGCCCAATGTTCCAGCCATTGGCCAAGGGTTCTGTTATGTAATTCCATAAAAAAGCAGGATTTAATAAGGTGTATAGACAACTCCTAAGATTCGAGCCCTGCTGTCGGCTGCCGCGTGTACATGATGCGCCACGATAGAATCATAATAGATGCTATCTCCTTCCTCTAGGATATAGGTATTTTTCCCGTAATTGATCTCTACGACGCCACTCAATACATAGATAAACTCTTCTCCCTCATGCGTGGACAGAACGAAATCTTCGCCTTCCTCGGAAGGAGCGATCTCGATCAAGAAGGGTTCCATATGACGGCCGGACTTGTCTTGCGAGAGCGAGTGGTAATCCATATGCTTGTGTCCTTGGGTCGCGTTGTTCGTGAACCCGATGCCATCGGCCTCGCTGTCCTTTTTGCGGCATACGACCGGGCCTAGCTCCGCTTGATCGTCCAAGAATGTACCCAAACGTACTCCTAATACTCGTGCTATTTTGATAAGGGGAGCTAAAGATGGAAAATCCAAGTTACCCTCGATACGCTTGATCTGTTCGATACCTAACCCGGAGCGCTCGGCTACTTCCTCGATAGAGAGTTGTTTCGATTCTCGGATATTTTTAATTTTCGCACCTATAATTTTGTTGTTTCCCATATGTATGATTTGTTATTTATAGTCCTTTAATAGTTGATAAATTGATACTAAACGGCGCGAATTTACATTAATATTTTATTATATCTAGGATTAAGGCAAATAAAAAGGGGTAATCCCTGATAAGGACGGCCCCTTTTATATTCTCGAGTAAGTTCTTTCTTACTTTCTGATGCCAAGTTCTTTGATGATAGCGCGGTATCTCTCGATGTCAATCTTGATCAGATAGTCCAACAAACGACGGCGTTTACCTACCAATATTTTCAATGATCTTTCCGTAGCGTAATCTTTGTGATTCACCTTCAAGTGCTCTGTCAAGTGAGAGATACGGAATGTGAACAATGCGATTTGGCTTTCCGCAGAACCTGTGTTAGTGGCTGATTTGCCATACTTTTCAAATAATTCTTTTTTCTTCGCTGAATCTAAATACATGATTCCTTCTACTTTAATAAATTAATACTATGTTATCTAAGCGGTCGCAAAGGTAGACATTCCTTTTGGATTTGCAATAGGCTTTATTATCTTTTTTGTGTTTTGAAGCATGAATGTCATATATATATCGTAAAAATATCGTATTTTTGTCGCCAATAAATTAGTCTTCAATGCAAAAGATCAGAAACATTGCGATTATCGCGCACGTAGACCACGGCAAAACGACGCTTGTGGATAAGATGTTATTAGCCGGTAAACTTTTTCGTGAAGGACAGGCAGAACCGGATCAGTTCATGGATAACAACGATCTGGAACGGGAACGAGGTATCACGATCCTTGCCAAGAACGTGTCTATCAATTATAAGGGATATAAGATCAATATTATAGACACTCCGGGTCACGCTGACTTTGGTGGCGAGGTGGAACGTGTCTTGAATATGGCGGATGGTTGTTTGCTATTGGTGGATGCCTTTGAGGGACCTATGCCGCAGACTCGTTTTGTTTTGCAGAAAGCAATTCAACTGGGCTTGAAACCGATCGTGGTGATTAATAAGGTGGATAAGCCGAATTGCCGCCCGTCGGAAGTGCAGGAAATGGTATTCGACTTGATGTTTAGTCTGGACGCTACCGAGGAGCAGCTCGACTTCCCGACTATCTACGGTTCCGCTAAGCAGGGATGGATGTCGGAGGATTGGCAGAGACCGGCTGAGGATATCTCTGCTTTGCTGGACGCGATCATCAAGTATATCCCCGAACCGCAGATGTTGGAGGGTACGCCTCAGATGTTGATTACTTCTTTGGATTACTCTCAATATGTAGGTCGTATCGCCGTAGGGCGTGTACATCGTGGTGAGTTGAGAGAGGGCCAAGATGTCATGCTTTGTAAGCGCGACGGTAGCCTGGTGAAATCAAGGATCAAGGAAGTGGATGTATTCGAGGGCTTGGGACGTACGAAAGTTGATTCCGTGCAGTCCGGGGATATTTGCGCTATTATCGGTATCGAAGGTTTCGAGATCGGTGAGACAATCGCCGACGTGAATGAGCCGGAGCCATTGCCAACGATCGCTATCGATGAGCCTACGATGTCTATGCTTTTCACGATCAACAATTCTCCGTTCTTTGGTAAGGATGGTAAGTTTGTTACTTCCCGTCATATTTTTGACCGTTTGCAGAGAGAATTGGATAAGAACTTAGCTTTACGTGTAGTCCCTACCGATTCCGCTGATTCTTGGTTGGTATATGGTCGTGGCGTGCTTCACTTGTCTGTATTGATCGAGACGATGCGTCGTGAGGGATACGAGTTGCAGGTGGGTCAGCCGCAAGTTATCATCAAAGAGATCGATGGCGAGAAATGCGAGCCGGTAGAGCAATTGACGGTGAATCTTCCGGAGGAATGCTCTAGCCGAATCATCGATATGGTGACGAAGCGTAAGGGCGAGATGACCATGATGGAAAGCAAGAATGGTCGCATGCACCTGGAGTTCACGATTCCTTCCCGTGGTATTATCGGTTTGAATAACGCTGTATTGACTGCCTCTGCCGGTGAGGCTATCATGGCACACCGTTTCTTGGAATATCAACCGTGGAAGGGTGATATCGAACGACGTGTGAATGGTTCGATTATCGCTATGGAGACCGGCCAGGCTTTCGCTTATGCCTTGAATAACTTGCAATCCCGCGGGCGTTTCTTCATCGCTCCGGGTGAGGAGGTTTATGCTGGACAGGTGGTTGGTGAGCATACCAAGGACAATGATTTGGTGGTAAATGTTACCAAATCCAAGAAGTTGACGAATATGCGTGCCTCCGGTTCCGATGATAAGGTCTCCTTGGCTCCCCCCGTCGTATTCAGCTTAGAGGATGCGCTTGAGTATATCAAGGGGGATGAGTATGTGGAGATTACCCCGAACAGTATGCGTATGCGTAAGATCATCTTGGATGAGACAGAGCGCAAGCGTCAAGGTCGGTAAGTTCTTAATTGAATAAAAATAAAAAAGGACCTCATCCTTCCCGGATGGGGCCCTTTTTTATTTTTATTATTTAGAAAGAATATATTCTTATTTTACTAAAGTAGCGAAGTCAGAGTTGGTCGCATATTTAGCGAACTCTAAGTCGATAGCAGCCTCCTTAGCCAAGCTCTTGTCAGCGGCGATAGCGGCCTTCAAGTTGCTTACTACACCGTTAGCGTCGTTTGTACGAGCTGCAACAACAGCCTTCAAGTAAGAAGTGATAGCGTCAGGTTTAGCGACGCCGTTCAAAGTCTGAGAAGCCTTGCTGTAATCCTTAACCAAAATCTGAGCCAAAGCAGCGTTGTTAGTCTTAACAGAACCGAAAGAGTTAACAGCCTTGGCATATTCGCCCTGCTCTAAGTAAAGAACACCAAGAGCCTCGCTCAATTCGTTTACACCGGCAGCGTTACCGAACAACTGTTGAGCCTTGGCTTGGTCACCCTTCGTTAGCGCGATCAAACCTAAGTTCATGTTAGCGGAAGCATTATTCTTAACAGAATTAGACTTGTTAAACATTTGCTCAGCCTTAGCCAAATCTCCAGTCTTGAACGCCACCATACCGATGTTGTTCCAAGTACGGCAGCAGTTAGGATACAATTCAGAAGCTTTTGTATAGATGGCCATCTTCTCATTGTCGTTGTTCGTCAATGTGGCAGCGTAAAGGATTTCCTCGATATTCAACTCAGAAGGATTGCTCTTAGCCAAAGCGCTGATCTCGTCGTCAGACTTGCCGATGATCTCGATGTTAGCAGTCAAACGAGAACGACGCAATTGCGGAAGGATTGTCTCAGCCAGGTCAGAGTAAACGGCGGAAATATTCTTGATTTCTTTCTCTCTTGTCTCGGGATCTTGATACATAGAAAGAACGCGTAATACTAAGTCTTTATCTTGCAAGTTGGAAGCAGAAACTAATTCCTTGAAGCCTTCCCAGTCCTGAGCTGTGTAACGAGCGTCAACCGGAACGTCAACCTTCATTTTCTTCAATTCCTTGTTCAAATATTTCGTAGTGTTTCCTTCGCGATTCTCAGCCAACGTGTTGTTCAATTTGAAACCACCATCAGGAGAAGCGTAAGCACTGATCTCAATAGCTACATTCTGGTTTGGAGCTTCGTCAGCGTTCTTAACAAGATCTTTCCATTCTTTGATAGCGTCAGAGTTCAATTCTTTAGCACGAAGGTTGGCTTGTTGGATCAAGAACATGATATTAGCGTCATGAGCCTCTTTGATGATACGTTGGAATTTATCAGCTGCGATAGCTGCCGTAGCGGTAGCCGCATCAGCCAATTCGGAAGTAGCGATAACGCCTTCTCCGATCTTTACATCCGGCAATTTAACAGTCTTGTTTTTGATCTTTGCGTCGAAAGTCAAATACAATTCTGATTTTTTCATCTCAGGTTTGTAGGTGAAAGAAGACTTCATAGTTACGTTAGCGCCTTCTTTTTGAGGGATTACTTGGTTGTTACCTTTTACTTTCTCACCTTGGTAAGTGTAAGCAGTTCCCCAAGCTTCTCCACCCTGGTAACGCAGTACCGGTGTTACAGTTACAACAGCTTTCTTGTTGAACCATTTAGCGGGGAAGGTCGCATTGATCGTTACAGGGACTTTGCCTCCGATGGCCTCTAGCGGTTGCGGCTCTGCTTTAATGTACTGTTCTGCCAACGGTTTCAACTTGTTTGAACAAGAAGAAAGAGTTAAAATGGCTGCCAATACGAAGAATGGCAATAAAAATTTTTTGTTCATAATCTTGATGTAAGTTTAAAATGTTACTATGTTAATATATTCACTTCCAAATTATCCCTTAGCCATTGTCGTGCAAAACTAAAGTATTTTTTTTGTTATGGATAGCAAAGAAGCGATAAAATCTTTTTAATTAATACTTATTAATGAATCCGAGGCTTGTTCTATACATGAAATATGGGGAGGATTATTGAAAAAACAAGACCCTGTACCTCTTGTCTCCCTTCCTCATATGGATGGTCTCCTAGGACTCTTATTGTATATTTTTGATTAAAATATAATCTTTTGTGTATGATGCTTCCCTTCATAGTACACGGTTAGAAAATAAACTCCGGATGTTAAATTCAGGAAATGGAGTGTGGTCTGTCTGCCTGTGATCTCTCCGTTTTCCGACACTTTGCCTTGCGCCGAGTGCAGTGTATAAGCCGCTTTCTCTATTCCATCCGGCAAAACGAGGTGCACCATGCCTTTTTCCGGACCGAGGTGAATGAGTACCTGCTCATCCAGCTCGATCTTCTCGTTACTGACAGGGTTGCCGTATTGAATGACGGGATCGATAAACAAGGAGGTGTTAAAACCTGCTTGCGTATATTCGGTAGCTTGTCTCCAGCCATTTTTATCATGAACCCAAGCCGTATTCCGGGTCGTTTTGCCTTGGGGCAGATTGTAAGCGGAGAAATACGTGTTCTCCGGAACGCTTTTGAGCCTATAGCCGATGTAGAACTTTCCACTGACGTTCAGTGGTTTGGAGAAATGAATGTAACTTTCCTGTGCCCGATTCAGGGATTTGGCGGTTTCAATAAACGTATCGTCCAATATCGATTGATTGCTGTAGGTGGGTTGGAATGTCTCCGTATATATTAGTGTGGAAGGTTTTGAATCGCCGCTGTAAACGGTAACTTCCACTTCCATCTGTTTGTAGTTCGCTCCGGCAGGCGGTGTTACGAAATAAGCTCCGTATAAGGTACCCGCTTCGGCTACTTGGTAAGCTTCCGCGTATTCCGTGATATTAGCAGGGTTGTTCCCGAACAAATACGCTTTTTCAGACCCGGGATAAAGCGTACATTCGGCGTTTTCTTGATTACCGGAGTCATAGATGTTGCTCAACCGGAAACAAGGGGCCGATTTGTACGGATCAAGTCCCTCGCAAACCTTGGTCTCGTCATTGGATGGGTTCAGCCAATATTTAAGCTGTTTCTCAGGGGTATCGATCGCATCCCAAGGTTTCATCAAAGAGAAGAAGTAGTCATTCTCCGGACTAGTCTCGTTGGACTGCCCGCCGGATAACGCTCCGATAATCTCTCCATCAGCATTGAATAAAGGAGATCCAGAGGAACCGCTGGCCGTATAACCTATTCCCCAAGTCTGGACATGCCAATGAGCGTCCTCGTAAAAAATCATATTTGGATCTGTCAAGGTAAAGGGGGTCAGATCCTCATCGGATATACTGATTCGCTTCACCGAATATTGGGGATGTTGGATACACGTATAGGGGGCAGGTCCTACCTCTCGCACATTCCAGCCTGCATAATAAGGCCTGTAGTAAACCGGAGGTGTGGCGGTAAGTTCCAATAAGGCCATGTCTGCCATCTCATTAACCGCCTTGAAATAGGTGGATGCGGTAGACATCTCTTCCGTTCCCCTTAGGATCGGGTCGCAGAAAGGGCTGTTGAAGTTGAAAAAGCAGACGATGCTTCCGGCTATTTTCTCATAGTCGGGGTTCTTTATCGTGAATTGCCTGTTCAGGCAATGGGAGGCGGTAAGTAGATAAGGCTTTCCGTCATTGTCGGTATTATTTATCAGGGTACCCGTGCACCCTACGCTTCCGTCTATGATCAGGAGAACGACACTTTGCCCCCATTGGGCGTAATCGTTTGTCCTATCCTGATAACAAGCTAAGGGTGGGATCTTGCCGATTTGTGAAATGTTGTCTCCCGGTTCTAACCTCCGTAAGCTCCGGTAGCCATGGTTGACTTCCCCGACGGTCAGTCTTCCTTGAAAAGAGGCGTTGGCCGGCTCTTGATATTCTATGATCAAGCGATCTCCTTGGATAGGAGAGATCGGCAATAGGTTTAACTCCGAGTTGTTTAGGTGATTGAACGAACCTAATATTTGTGTCTGGTCTTCATTGTACAGGAAGAGCTGGGCACCTTCCGGCAGTTCATATTCCGTGAAGAGCACGTTGATGGAAAGGGCTCCGGGCGAGTAGATGCCGAGTCTCCATACACGTGTCCCATCCGGTCCGGAGAAGGTGACTCCCGAGTTGTACCGGTTATAATCCGTCATGAATTTATAGGCGAAACGGAAGCCGCTTCTCAGGTCGCTCTCATTCAGCGAGTCGACACGCAACTCTTCTTGGACGTCGAACGGAGGCATTTCTTTAAACATCTGTCCGTTTGTACTTCGCATGAGCGATAGCGGAAGCGGGCGGCCTCCGTGGCTAACCTGCGCTTTCAGATTTCCTTGAAAACCTAGCATTGTTAGCAGGAATACAATGTATAAAGAGGTCAACTTTTTCATATTGGGCAAATATAGCTATATTTCTTTACCCCATGATCTATATATCAAGTTTTTTCGCTAAGTTTGCCAATTGAAAAGTACGGACAAACTTACATCAATAGTTCGTTAAATTTAGAATGAATCAGGCAGAATCTCGGACTCCGAAAAACAACAAGTTAGGCGGAATCTCATCCGTTAGGATTTGTTTATTTTGCGGATTGCCCGATTTCTGACCCTCAATAA
>NZ_JAAKDT010000032.1 GCF_011038785.1 Parabacteroides sp. ZJ-118
ATGGCACGAGGGATCCACCTCTTCCCATTCCGAACAGAGAAGTTAAGCCTCGTCACGCCGATGGTACTGCGTAACAGTGGGAGAGTAGGTAGCCGCCGTCTTGAGTGAAGGCGATAGCCGGAAGAGAGGGGAGTCAATCCGAAAGGGTTGGCTCCCTTTCTTTTTTATGAGCCGGAAAATATTTTTCTCGGAATGTGTGTTGGAGGTTAATTCAATACTAATTTTACGATAGATCCGTAAGACGGTACGTTCTTAAAAGCGTCTTGCAAAGGATATTCGCCCGCATAGACCCGGGCGCATGTTAATACGCCACCATGGGCGAACAAGCATACCTTCTGCAATCCGGTTTTACGAAGCTCGTCAAGGAAGTCGCTAACCCGGTTATATTGGTCTTGGAGTGATTCCCCATTCGGAGTCGGGTTGTTTATCCAATCCTTGAACCACGCCTCGGAACGAGGATCGGAAGATAACTCATTCCACGATTTCATTTCCCACTCTCCAAAATTCACCTCCTTGATACGGTCTTCTCTCTCTGCCTCCGGAAAGCCGCAATAATTAGCTAAGCGTACGCAGCGGCTAAGGGGGCTTGTCCAAACTTTATCGAACGTATGATCGCTCAAGCTTTTTTTTACCTCTTCCGCCTCTTCCTCGAAAGTCGGTTTCAATGGAACATCGGTCTGTCCATAGGCGTAGCCGGCGGGAACGTCGACAGAGGTATGTCTGATTAAATAAATTTCCATAATTATATTGTTTGATAGATGATCACGAAACCCATATAGAAACTTAACTCACAAAGAAGAAAAGTCGCTCCACAGCAGTCTCCAGTATATCCTTGTATCTTTCTCTTCATGAAAGAGGTGAGGAGACACCAAGTGATAACAGGGAATGCACCTGCTATGGAATAAACAGGTTGAGGAAGCCATAACAATGGTAGCAAAGCACAAATGATGCTAAATACATATTCCTGAGCGGTCATTCGGCTATATACGGTCTTGTTCTTGGCTTCCTCCTCTTTCCTCGCGTAGGGCAGGCGATTGATGATCATACTGGAGACACCTTTGCAAAAAGGATCTCCTGTTAGTATGGCACATCCCGCTAGCTCGATCGGAAGACTGCTTACTAGTAGGTAGAATAACCCGAAGTAGAAGATCAGCCCGATCACTCCATAACTACCAATATGCGAGTCTTTCATGATCGCCAGTATGCGTTCCCGGCTGGTGCCACCACCAAAACCATCGAAGAAATCCGCCAGCCCGTCCTCATGCAGACAGCCGGTTATCAACAATCGGGTAATCATGGCGCATAAGATCGCTACGGATGGAGGAAGGATCAAGGAGGAGGCGTACAAGACCAATACTGATAAACCAGCTGTCAACCAGCCGACCAACGCCCAATGACTCACGATATTCTTGAAATATGTCGCCGGAACCTCCGCCAACCGCCAGAACGGTAGCCGTGTAAAGAATATAAACGCAGCGAGTATCCGCAACATATCAAAAATATTTGGTGATTGCCGCTTGCTTGAAACTATGCATCTCGTTGATCATGCGAACGGCGGAGTCGAGTATCGGGTAAGCGCATACTGAGCCGGAGCCTTCTCCCAGTCGTAGCCCGAGGTCGAGCAATGCTTTCGCTCCCAAGAAATCCAGTACCCGCTTATGCCCGGCCTCGTCGCCGCAATGCCCGAATACGCAATACGACTGCATTTCCGGGTATAAACGGGAAGCCGCTAATACGCAGTTCGTCATGATAAAGCCATCCACGAGGATAATCATTTTCAGCTCGGCGGCACGCAACATACCTCCTACAGCCATAACCATCTCATACCCTCCGAAGTAGCGCATTACATCCAAGACGCTTCCATTCCCATCATAATTCTCCAACGAGCGTTTCAGAACATTGTATTTATGTCTTACACCCTCGCTATCCAGTCCGCTACCGGCACCCACACAGTCGATCAATGGGATTTGCGTGAGGCAAGTCATCCACATGCTGGAAGCCGCCGTATTCCCGATACCCATCTCTCCGAAACTGATCACGTTACAGCCCTCGTTGTAACAATCCGTCACGATACCGGCTCCGTATTGAAGCGCTTTTTCCATCTCCTCTTCGGTCATGGCCGCCTCGTGAAGGAAGTTACGAGTTCCTCCTTTGCGTACCTTACGATCGATCAGTTGGGGGATAACGGGGAAATCGAAATCCACGCCGCCATCCACAATCTTCAACTCGAAACCATGCTGGCGGGCAAGGTAGCAAACTCCCGCCCCTCCGTTTAAGAAATTATGGATCACTTGGCGGGTTACCTCTTTGGGAGATTTGCTTACACCCTCGTCGGCGATGCCGTGATCCGAGGCATAGATTACATTCACGGGATGACGTAAGACAGGCGATAAGGTCTGCTGGATCAATCCCACTTGCAGGGCGAGCGCCTCGAGCGTTCCCAATGAGCCTTTCGGCTTTGTCAGATTATCGATCTTGTCTTGTAAAGCTATCTCCAACCCTTTGTCTGGGGCCTTGATGTGAAATTGTATCATGATCGTAGTATTTTATAGAAGTCGTTGTT
Source organism: Parabacteroides sp. ZJ-118 (assembly GCF_011038785.1). Classification (GTDB taxonomy): domain Bacteria; phylum Bacteroidota; class Bacteroidia; order Bacteroidales; family Tannerellaceae; genus Parabacteroides. Next base: position 2,564 of record NZ_JAAKDT010000032.1, read on the forward strand.
CTTATTTCTTGATCTTGACGGGGATTCCGCTGACCATCAAGACAACCTCGTCTGCCTTCGAGGCGATATATTGGTTGAGCCAGCCTTGCATATCGGTAAATTTCCGTTGCACCTCGTCTATCGGCACACCTCCCATACCCAACTCATTTGTCACGAAGATCAAGCAGGCATCTTGCCGGGAAAGTTTATCGAACTCCGCTTTCAGGAGGGAGAGGGATAATTCCACGTCGCTTTGATTATCGAAGAAGAAGTTCGTTCCCCAAAGGGTTATACAATCGATTACCACGACACGACCGGTAAGATCGTGACGACTCAGGTATTTCTCCTCCTCTATATTGGTCCACTCGGGTCCACGGTCCCGCTGATGGCGTTCCACCCGCTTCCGGAATTCCTCGTCCCAGATGCGGGAGGTCGCTAGGTAAACCGGGTTAGGCGACAGTGATAAGGCGAGTCTTTGGGCGTATCCGCTTTTGCCTGACCGCTGTCCTCCGGTCACTAAGATCACTTTCTTACTCATTACCTTCGTGATTCCTGTTTTTCCGGTGGGCGGCACGTCTCGCCTTGTTGATCGGGTTGTTCTTGCTTGTTTTCCGAAGGGCGGCCGATTTCGGATTGGCGGCGACTCGTTGTGCCACCGCCGACTTTCTCAGCGCCTTTCCGAACTTAGGGCGCAAGACATCCCGTAATAATTTCTCCTCGTCGGTAAGTTTGGCGGTTTTGGACTTCCAGCCTCCCTCTTTCTGCGCCTTACGGGCGGCGGCGTATTTATTGAATTTTCCGAACTTCTCCGTTTTAGCGCCTTCCCGGGCTCCCTTGTTCTCAGGTTTCTCTTTCCAGAGCGTGCCGAGTAGTTCCTTCTCTTGTCGCTTCTCCTTTTTCGCCTCCTCCTGTAGGCGGATGTATTTCTCTACGTTCAAGCGTTCGCCATCTACCAATACGACATCCTCCGCCGTGACCTTCTGGCCTACGTGCGGTAGCTTGCCGTTTACGGTTACCCGTTTCATCTCGATGAAATTGTCCGCTTCCCGGCGTGAGCAAACACCGGCTTCACTTATCAGTTTGTTTAATCTAATTTCCATACAATTGATATTATGTTAGTAGTAAAATAAGGGTGACGATCATACCCGTCAACAATTCCGTATTGCCATTCACTTGGATGGCGATACGCATATCCTCGGTCGTGAACGGCCTTGCGTTCGTTCCGATATAAGGCTTCTCCACCGGTTTGCCGAAATAATCATGCGTTCCCCCGAACTGGCAGTCCAAGATGGCCGCCAAGGCCGCTTCCGGATAACCGGAATTGGGGCTTGCGTGTTTTGGTCCGAAACGCCGTACGAAATCCCTTTTCCCCCAATTATTGGAGACCAACAACATCAGATAGGCCGTGAGGCGGGCCGGAATGTAATTGGCGATATCATCGATTTGCGCCGCTATCCGTCCGAACTCAAGGTAGCGCTCATTCTTATAACCGATCATTGAATCTAGCGTGTTCACCATCTTGTAAGCCATCATCCCCGGCAACCCTAGCGGGGCAAACCAGAACATCGGGGCGATCACGCCGTCGCTTAAGTTCTCGGACAAGGTTTCCAACGCCGCTGCCCGTATCTCTTGTGGTGACAGGTTCGAGGTATCCCTACCAACGATCCGCGCCACTTGCCGCCGTCCTTCTTCCGTACTACGGTCCACAGCCTCGAACACCGCCTTCACTTCCTTAATAAGTGTCTTTCCAGACAAGCAATAAAATACTCCGACAGCCGTCAGTAACCCATTGAACTGCGGATGTATGATCCAAGCCCACGACAATGTCCACTCGCAGATTAAATACACGCCAAGGATGAGTGCGACTGCCAGTATACCGCCTTTTAGGATCCGCTCGGAGCCTTTATTCAAGGCTTTCTCTCCGGTGCTGATCGCCTTGCCAAACCATACGATAGGGTGGGGCCAACCTTCCGGATCTCCCAGCAACCGGTCGGATAACCAACCGCCCAAAAAAGGCACGATCTTGAGTAAATTGATGGAATGATGTAACCAATACATATCGAATGTCATTGAGGGGGCAAACTTAGACAAAAAAAAGAACATAAGGAAGCGGTAAGCGATTCTTCATCACACATTAGGCGAAAGAAACCTACATTTGAAGGATTTTCGACCGTAGACTCTCATATTCTTCAGCCGCGAACAATCTTCCACCATCTATATCAATGTTAAAACAGGTTAAGTGGAAGTTTTTCCTTATTAATGATACGTGTTTGCTTGCCGGTCACGAAATAATCACTACCTTTGCACCGCAAAAAAAATTATTAATCAATATTAAACAGCGTTTTATGAACAATTATGAAACCGTTTTCATTTTGACTCCCGTTTTGTCTGACGCTCAGATGAAGGAAGCGGTAGAGAAATTCACGAACCTCCTGAAAGCTCAAGGAGCTGAGATCGTGAATGAAGAGAACTGGGGCTTGCGTAAGTTAGCTTATCCTATCGACAAGAAGACAACAGGCTTCTACCAGTTGGTTGAATTCAAGGCAGATCCGAGTGTTATCGCTACATTGGAATTGAACTTCCGTCGTGACGAGCGTGTGATCCGCTTCTTGACTTTCCGTCAGGACAAGTATGCCGCAGAATATGCAGCTAAGAGAAGAAATCTGAAATCATCTAAAGAAACAGTAAAGGAGAATAATTAATTATGGCAGCAACTCAATCAGAAATCAGATATTTAACACCGCCTTCAGTAGACGTTAAGAGAAAAAAATATTGCCGTTTCAAAAAGAGCGGTATCAAGTATATCGATTATAAGGATCCTGAATTCTTGAAGAAATTCTTGAACGAGCAAGGTAAGATCCTTCCGCGTCGTATTACTGGTACTTCCTTGAAGTTCCAACGTCGTGTGGCTCAGGCTGTAAAGCGTGCTCGTCACCTTGCTTTGCTTCCTTACGTAACCGATTTGATGAAATAATAAATTAAGAGGAGACAGAATATGCAAGTTATTTTGAAAGAAGATGTAGTGAATTTAGGCTACAAAGACGATATCGTAACAGTAAAAGACGGTTACGGACGTAACTTTCTAATCCCCACGGGTAAGGCAGTGATCGCTTCAGAGTCTGCTAAGAAAGTATTGGCTGAGAACTTGAAGCAACGCGCCCATAAGTTGGCTAAGATCAAGGAAGACGCTCAGGCTTTGGCCACTAAGTTAGAGGGTGTGGCTTTGACGATCGGCGCTAAGACTAGCTCTACAGGCACGATCTTTGGTTCTGTGACAAATATCCAAGTTGCTGAGGCTTTGGCCAAGGCCGGTTTCGAGAATATCGACCGTAAGATTATCTATATCAAGGAGTCTGTTAAGGAAGTAGGTAGCTATAAGGCTGTTTTGAAACTTCACAAGGAGGTTTCTGTTGAGATTCCTTTCGAGGTCGTTTCTGAATAATAGAGACTGTAATAGATCATAAGGGAGGGTGGTTTCGAAACTGCCCTCTTTTTTTGTTTTAATTATAAAAAAAGGACATCTGTCAATCAGTAAAAAACGCTACATTTGTCTCCGGATTCGCAATAATTTCAGAAAGTGAGCAAACCGTCTTTTCTATATATTAACTTGCTATTCGCGTTGTCTTTTTTCTTACCCGGACTTCAGGCGAGAGAGAAGAGTTTTACGGTCGTGATCGATGCCGGGCATGGCGGTAAGGACCCGGGAGCTAGAGGGGCAAATATTAATGAAAAGGAGATAAATCTCGCTGTCGCTTTGAAACTGGGGCGATTGATTGAGAACAACGCGGAGGATGTACGTGTGATTTATACCCGTAAGACGGATCGTTTTATCGAGTTGGACGAACGTGCGAATATAGCGAACCGCAACAAAGCGGATCTTTTCATATCTGTCCATACGAATGCCGTAAAGCGTGGAAGTACCGTGCAAGGTACGGAGACGTATACGCTGGGTTTGGCTCGTAGCGAAGAGAACTTAGAGGTGGCTATGAGCGAGAACTCGGCGATTTTGTTGGAGGATAATTATCAACAACGGTATGAGGGATTTGACCCGAATTCCTCGGAGTCATATATCATTTTCGAGTTTATGCAGAATAAGCACATGGAGCAAAGTATAAGTCTGGCTTCCGAGATACAGAAATCGTTCGGGGCTTGTAAACGAGTAGACCGTGGCGTAAGACAGGCTGGCTTTTTGGTGCTTCGTAAAACGAGCATGCCCAGTGTCCTGGTCGAGTTGGGGTATATCTCGAATCGTCAAGAAGAGCAGTTTATGAGAACCGCCGCTGGACAAAATAAATTAGCGGAGGCGTTGTACGACGCTTTTTGTAAATATAAGAAGAATTACGATCGCCGTAAAGGTTCTATTTCCGGAACTATCGCTGCTCCCGTGACGAATGAGGAAACCCCGCCTCCGGGGAGCGAGGCTGATATCTTAAATAGAAAGCAACAAACCGCAAGACAGAAAACTTTAGTTTCTTCCACCACTTCCGTGAACAGGAACACGAAGGGAAAGGTTATATATAAAATACAAATCTTGACTTCCGATAAGAAGCTTCCCGCGAACTCCCGGTTATTTAAAGGGTACAAGAACGTGGATTTCTATGTGGAGAAAGGTATCTATAAATACACGTATGGCGGGACTACGGATTTTAATTCGATCCGGAAGATGCGCCGAATGGTTGCGAGGGATTTTAAAGATGCTTTCATCATCGCTTTTAAGGATGGGAAGAAGGTGAAATATTAATGATAGTAGGAATAAATCATACATTATAAATAAAGGAAATGAAAAGTGTATTCACTAAAGAGGCGAAGATCGGACTTGTGACGATCGTAAGTCTGGCGCTATTGTATTTAGGCATTAATTATCTGAAGGGTATTAACCTGTTTCAACCGGTGAACCATTACTACGTATCATTCAGCAACGTAAAGGGAGTGACGATTTCCAGTCCTGTATTTGTGGATGGTTTTAAGGTGGGATTGGTTCGTGATATCATTTATGATTATGATACGACCGGTAAGATCATCGTTGAGGTTAGCTTGGAAGATAAGATGAGACTGAATAAGGGAAGTTATATAGCGATTGTCAATACTTTCTTAAGCGGAGCTGAGTTGCATATCCATTTGAATACTTACGTAGACGACTTCTTGAAGCCGGGTTCTACGCTCGAGGGACGGATGGAAGGGGATATGATGCAATCCGTACAGGAGAAGATATTGCCGGGTGTAGAGAATCTTTTGCCGAAGATCGACACGATCTTGGGTAGCTTGCAGACCTTGATCGCTCATCCGGCCTTGGCTCAGTCCTTGAATCATATCGAAAAAACGACTGGCAACCTGGAGGTGTCTACCCGTCAGTTGAATCAGATGTTGAGTAAGGATGTGCCGGGTATCGTGAATAACTTGAAGACGATGACGGATAATTTCTCGGAGGTGAGCGCTAACTTGAGAGAGTTGGATTTGGCTTCAACGGTCAATTCCATCAATGCGACCTTGGCGAACTTGAAGTTGACTACGGATAAATTGAACTCGACGGACAATAGTATCGGCTTGTTGTTAAACGATAAAGGATTGTATGATAATCTGAACAGCACGATGGACAACGCCTCCAAGCTGTTGCTGGATTTGAGGGAGAATCCGAAGAGATACGTTCATTTCTCTGTTTTTTGATTATGTTAGAAAATCATAGTACAAAAAACGTTATTTAGAATCGTTCTAATTAGATAAAAAGTTAGGAGACTCCTGCCGGTTATATATATAAGGCCTTTAGGTAAAGTAAGATAGATGCTTCCTAAGGCCTTATTCTATCACCGGACGTCAACGTTCGCGATTTTTTGGAGGTCTCTAAAATAAAGGGTTTTTTTGGCGTCGGGTGATCTAAATGACAGTAAATCAGATGCGTATTAGTAACTATCTGAATCTAAAAGGGATATTGAAAATTCATATTTACCAAACAAAATAGCACTTTTTTTTTCGGAATTAATTTCTAAACTTTGTGGTCCGAATGTGAAAAGTATTAGTGGGAGAGAAAGAAAAACATGCAGACTGATCATCAAACATTGTGGAATAAGTGCCTTGCGGTCATAAAGGATATTGTGCCTAAGGCGGCTTTTGACACATGGTTCGTACCTATCGTTCCGTTATCATACGAAGACAAGAAGTTTACCATACAGGTGCCTAGTCAGTTCTTCTATGAGTATCTGGAGGAGAAGTACGTCAATGTCTTAAAAGTTACATTGTATCGTGTAATCGGTCAAGGAACCATTCTCAACTACCGTATCATGGTGGATAAGACAACCGGCGGTACGGTTGATTATCCGGCGGAGAATGCTTCCACTGCTGTAAAGAAAATCACTCCCAAGGACGCTAACAAGGCTCCGAATCCTTTTATGACGACAGCTCCACAGGATTTGGATCCTCAGTTGAACCCGAAGTATAATTTTGATAATTATTTCGAGGGTACGAGTAACAAGCTGGTTCGTACGGCGGGTGAGGCTGTTGCCCAGAATCCGGGAAAGACTACGTTTAACCCGTTGTTCATTTTTGGCCCGTCAGGAGTAGGTAAAACTCACTTGTGCCATGCGATCGGAACCCGGATACGAGAGTTGCATCCGGAAAAGAAAGTGTTGTATGTATCTTCGCATTTGTTCCGGGTACAGTTCACAGACGCTATCCGTAAGAATACGACTAATGATTTCTTGAATTTCTATCAGAATATCGACGTGCTGCTGTTGGATGATATACAGGAGTTGATCGGTATGGATAAGACCCAGAATACATTCTTCCATATTTTCAACCACCTGCATCAGTTGGGTAAGCAACTTATCTTGACTTCTGATAAGCCGCCTGTGGATTTGCAAGGGATGGAAGAGCGCTTGATCACCCGTTTAAAATGGGGATTGACGGCTGAATTGAGCCGTCCGGATCTGGATCTACGCAAGAAGATTCTGAAGAATAAGATCAACCATGATGGAATCGTGATTCCGGATGAGGTGTTTAACTTTATCGCTAATAATGTGACGGAGAATGTTCGTGATTTGGAAGGCATTCTCGTCTCTTTGATGGCTAATGCCGTTATCAACAATCGTGAGATCGATCTGCCGTTGACGAAACGTGTGGTTAGCCAAGCCATCCGGTTAGAGAGGAAACAGATCTCCGTGCAGATGATTCAGGAGATCGTTTGCAAGTATTTCAACCTGGAGCAGTCGGTTATCCAGACGAATTCCCGCAAACGCGAAATCGTACAAGCCCGTCAGATCACGATGTATTTGGCGAAGAAATATACGGACTCCTCTTTTTCTCATATAGGAAAGATCGTAGGAAGGAAAGACCATGCGACAGTCTTGCATGCTTGTAAGACGATTAAAGATCAGATAGAGACCAGTAAGTCTTTCCGCTCTTCCGTAGAGGAAATCGAGGTCTTGCTCAAGAACTAAATTAAGAATCCCTGTATAGTTAGGATAAGGACGTCTCTCTGAAGAGGCGTCCTTCTTTATTGTTCGATTTTGGAAAATTTGTGCGGGCGTTAAGTTTTCCTTTTGGGAAACTGTCTGGTATCTGATTTGATTTAAGTAATTGAAAATGTGAGGTTGTAAGTTCGGTTTTGGAAAACTTTTCAATAAGTGCTCTTTTTGGCGAGAGGTAATTTGGATAACTGGTAAAGTATGCGTAAACTTGCAGTCATAAAATAAATATAATAATTGTGGATCGTAAAACTTATACTTTTGACGAAGCGTTTAAGGCTTCATTGGATTACTTTACCGGTGACGAGCTCGCCGCTAAAGTATGGGTAAATAAATATGCCTTGAAGGATGCGTTTGGAAATATCTATGAGGAATCTCCGAATGATATGCATCATCGCTTGGCGAGTGAGATTGCCCGTGTGGAAAAAAAGTATCCGAACCCGTTGTCGGAACAAGAACTTTTCGACCTGTTTGATCATTTCCGTTACATTGTTCCGCAAGGAAGTCCGATGACGGGAATTGGCAATGATTATCAAATTGCCTCACTCTCGAATTGTTTTGTTATCGGATTGGACGGACAAGCGGATTCATATGGCGCGATTATCCGTATTGACGAGGAACAGGTACAATTGATGAAGCGTCGTGGTGGTGTAGGCCATGATCTTTCCCATATCCGCCCAAAAGGTTCTCCGGTTAAGAATTCCGCGTTGACTTCTACCGGATTGGTCCCGTTTATGGAACGTTACTCGAATTCCACCCGTGAGGTAGCCCAAGATGGTCGTCGTGGAGCCTTGATGTTGAGCGTCTCCATTAAACATCCGGACTCGGAGGCGTTTATCGACGCTAAGATGACGGAAGGTAAGGTTACAGGTGCAAATGTATCTGTGAAAATCGATGATAATTTCATGAATGCCGCGGTTAATGGTGGTACCTATAGGCAACAATATCCAATTGATTCGGATTCTCCCGTTTATGCGAAAGATATCGATGCTTCGGGCTTATGGAAAAAAATTATTCATAATGCTTGGAAATCCGCTGAGCCGGGTGTGTTATTCTGGGACACGATCTTACGAGAGTCTGTACCAGACTGCTATGCGGATCTGGGATTCCGTACGGTTTCTACGAATCCTTGTGGCGAGATACCTCTTTGTCCGTATGATAGCTGCCGTTTGTTAGCGATCAATTTATATTCATATGTGGTAAATCCATTCACTCCGGACGCTCATTTCGATTATGATTTGTTTAAGAAGCATGTGGGTTTAGCCCAGCGGATTATGGATGATATCATTGATTTGGAATCGGAGAAGATCGAGATGATCTTGGCTAAGATCGACTCGGATCCGGAATCCATGGAGGTGAGACAGGCAGAGCGTCATTTGTGGGAAAAGATCCAACGAAAGACTTTGCTAGGACGTCGAACAGGGGTAGGTATCACGGCGGAAGGCGATATGATTGCCGCTTTAGGCTTGCGTTATGGAACAGAAGAAGCAACCGATCGCGCGGAACTTATACAAAAGACATTAGCTTTGGCTGCTTATCGTTCATCCGTAATGTTGGCGAAAGAACGTGGAGCTTTTGAGATATTCGATGCGAAGCGTGAGGAAAAGAACCCGTTTATCAATCGTTTGCGTGAGGCCGATCCTGCTCTATATGAGGATATGTTGAAATACGGCCGTCGTAATATCGCTTGCTTAACAATCGCTCCGACAGGAACGACTAGCCTGATGACACAGACCACTTCCGGTATAGAGCCGGTATTTTTGCCGGTATATAAGCGCCGCCGTAAAGTAAATCCGAACGATTCCGAGGCTCGTGTGGACTTCGTGGATGAGACAGGCGATGCTTTCGAGGAGTATATCGTATTCCATCATAAGTTTGTAACGTGGATGCAAGCGAATGGCTATTCGGCCAGTAAGAGATATACACAAGAAGAAGTGGAGGAACTAGTTGCTAAGTCTCCTTATTATAAAGCGACTTCCAATGATGTCGATTGGTTACAAAAAGTCCGTATGCAAGGACGCATCCAGAAATGGGTGGATCATTCGATCAGCGTAACGATCAATTTGCCGAACAATGTAAGTGAGGAGTTGGTAGACTCTTTGTATGTTGAGGCATGGAGATGCGGATGTAAAGGCTGTACTGTTTATCGAGATGGCTCTCGTTCCGGTGTCTTGATCGCGACAGATAAAAAGAAGAAAAAAGAGGATTGCAACTGCATGCAACCACCGATTATCGTATCTACCCGTCCTCGTGAATTGGATGCGGATGTGGTGAAATTCCAGAATAACCGTGAGAAATGGATCGCTTTCGTCGGCTTGTTGAATGGCCGTCCGTATGAGATCTTTACTGGTTTGGCCGATGATGACGAGGGTATCATGTTACCCAAAAACGTATCTAAAGGAACGATCATCAAGAGTTATGATGAGGATGGTAATAAGCATTACGACTTCCAGTTCAAGAACAAACGCGGTTATAAGATGACAATCGAAGGCTTGGATGGTAAGTTTAATCCGGAATATTGGAACTACGCTAAATTGATCTCCGGTGTGCTCCGTTACGGAATGCCTATCGATCAGGTTATAAAACTCGTACAGGGAATGGAGTTGAATAGCGAGTCTATCAATACTTGGAAGAATGGCGTGGAACGGGCCTTGAAGAAATATTTACCGAACGGTATGGAAGCGAAAGGGCAGAAATGCCCGAACTGTGGATTAGAGTCTTTGATTTATCAAGAAGGTTGCTTGATCTGTACGAATTGCGGAGCTTCTAAATGCGGTTAAATAATAGCCTAAATCAATAATACATGAAAGTCACTTTCAATATAAACTTCCATACGGTTTGGGGGCAGAAGTTATGTATAGTGGGCTCCATACCGGAATTAGGTTCTTGGGAACCTGCCCTGGCTAAAGAGATGAATTACTCAGGGGATGGAAACTGGAAACTCGGACTGGATCTTCCATCCGATATAAAAGATATAGAATACAGATATTTTTTAAGTGTTAATGATAAGCAGATCTTTGAGGAGTGGGAAAAGAATCACCGGATTGTATTGGATGGCCAATCAGATTCTTACATCCTGTATGATTACTGGCAGATTCGTCCGGATAATCAAGCCTTTTATTCTTCTGCTTTCACCAAAAGTTTATTCGCTCATCCCCGCGATACACATGAGAGGGTCGTTAGGAGTGGTAGAAAATTGATGATAAAGCTATCCGCTCCCCGGGTGGAAAGGAACCAGTGTGTAGCCATTACCGGAAATCAGGAATGCTTGGGTAGCTGGCATCCGGACAAGGCTTTGCCGCTGAGCTGCGATACTTTCCCGGAATGGCATATTGATTTAGATGCCGCGGAGATACGATACCCTTTGGAATATAAATTTTTGGTTTGGGATGAGGATTCCCGCCAGCCATTGTATTGGGAGAGTGGTGAGAATCGTATGCTAAGTCTTTCCCCCCAGGAACAGGGTGAGACCGTCGTGATATCTGGTCTTTACTTCCGGGATAGCTTACCGTTATGGCGTTGTGCCGGCTCAGTTATCCCCGTCTTTTCCTTACGCTCGGAGAAGAGCTTTGGAGTAGGCGATTTGGGAGATTTACGCATGTTGGTGGATTGGGCTAAAAAGACGCGCCAACGTATCATTCAAGTATTACCTATGAATGATACGACGATGACCCATACTTGGGGGGATTCCTATCCGTATAGCGCTATTTCTATTTATGCCCTTCATCCGATGTATGTGGATTTATCCGCTTTGGGAGTTTTGCGAGATCCGGAGAGAGTCGCTTTTTATGCCGGGAAGCAAGAAGAATTAAACGCGAAAGATACGGTTGATTACGAGGAAGTACTGAAATATAAATTGGGCTATTGCCAAGAATATTTTGCGCAAGAGGGCAAGGCTCTGTTAGATACGCCGGAGTTTAAAGGGTTTTTGGCGCAAAATGAGTCATGGTTGATGCCTTACGCTACTTATTGCTTCTTGCGGGAAAGCTATGGGACATCAGATTTCTCTCAATGGCAAGGTAATTCTATTTACAATAAGACACGTGTCCGGGCTCTATGCCGGGAAGCGAGCGACGCGTGGCCGGAGATCTCGTTCACTTATTTCTTGCAATATGTATTGTACAATCAATTCAAGTCAGTATCGGATTATGCCCGTAAGAATGGCGTTGTATTGAAAGGTGACTTGCCAATTGGCGTGAGTCGTACTAGTGTTGAGGCTTGGACGGAACCAAAATATTTTAATATGAATGGTCAAGCGGGTGCTCCCCCCGATGATTTCTCCAAGGATGGTCAGAACTGGCTGTTCCCTACTTATAATTGGGACGCGATGGAGAAAGATAATTTCTCTTGGTGGAAGAAACGCTTTGCTAGGTTAGGTGATTATTTCGATTGCTTCCGTATAGATCACATCTTGGGATTTTTCCGGATCTGGGAGATTCCTTGTGAATATGTGCAAGGGCTTTGCGGCCATTTCAACCCGGCGTTGCCGCTCTCGAAAGCAGAGATTGAGCAGTTTGGATTGAAATTTAACGAGTCTCGTTTTACGACTCCACATATCAATCGACAATTCTTGTCGGAATTGTTTGAGGAAAATACAGAAGAGGTTATAAGAGCTTATTTGGCGCAATCCTCCTCCCGGCATTATGTATTAAAATCGTTCTGTGATACACAAAGGAAGATTGAGGCATTGTTCGCGAATCAGGTGGATCCTGTTTCCCTGCGGATCAAGAACGGCCTGTTTACGATTGCGAATGAGGTGTTATTCCTTCGTGATCCAAGAGAGACCGATAGGTTCCACCCCCGGATCTCGGCGTATCAATCCTATATCTATCGGGAATTGAGTGGCTCCGACCGTTGTGCGTTCGATCAGTTATACTGGCATTTCTTCTATCATCGCCATAATGAGTTCTGGAAGGCGCAAGCGTTTAAACGTTTGGCACCATTGGTCGCATCTACCGAGATGTTGGTTTGTGGAGAAGATTTAGGTATGATTCCCGCCTCTGTTCCCGAGGTCATGAATAAGTTGCAAATACTAAGCCTTGAGATTGAGCGTATGCCGAAGAGCCCCCAACGGGAATTTTCCGATATGTTTAATTTGCCTTATCATTCTGTTTGTACGACCTCTACACATGATATGACACCTCTTCGTAATTGGTGGAAAGAAGATCCGGAGAAGACACAGCGTTATTACAACCATGTGTTGCAACGGATCGGTGAAGCCCCCGATGAATGCACGGCTGAAATCGTAACCCAGATTATATCGAATCATTTGAAGACTCGTTCCATGTTGACGATCATACCATTGCAGGATTGGTTTGCCATGGACGATTCTATCAAGCGAAAGGATATAGAATCCGAGCGTATTAACGTTCCCGCGAATTCAAAGCATTATTGGCGCTACCGGATGCATATTACGTTGGAACAGCTTTTGCGGGCCGATAACCTAAATAATAAGATCGCCTCGTTGATAAAAGAGGCTGGAAGGAAATAAGAAAAATGAAGGGCCGTATCGAAAAGCGCGGCCCTTTTTGAGACAGTAAGTGAAAAGATACGGATTTAATTTGAGCTTATTTGTCCGCTTCCTTTATATCGGAACACATCGAGCAGGCTCCGTCGAACCGTGCGTTTGGTTCGATCTCTAGGGATTGGGTACATATATCTCCCTTGATGATTGCCGTCGATTTTAGAGTAAGCTTCGCGCTTACTTTTACGGAGCCATCTACCTCGCCGAGAATCTCGGCATTCTCGGATATGATATTACCTCTCACGCTACCTTTAGGTCCGATAACGATCTTGCCATTGCAACTGATGTCTCCTTCTACTTTTCCATCCAAGCGAAAGTCTGTTTCCGTTATAATATTACCCTTTATGGTTGTCCCTGCCGCCAAGGCATTATGCAAGCCACCCGCGGAGTTTTCATCTCTTTGTTTTTTTCCCATCATAATGTGTTGTTACTTGTGGTTGACAAATATAAGACTATTTTTTTGCAGGATGGTTTAACTTTCCATACATTTACAGATAAAAAAGATTATGACAACAAAGATTGAATTACGGAAGATGACGTTCTATGCCTATCATGGCGTGGCACCCCAAGAGAACCGGGTAGGGAATACTTTTTTCGTGGATTTGATATTGACAGCTCCGTTGGAAGATGCGGTATGGAGCGACGATTTGAACGATACGATCAATTACGCCACAGTATATGAAACCGTGAAAGCGGAAATGGCTATCCCCTCGAAACTTCTCGAGCACGTGGCGGGGCGTATCCTGAAGGCTTTGAAGGCGAGATTTCCACAGATCACGGAGGTGGAACTTGTCTTGTCTAAATTAAATCCTCCGTTTGGCGGAGATATTCATAGTGCCTCGATAATTCTTAAAGAAAGCTTTCTTTCTGTTTAGAAACTTTTATTTACCTTCGCGCCTGTAGAAAGTGGCGCGATATACGATATGCTAAAGGCACAAATACGATAACATTACGTCATTTTGTGTACATAAGGAACGTGCCATTTGGAAATACAAGACCTTGCCTTCGCTTGGTTCTCTAAAAAATTATTGATATATGGAAGACTTGTTACCTTTCGCCCTGTTATGTTTCACTTCGTTTTTTACGTTGACCAATCCACTCGGTACGATGCCGGTTTTCCTGACCATGACCAATGGCATGAACGATCACGAGCGAAAAGCGATTGTCCGAAGGGCCACGATCGTGTCGTTCATCACCTTGATGGTTTTTACCTTCTCCGGTCAGTTCCTGTTTAAGTTCTTTGGTATCTCCTCGAACGGCTTTCGCATAGCTGGCGGCTTTATTATCTTCAAGATCGGGTTTGATATGCTTCAGGCACGCTACTCCAACGCGAAGTTGAAAGAGGAAGAGGTGAAAACCTACGCGGACGATATATCCATTACTCCTTTGGCGATCCCGATGTTGTGCGGCCCGGGAGCGATCGCCAACGCTATCATGCTTATGGATGACGCTTCGACACTCACCTTAAAGGGTACGTTGATCGGGATAATCGCATTGGTCTATTTTATCACGTTCTTGATCCTGCAAGCTTCTACCCGGTTGGTACATATACTGGGAGAGACGGGAAATAACGTGATGATGCGTTTGATGGGATTGATACTGATGGTGATCGCCGTGGAATGTTTCGTAAGCGGATTGAAGCCCATCTTGATCGATATCTTGCGTGAGGCGATGGGCTAATCTTTGTAAATCGACTCCGAGTAGCCATTGTTGTGCGCAAACGGAATGGCTGAAGGAGCGTCACACATTGTTAGTTATACTTAACAATATGTCGGAGCAGATTGGTCGGCCCTGCCATTTGGAGAGGAGCTGAAAAGAAATTTCCCGGCGGAGAATTATTTTTCGCCGGGAAAGGATTAATTACTTACAAGTGCGACATTCGGTTATTTCTTAGCCGGTTTCTTATCAGAAGTTGAGCACTTGGATTCTTTGACTGGGGTTTCTTTCTTTGAACCCGTCGCTTCCGCTTGTTTTTTTTCATCTTTCTTGTTCATGATGCTTTAATTTTTAAAAGAGTAAATATATAAGGTAGCAGTCTCTAGCGCCTACTACTTTTCTTTGTCTTGACAATCACACCAGCACATGACGCCCTTAGGAACAGACGAAAGAACCTCCTCGCTACGTTCCTTGGCCAGTTTCGTATCCATTTCCTTCACCTCTTTCTCGGTGCGATGTGTACCTTTCGGCTTACGGTCGACAAGGCCATTTGTGCTTCGCACTTCTTCTAACGGATCCGTTATATACTGCCATTCCTCTTTTAACCGTGTGCTTTCTCCCTCGTTCCAAGGTCCGCGTGCCTCATTCTCTTTAGACAGATCGAAATACAGGTTGCTGTATTTGGGGGAGGTTTGAAACGATCCGGGAGGGAAGTTAGGCTGGATTGTCTCTAATGCCGCCTCGAATTGTTGGAAATGAGTAACCTCGCGCGTCATGAGGAAAACGAGAGTCTCCTTCACGTAAGGGTCATCCGTTAACGGAATAAGATTCTCATACCCGATTTTAGCCCGGCATTCTCCCGCCATGTTGGAACGTAGATCTACTGTAAGGTCCGCGTTCGCAGACACGTATGTCGCGCACCATGGATTACCGTTGCTGTCTGTCAGCATAGGACTTCCGGGAGCTGTAACCAGGAATTGCGGATTGGTGAAGGCCTGATGGATGAAATCCTCTTTGGCCGCATTACCGTTCATCAGGGTATTGATCTCCATATTTTCCACGACGTCTTTCATTTCCCCATTCACCGGTCCGAGGAGCATTTGGATAGTGGCTCCAACAATTTCAAGATGTCCCAGTTCTTCTGTCGCGATATCCATCAACATATCATATTTGTCGGGATAAGGATTATGGCAACTAAAAGCCTGGACAAAATATTGCAAGGCTGATTTTAACTCCCCGTTAGCGCCTCCGAAAGCCTCGAGGAGTACACGTGCGAAACGTGGGTCTGGAGCAGATACATGGGCATTGTACTGCAAATCTTTTACATGATAAAACATAACTCAAAAGTTTAAATTATACATATAAATATTTGAAGATGCGCATCTGGTAAGAAAACAATGATAGGTCTGTTTTAGTTGGTATATTCTTTTGTGTATAGGATTGTTTAACGAATAAGCGGGGAAATATAAACGTGTATTAATGAGATTTTATGGATTGAGTTGGCTTTTTAATTTCGTGATAAATAAAAAGAGGGCGATAGTGTATAATAACTTACGTCCTCTTTTTGTTCGGATGATTAATCGATCATTTTTTCATGTTACCTGCGTAGTTGTGTACTTTGTTTTTGATATCATCAGCCTTTTCCGTGATATTGGAAGCTTCGTCGGCAACCTTATCCGCTACTTTTGTGCCGATATTCGCCATTTTATTTTTGGCTGAATCTATCATGTCCCCCGCTTTGTCTCCGATTTGATGAAAGACTTGATTCGTCTTTTCTTTCAATGCCATTCCCTTAGAAGAGCGAGAAAAACGATAAGCTACTACGCCTATGATCGATCCTAATCCCAGGCCTAACCAAAATTTAGAACAATTAGTTTTCATAAATTCAAGAAGTTTAGAAGATGAATAATTGATTATATTTCTGTTTTATGTGGAGCTCTAAATAAAGAGACAATCCACAATAATAGAATAGCTCCGACAACGGATGTGATCAAGCTACCCAGAATTCCTGCGGTGGCAATGCCTAATAGGCTGAATACCAAACCTCCTAATACCCCGCCGACAATGCCGATCAATAAATTGATAAAGATACCGTAACCTCCTCCTCTCATAATCTTGCTGGCGATAAAACCAGCTAAAATTCCAATGATAATATACCAAATGAAATACATGTTAATAAGTTTTTATGTGTTAATATTCAAAAGCTATAACGCAAATATAAGTCTTGATATCAAAACTGAATTGTATGTTAACAACAGCGTTTGTATGAGAATAGTTCGTTGCTTAAAGATACATTAACAATTATTTTGATGTGAATATATGACGGCGTTTGTCCTTGTGATATAAGAACGCATCTTGTTTATTGCCGGAACTATTTTCTTCTCAATATTGTTCTCTTTAAAAACGGATCTTGTAAACAAATATCTTTGCGAACAATGAAATGGAAAGAGGCTTTGAAATATAAACTGGAGGATCCTGCCCAAGCGGATAATGAACGCCTTTACGGGATATGTAGGGAAGCTTATGAGGAGGGATGTATACACGAGAAATCGTTGGCAATGGAGGCATACAGGCTCAGATGCTGCCATTTGTTTGGAGATAAATGTATGATAGTATCGCATACAATTCCTCGTCATATTAAAACATGTGATGGCACCTGTGGCTATATGCGTGGATATGAATTTGAGCTGTATAAGCTGGAGGATTGTGTTGAGAAAATGCAACGTTGATATGGAGATAGTCGCGGTATGGTTCATCGGGTTGGTCCTGGCTTTGAAAGCTGCTCTTAAAATTTGGAACCTTCGTGCTCCAATGCGAAGAAGGCTTATTGCCGCTATTTTGGTAGTCATTACCAGTTGGATCGGATTACTCTTTTATGATTTCTATGGTAGAACCAGATTCCCGGTATGGTTGAATCAATAACCTCAAGTCCGCGACCCTTCAATCAGCTCTTTGTCGTGTTTGAATCCGGAATTTGACATTTTGACATTTTGTAAACGGAAGTCCCGGAGAATCGATTCTTCCGGGCCAAGGGATAAGGTCTCTTCAAATCTACGTTAAAATATATTTAATTAGTTCATATTTAGCCGTATACTGAAAAAACCTCTTTCGTTCTAGCGAAAATCATTCATCCCAATGCATATCCATTGACTTCTTGGGGCGATTTCATTGGGTTACGACTGGGTTCTAACGGAGTTACGATGCCTATTCACGGCTCCTTTTGGCTTCCCGTTTGGCCGATCTCAGGGACGTCGCTGTCACGATTTGCTTATAAAAAGAATCAGAAAGAAAGGAAGAGGGCGATTTGGATACCTTATCGATAATGCGGTTTATCGGTTGTAAGGACCGGGAAGAAAGAGGCTCCTTGGATGAAAGATTATTTATTCGATTCTGATTGGATAAATAAAATAAGATGTATATATTCGCTCCCTATAACTGAATAATGTGTTGTATGGTTAAGAAGTGGATACTCCCTTTATTGATTGGGGCTTGTTGGGTCAGTACGTCTATGGCGCAAGAGAATCCGATTTTATTATTTCCAAAAGGTGCGCCGGGAGAAACTATTAAATTAATAGAGAAAGCTGATACGGACGGTGGAAAAACGGGTGGCGAGAGTGTTTTGCGTATTACGAATGTAAGTGAGCCAACGATTACTATATATCATGCTCCGGATGAAGTGGCCTCAGGTGCCGCTATGGTTGTCTGTCCTGGTGGTGGTTACAATATCCTAGCGTATGATTTGGAAGGTGATGAAGTTTGCGAATGGCTTAATGATCTCGGAATAACAGCGGTCTTACTTAAATACCGGGTTCCAAGACGAGAAGGACTGGAAAAGCACGAGGCTCCCTTGCAAGATGTACAGCGTGCGCTTGGTTATGTTCGAGCGAACGCTGAGAGCCTGAATATAGATCCAAAGCGGATTGGTGTGATGGGATTCTCGGCCGGTGCTCATTTAGCCGCCATGGCTAGCAATAATTTTTTGAAACGTACTTATCCGGCTATCGATGCTACGGATAAAGCAAGTTGTCGTCCGGATTATTGTTTGTTGGTTTATCCTGCTTATTTGGATGGAGAGAACTTTCAATTGGCGCCGGAGTTAAAAGTTTCATCTGCCACACCTCCAACAATGTTGATTCAAGCGGAAGATGATAATTCGTATGTCAACAGTAGTATTTTCTATTATTATGCTTTAAAGGAAGCAGGTGTTCCGGCGTGGATGCATTTGTATAGCCAAGGTGGTCATGGATATGGGTTGCGAGATACGGGAGCGTCTGTAAATGAATGGCCGGATCGGGCTGAAGATTGGTTCCGCGAGATCGGTCTAATCGAATAGAGCCTCAGATATCTCTTTTCTGGGAATTTACGGAGTAGGTTCTTGATTTGTAATTAGAATCGGAGGGAATTGTTCAGGGGTATTTGCTAAATTCGAAATTACGCGTATCTTTGCCGGAAGAAATTACAAAATCATGGGGATGACCGGTTTTGACAGCGGGTAGAAGTGGTTTGTAAGCATGTAGTGCGTGGTTGGCTTGCACTTAAATCTCAGACAACGAACAATTAACTGGCGAAAACAATTACGCTCTCGCTGCTTAGTCGAAGTATAGTAGATGGAAGCTTAATCCCTGCAAAAGTTGCGGGGACGTGACATCACCCGGATGCTGTGGCTCCGAAGCGTTCCGATCAGGTGGTGCAGCAATATCGGAGATAGTTTGAGATAAGCCTCGGGTCTCAGGCGAAACTTTAGAGGATAAGGGATGAGTGGGTGGCTTCGGTCTTGCTCTTCCCCGACAATGAAGGCGAAGATAAACATGTAGAAAGCAAATTAGTTCCTCGTTTGGACGAGAGTTCGAATCTCTCCATCTCCACGGAATGAAAAAGGGTCTTGCGGATTGTCTGTAAGGCCTTTTCTCATTCATCGCGAACCCCTTTATAAGAAGGTGGTGGTACGTATGGGCCTGCCTTTTGATGGGGTAATAGATCGACCGATTTGACGATTACGTTATTCCCTTTCCGGATACAAACCAGGCATTTTGAGCGTAGTTTCCTGTTAGCCATGTTGAAGACGATATCCGGATTGAAATGAACGCCGTTTATACGAGTCTCAAAATGTAAATGCTCGGTAGTAGCCCTGCCGGTACGTCCGGTTAAGGCGATCGGTTGTCCGGCGAGAACATGGTCGCCGGGTTTAACCAGGTTCTTGGCATTATGGCTATAGATCGTTTCCAGTCCATTATAATGGCGGACAACGATAACGTTGCCATAGGCGGCGTATGGTCTCGCCATTCTGACGATGCCCTCGAAAGCAGACACGATCGTATCGTTGGCACAAGTCTTGATATCTACCCCGGAATGATGTCTTCTTTTTCCCCTGTAAGGCGAGATTACGTTTCCATTAGGAAGGGGAAATGCGTATTCCCCGGTAGAGATCAAGGATAGATCGATGATTTCCGTGTTATTCTCGTCGAATAGCTTGGGGTCTTTGATCGCTATCTGGCTTTTATCATGGGGCGTAAAGGCTTCCGTGATATCTTTTCTGGGAGAGTGACAAACCGCTGGCTCCGGAGCTTCCGGCAACATGAAATTGAAATCCATGACAGGAAGCGGAATACGCGCCGCGGGGAAATCTACAGTCTCGGGAGGAGCCGGACGCGGGGCAGGCCTTTGCGTATGGCAAGACACAAATACAATCAGCATAAGAATGAGTATCCCGTCGTGTGTTTTAGGTGCCATTGGAAATTGTTTTACCGCGAAAGTATAAAAAAGCCTCTTTCAATAGCCTATATTTCCGGTAGGTTTATGCTTCTTTGTGTTTTTCTGACCGTTGAATTCGCCTGCCATCGTAAAGGTAAAACGGAGAATCATAACATTTTCCTTCCGTGTGCGCGCACGATTCGATTATTTCCTCTATATTTGTCGATAAACAATGAATTGTTAACGTTTCTAATATGAAAGTTCTGAAGACCGCCCTGCTATTCCTGGTGTGTGTATCTTTCTCCTTCTCCTGTAAAGAGGGAGTGAAGGACGTAAGGGTGCTGAAGCTGGCGCACGGATTGCCCCCCAGCCATTCCGTCCATTTGGGATTGCTCTATATGAACGAGCGTCTGAGCGCGTTGTCCGGAGGAAAGATGAGTATGGACATTTATTCATCCGCTCAATTGGGATCCGAAAATCAATGTATAGAGTTGCTTCAAATCGGGAGTCTCGATATCACGAAAGTTTCCTCCGCCGCGTTGGAAGGATTTGCCGATCCGTTTAAGGTATTTGGCATACCGTACCTGTTCCGTTCCCGTAATCAGTTTTTTGAGGTGCTGGATGGCTCGGTGGGTCAACAGATCTTGGAGTCAACGGAACCTTATTGGTTTAGGGGACTCGCTTATTTTGACTCGGGGGCGCGTAGCTTTTATACGGTAAACAAGCCGATTCGTACTCCCGAGGATCTGAAAGGGCTGAAGATCCGTGTGCAAAAGAGCCCGATAGCCGTGGAGATGATGAAGACATTCGGGGGCTCGGCTACACCTGTGGATTGGGGTGAGTTGTATACGGCCTTGCAAAGTAATGTCGTGGATGGAGCCGAGAATAATACGCCTTCCGTGACAACCGCATTCCACCATGAGGTCGTAAAGTACTATTCGGTCAATGAGCATACGATGTGCCCGGACGTGATCATCGTCAGCTTGGCTACTTGGCGGAAGCTGACGGAGCAAGAGCGCAATTGGCTGCGGCAGGCCGCTGATGCCGCCGCTATTTATCAGCGGGAGCTTTGGACGGAGCAGGAGAAGCGATCGCTGGAGGAGATGGAAGCGCGTGGCGTGGAGATTATTTATCCGGACAAGCAGCCGTTTATGGATGCCGCCGCCCCGATGATCGAGCGGTTTCGGAAGGATCCGGTTTTTCAGGATTTGATAGATCAAATACAGAATACCCATGAGAAAGATAATTGATAAAGGATTGGAGCTGTCGTTGATGGGCTTGATGGCTTTCTTGGTTATGGATGTGTTGTGGCAGGTATTGAGCCGGTATATCCTGGTTTCCCCGAGCTCCGTGACGGATGAATTGGCCGGCTATTTATTGATCTGGCTGGGATTGCTGGGGGGCGCTTACGTATCCGGTAAAAAGGAGCATCTCGCGATTGATTTGTTGCTTCAACATATGTCTCCTTCCCGCGGGAGGCTCTTGCGGTTGTTCATCTCCTCGATCGTATTTTTATTCGCCGTATTTGTATGGATCGTAGGAGGGACTTGGCTGGTATACACGCGTTTTCATCTGGGAGTTACCTCGGCTTCCTTGGAGATTCATTTGGGATATGTGTATTTGGCATTGCCGCTAGGGGGGCTGCTTACCGCTTATTACGCGATAGATGACGCGATCGCTTTGTTTCGTTCCCCTGATTCTAATTCTTAAAAGACGGATGATATGGATATTACAGGTATACTCGTGTTGGTGACAAGTTTCTTCTTCCTGCTGGTGGTCGGGGTGCCGGTCGCATATAGCATTGGTGTTGCGGGGGTATTAACGATGCTCGTGAATATAGACTCGCTTCCCGCCTTTACGACTTACGCGATGCGTATGGCTTCGGGCCTGGACAGTTTCGCCCTGTTGGCGATCCCGTTTTTTATCTTGGCGGGGAATATCATGAATAGCGGAGGTATCGCCCTGCGCTTGATCGATTTTGCCAAGGTCCTGGTCGGACGGTTGCCCGGGGGGCTGGCGGTGGTCAATGTCGTGGCGAACATGTTATTCGGGGCGATCAGCGGCTCTGCCGCCGCCGCCGCTTCCGCTATTGGGAGCATCATGACACCGGAGATGAAAAAGGCCGGTTACGATCCGGATTTCAGCGCCGCCGTCAATATCTCTTCCGCCACTACCGGCATGACGATACCTCCGAGCAATGTCTTGATCGTCTACTCCCTGGCGAGCGGCGGAGTCTCTGTATCCGCCTTGTTCATGGCCGGCTATCTGCCGGGAATACTCACGGGAGTGGCGATCATGATCGTAGCCGCCGTGTTTGCCGCGCGAAAGGGGTATCCGGTTGGCGCGCGCGTCTCGTTCCCGGAGGCGACGAGGGTGTTTCTCAGGGCGGTCCCGAGCTTGATGCTATTGGTGATCGTGATCGGTGGAATCTTGGCGGGGCTGTTCACGGCTACCGAGGCTTCGGCGATCGCGGTGTTGTACGCATTGATCCTCTCTTTCATCTATAGGGAACTTACCTGGGCCAAATTGCCGCAAGTATTGTTGCGATCGGCCAAAACCACGGCCATCGTCCTTCTTTTGGTGGCGACCTGTACGGGCTTGTCCTGGATCATGAGCTATGAGAATATCCCTCAGACGGTAAGCGCCGCCTTGCTAGGGATAAGCGATCGTCCGGTGGTCATTTTGATACTGATCAACGTGATCCTGCTGGTCGTCGGGATCTTTATGGACATGACGCCCGCCGTCTTGATTTTCACCCCGATCTTCCTGCCGATAGCGACGGGGCAACTGGGGATGGACCCGGTGCATTTTGGGATCATGATGGTGTTGAACCTCTGCGTGGGATTGTGTACGCCACCGGTAGGCTCGGTATTGTTTATCGGATGTAGCGTGGCAGGGACTAGGATCGACCGGGTGATCCGCCCGTTGCTGCCGATGTTTGCGGCGATGGTGGTCGTCCTGTCCCTGGTGGCCTTCTTGCCGGACTTGAGCTTGTTGGTTCCCCGTCTGTTCGGGCTGTAGACTCTCCTCTTTTTTCTCACAGGGAGCGGGCGATGCCCATCTCCAATCCCCGCAGCTCGGCCAGGCCTCGTAAACGCCCGATGCAGGAGTAGCCCGGGTTGGTTTTCTTCCTCAGGTCGTCTATCATTTGATGCCCGTGATCCGGTCGCATGGCGATGGAGCATTGGCGGCGCTGTTGCAATTCCAGGAGGGCTTTCATGACGCCGTACATGTCCACGTCGCCCTCCAGGTGATTCGCCTCGAAGAAATTACCCTCCGCGTCTCGCCGCGTGCTGCGGAGATGGACGAAATGGATCCGATCTCCGTGACGTTCCATGATCCCGACCAAGTCATTATCGCTCCTGACGCCCAAAGAGCCCGTGCATAGGCAAAGCCCGTTGCTGGGATTCGGCACGGCCTCTGTCAGTTTCCGGAAATCCGCTTCCGTGCTCAGTACGCGGGGAAGCCCGAGGATGGGATAGGGGGGATCATCCGGATGGATAACGAGCTTGACACCGGCCTCGTCCGCCACGGGAGCGATTTCCCGTAAGAAATAGATCAGGTTCGAGCGAAGCCTCTCCGCGTCGATGCCTTTATAACGGCCCAACGCCTCCCTGAGCTGCTCGATCGTGAACGTCTCTTCCGAGCCGGGCAGCCCGGCGATCACATTGCGAACCAGCTGCTGCCGCTCTTCCTCGCTCATCGCGTCATAGCGTGCCTTGGCCCTCGCCTTGTCCGCCTCCGTATATTCGGCTTCCGCCTCCGGTCGTCTCAATAGGAATAAGTCGAACGCCATAAAAGCCGCGCGCTCAAAGCGCAGGGCCTTGGAGCCATCCGGCATTGCGTAAGCCAAATCGGTACGGGTCCAGTCCAATACCGGCATGAAGTTGTAGGTGACTATCCGGATGTCGCATGCGCCCAGGTTCCGGATGCTTTGTTTGTAGTTCTCGATATAGGTTTGAAAATTCCCGGTTCGTGTCTTGATATGCTCGTGCACGGGTACGCTCTCAACCACGCTCCACCGTAATCCGGCGGACTCGATCAAAGCCTTCCGCTTTTGAATCTCTTCCGTAGTCCAAACCTCCCCGTTCGGGATATGGTGCAACGCGTTTACGATACCGGTGGCACCCGCCTGGCGGATGTCCCAAAGGTTGACAGGATCATTCGGTCCATACCAACGCCAAGTTTGTTCACATAGATACATAATGAATACGATTTAAATGGATCCCTGTGCCAATACGCCCGTGCGGTCTGACGCGCGCGGCCGGTTGGCACGTGGGGTACATGGTACAAGGTTAGATGGAGAAGGCGTCGAAGCCTCCGTCTATGGGGATCACGGTGCCGGTCACGAATGCGGAGGCGTCGCTCGCCAGCCATTGCAAGGTCCCGAGCAACTCCTCCGGTTTCCCCAAGCGGCGGAATGGCGTGTGCGCGACGATCGTCGTGCGTCGCTCGCTGGGGGATCCATCCGGGTTGCTCATCAAGGCCCGGTTTTGCTCGGTAAGGAAGAATCCCGGTGCCATGGCGTTCACTCGCAGGCCCTCCCCGAACTTAATGGCCAACTCCCCGGCCATATATCGCGTGAAATTGTTGATAGCGGCTTTCGCGCATCCATAGCCAACCACGCGCGTCAACGGACGTAGGGAGGATTCGGACGAGAGGTTGATAATGCTTCCTTTCCCTTGCCTGGCCATGACCTCGGCGAAGGCCATCGTCGGTAGTACGGTCCCGAACAGGTTCAGGTCCACGACCGCCCGGAACGCGTCGATATCCAGATCAAAGATCGTCTTGTCGGGAGGAATCGTCGCCCCGGCTTGGTTGCCGCCCGCCAAATTGACTAACACATCAATCTTCCCGTATGCTTTCAAAATCGCTTGTTTGTTTCGCTCCAGCAAGGCTTTATCCAATACGTCCGAAACCAGGAATGAGGCCTTGCCCCCTTCCGCCTCGATCTCACCGGCCAAGGCAGATCCTTTCCGCTCGTTGCGTCCGAGGATTACGACATACGCGCCTTCTCTCGCCAAGTGCTTGGCCATGCAGGCTCCCAATATGCCATAGCCTCCGGTCAGTAAAATCACTTTCTCTTTTACGCTAAATAAGGAGTTCATCAGATATAATTATTATAGTATCGTATATTTTCCTTTACCAAGATATCGATCGGCATATAATTGGCAGGCTCCGGTTTTTCCTTAAGAATCAGATGTCTGAAGAGCGCCTTGATACAATGATATCCTTGTACTTCAGGCCGTTGGGCTATCAAATGCGTGATCAAGCCGTTTTCCAGATAACGGACGTTCGGTTCGATCACGTCGTAGCCAAGAAGCTTGAAAGGATAGTCCGGCCGTTCGCCGCTCAGATAATCTCCGATGAAATGGGCCCTCGAGTTAAAGATGATGCCGATCCCTACTTGAGGATATTTCTCGAAGAAAGCATTCAGTAGCCTCCTATTCTCTTCCCGGTCATCTGCGTGCACATGCTGCAAATGAATCTTCCCCTTGAACGGAGTATGGGCCAGGTAATCCCGGAATCCCTCCTCTCGCTTCTGCACTTGCGTAGAGCATGAGTCTCCCTTGCGGGTGAAGCGGAAAATCACCAAGTCGTCCTTCCGCCGGATTTGCCCGAACAAAAGGCGTCCCGCTATATACCCCGAATCATACGAATGCGTTCCGTAATAAGAGATGCAATTCGTGTGTTCGATAAACGAATCGATCAATACATAAGGGATCCCTTTCCGGTCCAGCCGTCGGGTCAGGGTCAAGACGCTTTGCTTGAATAATGTGGCGATGATAACCCCTTGGCAATCCGCGGTCTCCATCCTTGGGATTAGCTCGTCGAAACTGCCGCTGTCGTATTGGTCAAAATGGATTTGCTCGACATCGATGTTATAGCTGAATAATTCCCGTTCCGCTTTCTCGATTCCTTGGCTCAGTTTCGCCCAGTATTCCCCTTCGTGGAAAGAAGGGATCAAAGCGATGAGATGATAGTTTTTCTTCAACGCCAAAGAACGGGCTATCAGGTTGGGTTGATAGTCAATTTCCTTCAAGACGTTCTCCACCCTTTTCCGTGCCTCCTCCGATACCCTTCCCCGCTTATGTAAAACGCGGTCCACCGTACCGGTCGATACACCGGATAATTCGGCGATATCTTTTATCCTGTAATTTTTATTCATGGTATAGATAATTTCCGGAAAACGTAGCCATACATCATACAGACAAGGGGAGCGGCGACGAAAATTCCGATACCGAACAAGATGCATCCCAATATCAGGATCCCGATCATGACCAACGCCAGCATGAGCAGAGGCAATCCTTGTCCTTTCGTAATCTCCCAGCTCTTACGCAAAGATTCGATGATCCCGGCGTTTTCCTCGACAATAAAAGCTTGGAAGAACTGAAGGCGCAAAGCCAGATAAATACCGGGGATGATAAAAAAGAAGAACCCCGCCAATACGACAAATCCCGCGATAAGACTCGCGAGAAAGTAGGTGATGATATGCTTTGTCTGTTGTCCATACGCGGAAAATTGAGGCTCTTCCCCGTCCAGCGCTTGAAATATATTTTTCATGTATCCTAAGGAGAAAATAATGGAGAATGACACGCTGATCACGTTTACGATGATCTTTCCGATAACAGAACTTTGCGTGGGCATCGCGAATGCTTCCAGCGTGAAAAACAAAATACAATATCCGATTAATAATCCGGCTAATATCCATAGCTGCGACTTCGTTCCCCTCCATGCGGTACTGAATACGTCTGATAGCATAAATTTAGATTCCATAACATATAAGATTTGTTTATTGTGCGTGGAGACAAATGTAAAGTATATTGTTGAAAAAAACAATTTCATTTTCGTTTGAAACCAAAAGAGATGTATTTCAACAGGTGCTTCCTTCCAAGCGCTATTAATTTAGGTGAAAAAGATAAGTAGAAAACAGAAATCGTGTAAAAAGTTCCTACATTTGCGGGGCGAAACGGCGAGTAAAGACCCTGTTGTGTGAATATAGATGTAAACGATCTTCACCTGGGTTGGAAAGGGAAAGCAACTGGAAAACAGCCTTGATTATATAATTATATACAAAATATGGATAAACGAATGCTGAAAATTACGATTACTCAGTTAAGGCAGATCGCGTTGTTCGCGGTGGGTATGTCTTTATTAACTGCCTGTGGAAACAGTCAGGGTGGTACGAAATTAGGGGATGCTGAGTTCGCTGTTATGGCGGTCAATTCGACGACCAGCGACCAAACAACATCTTATCCGGCTACCATCAAAGGTACGCAGGATATTGAAGTTCGTCCTCAAGTTTCCGGATTTATCGTGAAATTATGTGTGGATGAGGGGGCTACGGTCCGTAAAGGACAAGCGTTGTTCCAAATTGATCCTACGCAGTACGCGGCCGCTGTAGGTCAGGCCAAGGCCGCGGTCGAGATGGCTAAGGCAAACGTAAGTACTTTAACATTGACCGAGAAGAACAAGAAAACTTTATTTGACCAAAAAATCATCAGTGATTTCGAGTATCAGACTGCCGTGAACCAGCTGATGTCGGCAAAAGCGAGTTTGGCGCAGGCGGAGGCCCAATGGGTTAGCGCTAACCAGAACCTGTCTTTCTGTACGGTTACAAGTCCCTCGAACGGCGTTGTCGGCACATTCCCGTATCGTGTAGGTAGCTTGGTAAGCGCTTCGATCGCTCAACCGTTGACTACTGTATCCGAAATCGGTGACATGTATGTGTATTTCTCGATGACGGAAAAAGAGCTATTGGCATTGACGAGAGCCAGTGGTACCTTGAAAGAGCAATTAGAGAAGATGCCGGCCGTGAGATTGCGATTGGCGGATGGTTCCACTTACCGGAATGAGGGTAAGATTGATGCGGTAAGTGGTGTTATCGATCAATCTACGGGTTCTGTAAGTATGCGTGCCATATTCTCTAACGCGGAAAATATCCTGCGAAGCGGTGGTACGGGCAATATCATCTTCCCGTATACGATGAATGATATCATTATGATCCCCCAATCGGCCACCGTGGAGATCCAAGATAAGAAATTCGTATTCGTATTGCAGCCTGATAATACCGTGAAGAACACCGAGATCAAGGTCTCTCATTTGAATGATGGCAAAAATTATCTGGTGACGGAAGGCTTGAAGTCCGGCGATAAGATCGTCGTGGAAGGCGTACAGCTTTTGAAAGACGGCCAGGAGATCCAGCCGATTACTCGTGAGCAGCAAAAGGCAAAATTTGAGCAGGCCTTGAAAGACCAGCATGACGGTAATTTGCAGACTGCTTTTAATTAAATAGGTATATAGAATAAGACAAATATTCGCTTTTGTCGAGTAAAAAAGAAAGATATGAAATTAGATAGATTTATAAACCGCCCGGTGCTCTCCACGGTGATTTCCATCTTGATTGTCATCTTGGGTTTTCTAGGCTTGATCTCCCTGCCGATCACCCAATATCCGGATATCGCCCCTCCAACCGTTTCGGTAAGGGCGACTTATACGGGTGCCAACGCGCAGACCGTATTGAATAGTGTGATCGCACCTTTGGAAGACCAGATCAATGGTGTCGAGAACATGATGTATATGAGTTCCAATGCCTCTAATAATGGTTCCGCGGATATCTCCATTTACTTTAAGCAAGGAACGGACCCGGACATGGCGGCTGTCAATGTGCAGAACCGTGTATCTATGGCACAAGGCTTGCTGCCTGCCGAGGTGACGCAGATTGGTGTGACGACCCAGAAACGTCAGAACTCGATGTTGTTGGTTTTCTCCGTATATGCGGAAGATGATCGTTATGACTCAGAGTTCCTTGAGAATTACGCGAAGATTAATTTGATCCCGGAAGTTCAGCGGGTGCCGGGTGTCGGTGATGCCAACGTGTTGGGTACGGACTACTCCATGCGCATCTGGTTGAAACCGAATGTGATGGCCCAATATAAATTAAGTCCGAGCGACGTAATCGTCGCCTTGTCTGAACAGAATGTTGAGGCCGCTCCGGGTTCGTTCGGCGAGCAAGGAAATCAGTCTTTCCAATATACGATCCGCTATAAAGGGCGTTTGCAAGAGACGAATGAGTTTGAGCAGATTGTTGTAAAGGCTTTGCCGGATGGAGAGGTCTTGCGCTTGAAAGATATCGCCGATATCGAGTTGGGGCGTTTGACCTACAGCTTTGTCAATCGTGTGAATGGTCATGACGCCGTTACTTGTATCGTTTACCAGATGCCGGGGACCAACGCTACGGAGACAATTAGTAACATTGAAACCTTGCTGGAGGAAACCCAGTTGACAATGCCCCCCGGAATGAAGGTGAATGTTTCCATGAATGCCAATGACTTCTTGTTCGCTTCCATCCATGAGGTAATCAAGACTTTGTTGGAGGCGTTCGTATTGGTGTTTATCGTGGTATATGTGTTCTTGCAGGATTTGCGTTCCACGTTGATTCCGGCTATCGCTATCCCGGTTGCCTTGATCGGAACTTTCTTTGTATTGTCCTTGATCGGATTCAGTATCAACTTGTTGACTCTTTGCGCTATGGTACTTGCCATCGCGATTGTGGTCGATGATGCGATCGTCGTCGTCGAGGGTGTCCATGCCAAGTTGGACCAGGGATACAAGTCGGCGAAACTCGCTTCTATCGATGCCATGAGTGAGTTGGGTGGCGCTATCATCTCCATTACGTTAGTCATGATGTCCGTGTTTATCCCCGTAAGTTTCATGGGAGGTACGGCCGGAACATTCTATCGCCAGTTCGGTCTGACGATGGCGATCGCTATCGGTTTGTCCGCGTTGAATGCCTTGACATTGAGTCCCGCTTTGTGCGCGATCTTCCTGAAGCCGCATGATGAGGGACATGGCGAGAAGAAATCCACATTCGTCTCCCGTTTTCATACCTCATTCAACGCGGCATACGACTCCTTGCTGAATAAGTATAAGAAACAGGTCGTATTCTTTATCCAGAGGAAATGGCTTTCATTCGGTATTGTCGCCGGTTGTATCGCCGTATTGGTATTCTTGATGCAGGTTACGCCTACCGGAATGGTGCCGAACGAGGATACGGGTACGATCATGGGTGCCGTTACATTGCCGCCGGGAACTTCTCAGGAACGCACCTATGAGGTAGTGAATAAGGTTGATAGTTTGATCGCGGCGGATCCGGCGGTAGAGTCGCGTACGGCGGTTGTCGGTTTCAGCTTTATCGGTGGTCAGGGACCTTCTTACGGTTCATTCATCATCAAGCTGAAAGATTGGGAGGAACGTTCCATGATGCAAAACTCCGATATTGTATATGGCAGTTTGTTCATGCGTGCCCAAAAGGTCGTGAAAGACGCTCAGGTATTGTTCTTTACGCCGCCTATGATCCCGGGTTACTCCGCGTCCAGTGATATTGAGTTGAATATGCAGGATAAGACCGGTGGCAACTTGGATCGTTTCTTTGACATCTCCAAGGAATATATGGCCGCGTTGACGGAACGTCCGGAGATCAAGTCCGCTCAATCTACGTTTAACCCGAACTTCCCGCAATATGAGATCGATATTGACGCTGCCGCTTGTAAGAAAGCCGGTATCAGTCCAAAGGATATCTTGTCTACCTTGCAGGGATATTATGGCGGTTTGTATGCCTCTAACTTCAACCGTTTCGGTAAGATGTACCGTGTAATGGTGCAAGCGGATCCTGATTTGCGTAAGAATATGGAGTCCATGAAGAACATCAAGGTAAAGAGCGGTAACGATATGGCTCCGATCTCCCAATTCATTACGATGAAGAAGGTATACGGTCCGGATATTATCAGCCGTTTTAACATGTATACCGCTATCAAGGTCATGGTCGCTCCGGCAGATGGTTATACCAGTGGGCAGGCGTTGAAGGCGATCGATGAGGTGGCAAAGACAACACTTCCGGCAGGTTTCGACTATGAGTTAGGAGGTATGGCACGCGAGGAGGCAAGTACGAGTGGCAGTACGACGGCCTTGATCTTCTTGTTGTGTTTCCTATTCGTTTACCTATTGCTGAGTGCCCAGTATGAAAGTTATATCCTTCCTTTGTCCGTATTGCTCTCCGTGCCGTTCGGTTTGATGGGTAGTTTCTTGTTCGTCCAGGGCTGGGCCGCGTTAGGAAATATCCCGGCGTTGCAGATGATCGTGGGAACCATGTCTAACAATATCTATATGCAGATCGCCTTGATCATGTTGGTCGGTTTGTTGGCGAAGAATGCCATCTTGATCGTAGAGTTCGCCTTGGAACGCCGTCGTATGGGCATGAGCATCACATGGGCCGCCGTATTAGGCGCCGCCGCCCGTTTGCGCCCGATATTGATGACCTCATTGGCGATGGTTGTCGGATTGTTACCTATGATGTTCGCGTTCGGAGTAGGAGCACACGGTAACCGTACATTGGGTACAGCGGCTATCGGTGGTATGTTCATCGGTATGATCTTCCAGATTTTTATCGTTCCGGTTTTGTTTGTGGTATTCCAGTACTTGCAGGAGAAATTCAAGCCGATCGAATGGGAAGATTTGGATAACAGCGATATGAGTACGGAAATAGAACAGTACGCTAAAATAAAATAAGAGATGACAATGAAGAAACAAATTATATATATGGTATGTGCGACTGCTTTGTTAAGCAGTTGCCATATCTATAAGGCATACGAGCGTCCGGATTCCATTGATGCGACGGGAATTTATCGTGATCCGGTTTCCGAGACAGATACATTAGCCTCCGCGGATACGACCAATATGGGGAACCTGCCTTGGAAGGAAGTTTTTCGTGATCCGAAGTTACAGGTGTTAATCGAGGAGGGATTGGCCAACAATGTAGATATGCAGGCAGCCGTTCTTCGGGTGGAAGAGGCGAAGGTATTGTTGACTTCCGCCCGTCTGTCTTTTTTGCCTTCTATTAATTTCGCTCCCCAAGGAACGATTACATCGATAGGAAATAGCGAATACGTAAAAGCTTACTCAACACCTTTGGTCGCCAGTTGGGAGGTTGACCTATTCGGAAAACTCTTGAATGCGAGCCGCGGCCAAAAAGCCAACTATCTACAGAGCCAGTATTCCAGGCAGGCCGTTCGCTCTCAATTGATCGGTGGTATAGCGAATACTTATTATACCTTGTTGATGCTTGACCGGCAGGTGGAAATTACCGCTAAGACGGTTGATATCTATAAAGAGAATGTTCGTGTCATGGAGGCTATGAAGACAGTGGGTATGGCTACCGAGGCTGCCGTGACGCAAATGCGTGCCGCTTACCACCAGGTTTCCGCCTCGTTGATCGAGCTGGAGAGTCAGGTGCGTAGCGTGGAAAACTCATTGTCCGTGTTATTGGCCAAGGCACCTCAACAGATTGATCGGGGTACTTTGGAGGAACAGGTAATGCCGGAGGACATCATGGTGGGTGTGCCTTTGCAATTGTTGGAGAATCGTCCGGACGTAAAGATCGCGGAGATGACACTTGCCGGCGCCTATTATACGACGAACAAAGCCCGTGCCGCTTTTTATCCGGGATTGAATATCACGGCGACAGCCGGTTGGACGAATGGTTCAGGCATCTCTGTCGCCAATCCGGGTCAATTTATGTTTCAAGCTTTGGCTTCGTTGGCTCAGCCGATTTTCAACAATGGCAAGTTGGTCGCTAATTTGAAGGTATCGAAGGCTGAAGAGAAGATCGCTCAAATGCATTATCAGCAGACAATTCTGGAAGCTGGTAAGGAGGTGAGTGATGCTTTACGTCAGTATGATGCCACGAGCAAGAAACTTGTTCAAGATAGAGCGCAGATCGAGCAGCTAGAGAAAGCGGTGGCTTACACCAGTGCCTTGTTCCAATCAGCTCAATCTACTTATTTGGAAATTCTTTCCGCCCAGCAGAGCCTTTTGAGCGCTCAGTTGACGGAAGTGGCCGACAATGTGCAACGTATGCAAGCGGTTGTCAGTTTATACAGTGCCATCGGTGGTGGTAGAGAATAATAACCTTTAAATGTAGTAAAGTTATGATTAGTCCATTAGCCTATGTAGATTCAAGCGCGAGGATCGGGAAGAACGTTATGATTCACCCTTTCGCGTACATTGATAAGAACGTGGAGATCGGGGATGATTGCGAGATCATGCCTCATGCCAGCTTAATGAGCGGTACACGCATGGGAAATCGCAACCGTGTATTTAACGGGGCTGTTATCGCCGCTGAGCCTCAGGACTTCTTTTATAAGGGAGGTGATACGATCACCGTAGTCGGGGATGACAACGTGATCCGTGAGAATGTGGTGATTAACCGTTCCACGACAGCGGAAGGACGTACTTGTATCGGAAATGGTAATTTCTTGCATGAGGGGGTACATGTCTCTCATGATACGCGGATAGGAAGCCATAGTGTATTTGGCTATGGTAGTAAGATTTCCGGAAATTGTATCTTGGAAGATTACGTGATCTTCGGGGGGAATGTATTGATGAGCCAAGGATCCCGGGTGGGATCTTGGGCAATGATTCAAACCGGCTGTCGTTTCCGTAAGGATATACCTCCTTTTATCGTAGCGGCTCAAGAGCCTACCACGTACTATGGAGTGAATTCTTTCATCATGTCTCATGAAGGATTCAATGAGAAGGTTATCAAGCATATCAGTCATGCGTACCGGATCATTTTCCAAGGAAACAGCAGCCTTACAGATGCCTTGTTGATGATCAAGGATCAGGTTCCGATGAGTGAGGAGATCCAGCATATTATCGATTTCGTTGGTGAGTCTAAATTAGGTATTATCAAATAAATACCCATAACAAACGATAGCTAAAAGCCGAAGGGAACCATTTCCTCCGGCTTTTTTTAGGTTCGTCCGGCAGGGGTATAACCTGTACCCAATTGTTTATCAAAAAACCATATAACAGGGTGGGAAGTTGTGAAAAGCCAAAGATAGTGCTTTTTTTGATGTACTTACGACAAAAGATTATGAATAAGAAAAGTTTTATGGAAGGCATGTTGGCGTATATATCTAAGCTACGTGCGGGTGGTTATTATTCCACGGCGAAGAGTTATCAAGATGCGTTGAACTCGTTCCGGAGGTTTTGCGGCAAGGAGAGGATACCTTACTCTCATATTAACAGGGACACGCTCTCGCGTTACCAGTCCTGGTTGTTGGACAGGGGATGTTCCATGAATACGGTGTCCACCTATATGCGCCGGATCCGTCACATCTACAACTTGGCGGTGGAGGCGGGCGAGGCTCCCTATATCCCTCTTTTGTTCAAGGGGATATTCACGGGCGTGGAGAGCAAGCGTAAGAGGGCGTTGCCCTCGGGAAGTTTGCGCTCGTTGATGGGGACCGCGGAAGTCGAGCCGGAGATGCGGAGAACCCGGCTGGCCTTTAGCCTGATGTTCGCGTTCAGCGGTATGGCGTTCGTGGATTTCGCTCATTTGAGGAAAGAGAACATCAAGGGCGGGGTCTTGTCGTACCACCGACAGAAGAGCGGGTCCCTCATCCGGGTGGAGATCCCCGCCGAGGTACGTCACTTGTTGGACGAGCTGGCGGCTTGCACGGACAAGGGGTCACCTTACCTGTTCCCATTCCTGAGCGGGAAGAAAACGGGCGAGGAGGCCTACGTGGAATACAACAAGGCCCTGTACCGTTTCAACCGCGACTTGAGGTTGTTGGCGGAGACTTGCGGCGTGGACGAGCCGGTCACCTCTTACACGATCCGCCACTCGTTCGCCACGACCTTGCGGGAACAGGAGGTGCCGATCGACGTGATCAGCGAGTTGCTGGGGCATACGTCCATCAAGACCACCCAGATCTATTTGAAGAGCTTTTCCTTGGAGCGTCTGTCGGCGGTGAACCGGGCCTGTTTCGGGAGCGTGTACAAGCCGGTATCCGGGGCTGGGTAAGCGCTTGGCTACTTGGGAAGTAGCGTAAAGATAGGGAATTTAAATACCCATTTGAGGGGATGAGACGGGGCGTGTTCTGTTTCTACACGATGTTCGTGCGATTTTCATGGGGTGACGTGACGATGCAGGAAATAGGAGGTCGTTTCGTCTCTGTTGTCGTGTCCATACACCACGAATAGAAACGAAAAATCGGGGAAAAATAAATTCAGAAAACAGACAAAGCCTACACAAGCTTACACAAAGCTTGAAAAATGTTTGTTGTTCCGGTGCTTTTTACTAAATTTGCGGCGTGAAAGAACAAGCTACTTCCCAAGTAGCCTGCTTTCTTATCTTGAAAAGGAGCATGGATTCAAGTATTGGACCTTCCTTTTGACAATAGTCAACAAGTGTGTACGAATGTCTCAAAACCGGTCTTGGATTCGGTACCTCCAGAGGGTATCGACGCCGTAGGCGTTGAGAAAATGGTTCCGACAATACCTTTCCAAGACAGTAAACCGATGCGTAAGCGTTGGTATATCGCCATCGTCAACAATAAGTCGGAGAAACTTTGCGCCGACAAATTAGAGAAACGTGTGGCGAGCCAGCCGGAAGGGGAGAAGGATTATGAGGTCTATGTCGCTTCCCAAAAGGAGATGACCCTCACGGCGGCAGGCAAGCGGAAGTGGGTGGAACGAATCTTGTTCCGCTCCATAGTCTTCATCCGCTGTACCGATACCTTACGTAAAAAGGAGATCGTACGTCTTCCATACATCAAACGTTTCATGGTGAACATCGCCGGAGAGAGGCAAGGCGGCATACGTCCCGTGGCTTTCATCCCGGACGATCAGATGGCCAAGCTTCGCCGGATGGTGAACGATTCGGACGAGCCTGTCACGATCGATCCCAGTCCTGTGCCGCTTGGCTCTAAGGTGCGGATCAATGGTGGAACCCTGCGTGGTTTGGAGGGGAACGTGTTGGAATCGCCGGATGGTGGAACCTGTTTCGTGATTCGCATAGACTTGCTCGGCTGTGCCAAGGTCAGTATTTCCCGGGATTTGCTGGACGTACTACCCTAAATAGGTATGAGAACATCTTATAAGAAAGAGGAGGAGCGATCCGGTGTACGCCTGATCGCCCTGCTGGAAAATCATCTACAAGATATTTTGAGTCGTGAGGCGGACAACCACACGTTCATCTATCTTTATCGCACGGGTCCGTATTGGGTGGCGTTTGAGAAATCCGCTTACTTTTTACATCGCATATCTTCCCGTGCGCAAGTAATCCCGATGCGTCCCACCACCTATCCGTTCCCTATCGTGATGGTCGCGTGGGCCGACAAGGAATTGTGGGCTTACAGCCGGACACATCTTTTCCTTCGTGAAGGTGATGATTATGGCCGACTGTCCGCCCCGTCCCATTCGCTTGAGGGTTATCGGGAATGGCATACGGAAGAAGTGGGAGATTTTTCCGTGCCACAAACACGTTTTCTGTTGGAGAATTAAGAAAATGCGAATAATATTGCTTTTATCGTTCAGCTTCTTTCTGTCCATACTGTTCGGTATGGTGATCATCCCGAGGATCCTGGTGATCTCGCATAAGAAACGCCTGTATGACATCCCGGATTCCCGGAAGGTACATACGACCCCTGTTCCCCGTCTGGGCGGGCTGTCCTTTTTCCCGGTGATCCTGATGTCGATGTTCCTGATGGTCGGTTTTCGCCTGTACTTTTGGGATATGGGGTCGTCGAGCCTGTCCTTCCACATGCTTTATGAGTACCTGTTCCTGTTCGTGGGCATGACGCTGCTTTATCTGGTGGGCGTTTGCGACGACCTGGTGGGTGTGGGCTATCGCCATAAGTTCGTCGTTCAGGTTATTGCGGCGCTGCTATTGATATTGTCCGGCAATTGGTTCGACTCGTTGGGAGGCTTGTTCGGCGTCTACTCGGTGCCGGCATGGATCGGGATGCCGCTCACGGTGTTTGCCGTGGTGTATATCACCAACGCCATCAACCTGATCGATGGCATCGACGGGCTGGCCTCGGGGCTTTGTTGCATCGCCTTGTCGGTCTTGAGCGTGATATTCTATCTTTGCGGGCAGTATGTCTACGCGTTGCTGGCGATCTGCACGCTGGGTGTCTTGATGCCATTCTGGTGTTACAACGTATTCGGCAACGCCAACCGGGGCCATAAGCTATTCATGGGAGACGCCGGCAGCCTCACGCTGGGCTACGTGATCAGTTTCCTGATCATCCACCTGAGCGTGACGAACCAAGTCTCGCCGGAGCTGCCCAATCCCTATATGGTGATCGCTTTCTCCACGGTGTTGGTACCGTTGCTGGACGTGATCCGGGTGGTCTTGCACCGCCTGCGCGAGCACAAGAACCCTTTTTTACCGGATAAGAATCATTTCCATCATAAGTTGTTACGCACGGGTATGCGAGTGCGGATGGTGATGGTGACGATCCTGAGCGTATCGGTCTTCTTTATAACGTTGAACCTGCTGCTAACCAAGCGTATAAATATCACCTACCTCTTGTTCCTCAACCTCTTCCTGTGGTCTCTACTCCATCTGTCGATCAACAGGCTTATCACCCGGAACCGTGAGCGGAGGGAGAGGGAGGAAGCGAAGTAACATTAACATGAGACACGCTGATAACCCGCGTTTTCTTACGCTGCCCATCGTAAGCTCCCTTGAATAGGCATTGTAAGAGGCTTACGATAGGCATTCAAAGAAGCTTAGAATAGGCATTCAAAGGAATGCCGGAATAGGGTGCGGTTTAATTTGACCATTCCTTTGTTTTTATGGATAGAAACCAGTATCTTTATCCGGCAAAATAAAAGATCTTATGGAACATTACATACGTTTTGACTGGGCGATGAAGCGCCTTCTCCGGAATAAGGCGAACCACGCCATACTGGAGGGTTTGATGACCTCTTTGCTGGGAACTCGTTTCAAGATCGTTCGATTCTTGGAGAGCGAGTCGAACCAGGAGAGCCCTGAGGATAAGTTCAACCGAGTGGACATCTTGGCCGAGAGCGAGAAGGGAGAGTTGGTCATCTTCGAGATCCAGA
>NZ_JAAKDT010000033.1 GCF_011038785.1 Parabacteroides sp. ZJ-118
TTGATAAGACCTTCCAATCGTTGGTTCGTATAAACAGCGCTCTCATCACGTCCGTATATCTGCTCGTAATCATACAATTTCCTCTCTAACTCGTTCAGAAGCCGATCCTTGTCCGTGTGCTTGGCCGTACTCATGTCGAAATGAAGCACAGGATGGCTCGTCCACTCCTTCTCTAATTTCTCGATGGACAACCCCTCGAACAACTCCTTACGCCCCTCGAAGTAACAGCGGAGCGTAGAGGTCAGCAACGACTTACCGAAACGGCGGGGACGGCTCAAGAAGATATATTTCGAGTCTGAATGCGTCAACCGATAGACCAAATCCGTCTTATCAGCATACACATAACCACCCTCCCGGATTTCCGAGAATGTTTGGATTCCTATCGGATATAATCGTCTCCCTTTCATAATCTTCATTAATTTTTAATACACCCATCTTCTATCTTCCACTCTTCAATCGTACGTTTCTCCGTACTGAAATTGATAGCTACCTTCACCACCGGAAGGCCGCAGAGGGCGAAGCGTTCGGGATATTCCTTCAGGTCGATCTGCTCCATGGCAGCCTCGGCGCTTTGATCCAGTTTCAACTCAATCACGTAAAGCGTGGAAGGTGTGCAGAGCACCATGTCCACGCGCCCCTTCGGCGTACGGACCTCTACATCCACATAATTGCCGAGCAGCGTGAAAATCACATAAAGCAATTGCTGGTAATGACCCTCATAATGCGTATTCTCGCAATAGGGGATCGTAGAGAGGACCGTGCGCATCAAACGCAACGCACCCTCCATGTCACCGTTGTAGATCTTCTCCGCCATTTCCGCCACCAGCGTATTCAGTTCGGCGGGACGTTGCACGTAGTTGGGTAATAGGCTGCGCATCAAGCCGATTCGCACCTCCCTATTTGGGATGTCCAACTGATACAGGTCGGAAAAATGGGAATAGCCCTTGATCGTGATATAGCCGCTTTGGTATAGCAACGGCGTGATGCTTGTCATCCGTTCCGTTGGCGCGTCAAAATCGGCTGCCACACATTTTCGATTGCCGATCTCCTGCGGGATCACATGGTACTTACGCAACATCTCGATCAGGTAGGTAGGCGTTCCACTGCCGAACCAGTAGGAGTCGATCCGACCGTTGGCCAATGCGTTCAGCAAACTGAACGGATTGTATATATCAGGCGACGGCCATGCGAAATGGTACCCGTCGTAATTCTGTTTCAATGATTTCAAAGCCTCTTCCGGGGTAACGCCGAGGTTAGCAGCCAACCGGTCAATGCCTTCGCCCATCTGTTCCTGCATCTCCTCCTCTGTGATGCCGCAGAGCGTGGCATACTCCGGAAACATGCTGATGTTCAATATATTGTTTAGCCCACTAAAGATGCTCAGCTGGGAGAACTTCGTGATACCGGTCAGGAAGACGAAACGAAGGTAGGGGTCGCAGGCCTTCAACGGGCTGTAGAAATTGCGCATCACGTTGCGCAACTGGGGCAAGTCTTTTTCCTCATGCACCACATCCAAGAGTGGAGCGTCGTATTCATCGATCAAGACCACTACCTTTTGCCCCGTCTGCTTATAAGCCCGCTTGATAAGACCTTCCAATCGTTGGTTCGTATAAACAGCGCTCTCATCACGTCCGTATATCTGCTCGTAATCATACAATTTCCTCTCTAACTCGTTCAGAAGCCGATCCTTGTCCGTGTGCTTGGCCGTACTCATGTCGAAATGAAGCACCGGATGACTCGTCCACTCCTTCTCCAATTTCTCGATGGCCAGACCCTCGAACAGCTCCTTACGACCCTCGAAGTAGCTACGGAGCGTGGAGGTCAGCAACGACTTACCGAAACGGCGGGGACGGCTCAAGAAGATATATTTCGAGTCTGAATGCGTCAACCGATAGACCAAATCCGTCTTATCAGCATACACATAATTACCCTCCCGGATTTCCGAGAATGTCTGGATCCCTATCGGATATAATCGCCTATTTAGTCCTTTCATGACCCTCTTTGAATTTTAAATGTTACCTCTTCTCCCCAACAAAGATAATCACATTTACGATTCCTCCACGCCTATCCTGATAATAATCCCCCATCTTCTATCTTCCACCCCTCGATCGTACGCTTCTCCGTACTGAAATTGATGCCGACCTTCACCACCGGAAGACCGCAGAGGACGAAACGTTCGGGATACTCCTTCAGATCGATCTGCTCCATGGCTGCCTCGGCGCTTTGGTCCAGCTTCAACTCGATCACGTAAAGCGTGGAAGGTGTGCGGAGCACCATGTCCACACGGCCCTTCGGCGTACGGACCTCCACATCCACATAATTGCCGAGCAGCGTGAAAATCACATAAAGCAGCTGCTGGTAATGGCCCTCGTAATGCGTGTTCTCGCAATAGGGGATCGTGGAAAGAACCGTGCGCATCAAACGCAACGCACCCTCCATGTCACCGTTGTAGATCTTCTCCGCCATTTCCGCTACCAGCGTATTCAGCTCGGCGGGACGTTGCACGTAGTTGGGTAACAGGCTGCGCATCAAACCGATCCGCACCTCCCTGTTCGGAATGTCCAACTGATACAGGTCGGAAAAACGGGAATAGCCCTTGATCGTGATATAGCCGCTTTGGTACAGCAACGGCGTGATGCTCGTCATCCGTTCCGTTGGCGCGTCAAAGTCGGCCGCCACGCATTTTCGATTACCGATCTCCTGCGGGATCACGTGGAACTTACGCAGCATCTCAATCAGATAAGTAGGCGTCCCGCTACCGAACCAGTAGGAGTCGATCCGACCGTTTGCCAGCGCGTTCAGCAAACTGAACGGATTATAGATATCAGGCGACGGCCAAGCGAAATGGTATCCGTCGTAATTCTTTTTCAATGACTTCAAAGCCTCTTCCGGGGTAACGCCGAGGTTGACTGCCAAACGGTCAATACCCTCGCCCATCTGTTCCCGTATCTCCTCCTCCGTGATGCCGCAGAGCGTGGCATACTCCGGGAACATACTGATGTTCAATATATTGTTCAACTCGCTAAAGATGCTCAGTTGGGAGAATTTCGTGATACCCGTCAGGAAGACGAAACGCAAGTAGGGGTCGCACGCCTTCAACGGGCTGTAGAAGTTACGCATCACGTTGCGAAGAACGGGAAGATCCTTCTCCTCGTGCACCACATCCAAGAGCGGAGCGTCGTACTCATCGATCAAGACCACTACCTTTTGACCCGTCTGCTCGTAAGCACGCTTGATAAGTCCTTTCAACCGTTGATTCACCTTGATCTCTCCCTCTCCTCGGCCATATTGAGCCTCGTAATTGATCAGTTTTTCCTCTAACTCAAGGATCAGGTCTTCTTTATCCATGTGCTTGGCCGTACTCATGTCGAAATGAAGCACCGGATGGCTCGTCCATTCCTTCTCCAATTTCTCGACGGCCAGCCCCTCGAACAGTTCCTTACGACCCTCGAAGTAGCTGCGGAGCGTGGAGGTC
Organism: Parabacteroides sp. ZJ-118; assembly: GCF_011038785.1. Lineage (GTDB taxonomy): Bacteria > Bacteroidota > Bacteroidia > Bacteroidales > Tannerellaceae > Parabacteroides. The sequence goes on from NZ_JAAKDT010000033.1 coordinate 3,476, forward strand.
AGCAACGACTTGCCGAAACGGCGGGGACGGCTCAAGAAGATATATTTCGAGTCTGAATGCGTCAACCGATAGACCAAATCCGTCTTATCAGCATACACATAATTACCCTCCCGGATTTCCGAGAATGTCTGGATCCCTATCGGATATAATCGCCTATTTAGTCCTTTCATGACCCTCTTTGAATTTTAAATGTTACCTCTTCTCCCCAACAAAGATAATCACATTTACGATTTCTCCATACCTATCTCGATAATAATTCTTTACTTATCGGGGTTGTTCGCTCTTTTTCCGTTCCCGACTCCGTTCAATCGGCCGGTTCAGATCTACGGATTGCTTTATGTCGGGAACAGGCGAACCTTGGAGGCATAAAAGTCTCCTTCTCTCTTTTTGCGATTCATCTTTCACTACGTTTTAAATTCGGGGTGAAAGTGAATCTATTTATAAGGAATGTCAATATGGTCTAAAGTGACTGCTTACGAAGTAGCTGACATGCGGGGCTTTGTTTCGTACAAAAAGCATCTTAGGTTCATCCCCCATGTATCTTAGGTGCGTTGGTAAAGTATCTTAGGTGCGTTGGTAAAGTATCTTATTGTTCCTTATTTCGCTTGATCAGACCATTCAAGCCTAGATGCAGGCAACCCTTCCACCTCGCCGGCATGCCACTCACGGTAGGCCGCTATGGGAAGTCCGGGGACGGTCAATAGCTTGTAATCCTTCTCGTCCTTTTTAAGGATGTGCGCACGGGCATACGCACGGAGCGAGCGATCCGTGACGGATACCATCACCACCGGGAAGGGGTAACCGAACAGGCGCATCGGCATGGTCTCGCTGTCCGGGAACGCACGGCGCAACTGGTAGGCCGAGCGCTCGAAGGCCACCCAATAGGATCCCGTGCAATAGAGGTGTATCGCATTTCGGTTCGCACGCTCGCGATCCATGATCTCTGCCAAACGCGCACGCAACAGGTTCATCAACCGGATGCCCGAAGGAACGTCGCACCCCTCTCTCTCTTCTCTCATAGCTCTCATGTATCACTTTCCCCTGTCGACTGCCTACTAGATCGTCAACCGATCTCGTGCCCGAACCAACGGTCGTAATCACGTAAACGATGTATCAATACGGACTTGCTCTTCTTGGGTGAGGCCTCGGCTTGCCAAGGGTCAACCAGCTCGTGCGCCATGCGCTGGTAAAGGCTGCTGTCCGTGCAGCCGTAGAGCGTGACCAACAACAAGGCGCGGGATTGCGCCGCCTTTACCGCGGGGAGTATGCTACGTACCGTAGCGTGCAAGCGATCGAACTCATCCGTCTCGCCCAACAGCTTGTAGGCCGGGAGGAGTAACGAGTATACCTTACAACGCGTCACATCGGTGTCCGGACTGAGGAAGGCATAACCGCAAAGCACCTCGCGGGCCAGGCGAAGATCCTCCTCGCGCACGACACCGCCGGAACGGTGACGACCCAGGGCATCGTGAAGCCCCTTGGCGATACGGTCGTTGTCCAAATGGGTATAGATATGCTTGCTCCTCGCGTTCAACTCGATCAGCTCGTACTCGCCACGCCTCACCTCAAACAAGGGAACCCACATACAATCGAGGATGCGCACCATCACGTCCTTATGACCACCGCCCGGCTGGATCACCACCTCCGCCTCCATTCCCGAGAAAGCGCCCGAGGTGATACGCACACGGTCGCCTTTCAGCAAACGAGCATTATCCGGCACATATACGGGAAGCTCGTTGGAATACGATTTCGCCACCCAACGTAAGGTATCCATCTCGCAATCCGAGAGGTAGGGAAAGTAAGACGGTCCGTCGGAGGAGATCCGGGGTAGGAAATTGTACAGGGGAAGCGTTCGCTTCATCCGGAAGATCTCGTTCTCCGAGGCGTGGATGAACACGTAGTTGTATAGCAGGGGTCGCCTTGTGTTGACCAGCTTGCCACCTACCTTCCTCGCCTCGACGTACGAGGGAGCGAAATACTCGAACAACGTCTCCCCGCGACGCTCGCGGCGGGAAAGCTCCGCGTCCAACCCCTTCGAGGGGCTGATCTTGTCACGCCCGCCACCCGCGGTAGGAAGCGTGAGCACGTACCAGCGGACAGCCTCTTGGTCACGTCGCTTGCGAACATGCTCCATGATCCTATCCGAGCACTTGCTTGTCAATAGTTCCATCCTTATGATTATCTTTTCCAGTGGTTGTCTCATGGCCCGAAAACAGACCTCACGACAATTCGGAGCCCTACCAAGATACCTTTATATCATCTTGATAAACAGTTATTTATATTTTGCTTTTTGGCAATACTGAAAATTACCATCGCTTGAATCGGTTAGCTACTTGGCGAGTAGCCAAAAATCAGGTATCGGGGGGGCCGTAGAATGATGCGGATACGTATGTTTTATCTTTAAAATCTGCGTACATCTGCTCGATCCGCGTCATCTGCGGCTCATTTTACCGCTTCATGCGGAATAAAGGCAAAAGGGATATACCTTCTGCCCGGATCGTCATGCGCATACATGAACGGGAAAGACAGAATAAGGGGAAAAACACCCGTCCAATAAGCCGGAACGAAGCCATGGGCGGATTGACAATACGTAAAAAAGGAAAGTTTTACTCCGAAAAGGCTTGATTTTCGTTTTTTTTCCTTACATTTGCGCCCGTAATGCGAGCGCTACTCGCCAAGTAGCTATCCTCCCGCCTCCTTGTGTATCGGCAGGTAGACGCTCTCGAAACAAGCCCGGTTCACCACCGACAACCGTTCCATGGAAAAGCCTTTCAGATAGATCTGTGTAGTCCGGATCGACTTGTGGCCTAAAAGTTCGCTGATCACCGCTATCGGCACGTCTCGCTCTTTCAGGGTCGTGGCAAACGAATGGCGGATCGTGTACGAACTGACCGGAGTGGTCAGCCCCACCGCTTTCGCCAACGACTTCAAGGACCGGTTGAAACGCGCCAAGGCTCCGTTGTACTCCTTATAGGCATCCTCCCCTTCCCGTGCGCCACTCAAGAATGGAAAAAGATAAGGCGAATCCTTGCCCGTACATGCCGCCAGTTCCTCCAAGATCGGAAACACCTCGGAGGGAATCTCGATCTGGATGAATGAACCGCTCTTCTGACGATAGTACGACAAGACCCCCTCGCGAATATTTGCCCAACGCAAATGCGCCAGATCCACGAACGCCATCCCGCAAAACGCAAACATCAAACGGACGGCCAGGCGCATGTGACGCAAGGACGGATCAACCACCGTGCCGCGCATCAAACGGCGCATCTCCTCCGCCGGCAAGGCCCTTTTCCGACGGTTCTCCACCCCCGTGAACACTCCCTTGAACAGATTCGGGATGTACGAGGCCTCGCCCGCCTCCACCGCCAAGTTATAGATATGCCGGATCCGCCGCATATACGTCGATACCGTATTGCGCGTACAGCCCCGCTTCAACAACCATGCCTGATAAAGCAAGAGCCGTTCTCTGTCTATATAGGCATATGGGATTTCCTCCATCCCGCAAAAACTCTTGAACGAGCGTAAAGCGTCCCGATAGCTCTTCGCCGTGGAATAACGGCCCAACTCGCAAAGGTGGGCTATATAAGCCAATATACCCGCCACTACATCTCCTTTTTTCATATAAATCCTCCTTAAATACTTGTTTATCCGACCTTTTTGTTATCTTTTATTGAATCATGTCAACGCCGTTCACATAGAAACAAACCGTTCGTCCCGCGCTTTATTTTATTAGTCTTACCTTCACCGCTGTTAATCTAATAAAAAATAATCCCCCTTCGCTCAATCTCGAACAAGAGAAAGCGAAGAGGGATTTTCCCTTTTTAACCTGATAAGAAGTCTACCGCGTCAAGCGAAGAACAAAATCAATACTTGCGCCGTAAGCACCCGCAAGAACATGGTTAACGGATATACCGTGGCGTAACCTACGGAAGGAGCGTCGTTTCCGGCCGTGGCGTTCGAGTAAGCCAAGGCGGGCGGATCCGTCGTACTACCGGCGATCAAACCCATTAAGGTGAAATAATTGATCTTATAGAAATAGCGGCCTACACAACCGATGATCAGCAAGGGAACGGTCGTGATAATGAAACCGTAGCCGATCCAAGCGAATCCACCATTGTTCACGATCGTATCCACAAAACCATCGCCGGCGCTGATACCCACGCAAGCGAGGAAGAGGGTGATACCGACCTCGCGCAACATCAAGTTAGCGCTCTGGGTCGTATAGGTAACCAACTTATAGCGGTAGCCAAAACGGCTAATCAAGATCGCCACGATCAACGGACCTCCCGCCAAACCTAACTTAACCGGTTGCGGAATACCCGGGAACGTGATCGGAATACTACCTAAGACAATACCGAGAGCAATACCGATAAAAATCGTGATCAAGTTCGGCTCGTTCAGACGTTTCATGGAGTTTCCCAATACCTTCTCCACGTTAGCCACGGCCGTCTCGGTACCCACCACATTCACACGGTCGCCCACCTGCAACGTCAAGCCCGGCGTAGCTACCAAGTCCACTCCCACACGGGTGATACGGGTGATGTTGATACCGTATAGCTTGCGTAATTTCAATTGTCCCAGCTTCTTGCCATTCAAATCCGGCTTTGTGATCAAGATACGGCGGTTGATAAACTGGCTTTCCATACGGATCCATTGCTTACGCTCCATATCGATCTCCTCGCCGATGAATATCTTTACGGAGTCAGCATCTTGATCGGTCGTGATCACGAAAATCTTATCATCCTCATGCAAGATCGTACCGGCGGAAGCGATCTCGATCTGCTTGTTGTCATTACGCCACACACGGGAGATCACGAAATCCAGATGATCCATCAAACCGGATAACTCCCCTACTGTCTTACCGAAAACCGCCGGGTTCTTTACGACCAACGAGATCGGCTTCGCCTCATTCGTATGCGAGGTATCCTCCTTATTCAAATCGTCATTCTCCTTATCGAAATTCACACGGAATACGTAACGCACGAAAATGATCGAAAGAATAATACCGATCACGCCCAGCGGATAAGCCACGGCGTAACCCAAGGCGATCGTATTATCAGAAACTCCATACATATCGGAATAAGCCTGCTGAGCCGCGCCCAATCCGGGAGTATTCGTCACCGCTCCCGATAAAATACCCACCATCGTAGGCATCGGGACACCTGTCACGAAATGCAATACCAAAGCCGTAGCCACACCGAGGAAGACTATTCCACAGGCAAGCATATTCAACGTGATCCCCCCCTGCTTAAACGACGAGAAGAAACCCGGCCCGACTTGCATACCTACCGAATAAACAAATAAGATCAATCCAAACTCCTTAAAGAAATGAATCACATTGTGGCTAATCGTAAATCCGAAATGCCCTAGAATAATACCTACAAACAACACCAAAGTAATCCCAAGCGAAATCCCAAACACCTTTATCTTTCCTAACTGGATGCCGGCGGCGATCACGAAAGATAGTAAAAGGATGGAGTGCCCGATACCTTCTCCCCATAATAAATCGTTTATCCAATCCATACCAAAATCTTTAAAAATCTTATTACCTATTAATACCTATTAATATAGGCGCGAAGTTAGGCATTTACTTTGTGTTTTACAACATAACGCTTATATTTACCCTTCAAATTAAAATCTCATGAAAAAGATCTATTATATTTTATCAGCGCTACTCCTTTGCGCGGTAGCCACCCCGGCTCAAGAAGCGGGGAAAACGGTAGTTATTAAAACAAATGTAGGCACTATGAAAGCCATGCTATACGATGATGTGCCTAATCACACCCGTACTTTCATCGAACGGGCGAAACGGGGGGATTTCAACGGGACCTTATTCACCCGTGTCCTGCCGGAGTTTATGATCCAAGGAGGAGCCCCGGATTCCAAGAACGCTCCCGCCGGTGCCAAATGCGGTTTCGGCGATCCTTCCGCCGAGATCCCGCCCGAGATCAACGAGAACTATTTTCATAAGAGAGGAGCCTTGGCCGCTCCCCGCCAACCGGACGATATCAACCCGCAAAAGAAATCGGATATGTCGCAATTCTTTATCGTGCAGGGGAAGGTCTACCGGGAAACCGAACTGGACACATTGGAGCGTATCGCCAACTACCCGGCCCGGCAAAAGGCCCTGAAGGAGTTTTACACGCCGGTCCGTGCGGAGCTGAATATGATAAAGATGAGTAATAAACGGGAATACCAGAAGCGATTGAGAGTGATCAACGCCCAGATAGATTCCGTTATTCAAGCGACTCCCGGACATTTGCTATTTACGGACGAGCAACGGAAGGCTTATACCACCGTAGGCGGTTGCCATCATCTGGACGGCACCTATACGATCTTCGGAGAGCTGACGGAGGGTTTCGACGTCCTGGATCTGATCGCCACCCAGCCGAAAGACCGGAATGACCGTCCGAAGAAAGACATCCGCATCCAAAGTATAACGATCGAATAATTCGACGCTCCTATGCTAAAAAGAGGGAAGCGCCTTCCGCGCAATGTTCTCCGTCGATAGCGGCAGATACGATCCCTCCCGCGTAACCGGCCCCCTCACCGCAAGGGAAAAGACCTTTTATCGTGACGTGTTGACAGGTCTCCCGATCACGGAGGATACGAACCGGAGCGGATGTACGGGTTTCTACGCCGATCATGGTCGCCTCGTTGGTCAAGAAGCCCCTGGAGACCTTACCGAAATAACGGAAACCTTCACGCAGGCGAACGGTCACAAATTCCGGCATCCAAAAATGCAACGGAGAGGCCAGCAGGCCCGGCGTATACGAGGATACCGGTAAATCGAAAGAGTTCTTCTTCCGCATGAAATCGTCCATACGCTGGGCAGGAGCTGTTTGCCTCATGCCTCCGTTTAGCCAGCAGACCTCTTCCAGACGTTCCTGAAAGGCCATCAACGCTAATGGGGAATCCGCGTCCACCTTCTCGCCATTCCGGAGATAAAGTTCTTCCTGCCCCACCAGCTCGGAATAATCTTCCGGTCGGATCTCCACCACCATCCCGGAGTTCGACCAGCGGGAACCTCGGTTGGAAGGCGACATCCCATTTACCACGACCTGCTTAGGCCCGCTCGCCGCAGGAACCACGAAACCTCCCGGACACATGCAGAAGGAATAGACGCCTCGGTTATTCGCTTGCGTCACAAAACCATACTCTGCCGCGGGAAGATATTTCCCACGTCCCTCTTTCCGGTGATACTGGATCTGGTCGATCAATTCCTGAGGATGTTCCAGACGAACACCGACCGCAATCCCCTTCGCCTCGATCCGGATCTGGCGTTCGTATAAATAGTTATAGACATCACGGGCGGAATGGCCGGTCGCCAAGATAACAGGCCCATAAAACGCCTTTCCCGTATTTGTCTCGATACCGATCACCTCGTTCTCTTTCATGATAAAAGCATCCATACGGGTCTCGAAATACACCTCTCCGCCGCATCGCTTGATTTGCTCCCGGATATTCTCGATCACACGGGGGAGCTTATCGGTTCCGATATGCGGATGGGCATCCACCAAGATAGAGGGGCTGGCTCCAAACTGGCAGAAGATATTCAATATCTTATCTACCGAGCCTCTTTTCTTGCTACGGGTATACAGCTTACCGTCGGAATAAGCGCCGGCACCGCCCTCGCCGAAACTATAGTTTGACTCTCCGTCCACCTTCTGCTCGCGACTGATCAAGGCAATATCTTTCTTGCGTTCCCGCACGTCCTTACCTCGCTCGATGATGATGGGGCGCAAGCCTAACTCTATCAAACGCAAGGCAGCGAACAGACCTCCCGGACCGGCGCCTACCACAATCACCGGTTTCCCGGCCGAGACATCTTTATAGGCTATCGATTGGTATTCCGGCTCGCCGGGCATCTCGTTCATAAAGGCACGCAGTTTCACGTTGACAAATATCGTCCGCCGGCGTGCGTCTATCGAACGTCTCAATACACGTACGACCCAAATGTTTTCCGGAGCCTCACCCGTCTCACGAGCTACTACTTGCCTCAGCGATTGCTCATTAACAGCCTCTTCCGGCAATACCCGGAGTTGTAATTCTTTTATCATTGTTTTATATATTAACCGAATAATTGCCGAAAGGCTTCCTCCACTTTCTTTACCTGTGCGATTTGGATCTTGCTTTTCGCCGTATCGAAACCTTTTAGATTATTATATGGAATGATAATCCGGGAGAACCCCAGCTTCTCCGCCTCCAAAACACGTTGCTCGATACGGTTGACCGGACGGATCTCCCCGGACAGGCCTACCTCTCCGGCCATACAAACACCCGGCTCGATGCTGATATCCAAGCTAGAGGAAAGGATGGAGCTGATTACCGCCAAGTCGATAGCCGGATCATTTACTTTCAATCCTCCGGCGATATTCAAGAAAACATCTTTTTGGATCAACTTAAAACCCGCCCTTTTTTCCAATACCGCCAATAACATATTCATACGGCGTAAATCGAATCCGGTGGCACTACGTTGTGGCGTACCGTAAACCGCCGAGCTAACCAAGGCTTGCGTCTCGATCAAGAAAGGACGTACCCCCTCGATAGCGGCGGCGATGGCGACACCACTCAGGCCCTCATGATTCTGGGTTAATAATAACTCGGATGGATTGCTGACCTCCCGAAGCCCGTCCCGGCGCATCTCGTAAATCCCGAGTTCCGCCGTACTGCCGAAACGGTTCTTGATGCTCCGCAGGATACGATACATATAATGTTGATCACCCTCAAACTGCAACACCGTATCCACGATATGCTCCAGCACTTTCGGGCCGGCGATGCTGCCTTCCTTATTGATATGGCCGATCAATAAGACCGGAACACCGCTTTCCTTGGCGTATTTCAAGATAGCGGCGCTACACTCGCGTACCTGGGAGACACTGCCGGGGGAAGATTCCACGACTTCCGTGAAGATGGTCTGTATGGAATCTATGATCATCAAGTCCGGCCGGATATGGGCCGCCTGCGCGAAGATCTGTTCCAGATGTGTCTCGCATAGGATGAAACAGTTCGGATTGTCGTGCGGCAATCGGTCGGCCCGGAGTTTCAACTGGCGGCTGCTCTCCTCGCCCGAGACATATAGGGTTTTCAAGCCTGTCAAGCCTAACACGGTTTGCAAGACCAACGTGGATTTACCGATTCCCGGCTCTCCACCGATCAAGACCAAAGAGCCCTTTACTAAGCCTCCGCCGAGAACCCTGTTTAATTCATCATCCTTTAAATCGATACGGGCCTCCGCTTCCGTCGTTATATCACGCAACAACACCGGGCGGATCTTATTGCCCTCCATACTACCGGGAACCGGCCGCTTCATGGCAGGCTCCTTTGTCACGATCTCCTCTACATAGGTGTTCCACTCCCCGCAATTCGGGCATTTGCCCAGCCATTTCGGGGAATCAGCGCCACAGTTGGAGCAGACATATACCGTTTTTGTTTTCGCCATTCTATCCTGAATTTGGCGTAAAGATACAAAAATATACAAGAATCCGCGGAATATGCCGCCACCGTGATAAGCGTACTTGGAATATCGTAAAGAATCTTGCCGCGGCTTATGGGAAAGAGTCGCCCGTATACCATACCGGTCCCGGCTGGCTACCCATTACGAGCTCCAATGTCGCCCCGCTCATGATTTGCTCATGGGTGATATAACTTTTGTCATAAGGCCGTCCATTCAGTTTCACGGATTGGATGTAAATGTTCTCGGCAGACACTTCCGGAGCCAATACCGTAAAGGTCTTTCCATTCTCCAGACGCATCCTCACTTCCGGGAATAGCGGGGAACCGATCTCATACAGCCCGCTAACCGGATCTACCGGGTAGAATCCCATCGAACTGAATACGAACCAGGCGGACATCTGCCCACAATCCTCATTACCGCAAATACCGTCCGGGGCATTCCGATACAAGTCATGTAATACCTGAGCCACGTATTTCTGGGTCATCCAAGGCTGGCCTACCTTATTATATAGGTAAATCACATGATGGCTAGGCTCATTACCATGCGCGTACTGGCCGATCATACCGGTACTGAAGATAGGCAATTCCTTATCCGACTTCGGCACATGGGTAAACATGCTATCCAATTTCTCGGCGAAACGCTCCTTACCTCCTACCAAACCGATCAATCCGTCCAAATCATGAGGAACAGACCAGAAATATTGCCAGCCATTGCTCTCGCAAATATCCTCGGTATAATCGTCCGGGCTGAAGTTCGTGGCGAAATTACCTTTCTCGTCGCGAGGCTGCATAAAAGAAGTGGCCGGATTGTATACGTTACGATAATTCCGGGCACGTTTATAAAACTCGTCGGCGATCTCTTTCTTGCCCATCTTCTCGGCCATCTTAGCGATGCAATAATCATCGTAGGCATATTCCAACGTCTTCGATAAAGACCAGTTCTCCCATTTTTCCGGATCGCTATAAGCCGGCACGTATCCCCGTTTCTTATAATCGCCGATACCCCGGTAATCATCCCGATTCGCCGTAGCGACACAAGCATCGAGCGCCTCTTCCGGGTCAAAATCGCCCACACCTTTCAGATAAGCGTCCACGATAACCGGCACAGCGTGATAACCGATCATCATATTTGTCTCCCAACCATACAGGTTCCACAAGGGCAAGGCGCCACTCTGCTCGTAAAATTTAAGGAACCCCTTGATCATATCATTCGTACGTTCCGGCTCCGTATAGGTAAACAACGGGTGGGACGCACGATAGGTATCCCACAATGAGAAGGTGGAATAATTCGTCCAACCGTCGGCTTTATGGATTTGCCGGTCCGGACCATAATAAGAGCCATCCACGTCACTGTAGATAGTCGGGGCGATCATGGAATGATACAAGGCGGTATAGAATTTCACCTTGTCCTCTGTATTCCGGCTTTTCACCTCGATCTTGGCAAGTTGCTTATTCCAATTCGCGCCGGCCTGCGCCTGATAGAAATCGAAATCGTCTTTCGGAGCTTCCGCACGGAGATTCTTTCCCGCGCCTTCCTCACTCACACCGGAGATACCTGTAGTAACAAGGATTTCCTCGTCCTTTTTCGTATTGAAATCGAAACGGGCCACATAAGCCGTGCCGATCCACCCTTTATCTTTCGTCACGATAGAGGTCGTGTCCATGTGACAGGCAACAAATGGCTTCGAAAAACGAGTCTCGAAATAAACCTGTTGCAGGGGCGACCAACCTTGTGAGAGACGATAGCCGCGAATCGTCACGGAATCCACCACCTCAATCTTAGAGTCCAGGGTGAAATCCCAGTTCATCGCCTTCTTCAAGTTCAAGAATACCGAAGCCTCCGCCTCCGGGAAGGTATAGCGTTGGATGCCGCAACGCTCAGTAGCCGTCAGCTCTACATTAATATTATAATCTTTCAACAGCACCCGGTAATACCCCGCTGATGCCGCCTCGTCATTATGCGAGAACGTAGAATAAATGCCCAATGGCGCCGGAGCCTCCTTATAGGGACGGGTCACGGGCATAAAAGAGATATCATATAGATCGCCGGCTCCCGTACCGGAAAGGTGCGTATGGCTAAAGCCGGCGATTGTCGTATCCGGATAGAAATAGCCGGAGATCCGATCCCAGCCCGGCAAGCCGTTATCCGGACTTAATTGTACCATTCCAAAAGGAACCTGCGCTCCCGGATACGTATTCCCGGTGAAATCCGTACCGACCATCGGATTCACGTACCGCAGATAATCCGCCTCCTGTTTCTTTTCAGGCGTGCAGGCCGCGAGTGCCAGCAAAGAGACCGCCCATATAAACCTGTGCTTCATGTAATGCAATTCGTTTTGAGTTTGAGCAAACATACGTAAATTATTTCGAAAGAGAAACTGTTTATGACAAAAAAGACGCAACCCTTAAACAGAGTTACGTCTTTTTTCTATCGCGTTTATCACTTTCGGGATTTATTCCTCATTTTTATCCGCCTCATCCTCGTTCTCCTCGTCTTCTTCCTCCTCGGGGGCTTTCTTCACGAAGAACGCGCTCAACTCATACAAACCGTAGAGCGGCAAGAATACGATACTTAACGTAAACGGATCACTGCTTGGAGTGATGAACGCCGCGCCCACTAACAGGCCGACAGCAGCATGCCGCCTGTATTTATGGAAGAACGAGCGGTTTAGCAGCCCTATCTGAGATAATAGCCAAGACAACAAGGGCATCTCGAATACGATTCCCATCACGAATATCAACATCAAGAAGTTATCCATGTAAGAATCAAGGGATACCTGTTCCGTAATGGCGGCACTCAACTCGTAGGTCGCCAAGAAACGCAGTGTCATCGGGAACACCAGGAAATAGCCGATCGCGCATCCGACAAAGAACATAATGGTCCCGAACAGGAATACCCAACGTACATTTTTCTTCTCATTCTCGTAGAGAGCCGGACTTACGAACTTCCAGACCTCCCACATCAAATAGGGAAAAGTCAATAACAACGCCAACCAGAAAGAACTGGTCATGTGCGTGAAGAACTGGGAAGCCAGCTTGATATTGACAATGTTCACATGGAACGTATCATTACAAAAGTCCGGGAGAAAAGAAAAATGAGAACTGATCTTGCACATTTCCCGATAGACGATGAAATCGGAGCTACACGGGGCCATCACGACATTATCGAACAGCCACGGCATTACCGAGAACCCGGCTATAGCAAAAACAAAGAGCGCTAAAATAGAACGAAATAAAGTCCAACGAAGTTCTTCCAGGTGATCCCAGAATGACATTTCTTCTTGTTGCATCTTCCTTTACTTCTTTTCCGTATCGTCTAATTTGATATCGTCTTCCAATCCTTTTACACCGTCCTTGAAATTCTTCACACCCTTACCGATACCTTTCATCAGCTCAGGAATTTTCTTACCACCGAAAAGCAACAACACAACAATGGCGATGATCACGATCTCGCCTGTACCTAAATTTCCTAAAAAGAGTAATTCATTCATGATATTGTAATATTAGTCATTAATATTCCCGTTTCTACGGGGGCAAAGATACAATTTGTAATGGATAGTAGCCTCATTATTCCAAATTTATTACCTTTGCGCCGTCTTAAAAAACTGAAATTAGAAAAATTAGAAAGATGAAAGCGTACGTATTTCCCGGTCAGGGAGCACAGTTCGTAGGTATGGGCAAAGACCTCTACGAGAATAATCCTCTTGCTAAAGAGATGTTTGAGAAGGCGAATGAGATCCTGGGTTTCCGCATCACGGATTTAATGTTTGCCGGAACAGACGAGGATCTGAGACAAACCAAGGTTACTCAACCTGCGATCTTCTTACACTCTGTCATTCTCGCGAAAACATTAGGTGATCAATTCCAACCGGACATGACCGCAGGTCACTCATTAGGAGAATTCTCCGCCTTGGTAGCCGCCGGAGCCTTGTCGTTCGAGGATGGCCTGGTATTAGTTTCCAAACGTGCCCTGGCCATGCAGAAGGCTTGCGAGAAGACTCCCTCGACAATGGCCGCTGTATTGGCCTTGCCGGACGCGACGGTTGAGGAAATTTGCGCGAGCATCAAGGACGAGGTAGTGGTTTGCGCCAATTACAATTGCCCGGGTCAACTGGTTATCTCCGGCTCTATCCCCGGTATCGATCAGGCTTGCGAGAAGTTATTGGCCGCAGGCGCCAAGCGCGCTTTGAAGTTGAAAGTAGGTGGAGCGTTCCACTCACCGTTGATGGAACCGGCCCGTGCGGAGTTGGCCGCCGCTATCGAAGCTACGACGATCCGTAAACCATCTTGCCCGGTTTACCAGAACGTAAGCACGATAGCCGAGACCTGCCCGGAGACAATCAAGGCAAACTTGATCGCGCAGTTAACCGCCCCGGTACGTTGGACCCAAAGCGTACAGAACATGATCGCCGACGGTGCCACTCACTTCATCGAGTTGGGCCCGGGTGCCGTTCTTCAGGGATTGGTTAAAAAGATCAACAAGGAAATGACTACGGAGGGTATGCAATAATTTTTACCCTACCGCGCGATAAGCTTACACAGACACAAGAGGTAACCCAAAACAGCCCAAGGCGGAGGCATAATCCCTCACCTTGGGCTTTCCTATAAATCAATGTTTAACCCACCATAGCGGAGTAGAGATTAAATCCGCTCCACCCAGTAGCTCGACAGCTTTTACATAACTATCCCTGCTATTGATTTCCATATTCGCCGGATAGCGTAGACGTTCTTGATAGAATTCCCACTTACATTCTTTGCAGTTAGCGCGGGTAAGAGGCAACTCATTGCTGGAAACGTTATAGTCTATTTCAACAGCCTGATTCTCAAAGAAGGGTAAACCTAAACGACGATGATCAGACCATGCCTCTAAAGGTAACCAAGGAACTTGTGCCAAGTATTTCTGTGAGATTATCTTTGTCAGCTTGTCATTATTGACCGTACCATTCTTATAAATGGAGTTCTTCGGATAAGTATAAGTAACCGTCTTTTTCTCGCCGGTATAACCATCTACATATTCAGCCGTATGAGACTTTGCTTCCGCCGTATGGTCAAAAGCGACAGAGGTACCCACCCGATTATATTCCGTAGAGCTCAAATAATCATTTAAAAACCCGGATACACCATGATACTCAAAACTAGCCGCTATACCCGCCTCATAATGAGATTTGGCACTACCTTGTACATTCCAACCATACAAAGCGGCTTCCGCCAATAAGAACTCCGTTTCCCACGGGCCAAACCAAACACGCTTGTTTGTGCTTTCCCGATAGATCTTGGATAAAGAGGGATACGTCTTACTCGCGCCTGTCAATTCACTGGTTAATGCGGCGTATTTATCCCATTTTCCCGCGACCCAAGTGTTCCAAGTATATTTCACGTTCAACTCCAAATAGGCCTTGCCGTTTTCTTCTACATTCCCGGTAGCGGGATCCGCCAAACGAGCCTTATCCGCCAAACCAATGCCCGAGAAATAAACAACACCGTCGTCATACCCCGGGATATGGAACAACTTAGTGGCACGAGGATCAATCTTCGCGGGAAGCGCGTCGAAGAAATAGCCCGCCGCCGGATCGTTCGTGGAAACCGGTAAGTGTTTTTCCAATCGAAGGCCCAGATAATTACGGGCATCTTTCAATACCACATCCCCTTTTATCGCCGCGGGAACTTGGAAATCGATTCCTCCCAGGCCGATCATCATATTATTGATGGTGACCGAAATGGGTTGGGCATTCCAAGGACGAGACATCACACCATCGAGATCCGTCCAACCTCCTTTTTCCGCCACCTGAGCGATCTCATCTTGCGTAGTAATAAAATTATTCGTCGACGCGGCATCCTCGAAAGCAGCTTTTGCCTTCGCCTGATCTACCGCGGATAAACGCATGGCGTAGCGCAAGCGCAATGAGTTCGCGTACTTTATCCATTTGGAGACATCCCCATCATAAAAGGCATCCGTTTTCTCCGATATAATAGCGCTCATATCCGCGTTCACATCAATCTTACCAGCGGCATCTTTCAATTCAGAGAGGATAAAATCATAAATATCTTCTATACTCTTATATTCCACAATACCATCAAAAGCGTTTACCGGAGGCACTGGGCCAAAGTTATCCGCCAATTCAGAAATGACATAAGCCCGCCAAATACGAGACATCTGTAGCAAATTGTTCTCATAAGGATACTCCGGATTGGCGGCACGCTCCGTACCAATTTTCACGGCCATATTGACATTGTTCAGCCATCCCACTCCATAATCGACGCTAAAGTAGTCCGTATTGTAATCATTGTAATTCGCGCCCGTGGCTAAGCCATTACGACGCTCGAAACGAGCCGCGCTTTTCCATTGATACACGAAGATTCGTTCTGCGATATGCGGGTTCTGCTGTGCCCCCATAATTGATTTATTCAGTAGATAAGATACTTTGATCGCACTTTCATCTACGGCATTCGGGTCTTTATTTATCTCCTCAAAGTCGCTACATGCAGTAAATAAAACGGCTAATGAAGCGAACCCTATTATTGTTCTTTTTAATGTTTTCATACTTAAAATCACCTTTCTTATTAGAAACCAACTGTTACGTTAAATGTGAAAGAGCGAGAAGTCGGAGCTGCTCCATTCTCAAAACCGGTGGCATTGGTATTTGTAGCCGAAATAGATTCCGGGTCAATACCTTCCAAATGATTTACAATCATCCAAACGTTATTCGCCACGAATGACACACGTACTTTCTGCAATGGGGTTTTCTCCAACCACTTTTTCTCAAAATCATAACCAATGGTAATATTACGTAGACGAATGTTAGTAGCATCATATAAAAATGCCTCACCCACGCCGATATTACCTCCGGCGGCACGTCCCCAGTATAACTCGGGAGTAACAGCACTGGAATTTGTCGTATAGCCGCCGTTTCCATCAGAAGTCACGGAATTCGGGACTACAAATTCCTCACGCGTTCCATTTACAACGGTACCCGCGGCGTTACCTACCTTATACAAATTAGCGGTGGTCGCTGAATAAATATTTCCACCAATACGGGCATCGATCAAAAAGCTCAAAGAGATATTTTTATAAGAGAACGAGTTCGTCCATCCCAACATACAATCGGGTTGCTGATTCCCCAGGTAATGATCGTCTGAAGTAACCAAAGGCAAACCTTGCGCGTCTACGATGATCTTACCGGCATGCTCCCCGCTTTCAACACGTTGGAATTTCTTACCATATATATCACCGTAGTAGCTGCCCGTACGAGCCACGATCTTCAAATCATCGAACGTCTTGATACCATATTCATTTACCCCGTCGTACAGATCCAGGATTTTATTCTTATTGAAGGAAACATTTAATGTCGTTTCCCAATTAAAGCCTTTCGGATTCTGTAAGATAGTGCCATAAAGCATTAATTCCACACCCGAATTTTGAATATTACCCGCGTTGATCTTACGTCTGGAATAACCGGAGAATGGATCCATTGCCAAGTCCAGCAATTGGCGGGTAGCGTTAGATTTGTACCAAGCGGCATCAATACCTAACCGATTATTGAAAAACTTCAAATCAACACCGGCCTCCCAAGACTTAATCAACTCTGAACGTACGGAAGAATCATACAGAGTAGTACCTAAAGCCGCGGTTGGGTTACCATTGGGATCCTTATCAACCTTGAATACCGTATACAATTGATACGGATCAAGATCATTACCCACCTCCGCGTAAGAGGCGCGGACCTTAGCGAAACTTATCCATTCCGGCATTGTACCGCCAACCTTTTCCACCATATCCGAGATAACACCCGATAAGCTGACCGAGGGGTAAAAATAAGATCGGTTTTCTTTACTCATCGTGGAAGACCAGTCATTACGAGCCGTAACATCCATAAACAGCCAGCCATCCCAGTTCATTTGCAAAGAACCGTAAATAGAATTCATCTTGCGCTGTACATCCTCGGATGTATGCGTCATGTTATTCTTGTCGGCGGCATTCGCCATCGAGAATAGATTCGGGATCAACAAATCACCCGTACCGGCCTCTAATTTCTTGCGCCGCTGCATCATCAAGTTTCCACCCACGGTTACAAAACCGCCCAACTTGCTAAAAAGGTTATCTTTCTTAAAGGTAGTCAAGAAGCTATAGTTGTTCTCGTAGAAAGTCTCCGACTTCTCGGAGTAACGCCCTTTCGGATTCACATTACCACCGGAGTACACCTTATTGGTAGTCGTAGTCGTATAATAGTCCGTACCGCCTTTTAGCTCGAGGTTCCACCAGTCCGTTATCTTATACGAGAGAGAAATTGTACCCAACAACCGATTACGCGAGTCTTGATTGGTTCTATAATCTTTAATCCAATAGGGGTTTTCCTGAGGAGAGCTCTCTGTATCCCACCAGATCATCTTTCCGTTCTCGTCTAAACAGTTCTCCAGATCCCGGATATCGAGCGACCGCGGCAAATTATAGATCGTACTGAAGGCGTTCGACGGGTTAATACCTTGGATCGGACGATTCTTCGCGTTATTATTTAAATAGTTGGCTTTCGCGTCTAACTTCCATCTTTTATCCGGGCCGAACTCGCTTGTCCCGCGCAAAGTAAGAGAAGTTTTATTCAATGACGCGCCCGGAACGATGCCCTTATCATCCGAGCGATTGATCGAGGCGAATACCGCCGTTCCATCGTAGCTCTGCTGAAAAGAGATCCCTTCATTGAATGAAGTCCCCTTCTGGAAATAAGCATCAATGTTATCATAGGTATACATCTGGACCTTCTGCCCATCCCAGCGATCAATCGTTACGGAACCATCGGCAACAGGCCCCCAGCTTGAACGATCTTTCACGCTATAGATACCATTCGTACCCTGACCATACGTATTCTGCAACTCCGGTTTCAAGAACATATCCTCCACGGTAACTCCGGCATTTACGGTAATACCTAACCCGGTCTGTTTTTTACCCGATTTCGTCGTGATCAAAATTACGCCGTTACCCGCACGGGAACCGTACAACGCGGCGGCGGAAGCTCCTTTCAACACGTTCATGGACTCGATATCTTCCGGATTGATATCCGACAAACCGTTACCCATGTCCACGCCGCTATTTCCCCAAGTGTCATCAATTCCTCCCGTAAAGTTATCCATCGGAATGCCATCGACAACAATCAACGGTTGATTCGATCCGGTCAATGAGTTATTACCGCGCAATACGATCTTGGAGGAACCACCGGGGCCGTTACTCGAACGTACCACCTGCAAACCCGATACCTTACCGGACAACGCGTTCGCGATATTACTCTCTCGCGCGTTTACAAGCTCGTCTCCTTTTAATTCTTGCGTAGCATATCCCAGCGCTTTCTTTTCGCGTTTGATACCCAAAGCCGTCACCACGACCTCGTCCAGCTTTTGCGTATCTTCCGCCAATTTGACAGCCCCCAGCGGCTGGCCGGAATAAGTCATCTCGATCGTGGAGTAACCGATGAACGAGATCTGGATCACATCTCCATTTTTCACTCCTTCCAACGTGAAATTACCGTTCATGTCGGTAATGGTTCCGTTGGTTGTGCCTTTCACAACGACGGACGCTCCGGCCACCGGGCCGAAATCATCTTCTACTGTACCTGTGACTTTCCCCTCTTGCTGGGAAATCGAGGTACCTTGCTCTACCGGTACGATACTCGCGTATACACCTCCGGAAAGAGACAACGCACCCATACACAGAATTAAGCTAACCGGTTTGAAGTTTTTCAACATAACTGATGGTTTTTATTTAATAAATACTGAGACAATGTCTTGGCGCAACATTTGTCCTTTTTGTTTATTTGCTTTCACATTCATAATATGCCCCGACGTTCGTCTCGCGCCAGTTCGTAAATCATATTCATCCCAATGTACAAGTGGAATTTCGAATTAGTTCATGAAGAACTTCCACGCACAATCCCCGTAAATTAGCCCTGTTAACGACGAATCAAGAGACGACATGCGTGCCGGCAAGTCCTTCCGGGTTAGGTAGCAGGCATTTCCTTTGTTTATATTCTAAAACATATAATAATTGGTCGTTTTTTTTGATAAAAATAACATTCGTAACAAATATTTCAATACCTTTGCGGCGGTGAATGGAGAAAGAACAGGAGTTCTTCATGTACTATGGTAAAAGCGCTATGTAATAGGGGTATACATCAACCATTGAACTCTTGGAACTTTTAAACGCAGAACGACAGACTCTGTTTTGCCAAGACATTGTCTATAATTATTACTATAAAACCATCTGTTATGTTGAAAAACTTTAAACCAGTTAGTCTGATCCTCGTAGCGGGAGCTATGGCATTGCCGGCAAGTGCATACGCCAGCCTGATACCGGAGAGGCTAGACGTAAGCATTTCCCAACAAAGCGGAAAAGTGACGGGAACTGTAGAGGATGATTTCGGTCCTGTAGCCGGAGCGTCCGTAGTAGTGAAAGGAACGACCAATGGAACCATTACCGACATGGACGGTAATTTCACGTTGGAAGGAGTCAAAGACGGAGACGTGATCCAGATATCCTTCATCGGATATACCACGCAGGAGATCGTCTACAACGGACAAGCGATCAATATCAAACTCGCGGAAGACACGCAAAAGCTGGACGAGGTAGTCGTTACCGCGTTGGGTATGAAACGCTCGGAGAAATCCTTGGGCTACGCGATGAAAGAGATGAAGGGCGATGAGTTGAACACCAACCTGATCAATCCGGTGGCTGCCCTGCAAGGTAAGGTGGCCGGTGTGGAGATCTCAGGCTCGGATGGTGGAATGTTCGGTTCCTCCAAGGTGCAGATCCGTGGTGCTTCCACTTTGGGAAAGAACAACCAGCCCATCTATGTGATCGACGGCGTTATCTTGGACAACTCCATCAAGGAGGGTAACCCGGACTGGGACTCCAACCCGAATGACTACGGTAATGAGTTGAAGAACCTGAACCCCGACGATTTCGAGTCGGTATCCGTATTGAAAGGTGCCGCCGCTACCGCCTTGTATGGCTCTAGAGGTTTGAACGGCGCCATCGTGATCACGACCAAAAGCGGTAAGAGCGGACAGGGATTGGGTATCAACGTCTCTCAATCGTTTGGTATGGACGCGATTACACAAGTACCCAGCTTCCAGAACGAATTCGGAAACGGTACCGTCGCGGGCTATGTAAACTATGGCGATAAAGACGCGAATGGCAACTATTACATCTATGATACCTTTGGCCAGTACCCGACCAACGCGGAGGGTCAATTCTCATTGATGAACGACCAAGGACTGTCTTGGGGACCCGCTTTCGACGGACGCGACGTACAATACTACGACGGTTCGACACGACCCTACTTACCGGTAAAGAACAACTTCCGTAAAGCGTACCAGAAAGGGTTCAGCTCGAACACCAATATCGCGATCAGCGGTGGCAATGAGAAGACGACCTTCTATACCTCCTTGTCGTATAAGCACGTGGATGGTACGACTCCCAACAACAGCTTCGACCGTCTCTCATTCTTGGGCAAGGCTACGCACATGATCCATCCCAAGGTAAAATTGGAGGCTAGTATGGCATTCGCCAACTCCATGCCGAAGAATTCTCCGATCAACTTGGGCGAGAACTTCGCCAGCGGCACATGGGGCCGTTCGTACGACCCGTCGACCGCGAAGGACAAATACAAAGGCGCGCATGGCGGTTTGGCCAATTCCAGCTACGGCGACGAATGGGGTAATATGCCGGGTAGAGGTACTTGGTGGGATATTTACGAGAACGAATTCCAGCAGAAAGAGACCTCCGTCCGCCCGAACGTAAAATTGAACATCGACCTGTTGGATTGGTTGAAGTTTAATGTAGAGGGTAGCTATAATTACTACTACACGCGTTTCGAAGAGAAAAGACCGGGCTCCGGCTACGCGAACGAAGGCGGATACTACCGGCTCGGCCAAACCACCAAGGAGCAAAGCAACTTGAACGCCAACTTCTTGTTCAACAAGACATTTGGCGATTTCACGGTGAATGGTTTCATCCGCGGTGAATATTACGAGAACTTCCAGCAAGCCCAGTCCATGAATACGAACGGAGGATTGATCGCCCCGAACCAGTATTTCATCGGAAACTCAAAGCAGACACCCTCTTACAGCGCGAGGATCCAGGATCGCAAGAAGATGTTGTCGGTAGCGTTCCAGGCCGGCGCCAGCTGGAAAGACCAGTTCTTCCTGGACGTTACCGGGCGTAACGACTGGTCTTCCGCGTTGGTTTACGCCGACGGGCACGGGACGTACTCTTACTTCTATCCGTCAGTAAACGGATCGTGGTTGATCACGAACACGTATCGCGACCAGTTACCGGAGTGGATCTCCTTCGCCAAGATTCGCGGATCATGGGCCCAGGTAGGTAATGATACAAGCCCTTATATCATCAACTCGGCTTACAGCATCAATACCTCCACATTGAACGGGACGAACTATTATGGAATGTCATTGCCCGGAACCATGTACGACCAGAACTTGAAGCCTGAGCGTAAGAACGCGTGGGAGATCGGTTTGGACTGGCGTTTCCTGAACAACCGGATCGGTTTGGACGCTACGTATTACAAGGAGAACACGAAGAATCAGATCATGGAGATCTCGGTGCCTTCCGTATCGGGTATCAAGAGGCAGATGATCAACGCGGGTAACATCCAAAACCAAGGTGTGGAGCTGGCGTTGAACACCATCCCGTTCCAGAACAAGGATTGGGAATGGACGTTGGACTTCACGTGGACGAAGAACATGAACAAGATCGTGGAATTGCACGAGAATGTAGCGGACTATATCGTATTGGCCGGTGATGTCGCGTACGGAAACTACCGTATCGGATCTGTCGCCAAGGTAGGTTCCGCGTACGGTACCTTGATGACCGATAGTTATTATAAATTCGACGAGTCATCCGGCTTGCCCATGTTGGTATGGACAGATGGATCGCGTCGCGCTCACTATTTGCGTAATGAGGCCGAGATCGTAGAGATCGGTTCCATGATTCCGGATTTCTTAGGATCCGTATCAACCGGATTGAAATATAAGAACTGGAGCTTGAGCGTCTCGTTGGATATGCGCTTCGGCGGTAAGGTCGCGTCTTACAACTCCCGTTACGGAACGGCTTACGGCTTCATGGAAGAATCCTTGAAAGGCACACCGGGACATGGTGGCCTCAGCTGGACCTCCAAATATGACGGCAAGACCTACAACGACGGTGTTATCCCGGAAGGTATCATCCCGTCAGGCACCCAGATCACGCAACCGGATGGCTCGGTCTATACCGTAGGCTCGGGCGGCGTGTCTACAGCCGGACAATCGTATCAGGAATTGATCAACCAGGGCGTGATCGAGCCTACCCACGCTTCGGCCTGGACGTATCGGAACAACGCCTGGACCATGGCCGGACGTAATTATGGTGTAGTAAACGACTCTTGGGTGGAAGACTTGAACTATATCGCGCTGCGCGATATCTCGTTAAGTTATCGATTGCCCAGCACCGCTTGCGAGAAGATCAAGGCAAAGCATTGCGTGCTGACATTGAACGGACACAACTTGGGTTATTTATTGAACTCGCTGCCTAACAACATCAACCCGGAGTCTGTATCCGGTACGGCGGCGGCAGAGTTCCGTATCCGTTCGTTGACGGGTGTAACCTCAAGCTTTACATTCACGGTAAACGTAGGTTTCTAAATTCATTCATTAACGCATAAAATAAAGAATAGAGATATGAGAAAATATCATCACATAACATCCTTGCTGCTGGCAGGTTCCTCTTTGTTGATGACCGGTTGCCAGGATGATTTCGCAGAATTGAACCAAGATCCCTCGGCAGTAACGAAAGGCGATATCAGCTATTTGTTCGCCCAAGGCGTTTTGGACTTTGAGCCATCCGACTATACGTATTGGTTCTATAACGCAGACCAGATGTACCAATGGACACAGCTGCTGGTCAACACGGGTGGCGTGACATCCACCGTGTTCGACGGGGGTACGAATCCCGGGCTCAAAGCGATCGACGTATTGAAGTATGCCAACGAGATCAAGTATCTTCGCTCGCAGATGCCGGAAGAAGAGAGCCGCTTGTACGAGGCTTACGAGGCAGCCATCAATGTATTGTGCGCCTATATGGGAATCTTCGATTCCGATTTCATCGGGAACATACCCTATACGGAGGCCGCCCAAGCGTTGCACGGGGGTACGTTGACACCGAAGTACGACAGCGTGGAAAGCTTGTATAACTTATGGCTGAGCGATCTGGACGCGGCGATCGTCACCTTCACGACGGCCCAGGACCAAGTATTCAGCGCGCAACAGGACGCGATCTATAACGGCCAGAAAGACAAATGGGCGAAATTGGCGAACTCATTGAAATTGAAAATCGCCGCCCGTCTGATCTCGCAAGACCGCGCGAAAGCGCTCCAGATCGCGGAACAAGTGGCGCAAGCCTCTTGCGGCGTATTGGATGGCGAGGCCGATGATTTCTTGTTCAACAAGGCTACCTATAATTCATCCAACCAGGATAAGACCTATCACTGGAACAACGGCGTCCTGCAAAGCGTGGGAGGATCGAAGACATTGATCGACTTGATGGTAAACAACCGCGACCCGCGCGTCCGGTTCGTCTTCCAGAAGAATGATTGGAACTCCAAGGTCGTACAGTTGTTCTTCGATGCGGGCAAGCAGTCTCAAGTGCCCCACTATATCATGGAGAACATCGATTATACGGTGGGCGCTGACGGCAAATACAAATTCAACGCGTGGAAAGGCGCCGGCGAGCCGTGGGTACGCTACTACGGATTCCCGCTGGATTACAACGCCGGACAGCAAGCCGGTAAGTTTGGCGATTGGTTCAACTATTCCATCAATTGCAAGTACAACGATGATTATACCTACATACCGTTCTCTGGCTTCCAGCAAGAGCTGGTGTATGGCCGGATCGATTTCACCTACCCGGTCGCCGCGGGAGATCCTGTCATCCAAGACGTTGAGGATAACCCCTGGTATGGTATGTATTTGACCACCGCCGAGGTGAACCTGTATCTCGCGGAGTTCAAGCTGTTGGGCGCGAATCTGCCCGGGTCCGCCCAAGGCTATTTCAACAAGGCGATCCGCGCTTCCGTCGAGGAATACGACCGTCTGGCTCGTTTGAACAAGATCCCGTACTACGGCACGACTTACAATTACGACCCGCACGAGAAATCGATCGAATTGGTGGCCGGCGAGATCGACGAGATGATGTCTCACAAGGACTATCAGCTGACCGGAGACAAGGCCTCGGATCTGGAGAAGGTATACATCCAGCAGATCCTGCACTTCCTGATGTCGCCGATCGACGCTTACGCGACCGCGCGTCGTTCGGGTGTGCCCAAGATCGGATCCTCCATCTTCCCGCGCATGGATTACAGCGCGCAGGGTTTCCCCGTGACCAAGATCCCGCGTCGGGTGGCGTTGAACGCGCCGTCGCCAACGGACTTGATGTATGATGTCTTGAATCAGACTTACAAAGAGCAGGGCTTCAGCGTCGGCTCCGGCGATATCTTGAACAGCGAACGCATCTGGCAAGATATCAACGCGCCGCAATGGGGCGCCGGTCCGGCCCTTTAATCCTTTAGCGGAGAGGGATCGTACTTAAAAACAAGCAGGTCGGGAAACGGATGTTTTCCGACCTGCTTTCGTTTCGCCCCCTCGCTCACCGCGCCGCCGCCCTACGGCGCGGTTTTCAGCGGTTCTCCTAAAATGTCTCCTCGTTCGCCATATACCACATGTTGAGGAAAGAGGCCTTCGTGATGTTCACCACCTTGTCCCAATTGATCCTTTCGGCATGGTCGCCGGGCAGGTGGTAATCCGGGTGCCCGTCGGTATGGTACCAGATGATCGGAATGCCGATCCGGGCGAAGGGACCGTTGTCGCTCCCTCCCACGGGGTTGTCCCACGGACGGTAATCCGGCGTCAGGTTCAAGTTGTATTTCCGGATGTCGCTCTTCAGCCAATCGCCGAAAGCCGGGTGCGCCTCCGTGTAGAAATAGACCACGTGCGCGGGCTTCGCCTCATCATGGTTACGCCCGATCATGTCGAAATTCAAATAGCCTTTCACGTTCTTTATCTCCGGGAAGGAGCGGACAAAGGCTTTCGACCCGAGGAGCCCCTTCTCCTCGCCGTCCCAGAAGGCGAATATGACGGTCCGCTCCGGTTGCCGGCCCGCGGCGAGGAAAGCCCTCGCGATCTGCAAAACGGCGGAGACCCCGGAGGCGTTATCGTCCGCCCCGTTATAGATCGGGTCGCCGTCCAGCGCCGGGTCGATGCCCAGGTGGTCGTAATGGGCGCCGACAATCACGATCTCATCCGGGCGCTTCCCCTCGATCTTACCCAATATATTATTCAAGGATAGCTTCCGGAAAATGCCGGTCTGCTTGATCGCGGCCACCGAGTCCGGGTGGACCTGCCAACGGGCTCCCCTTTTCTGGCGTTCCAGGTGGTAGGCCTCGAACGGATGGTAATAGGAATCGCCCACGGGATCGATTCCCAGGGCCTTCAAGTTCGCCACGATATAATCGCCCGCCACGCGGCCGCCGCGGGAGCCGGCCTCGCGACCCTCCAGGTCATCATCGGCCAGGAAGCCGATATGCGCCTCGGCGGTCGACCGGTTTATTACGTCCAAACCCCTCTTCTCCGGGCTCTCTGCCCAAAGAGCCGTACCGAATGCCAGCGACATTACGAGTAATCCTGCTTTTTTCATCGTTGTCATGTTCTAATGATTCTTGTTTTTGTTTTTTCATCCACAAATATAGGTAATTTCCCGGATAACGCGAAGGAGCAGGGAGGGGGAAGGTAGGTTTAATTCTTTACGTCGGGGGAGAGACGCGGCCTTTCAGTTCTTGTCCGCGTCTACACGTATCTCGCTCATCAGGCGACGGATCTCAGCGCTTAATCGCTGACTCATGGCGCCGTTGCCGGTCGACCGGTAACGATCCGCTTGATAACGCAACATCGCTAAAGCACGCATGCTTTTCTCTTTTTCTCTCATCATCATACTCTTTTTGTTTTACGCTTCCCGCGCTTGGAAAGCCAGTTAATAACTAATCCTAAAACGATCTTTCTCTCTTAAACCGTCGCGAATATAACCGTTTTATTCAAAACAATGTTGTAGAACATATGAAAATATTTCGTTTTTTCGATTATTTATGACTCGTGCAAATAAGTCTGAACCGGCCGGGCGCTCATTCAGCGATCAGGCCGAAGTGCCTCAGGGCGTTCCAGACGCCATCGTCATCCACGGAGTCGGTCACGTAATCCGCCGCCGCTTTCACCGCGTCGCCGGCGTTGCCCATCGCCACCCCGATCCCGGCATGGCGAAGCATGGCGCTGTCGTTGCCGCCATCGCCAAAGGCCATCGTCTCGCGGAGCGAGATCCCGTAATACGCGATGATCTTGTCGATCCCCACCGCCTTGCTGCTGCCCCGCGGCACGACGTCCGCGAACAGCGGGTTCCAGCGCGTGGCCTCGCAATGCGGCAGGACGGACAGGATGCGCTCCTCCTGGGCGGGAGAGAAAAAGGCGATCAGCTGGTACACCTCCTTCCCGCCGTTGCCGCGCAAGGGGCGCGCGGGGGGATGGGGGAAGTCCAGCATGCCGTAAAGCTGCCGCGCGGAGTCGTCCACGTAGTTCTGGTAGATCCCGTCTTCCTCCACCAAGGCGCACGGGAACTCCTCCACCTCCTCCTGATAGCGGATCAACGCCGCTATATCCTCCGGCGGGATCGGGTGTTTGTAGATTACCCGCTCTTTCCCGGCCAGGCAATAGCCTCCGTTCAAGGTTACATAGCCGTCGAAGACTTGCGTCCCGAGGTTATTGATCGACCGCGCCTGGCGGCCGGTGGCGATGAAAACCTTGATCCCCTTTTCCCGCAACCGGTCCAAGGCGCGGGCCGCGGAGTCCGGCAGTTTATGCGTCTTGAAACTTACCAACGTACCGTCAATGTCAAAAAATACCGCCTTAATCATATCGTTATCCTGTTTTGGGGGCAAAGATAAAACATCCTGTCCTATTTCCCGCGCGTATCGCTTGCCGGGCGGGGCTTTTTATCGCATATCTCCCGCCTTGCGACAGGCCCGCTCGTTCGCGAGGGTAACGTTTTCCGCGCTGCCGAGCAAGAAAAAAAGGCGGTGCCTTCTCCGTCTCCGGAGGCACCGCCCTCATGCTGCTCTAAAGGAGCTGTTCTATAATCAAGCCTCTACATCCCAATTCTCGGCGGCCATGCGCTTGTAGCTGCGCAGACGCCATTTCGCGTTCTCCTCGGCGGCAGCGAACAACTCGGCGGCCTCCTGCGGATATTGCTTCATGACGGAAGCGAAACGGACCTCCCCCTTCAGGAAGTCTTGGAACTTGCTCCAATCCGGCTCCTTGCTGTCCAAGGTGAACGGGTTCTTGCCCTCTGCCTCCAAGGCCGGGTTGTAGCGCCACAAGTGCCAGTAACCGCACGCTACGGCCTCTTTCTCCTCGGCTTGCGACTTGCCCATACCCTTCTTCAGGCCGTGGTTGATACAAGGCGCGTAAGCGATGATCAGGGAGGGACCGTCGTAAGCCTCCGCCTCGCGGATCGCCTTCAAGGTCTGCGCCTGGTCGGCGCCCATGGCCACCTGGGCCACGTATACATAGCCGTAAGTGGTAGCCATCAAGCCCAGGTCTTTCTTACGTACCCGCTTGCCGGCGGCGGCGAACTTGGCGATCGCGCCCACCGGAGTCGCCTTGGAGGACTGACCGCCCGTGTTGGAGTACACCTCCGTATCCAATACCAGGATATTGACATTCTTGCCGGAGGCGATCACGTGGTCCAGACCGCCGTAACCGATATCGTAAGAGGCGCCGTCGCCACCGATGATCCATTGCGAACGTTTCACCAGGAAGTGAGACAGCTCCTTGATCTGGGCGCAAACCGGACAACCCTCCTGGATGCCCTGCTCGACGAATGCCATTACCCGCGGGGCCAGTTCCTTCGTCTTCTCGGCGTCGTTCTGATTGGCGATCCAGGCGGCGGCTATCTCCTTGGCCTCGGCCGGGGCATGCTCGCCCGCGGTGACCTGTCGCAACAAACCCTCCAGACGCTTACGCATCTTCTCGTTCGCCAATTCCATACCCAGGCCGAACTCGCAGAAGTCCTCGAACAGGGAGTTCGCCCAAGCGGGTCCTTGCCCCTTCTCGTTCGTGGTATAAGGCGTGGAAGGAACCGATCCGGAGTAGATGGAAGAGCATCCGGTAGCGTTGGCCACCATCTCGCGGTCGCCGAACAACTGGGTGATCAGCTTCACGTACGGCGTCTCGCCGCAACCGGAGCAGGCGCCGGAGAACTCGAACAACGGGGTCGCGAACTGCGAGTTCTTCACGTTGGACTTGATGTCTACCAACTCTTGCTTGGAGGAGACGTTCGCCACGCAGTAGCTCCAGTTATCGGCCTCGGCCAGCTGGCCTTCCAGCGGAACCATCGACAAGGCCTTGTTGCCCTTGAATCCCGGGCAGATATCCGCGCAGTTGCCGCAACCCAGACAGTCGAGCACGTCGACCTGCATGCGGAACTTCATGCCCTTCAGCGCGGCCGGGGCCTTCACGTCTAACATCGCGAAGCCGGCGCCCTGCTGCTCCTCGTCGTTCAACACGAACGGACGGATAGCGGCGTGAGGACAGACGTAGGCGCATTGGTTACACTGGATACAGTTCGCCTCATTCCATGCCGGGACGAAAGCGGCCACGCCGCGTTTCTCGTATTTAGCGGTGCCCGGGTGCCAGGTACCGTCTTCGATGCCCTTGAAAGCGGAGACCTTCAACAGGTCGCCATCCTGCGCGTTGATCGGGCGGACCACCTCGTTGATGAACGCCGGGTCGTTGTTCGCGGCCGCCTCGTCATCCGGGAGGTTGGCCCACGCGGGATCCACCGTCAGTTGGTTATACTCGCCACCGCGGTCTACCGCGGCGTAGTTCTTGTTCACCACGTCCTCGCCCTTCTTGCCGTACGACTTCACGATGAACTTCTTCATCTGCTCGATCGCCAGGTCAACAGGGATGACCCCCGTGATGCGGAAAAAAGCCGACTGCAGGATCGTATTGGTACGGTTGCCCAAACCGATCTCCAGGGCGATCTGTGTCGCGTTGATATAATATACCGTGATGTTCTTCTGGGCGAAGTAACGTTTCACGCGGTTCGGCAGGTGCTTGGCCAACTCCTCGGCGCCCCAGACGGTGTTCAGCAAGAAGGTACCGTTCTCGCGCAAGCCGCGGGTCACGTCGTACATGCGCAAATAGGCCTGGACGTGGCAAGCCACGAAGTTCGGCGTATTCACCAGATAGGTAGAACGGATCGGATGATCGCCGAAACGCAGGTGCGAACAGGTGAAACCGCCCGACTTCTTGGAGTCGTACGAGAAATAGGCCTGACAGTATTTATCCGTGTTATCACCGATGATCTTCACGGAGTTCTTGTTGGCGCCTACCGTACCGTCGGCACCCAAGCCGTAGAACTTCGCCTCGAACATCCCCTCGCCGCCCAGGGCGATCTCCTCCTTCTGAGGCAGGGAGGTGAAGGTCACGTCATCCACGATACCGATCGTGAAATGGTTCTTCGGCATCGGCAACGCCAAGTTCTCGAATACGGAAAGGATCTGGGCCGGAGTCGTATCCTTGGAGCCCAAACCGTAACGGCCGCCTACGATCACCGGGGCATCCTCCCGGCCATAGAAGCAGTCTTTCACGTCCAGATACAACGGCTCGCCGTTAGCGCCCGGCTCTTTCGTGCGATCCAATACGGCGACGCGCTTGGCCGTCTTAGGCACGGCGGCCAGGAAATGCTTGGCCGAGAAGGGACGATACAAGTGAACGGATACCAAGCCGACCTTCTCGCCCTTGGCCGTCAGGTAGTCGATCGCCTCGCGTGCGGCTTCCGTGACGGAACCCATGGCGATGATCACGCGCTCAGCATCTTCCGCTCCGTAGTAATCGAACAAACCGTGCTTGCGGCCCGTGATCTTGGAGATCTCGTTCATATACTCCTCCACGATAGCGGGAACTGCCTCGTAGTACGTGTTGGAAGATTCTCTGTGCTGGAAGAAGTGATCGGGGTTCTCGGCCATACCGCGGGCGACCGGTCGCTCCGGATTCAAGGCGCGGGCACGGAACTCGGCCAAGGCCTTCCGGTCGATCAGCGGAGCCAGGTCGTCATTCTCCAGCGCCTCGATCTTCTGGATCTCGTGAGAGGTACGGAAACCGTCGAAGAAGTTCACGAACGGCACGCGAGACTTGATCGTGGCCAAGTGAGCGACACCGGCCAAGTCCATCACCTCCTGTACGGAACCCTCGGCCAACATGGCGAAACCGGTCTGGCGGGCAGACATCACGTCTTGATGGTCGCCGAAGATACACAACGCGTGAGAAGCCAATGTACGGGCGGATACGTGGAAAACGCAAGGCAGCAATTCTCCGGCGATCTTGTACATGTTCGGAATCATCAGCAACAAGCCTTGGGAGGCCGTGTAAGTTGTTGTCAAGGCACCTGCTTGCAGTGAACCGTGAACAGCACCCGCTGCGCCACCCTCTGATTGCATTTCCTGTACCATTACGGTCTCGCCGAAAATATTCTTACGGCCGGCCGCAGCCCATTCATCTACATACTCAGCCATCGTAGACGATGGAGTGATGGGGTAAATCGCGGCTACCTCGCTGAACATATACGAGATATGGGCAGCGGCCTGATTACCATCACAGGTTAAAAATTTCTTCTGTTTTGTCATAGACCTAAAAACTATTAGTATTAAAAAAATATCCTTACTCAATATAGAAAACCGAACAACCAAAGCGGGATCATGTTCCCCTCTCCGACCTCGGTCTTATCGACCGCATAGTACATATCCGGATTGTTCTTCACTTTCATGCTCTCCTCGATCCGGAAGTTATACCGCGCGTTCACCAGGAAGTGGGCGTTCTTGTTCCCCTCATTCAGCCGATTGTCTTTCAACAGCTGGTTATAGAAGAAGGACTCGCGCACCGCCCCGGCGTTTACCTCCATCGGACGGATGGGGTACATCAGGTTCGGGTTATACATGTATACCTTGGCGGGCTTCTTCGGAAAGGATTCGCCCACCGGGTACAGCATACTCATCAAACGGGCATCTGTCAAATACTTGATATAGTTCATCACGGTAGCCCGGGAGGTCTCGATATCCTTACTCAACTGACTCACGTTTGGAGTACAAGGGGCGCTCGTAGCCAATAAGTAGAGTAGCTTGCGTAGCTTTGGCAGATAACTTTGCTCGATCTGTTTTATGTATAACACGTCCACCTCCAGCATCATGTTCATGGTCTTCAGCAGGTTCTCGGAGAAGTTGCGCTTTTCCAGGAAGAACGGATAGAAACCATGATGGAGATAATCTTGGAAATAGGCCATCGGCTTTACGACCGAGCAAATGCGTTTGGCGATTTCCGGATGGTTCTCCACGACCTCATCGAACGTGTACGCGGGGAACCGGTTCCCCGACATCAGGTTCAAGAACTCACGGAACGAGAACCCCCTGAGGTTATACGATACCACCTTGCCGGACAGGTCCGGGTTCTCCTCTTTCAGACGCATCACCGACGAGCCGGAGAAAACGATCTTCAAGTCCTCGAAATTATCATAGCAATACCGCAACTCTCTCGACCAGTCGGAATACTTGAACACTTGGTCGATCAACAGCACCTTTCCCCCTTTGGCCCGAAACTCGGCGGCGAAATCAACGAGCGTGCGTTCCGTGAAATAAAAATGATTCAGATTGATGTACAAGCATTCCTTATTGTCGGCGCCAAAATACGCGCGGGCGTAGTCCAACAAGAACGTAGTCTTTCCGACGCCCCGCGAACCCTTAATGCCGATCAACCGATCCTCCCAGTTGATCTCATCCATCAATTCCCTTCGCACCGGAGAATACAGATGCTCTACCAAGTATTTATGTGTTTTAAAGAATGCTTCCACCTACATAATGGGTAATTGATCATTTGAAATTACCGATGCAAAGATAAACATCTTTTCTCATTTGCAATGCGGAGATTGCAATCTTATTGCAAAAAGCAAAGTTCAAACTAACAATTGTCGATAATCGAGATCCACCCGTAAGTGTCCGGCTCGTCGCCATACTGGATGGCACGCAGCTTATGATAGAGTTTCTCGCAAACAGGACCCGGCTTGCCATCTTTGGCGATAACAAAAGATTTGTTCTCGTCCAAATCGTCGATTTGTGAGATCGGGGCGATAACCGCGGCGGTACCACACTCGGCAGCCTCGTCGAACGTAGCGATCTCCTCGAACGGAACCGGACGACGCTCTACCGTCAAGCCCATATCCTCGGCCAATCGCTGCAAGCTCTTATTCGTGATCGAAGGCAAGATCGAGTGGGAGCGCGGAGTGATATAGCTGTTGCCGCGGATTCCGAAGAAGTTCGCCGGACCGCACTCATCCAGGTATTTCTTCTCTTTCGGATCCAGATACAATACGGCGGCGTATCCCTTGGAATGAGCGATCTCGCCGGCTACCAGGCTGGCGGCATAGTTACCTCCCACCTTGATCGTACCGGTCCCGTTGGGAGCCGCGCGGTCGTACTCACGAAGCACGCATACCTTCGACGGCTGGAATCCTCCCTTGAAATAGGGGCCTACCGGAGTGACGAAGATCATGAACATATATTCGGGAGCCGGCTTCACTCCCACCTGAGCGCCCAAGCCGATCATCAGCGGACGGATATATAAGGCCGCGCCGCTCTCATAAGGAGGGACGAAACGTGCGTTTAATTTCACGACCTTCCGTACGGCCTCCTCGAACATCTCCACCGGCAGCTCGGCCATCTTGATACCCCGGCTGGAAGATTGCATACGCTTGGCGTTCTCATCCATACGGAATACACGGATCTTGCCGTCTTTCCCGCGGAAGGCCTTCAAACCCTCGAAAGCCTCTTGCCCGTAATGCAGGCAAGTAGCGGCCATGTGAATATTGATAATCTCGGAGGAAGAGACTTCCAACTCACCCCATTTGCCGTCGCGATAGTAGCATCTTACATTGTAGTCTGTCTTGATATAACCAAACCCCAGCTCAGACCAGTTTAACTTTTCCATATCTATACAATTTATCGTAATCCGTTTACAATTAACGAATCACACTATTAATAATATCATTCGAAAGCAAAAAAACGCCCCCAGCCGTCGCCATGGGAGATTTCGCGCACCGCAAATATACGCTAATTTATATATAGTTCGGCCTATAGGCTAAAAAAAGCAAGCGGACAAAGCCCTTGGTTGACACAAAAGCGCCCGATTAGCCGCTTTGTCAAGATTAATGGTCGTAAATGTAGGCTGTTTCGAAGTATATTCGCTACATTTGCACCAAAAATAATTGAACTATGAAAGTCATTGATCTGATAAGGAATAGTAAGTGCACCGCTTTTTCTTTCGAGATATTACCGCCGTTGAAAGGCAACAGCATCCAGAAGGTATATCATGTAATTGACAAGTTGAAGGAATTTGACCCTAAATACATCAATATCACCGCGCATCATAGCGAGTTTGTCTATAAGGCCTTGCCGGACGGAAGCTTCCAGAAGGTAAACATCCGTAAACGTCCGGGCTCCGTAGCGATCGCTTCGGCTATCCAGAATAAATACGGTATTCCTGCCGTACCCCACCTTATATGTAAGGGCTTTACGAAAGACGAGACGGAGTACGCTTTGATCGATTTGAACTTCCTGGGTGTAAACAACCTCTTGATATTGAGAGGAGATGTAAAGGCCTTGGAGGCCTCCCAACAAAATCCGGAGTTCTATCACGACCACGCGACCGACTTGCAACAGCAGGTTAATCGTTTCAACGAAGGTATCGCGTTGGACGGTTCCAAGATAGACGGCATAGAGACTCCCTTCTCGTACGGCATGGCTTGCTATCCGGAGAAGCACGAGGAGGCGCCCAATATGGAATCGGATATCTATTACCTGAAAGAGAAAGTCAAAAATGGAGCCGAGTATCTGGTGACCCAGATGTTTTTCGATAATGACAAATACTATGCGTTCGTGGATCGCTGCCGTGCGGAAGGGATCACGGTTCCCATCATCCCCGGTATTAAACCGGTCGTTTTCAAGAACCAATTAACGGTTCTTCCGAAGATATTCCGTACGGACATACCGGAGCCTTTCGCGACAGAACTACGTAAATGCAAAGATGACGCGGAAGCGAAAGAAGTGGGTGTGGAATGGTGTATACAACAGTGCAAGGAGCTGATCGCTCATGGCGTACCGAGCTTGCATTTCTACACAATGATGGCCTCGGATAGCGTTTACAAAATAGCGAAAGCCATTTATTGATGGGAAAGGGACTGTCTCATGTATTTTAAAGATATCATCGGGCAAGAGGAGGTCAAAGAACGGCTGAGACAATCAGCCCGGACAGGGATCGTACCCCATGCGCAGTTGTTCACGGAACAGGGAGGGGCCGGGGCGTTTCCGCTGGCTTTGGCGTACGCCCGTTATCTGAATTGCACGAACCGGACGGACGCGGACGCTTGCGGACGTTGCCCGTCATGCCTTAAATATGATGAATTGGCACATCCCGATTTGCATTTCGTATTCCCGATCGTAGCCAAGAAAGAGAAAAAGAAAGAGGTCTGCGATGATTATCTCGGTGAATGGCGCGGGTTCCTCAAAGAACATCCCTACTTCGATATGGATGGGTGGCTGGATTATATCGAGGCCGGGAACTCACAAGCGATCATCTATTCCAAGGAAAGCGATGAGATCATCCATAAACTGAGCCTGAAGATTTATGAGGCGGAATATCGCATCTTGATGGTTTGGCTGCCGGAGAAACTGCATCCCACTTGCGCCAACAAGCTTCTGAAAATCATAGAGGAACCTCCCATGAAAACGGTTATCCTTATGGTATCCGAGACTCCGGACCTTATCCTCGGGACCATCCAATCCCGTGCGCAACGCATCCACATCCGTCCCATTCAGACCGACGCGATCATGAATGCCCTGGTATCCCGTTTCGGACTTTCGCCCGAGGACGCCAAACAGGTCGCCCACCTCTCCTCCGGAAGTTTTATCAAGGCGATGGAGGCGATTAGCTTGGGCGAGGAAAATAAATTCTTTCTGGAGCAATTCAAGGCCATGATGCGAAACTCATGGGCGCGAAACGTAAAAGGCATGAAAGCGATGGCGGACGTCATGGCAGGGATCGGACGGGAACGGCAGAAGAACTTCCTCTCCTATTGCCAGCACTTGATCCGGGAGAACTTCATGTACCGGTTCCAATCGCCGGAACTGAATTACATGAATCTGGACGAGGCTAGCTTCTCCGTTAAGTTCTCCCCCTTCGTGAACGAGCGAAACGTGATCGATTTGATGGAAGAATTGGCGAAAGCGGAACGCCATATCACACAGAACGTGAATGCCAAGATGGTCTTTTTTGATTTATCCCTACGAATTACCGTACTGATCAAAAGATAAGTCTTCCGATTTTCTTGTTACGCCAATTCCCTTTCCATGGGATAACCGCCACGTTCGCACGCGACCCTACGGCGGTCACACAATATTACCCCATGCGATCCGTTTCTTAGTATATCACATTTATACGAAGAGATATGGTTACAAAACTCATCCTGGCCTGTATCTTGTCCGCTACGTTATCGAGCTGCAATGGGCAAAACACAAATACGATCAACTACGCTACCGTCGAACCCCTGCATATCCATCGCTTTGACAAGGATTTATTCCGGCTGATCGATACGGGAGATACGACCTTGCAATCCGGATTGGTTAAACAATACCCGGAAATGCTGGATATCATCGGGAAAGGCATATTAAACCTGCAAACCATCGAGGTGCCCGGCTTCTTCGAGAAGATGCGGCGTTATTACTCAGAGCCTACCTTGAAAGGCTTGTATCGTGACGCTATCACTCAATATGCTTCCGTGGAGGACATCGAGAAATCCTTGGGATACGGATTTGCCTATCTAAAGGAGAATTTCCCATCGATGCAGGTTCCTGCGATCTATATGCATGTATCCGGTTTCAACCAGAACGTATTGGTAGGCGACAGCCTGCTTTCCCTTTCCATCGATAAGTATATGGGAAAGGACTATCCCTTGTATCAGGATTTCTTCTATGAGTCCCAGAGATTGAAAATGCGACGCAGACTCGTAGTCCCCGATTATCTGGCGGGGTGGCTCATGTCCGAATATCCTTTCGCAGGAAAAGAGAACGTTTTGCTAGACCGGATGATTTACGAAGGAAAAATCAAATACCTGCTCTCGCAAGCCTTAGGCGCTCCCGATGCCGCCGAGCTAATGGGATACACCGAACAGGCCCACAACTGGTGCAAGGATAACGAAGGAGCGATCTGGAAAGCGATCATCGAGCACAAGCATCTTTATACCCCGGATCAACTGACGACTTCCCAATATTTCGAGGACATCCCGACCGTTTTCCCCGAGAACGACGCTCCCGGAAATATCGGGACTTGGATAGGCTGGCAGATCATCAACCAATACATGAAGGAGACAGGATCTACCCCGGAGGCGTTGATGCAAAACAACGACGCCCAAGAGATCCTAACCGCCTCAAAGTACAGACCCCTATAAACAGGGAAACCGCCCTATTCTCGCGAACAAGACGGATAACCTAATCTAACTTAATTCTAATACCATGAAAAACACTGTACCTTAATAACAATAGTCCGTTAAAAATATAACTATCGGCTAAGCGGCATCAGCCACAAGGCCAAAGAGTTCATTGACAAGTTTAGCATTTAAAGTTCTGTTCGGTCGCAGACCGGACCTCGCTAAAAATCGTCTGA
>NZ_JAAKDT010000034.1 GCF_011038785.1 Parabacteroides sp. ZJ-118
AAGTGTATTGACAAAACAAAATGGGGAATCCGGCAACTAATGCCGACTGCAACATATAGGTTCAACAAAACAATAGCGACTGCAACTATTAGCTTCATAGTGACAGTCGCTATTGTTATATATAAAGGTTTAATACCTGTAGTTTATCAAATGCTTACACAGATAGTGCTTTTGTCGGGAATAGAGGTTATCCGAAGTCGTAAAACAGGGTAACTGCATCAAAAATCATTTCGTTGGGGAAGTTAAAAAAAGCAAGCCGGACATGAGAGACATGTCCGGCCGCTTAAAGGGTTATAACCTATTTGATTATTTCCAGTTCTCGTTTTGAACCAAAACACCATTCATCAACTGGATCTGTTTTTGAGGAATGGGTAAGGTTGCCCATTTCGGGTTATAATATTTATTTAGGTATTTACCCAAGTACTTGGATTCGTAGGAGAGAAAGTTATTCAGCTCGTCTGCGGCAATACCCCAACGTACCAAATCAAACCAACGATGACCTTCCAATGCCATTTCGATTTTACGTTCCCAACGCAAAGCTTTGGTAGCCGATTCCTTGGTCGCGAACTGTGAAGGCGGGTACAGACCGATACGATAGTTTGCCGCCGCATTCGTGCCTTGTGTTCCACTGATCTTATTGTCAAATACATAAGAAGACGGAATCTCTACCATTGCCTCATCCGCTGCGTGAACATAAGCCTTAGCCGCACGTTCACGGATTTGATTGATATATTGACCGGCTTCTTGCGGTTTGCCTGTCTCTATCAATGTCTCAGCATACCATAACAATACGTCCGCATAACGAATTAAGTGGAAATTCTTAGCTGATGACGCACTTTGCGTCGATACGGACAAACTTCCTTGATCTGCTTTCCGAGGAATATTCTTCTTGTGCAAATACGGTCCACCGTTAGAAAGCTCGCGAATCCAACCGGAGATGGTCGTAGGAATAGACCAATCCCAATAAGGCACGTTGAAACGACCTACGGTAAAGTCCAAACGAGGGTCGGTATATACCGTTAGATCCGTATGAGGTACGGACGCGTCATCTATCGTAGTCAGAGGTGCTGCGTTTTGATAAGCGTTATTCATCTCCGGCAAACCGGCCTCATTTACGATATGAGAGTTAACCAACTCATAAGAAGGTTGATAGAATCCCCAACCTCCTGTACCTAAGGCTCCTTGGAAACCAACATGGGGAGCGCCGTTGATGGCGTTCGTGTTCACCTGTGTACCTGCAATAGCCATTTGGATGTCGAAAACGGATTCTCCCGTCCAATCAGATTCACCGGCGAGATACAATTTCTCATAGTTCTCCGCTAACTGATATTTCGTACCGTTATTGTCTTTGCCATTTGCCATAATATCTTCAAGAATGGCTTTCGCCTCGGCCCAATGATTGCTCGTCCCGTTCGTCCCGTTGTAGGGTGAAGATTGATAGATTCTCAACTTCGCGAGGAAAGCGGCGGCAGCCCATTTGTTCGCACGCCCCTTATCTACAGACCATGTGTCGGGCAGATTGTCGTAAGCGTATTGGAAATCCTCAGCGATCTTATCCCAGATATAGATGTAATTCCCGCTCTCATCTACGTTGGAAACCTGGGGATTTACGCTTTCGGCCAAATCCTGGTCTGTAATGTAGGGAACAGCCGCGCCGAAGATCCTGACTGCCTCAAAATGCCAGAAACCGCGGAAGAAACGAGCCTGGGCGATTGTCTCGGTCAAGAAGTCCTTGCTTTCGCCTGCGATAGTAGATAAAGCATTTGCTTCCTCTCCTTTATTCGCTACGTTTATCACGTTATTTGCCATGAAAACACCGTTATAGCAACTTCTCCATTTGTTATTTAAATAACTGTTGTCTGTCGCGAACGTATAAGTTTCCAAACTGGTGAAATCCGGTTGGTCTGTGAAGTTGGATCCCTTATTGGCACTTCCGCCCATGATATCACCATAGACATAGTTACTAAGACTTTGCCAATAGTCATTACCTGTGTAATCATGCAATGTGGCATACATACCCGTCATTAGCTGGGTAACACCGGCTTGTGTCAAGAAGTCAGGTTCGCTCACCTTTCCTGCCGGTTGCACATTCAGGAAGTCTGAGCAAGAAGTCATACCTCCCATTGCCGCAGCGGCGATCGCCGCATATATAAATAGTTTCTTCATCATGTTTATATTTAATTGTTTTCAATCATCATTCT
The DNA here is from genome assembly GCF_011038785.1 of Parabacteroides sp. ZJ-118. Lineage (GTDB taxonomy): Bacteria > Bacteroidota > Bacteroidia > Bacteroidales > Tannerellaceae > Parabacteroides. The sequence continues at coordinate 2,202 of NZ_JAAKDT010000034.1, forward strand.
ACTTAGAATGCCACGTTCACACCAAGGATGAACTGACGCGGCATACCGTATGAGCCAAAGTCTGTACCCATGTTTCGGTCGTTAGAACCGCCGGAACCGTTATCTGTACGAACTTGTGGATCCAGTCCGGAATATCCGGTGATGGTAAATACGTTTGCGACTTGTCCGTAGATACGGATCTTCTCCATCTTGATCTTGTTGAGGATCTTCCTAGGAAGCGTATAACCCAAAGTCAACGTTTGCATACGTAGGAACGAACCATCCTCGATATAACCCGAGTTGGATTGGTTAGCCGCTAAGTCTCCTTCACCTCCCACGGTAGCCCACATCTGGTAGATTCCGTCCGGATTTTTCTCCGGATGCCAAGAGTTGTCGCGGCGATCCTTTGAGTAAGCGGATTGTAAAGCTCCATAGTGGGTATAATACTTATACATGGCGAAGAGGTCATTACCGATGGAGAAGTATAAATAAGTACTCAAATCGAAGTTCCTCCAACCTAAACTCAGGTTCAGTCCTCCTGTCAAATCCGGATGCGGGTTACCAATGAATGTGCGGTCATCCGCGTTGATCTTGCCATCGTTGTTTATGTCTTTCACCTTGTACTTTCCTACGAAATCACTGGCGATCAATTTCTCAGGGTCGCTTACCGTGAAAGGTAATACAGCCTGCCCATTGTCGTTCTTGTAGTTGCGGACCTCATCCTCGCTCTTGTAGATGCCGTCCAACTGATAACCGTGGAACATACCTACCGCATGACCTTTCATCAATACGTTCATGTTGGAGATACGAGTACCCGTGAAGATACCTGCGTCTGTACCGATCTCGGTAAGTTTGTTTTTGTAGTGGGAGAGATTCAGGCCGATTGAATAGTTGAAATCTCCTACCTTGTCTCTCCAATTCATGTTCAAATCAATACCTCTATTCTCCATATCTCCGATATTGATCTTGGGCTTGGTGGCGTTACCGGCCAAGGCTGACCAGTTCGCATCAATCAACATACCGGAAGTCTTCTTCAGATACCAATCAAAGTTGATGCTCAAGCGTTGATCCAATGTAGTTAAGTCGAATCCTGTATTCAACATCTTGGAAGTCTCCCATTTAGCATCGGCATCTCCAAGGTTGGTTACGCCGAATCCTTGAGCTACGTCTGTATCGGAACCTGATATGCTGTATAAGTACTTGTTCGCCGTACCGTATTGGAATGCCCAGTTATAGGGATCGATGTTAGAGTTACCCGTCGTACCGTAACCGGCGCGAATCTTCAAGTCGTCTATCCAGGAACGAGTTTTCTCCATGAATTTCTCATCAGATATACGCCAACCTAAAGAAATAGAAGGGAACGTTCCCCAACGGTTTTTCTCGGAGAAGCGAGAGGATGCGTCTCGACGGACGGTAACGGTAGCCAAGTACTTGCCTTGATAAGCATAATCGGCACGGCCGAAGATACCGAACATCGTAGTCACATTATTTATATTTCCACCATTCCCCATATTGTTGGTAGAACCATTGGCGATTGTCCAGAAGTTTGGATTATCCTCGAATACGTAATCGATACGGTTCGCCTGGATCCAGCGGCCTAAACCTTCACGAAGAGCCTCGGTACCAAGTACGACCCCGATTTTGTGATCTTCGTTAATCGTCTTGTTGTAAGTGATCGTATTCGTCCATTGGTATCCCAGACGATAGTTTGCCTGCTCGTAAAAACTGTTATTGGAAGAACCCTCCTTATTCGTCATGATCGTGCGTTTGTTCATCCAATAGTCCCAGCTTCCCATCAATGTGGCACTAAATTGTGTACGGATCTTCAAGTCTTCCCCAAGGTCTTCCAGCGGTTTGATCTCACCATAGATCATGGATTGCGCACGCAAGAAGCGGCGACGGTTGTCCTTTTCGTCGTCTACGGTCTGAACGGCTGTATTCGCACGTCCTCCCTCAGAGTTCTGCGAGCCGGAATAGTCTCCGCCAATCGTATAGATAGGTACCCAAGGTTGGATGGAGAAGGTCTTACCGAAGGTGTTATCATCGCCTTGACGACCCCGCTCACCGGAGTTCTCGATGATCGCGATATTGGTGTTCTGCCCGATAGAGAAATACTTGTTGGGCATGAAGTTTGTATTGACACGTAAGGAATAACGGCGGAACCATGATTCTTTAATTGTTCCCTCGCGGTTCATATAACCCAATCCCATGGCGTAGGTCGCTTTGTCTCCACCGCCGGTCACGGATACTTGGTGATCTTGTACTTTTCCGGTTTGCACAACCTCATCGTACCAATCCGTACCCTTTTTAGCCTCTGCCTCGGAATAACCGTCTTCCAGCATTTGATAATAAGCGGAACGAGACCATGTGCTTTTTCCATTGTCTTTATAAGATGCCAGCCATGCGTCGAGTGAACCGAATTGCTCAATGACCTGCTCTTTCGACAAGCCGTTTGGCTTAATAGCGTAAGGCATCGTCAGATGTCCTGAACCGTCAGGGCCGATCGAACCGAATTGAGAATGTGAGTAAAGCGTATTCCGGTATTTGAGTGCGTTTCGCTGTCCTTCCTCTTGGAATTCCATGGCTTCCCATCCGTCCAATAGGCCATAACCATCGTTCGCCATCTTGGCCACGCCGAAATAACCGTTGTAAGATACCTGTACCTTATCGCTTTTCTTTCCTTGCTTAGTCGTGATGATGATAACGCCATTCGCTCCTTTCGCTCCATAGATAGCGGAGGCGGCGGCATCCTTCAAGACCTGCATGGACTCGATATCGTTCGGGTTCACAGCATCGATATCTACGCCTTGCACGCCATCCACGATGATCAGCGGGTCGGAACCGTTCACGGAGCCTACACCACGGATACGGATCGTTGTCTCGCCCAACGGACCACCACCGGCCTGTACGAATACACCGGCAGCCTTACCTTGCAGGGCCTCGGCGAAGTTAGATACCGGAGTCTCTTTCAAATCGTCCGTAGCGACCACGGCTACAGATCCCGTAATGTCTTTCTTCGCCTGGGTGCTATAACCCGTTACGACTACCTCGTCCAAGGCTTGAGAATCTTCTACTAAAGTGATTTTGATAGCGGTTTGGTTACCTCTTAGCGCCACCTGCTGGGTCACGTATCCGATGTAAGACACCACCAAGACCGCGTTTGCGGGCACATTCTCGATTACGGCGCGACCGTCCATGTCCGAGATGTTTCCGATCGTAGTCCCTTTTACGACTACGTTAGCTCCAAGGATAGGGCCTGATTTGTCTACGATCGTACAGGTTACTTGACGTCCGTTTTGCTGTACGCTCAAGATTCCTGTACTAGATGTTGGATACAAATGATCCGCCTCCGTAGCTAAAGCCGTTCCGGCTCCGTACAGAAGAAAAGAAGCTCCTAAAAGGAAAGGCTTCCATGATACAACATTGCTCATACAAATTAGAATTTAAGGTATTATAAATTAAATAACACTAATTGCTTTCTCTCTCTAAATTCGTGCGCCAAAGAAGCAACTCGCTTCAAAGCTCAAGCCGCCGCTCAAATCTTGCGTTCCCAAAGATCTGTGTTTTTTTTGATACGTGCAACTTTTTTAATTAATTTTTTTTTTTGCGTGTCCCCTTCAATAATGGTAGACAGCCCCTGATCTCTTCGTAGATTGAAGGCATGGGAATCAAAACGAGACATATGGAGGCAAAGGGGTTGCCGGTTCCCAATCGCCCATCCGCTCCTCCAAGTATTGGAGGACTTCCTCGTCAGAATCGAAGAAGTGATACGCTGCGATACGTATGTTCTTATTGGGTGCCAACCCTTCTCGGAGTTCATATTCGGCTTTGGGAAAGATCCGTTGGTCATCTGCGATCTCGTCTGGATAGGTTACGGTGGCTACTATTTTTTTACCTCCATCGGTCTTGAGAAAGAGCTTGCCTCCTGCCGTCTCGTATGGGAATGGGTGGCTGGAAAAGGAGGAAACTTCTCCGTCCTCATGGATCTGATAGTTGCGTCCTACGAGCAAAAGGATCTTTCCCAGCTTTTTTTCCTCTTTATAGGCCTCCCATTTACGCCACCGGATGTCGCTTCCTTCAGTGTCGCTTGGCTCGTACAATTTACCGTCCTTGAACCACATAGTGAAGGGCGCTCCCACGTCATATGTCCTTCCGGGATAAGGATTTTGTTTTGTTCCGTCTTTTTTCGTGAACGTGCAGGTGGAGACCGATTCAAAATAACGGTCTTCCAAGGATGCGCATAATTCATCCCCGCCCAATATGTCGTCGTTCTCACAGGCGCAGAGGATAAGAAGCAGGAGTGATAATACGGTTGATGTTTTCATTTTGTAGACTAATTTTAATGAATTAAGATTTTATCGAAGCATTTCACGGTCAAAAAATCGGATGAAATCCAACCGTCGGTGCAAAATAATTTGCCAACGGTTTGGTGCATATCGGTAATTTACTTACCATGGCGATTGCAGAACCAAAAAAGCATTACCGAATACGATAACAAAAATAGCAATAAAAATCAGACTGTCACATCTTTTGGAGGAATTTAGTAATGTTAAAAAATAAGTTGCCGAGAATATCGTGTCGACCACTTCAACGACACGGTTTTTTGTCCACGAAATCGAGCGAAAAACAGCTTTTTGCGATCATGAAGATCACGTAACAGCCCATTTTTCGCGCTCTTGGCAAGCGAAGGCGAACAGCCGCTTCAGGAAGACTGAAGCCATTAAAGGACAAGAAGATAGGCCGGAAACAACGCCGCCTTCCCGGAAAAGCTCAGGGCGCAAAGGGCGCAAAAACAAGGCCTCCGCTAAAAATATATACATATATAAATATTTATCTTACTGTATAAGTACGATGTAAATTTATATATATATAAAAGTTTTTATAAAGGCCGTAAAGATGCGCCCTTTGCGCCCTGACCTCCCCGTCTTTTCCCATTGAGACCCGACCGGAAAACCATTGAGATACGGCGCTAAGTCAATGGAACGCATGACGGATTCCAGTGACTTGGCTACCCGATTCCAGACAGATGTCGCCCGGCTCTCACGGATGGCTGTTGGCGCTGCCAGAGACAAGAGGACATTAACGACCGGATTGAGCGGTCGCTATCATCGTATAACAGTGTTGCTAAACATAAGTTTTCGGGGAAATGAACGAAAATGATCGCGATTCGTAAAATTTTCTTGAAATTGTATTGTAACTTGTGTTAAACCCCTTATATTTGCTACTCGGAAAAAGGAAAAATCATTATTAATCCTAAATACAAAATCATGGAGAAGCCTTATGTAGTGGGTATCGATATAGGTGGTACCAACACTGTTTTCGGTGTAGTCGACGCAAGAGGAACAATCTTGTACAGTGGATCAATCAAGACGGGTAAATATGCCGATGTCAATGACTATGTGGCGGAATTGGCCAAAGGGCTGAAATCCGTTATCGATCAGGCCGGAGGCACGGATAAGATCAAAGGGGTGGGCGTTGGCGCCCCGAACGGGAACTTTTTCAACGGTTGCATTGAATTCGCCCCGAACCTGCCTTGGAAGGGCAAGATTCCTTTGGCTCAATTGATCAGCGAGCAGATCGATGGTATTCCTGTCGCTTTGACAAACGACGCCAATGCTGCCGCTATCGGCGAGATGACTTATGGAGCTGCTCGCGGCATGAAAGATTTTATCGTGATCACTTTGGGTACCGGCGTGGGTAGCGGTATCGTGGTCGGTGGTAACTTGGTGTACGGGCATGACGGTTTCGCCGGCGAGTTGGGGCATGTGATCATGCGTCGTAACAACGGCCGTCAGTGCGGTTGCGGCCGCCAGGGATGTCTGGAGGCTTATGCTTCGGCTACCGGAGTGGCTCGCACGGCTCGCGAATATCTGGCGATCCGTAAGGACGAGAGCGTTCTTCGCGATCTGGACCCGGATGAAATCACCTCAAAAGACGTATACGACGCGGCTATGAAGAATGATAAGATCGCTCTTGAGATCTTCGAGGCTACAGGTACGATGTTGGGTGAGGCTTTCGCTGATTTCGTGGCGTTCTCCAGCCCGGAGGCTATTATCTTGTTTGGTGGCCTTACGAAAGCGGGCGATTTGATCATGAACCCGATCAAGCGTTCGATGGAGAAGAATATGCTGAAAGTATTCGCCGGTAAGACGAAATTGTTATTCTCTCAATTGAAAGAGAGCGACGCTGCCGTGTTGGGAGCGAGTGCGTTGGGCTGGGAAGTGAGAGACCAAAGCGCCGGTTTGGAAGTCTGAGCCTTATGTTTCGCGTGCAACGTTGAAAATAGCAGAGAGATAGGGCAAGCCGCATCCGGATAGGTGCGGCTTGCCGACTTTAACGGAATTAGTGTCGCAAGGTGGTATGAGACATCCGCTTTATCAATTTCAGTTTTGCCCGGTCTGTGGGGCAAAAGCTTTCGCGGAACATAACGAGAAGGCGAAAGAATGTATGGCGTGCGGTTTTGTTTATTATTTCAACCCGTCGTCGGCTGTCGCTTGTTTCATAAAGAATGCCAAGGGGGAGCTGTTGTTGGTTCGCCGGGGGAAAGAGCCGGCTAAAGGCACGTTGGATCTGCCCGGCGGCTTTGTCGACAGGTTCGAGTCGGGAGAGGAGGCCGCCTGCCGGGAAGTCAGGGAGGAAACGGGGTTGTCTATTCGGAATTGCCGTTATCTGTTTTCCCTGCCCAATCTGTATAGGTATTCCGGCTTTGAGGTGCATACGCTGGACCTGTTTTATGAGTGCTTGGTAGATGACTTCAATAACGTGCGCGCGGAGGATGATGCCGCCGAGATCGTGATCCTTCGCCCGGAGGAGGTGAATCCGGAAGCGTTCGGCCTGGGCTCTGTCCGGAAGGCGGTGCCGGCCTATCTTGGAAAATATTGATGGAACTTGCCTTTTGTTTGGCGCATATTGCTTATATTTGCGAATTAGAATGAACGGGCACTGAAGCAAGTGCTTGTATTAAAAGGCAAATGAGTGATGAAAAGAATACTTATTCCGCTGTGTCTGGTAGTAGGCAGTCTCGCGGCAAGCGGGCAGAGATCGTATCAATTTGACGCGCCGGACCGTTTGTTTATCGAAGGCAAGGAGTTGTTTGGCTTGAAGAATTATTCGGGTTGTATCGATAAGTTGGAGGCGTATAAACAGCGTTCCGCGGATGCCGACTTGATTCAAGAGGCCGATTATATGTTGGCCTGCTCGGCTTATGAGCAAGGCCGTCCCCATGCCGTTGAGTTGTTGAAGGCGTATTTGGATGTGTACCCGGCCTCCCGTCACGCGGACGAGGTGAATTTCTTGATCGGTTCCGCCCATTTCGGACAGGGTGCGTATCTGAAAGCTATCTTCTGGTTGAACGAGTCGGACATCGATATGCTAAGTCCGGAACAACAGGAAGCCTATTGCTTCCGTCTGGCTTATTCCTTGTTGCAAACCGGGGATATGGAGAGGGCCCGCGGCTATTTCGCGCGGATCGGGCAGATCGGGACGAAGTATCGGGAGGCGTCTACCTATTACGTCGCTTATATCGATTACGCGACCGGTAAATACGACAATGCCTTGGTGGAATTTACCCGCTTGAAGGACTTGCCCGATTACAAGGAGCGGTCGTTGTACTATATCGCGCAGATTTATTTTATCCAGAATAAGTACGGGAAGGTGATCAGCGAAGGCAAGGAATTGCTCGCTTCTTATCCGGATAGCGAGGACAATGGCGAGATTTACCGTATCATGGGTAATGCCAGCTATCATCTGGGGGATGAGGATCAGGCGATTCAGATGCTGAGCAAATATGTCTCCTCCGCGAGTGATCCGCTGAGGGGCGACCTGTATATCCTGGGGGTATGTTATTACAACAAGGGCCTCTATAGCAGCGCCGCGAACGCGCTGGGACGGACCGTGCGCGAGAACGATGCCCTTTCGCAGAACGCGTATCTGTATCTGGGACAAAGTTACCTGAAATCGAAAGACAAGAATAACGCCCGTATGTCCTTCGAGGCCGCCGCCACTTCTTCTTTCGACAAGCAGGTGAAAGAGGCGGCCATGTATAATTACGCTTTATTGATCCACGAGACCGCTTTCGCCGGCTTTGGTGAGTCGGTGACAATCTTCGAGGACTTCCTGAACGATTTCCCGAATTCCAAATATGCCGATAAGGTAAACGATTATCTGGTGGAGGTTTACCTGACTACCAAGAATTATCAGGCGGCCCTGAACTCGATCGATAAGATCAAGCGACCGAGCGCGAAGATCTTGGAGGCGAAGCAAGATATCTTATTCCAGTTGGGGACACAGGCGTTCACGAATATGGAGTTGGACCGGGCGGTTGATCGGTTCAGCCGCGCGATCTCATTGGGCGCCTATAATCCGGAATCTCGTAACGGCGCTTATTTCTGGCGCGGGGAATCTTATTATCGCCAAGGAGAATATGACAAGGCGATCTCTGATTATCGCACGTATTTGAATAACACCCGCCAACGCGATACGGATATGTATGCCTTGGCTCATTATAACGTGGGTTACAGCTACTTCAAGCTGAAATCGTATGGCGAGGCGTTGAACCACTTCCGCCAATACGTGAATCTGGAGAGCGATCAGCAGACCCCGGCCTACGCGGACGCTTACAATCGCATCGGCGACTGTCTATTCCACGACCGTCAGTTCGCTATGGCGGAAGAGAATTATACGCGCGCGGCGCAATTGCAGCCGTCCGCCGGAGATTATTCGGTGTACCAGAAGGGCTTTCTGCTGGGATTACAGAAAGATTATAAGGAAAAGATCCGTGTGATGGATCGCTTGATCCGCGAGTTCCCGGAATCACAATATGTGGACGATGCCCTGTTCGAGAAAGGGCGCTCTTACGTGCTATTGGATAACAATCAGGCGGCCGCGGCAAGTTTTGAGCAACTGACGCGCGACTTCCCGCGAAGCAGTCTGGCCCGTAAGGCCGGTGTACAGCTTGGCTTGATTTACTTCAACGACAATCAGCCGGAGAAGGCCGTCGAGGCTTATAAGCGCGTGATTGGTAACTATCCGGGTAGCGAGGAGGCAAAAGTGGCCTTGCAAGACTTGAAGTCCGTATATATCGAGCTGAACGATATCAACGCGTTTGCCGCCTACGCGAATACATTGGGCGGGAATGTGCGTTTCGAGGTGAGTGAGCAAGACTCCTTGACCTATCTGGCGGCCGAGAAGTTGTTTATGCGAGGCGATAATGAGGGCGCTCGTCGTAGCTTGACGAATTATCTGCGAACATTCCCGCAGGGAGCGTTCGGCCCGAACGCTAATTTCTACCTGGCGAGTATCGCTTTTGCCCAGAAAGAACAGGAGGAGGCGAAACGCCTGTTCTCGCTCGTATTGGAAAGCGGTGACACGAAATTCAGGGAAGAATCTTGGGCGCGTAAGGCTGAGATCGAGTATTTGGAGAAGGATTACGCCGCCGCCATGGAAAGTTTCAAACAGCTGCAGGCGGTAGCGGAGAACCCGGAGAATAGGGAGGCCGCTAAATTGGGCCTGATGCGTTGCGCCGAGTTGACCGGCCAGCCGCAAGAGGCGCTGCTTGCCGCCAACGATTTGCTGAAGGAACCGAAGCTCTCTCCCGAGATCGTGTCCGAGGCCCGTTACGTCCGTGCGAAGGCCTATATCCGCTTGAAGCAGGAGAACAAGGCGTTGGCCGACTTGAAAGCGATCAGTAAGGATACCCGTACGGCACACGGGGCGGAGGCTAAATACCTATTGGCTCAATTGTATTATGATAACAAGGAGGATAAGAATGCCGAGACGGTCTTGATGGATTTCATCGAGAACGGTACGCCTCACTCCTATTGGTTGGCACGGGGCTTTGTCTTGCTGGCCGATATTTATATCCGCCAAGGTGATGATTTCCAAGCGCGTCAATATCTGACCAGTTTGCGAAACAACTACAAGGGCGATGATGAGATCGCCGCGATGATCGAAGACAGATTGGGTAAACTAAAGAAATAAAAGAGCGTGATGAAGACTATATATACTGTAAAGGCGTTGTGTGTAGTGGCTTTGCTGGGTTCGGCCGCTGCCGCGGGCGCGCAAGAGGATGTTACGAAAGAAAAGAACCTGAACCGAGAGATGACGCTTGAACGGGAGTATGATCCTTCCGTGCAGGATGCCAGCAAGGTAAATACGCTTCCCGCGGTGAAGGAGCCGGAGGTCCGTAAGATCCCGATCGATTACTCCGATTATGCGATCGCGGCCGATCCGCGGAAGGAGATCCGTTTGCTGCCTTCCGGAAATCGGATGACGCAGATGGATTACAACAGGCGCCGGGGATACCTTAACTTGGGGGTTGGCACGTACTTGAATGTAAATGGCGATCTGGGATATCATCTGTTGAGTACCGAGCGGGATCAATTAACGATCGGGTACTCGCATCGTTCTACGAATGAAAAGGTGAAATATATCCAACTGGACGACGAGAAGGTAAAGGCGAAGCTCAATGACAATCTGGGGGGGATCCGTTTCAAACATGTTTTTGACAAGACGGTATTCCGTATGGGCGCGAGGTACGGGTATTCCGCGTTTAATTACTACGGACTGCCCGTTGACGCGACAGCGGGCGCGACAAGCTCGGATCTGCTGAATAGGGCGGACCGGGAAACAAACCAAGTGGATCAGACGATCGCCGCCAACATCGGATTTGAGTCGAAGGAAGAGGCTCCGTTCGGATATTTCCTGGATCTGGGCTATATAAATTTCTCCCATAAATATGGGCTGGGTAAAACCGCCGATGGTCCTACAGAGCATACCGTTGACGCTACATTCGATTTGAATGCCGGCTTTAACGGGAATATGTGGATGGGCTTGGGCGGAGAGGTCGCGTATTTCAACTATCAAACGTATGAGCTCGAGAGTCACGCGCAAGTGACTCTTTCCCCGTATTACAAGGTAGAGGGGGATCGCTGGAACCTGAAATTGGGGGCGAATGTGATGTTGGTGACCGGCGATAACAGCACGTTCATGGCTTCGCCGGATCTCGCGGCAGACCTGGAGGTGGCGGACAAGACCTCGCTTTACGTGAACGCGGGCGGTAAGTTGTATGCCAACAGTATGTATGAGATCGCTTTGGTGAATCGTTATGTGAATCCTACCCAAAGGATCGCCCCGTCCCGTAATTGGTTGGACGCTACACTCGGCATAAAGAGTGGCGCGGCTCCGGGATTTTGGTTCGACGTGTTCGCCGGTTATAAGATAACGAGCAGCGATGTGCTCTTCTTGCCGTCGGGGACTTTTGAGAGAGACCACTTCGCGAATTTCTGCGAGGCGATGGATGATATCGATACGAAACAGCTTTTTGTGGGCGCTACCTTGAAATATAGTTACCAACAATGGTTCGATGTCTCTTTACGGGGAGTGTATCATAGCTGGAAAGCGAACTTTGGGGATACCTGGACCGGCGGGGAAGCGAACGGGGAGCTGGCCCATGCTTGGGGCAAACCGGAGATGGAGGTGACGGCGGGTTTGACGGTTCGTCCGGTAAAGGAGGTCTCCGTGTCGCTGGATTATTATCTGGCTACCGGACGTTATACCCAATTGAGTGGAGCCGACGAATACAAGATGAACAATATCAACGAGCTAAACCTGACGGGTTCCTATACCTTCAACGATACCTGGGGCGTTTACGCGAAATTGAATAATATCCTTTGCCGGAAGTACGAGCTCTATTACGGCTATCCTTCGCAAGGCTTTGGCGCGATGGTTGGCGTGAATATCAATTTCTGACACCGGCAAGAAGAAGGATGGGCGACATCAATATCAAACAATTGGAAAGCCTTCGCTGGCGGATGCGCGTGATCGAGTCGGAGAAAGACCATTATACGGAAGTTACGATTACGTTGCCTATCTACAGTTAGGAAAGGAGGTTCAGCATGATACAGGATTTACATACCGAGATCGATCGGTTAAAGAGGCGGATCAAACGTTGCGAGCAGGTTACGCTGGGTGGCTTGGTCGGTATTTGCGTGTCCGTGAGGTTCGGTCATTACGAATGGATCGGCTTGCTTGCCTTGATCCTGTTTAGCCAGGTCGCCAAGCTTGTTTTCAAGCGGAAACTCAAGCAAAAGGAGTATTTGGTGAAAGAGGTAGAGGTACGTACGCAGGAAATCCGTTCGGAGAAGGACGCGATCCAAGAGGAATCCGAGAAATTGGCGGCGGCCTTGAAAGCCTTGGGCGAGGCGCAAGACGAACTGGTCCGCAAGGAACGGATGGCTACCGTGGGGCAGTTGACGCAAGGTCTGGTAGACCGTATCCTGAACCCGCTGAATTATATCAATAACTTCGCGAGCCTGACCTCGGGGCTGGCCAAGGATCTCCGTGAAAATCTGGATAGCCAGAAAGAGCACCTGAGAGCGGATCTGTATGACGACTCGGTAGACCTCTTGAATATGATGACCTGTAATTTGGAGAAGATCTCCGAGCATGGTTTCAATACGGTCCGTATCGTCAAGGCGATGGAGGAATTGCTGAAAGACCGAAGGGGTAATCTTACGCTTACCAACATAAACGGATTATGCCGGGTCGCCTTGGACAAATTGAGGAAAACGTATGAGCCGGATATTCAAGCGAAGCATATCCGGATTGTTTTCGATAATTTGACGCTGTCGCTGATGATGGAGGTGAACGTGGAGCAGTTCGGCAAGGTGCTGGACGGGATGCTGAAAAATTCCATGTATGCCCTGTTGAAGAAATCGGAGACCGTGGCTTTCAGCCCGGAGATATTCCTGGGATTGAGAGTCAATAAGGATCTGCTGGAAATAACGATCCGGGATAACGGGTCGGGTATCGACGAGACTATAAAAGATAAGATATTCGCTCCTTTCTTCACGACAAAGACCACCGGGGAGGCTGCCGGAGTAGGGCTTTACCTCTGCCGCGAGATCGTGCAGAACCATCGGGGGACCATCGAGGTGGAGAGTAAGAAGGGAGAGTATACCCGGTTCCTGATCACGGTCCCGGTGTATCAATCGAAAACAATTACACCGCCTAACGAGGAGGAATAGATATGGAAGACCAGAGTAAGGAAATAGAACGGCTACGTTCGCAAGTGAGGGACTTGGAGAAATTAGCCTCTTTAGGTATGTTGAGTGCCGGAATCGCGCACGAGATCCAGAATCCGCTCAACTTCGTCGTCAACTTCAGTAAGTTGTCCGCCAAGCTGGTGGACGACCTGGACGATATATTGGAAGAAGAGAAGGCGATCCTGCCTCCGGAATCGTGGGAGAAACTCACCGCCTCGCGCGAGGAGTTCGGCGAGATCGTCAATGATTTGCACGACAACCTGAAGAAGATCGAGGAGCATGGGAACCGGGCGACAAGTATCATCCGCGGCATCTTGCTTTATTCCAGGGGGAAGGAGGACGAATACATCCTTACGGATATCAAGAACCTGGTGAAGGAATACGTCTGGCTGGCTTATCATTCGATGCGGGCGAACTATAAAGGCTTCAATATCGCGATCCGGGAGCGTTACGAGGAGGGGCTTCCGATGCTGAAAGTGATCCCGCAGGATTTGAGCCGCGCGGTATTGAATGTCATGAACAACGCTTGCTACGCGGTCTATAATAAATCCAAGCGCTCGCCGATCGGGTATGAGCCGGTTATATCCGTGGATCTGCGGCAGGAGGGAGACCGGTTGCGATTAAGCATCGAGGACAACGGCATCGGTATACCGGAGCAGGTCCGGGAGCAGATATTCTCCGCGTTTTTCACCACGAAACCGGCGGGAGAGGGAACCGGCCTGGGACTCTCCATTACCCGGTCTATCATAGAGGAGAAACACGACGGGAAGATAGAGGTGGAATCGAAAGAGGGTGAGTTTACTCGTTTCACATTCCTTATTCCAGTAACGAAATAAATAGAAAAATTATGGCTGTCAAGATATTAAGCGTAGACGACGAGCAGGATCTGGAAGTGTTGCTAACCCAGTATTTCCGTCGGAAGATCCGTAGGGGTGAGTATGAGTTTTCCTTTGCCCATAACGGGTTGGAGGCGTTGAGGATGATGTTGGATCATCCGGACTTCGATATTATATTGAGCGATATCAATATGCCGGAGATGGATGGACTGACCTTGCTGACGAGGATCAACGAGATGCGTAACCCGGCCTTGAAATGTATCATCGTATCGGCCTACGGCGACATGGAGAATATCCGTACCGCCATGAACCATGGCGCTTTCGACTTCGCTACCAAGCCGATCGATATGGAGGATCTGGAACGTACGATCGAGAAGGCGGTCGGGCAGATCTCTTTTATCAAGGAGGCCCAAAAGGAGCATCACCAGCTGGAGGAGATCCAATATGACCTGAACGTGGCGCGCGAGATCCAGCAGTCGATCCTGCCGAAGCAGTTTCCCCCCTTTCCGCAATATGAGCAATTCGATCTTTACGCGACCATGAGCGCGGCGAAAACCGTGGGGGGGGATTTCTATGATTTCTTCTTGGTAGACGATCATCACCTGGGTTTTACGATCGCGGATGTGTCGGATAAGGGGATTCCGGCCGCTATTTTTATGGCGATCAGCCGTACGGTGATCCGTGCCACGGCGCTCAGGCAGCTTTCCCCGGCAGTCTGCATGAGGGAATCGAACGAGCTGTTGTGTCGCGAGAGTGTCAACGGGATGTTTGTCACCGCTTTTTACGCGATCTTGAATATCCATACGGGCGACGTGGTCTATTGCAACGGGGGGCATAACCGTCCGGTCTGGATTCGTAAAAACGACGCGGTCTCCCTTTTGCCGACGACCGGCGGGATGGCCTTGGGAGTCGTGCCGGGAGTCGCTTATCAAGAGCGAGCCTTGCGGCTGGAAGCGGGAGATAGCCTGTTCCTCTATACGGACGGGATCAGCGAGGCGATGAACCTGCGGAATGAGCCTTATGGGGATATCCGCCTGGTGGAGGCTTGCGGCTCCGTCAAGAACCGCTCCCCCAGATCCATGATCGAAGGCCTCTCCGAATCCGTCCGATCTTTCGTGAACGGCGCCACGCAGAGCGACGACATTACGATGCTGGCGCTGACTTACAGGGGAGAAATCGTATAATAAGGCCGGAAGATCTATGGATCTTCCAGCCAGGCGAGGTTGAATTGGTAATAGAGACGACTGCTCACCAGGTGGATCAGATGATCCGGGCTTTGGGTAGCGGCCATATACCCCCTGGGTTCCGCGTGCGTTTGGTCCATCTCGAAGAATTGTGTCCATGCGCCGCCATTCAGAAATCGATAGGTGCCGTCTGTCATCAACTTTTTCACGGGCCAAGTCTTCCCCTCATCATAAGAGAGAGCCGCGTATAACCCGAAACCCCGGTATGAGTTCCCCGCTTTATCCGGGAAGATGATGCCCCGTTCGTTTTCCGGTGTCCTCAACGGATGGTCGGTGAATGAGATTAACAATAGGGGCCCCTCCCGCAAGCGTAGTAGGACCAACCGTTGTCCCCCATCGATCGGAGGCAGCTCCGACGCGCGATAGGTCCAAGTCTTTCCCCCGTCCTTGGAGATACTCATCGGCATACGAAGTTGCCCCGCTTTATTCTTGATGCTATTGCCCCGTCCCAACGCCATGAGGCTCCCGTCTTTCAGCTGGACGATCCCGGCATGGATCCCGGCGATCGTACTTCCGGTACCTCCTTCCTTAAAATCCGGTAAAGGCGCGCCATCCCAAGGATCTGTCCATGTCTTGCCGCGATCCTTGCTGATGTGGATCGCCGCGCCGTCGTGGCTACCCGGGCCCGCGTCGCAGGCTTGGATGAACCAGCCCTCGCGTGTCTGGATCGTTCCGGCGATGACTTGATGACGTTTGGCGTGCTCCGGCGCTATAATCCGGGGAGCAGACCAGGTTTGTCCGTTGTCCGTGCTGATCCGCTGTACCATGATCAGGTTCTGCCAGTCCCCGGCGGCCTCTACGCCATTGATATGATAGAGCTTTCCGGCGCCATCGTTGAAAAGGGCTAAACCGGTCATATTGCGATCGGGTACCTTAAAGAATAACGACGCCTCTTCCCACGCGTCGCTCCCGGCCCGCAGGCGGGAGGCCAAGACGACCATCCCGCGGCCATTCTCCGCGTCGGCAGAGAACCAACTCGCCAGCAGATCCCCGTTATCGCACCACGTAATGGCCGGCTGGTGGTTGTGTTTGAAGAACGGTTCGTCAGCGTCGCGGTCCGGGCGTATCACGTAAGGGCGAGGAGGGATGAACCGGGGCGTATCTCCCGCGTTTGCCCATAGAAACTTTTCTTGTCTGACATTCGTGGCGTTTCGGCGCGAAATCTTTTCGTCGCGGTAATACGACGGGCTCGGTGGATAATCCGCTTGTACGACGCGGAACCCGGTCAGGGCGTGTTTATCCTCCGGAATCATGGCCATACGATTCCCGCTTCGGAGGTATTTTTCCGGCGTGTTATGGCTGCCGCCTCGGGTCACCCGGAAATCCCCCACCGTATATCCGCAGGGATCCGTTTGCGCCTCGGGCTTATAAGGGCCGTACCAATCCAAGCACCACTCTTCCACGTTCCCGTGCATATCGTACAAGCCGAACGCGTTGGGGGGCGTTTGCCCCACTTTTAAAGAGACCGGGGCGTAATCGCGAACGATTCTCTGGTTCTTCTGGAAATTGCCGGGCAGGCCGTCACCCGTGTAGAAAGGGTAATAAGTACCGGCCCGGCAAGCGTATTCCCATTCGGCCTCGGTGGGTAGCCGGTAGGTTTTCCCCTCTTTTTGGCTAAGCCATTCACAGAAGGCTACCGCGTCGTGGTAACTTACGTAGACCACAGGCTCGTCATCTTCTCTCGATAAGCCGTTCTTGCCCCGGAAGAGCCTGTGCTCCGGTCGGAATGCCTCGAATTGCGCGTTCGTGATCTCGGTCTGCCCCATGCGGAACGGTCGGGAGAGGGTCACCTTATGCACCGGAGCCTCGTCAAAATCTTCTCCGAGCCCCTCTCCGCCCATATAAAAACTCCCGGCGGGTATGTCAACCAATGGGATAGAGGGCTGTTGAGCGTATATCCCGGCCAGATAGGCACCGGCCCAAAGGATGATGAATAGGATTCTTCTCATGGCTCAAGGGTTATACATATCTTTATTGTAAAAATCCAGTACCTTGATCGCCATATTGTACGCTTCCCGCGCCGGGCTTTCCGGATTAAGTTCCATCGCCCGCAAGTAGCTGTTCAGGGCCAGGCGCACGTCGCCTTGCTTGTAATGCGCCTTCCCTAAAAGGAACCAAGCCTCGTCGGAGGAGGGCTGTTCCTGGAGGCACTCGTTCAAAAGCCGGATCGCTTCCTCCGCTTGGTTCTCCGCTATAAGTCGTTTTATCTCTTCCATGTCTTGATTTGTTTTTTATCTTTTCCTTCGCGAATGTATAATAGAAACGTGTGACTGTATATACAATGTATAGGAAAAAACGCTTTTTTAGTGACCGATATATCGCGTACGTTGATTATTTGTGTAAGTTTGCACCCGATTTCTAACCAGCAAAAAATAGATATGCAAAAGAATTTGGTAATAGTGGAGTCACCCGCCAAGGCAAAAACCATCGAGAAGTTCCTCGGGAAGGATTATAAGGTCCTGTCTAGCTACGGGCATATCCGCGACTTGAAGACGAAAGATTTCAGTATAGACCTCGAACACAATTATGCCCCCCAGTATGTGATTCCCGCGGATAAGAGGAAACTCGTGACCGAATTGAAGAACGAGGCGAAGAAAGCCGAGCAGGTCTGGCTGGCTTCCGATGAGG
The DNA here is from genome assembly GCF_011038785.1 of Parabacteroides sp. ZJ-118. GTDB lineage: Bacteria > Bacteroidota > Bacteroidia > Bacteroidales > Tannerellaceae > Parabacteroides. The sequence goes on from NZ_JAAKDT010000034.1 coordinate 19,932, forward strand.
ACCGGGAGGGAGAGGCCATCGCCTGGCATTTGTATGAGGTGCTGGGATTGAAACCTGAGAATACGAAACGTATCGTTTTTCATGAAATTACCAAGAACGCGATCTTACACGCGATCGAGACGCCGAGAGACATCAATATCGATTTGGTGAACGCGCAGCAAGCCCGCCGTATCTTAGACCGTATCGTGGGTTTCGAGCTGTCCCCGATTCTTTGGCGTAAGGTGAAACCGGCTTTGTCCGCGGGGCGCGTGCAATCGGTCGCCGTACGCCTGATCGTAGAGCGGGAACGAGAGATCCATGAGTTCGTCTCGGAGGCCGCTTACCGTGTGATCGCCAGCTTCCTCCTGCCGGATGGCACGACCCTCCTCAAGGCGGAGCTGAACCGCCGCTTGAAAGAGAAGGAAGAGGTGAAGGCATTCCTTGAGTCTTGCGAGGAGGCTTCCTTCACGATCGATGAGATCTCGAAAAGGCCGGTGCGTAAAACACCCGCCCCTCCTTTTACGACATCTACCCTGCAGCAGGAGGCCGCCCGTAAGTTGGGGTATTCGGTCTCGCAGACCATGATGATCGCCCAACGCCTGTATGAGTCCGGATTGATCACGTATATGCGTACCGACTCCGTGAACTTAAGTGATTTGGCCTTGGGGACGGCTAAAGAAACGATCCTGAATACCTACGGTGAGAAATATTACAAATTCCGCCAATATCATACCAAGAGCAAGGGAGCGCAAGAGGCGCACGAGGCGATTCGTCCGACCTATATCAGCCATGATGAGATAAACGGAACCGCTCAGGAAAAGAAATTATACGAATTGATCCGTAAACGTACGATCGCTTGCCAGATGGCGGACGCCGAATTGGAGCGTACGACGATCTCCGTAGGCATCGGCGGTAAGAGAGAGAAGTTCGTGGCTACCGGTGAGGTCATTACTTTCGACGGTTTCCTTCAGGTGTACCGCGAGAGTCTTGACGACGAGAATGAGAAGGAACAGGAAAATGGTCTTCTTCCTCCGGTTCGCTTAAACGAGGTATTGAGCAGGAAGGAGATCGTCGCTACCGAGCGTTTCACGCAGCGTCCTTCCCGCTATACGGAAGCCAGTTTGGTCCGCCGGTTGGAGGAGTTGGGTATCGGTCGTCCCTCCACCTACGCGCCTACGATCCAGACGATCCAGAATCGGGAGTATGTCGTGAAAGGAGATAAGGAGGGAACGGAGCGTACGTATAATATCCTCACCTTGGACCGGCATACGATCAAGGAGGTCCAAAAGACAGAGATCGTAGGAGCGGACCGGAATAAGTTGATGCCCACCGATATCGGTACGGTCGTGAATGATTTCTTGATGGCCTATTTCCCGGGCGTGATGGATTATAACTTCACGGCGAGCGTAGAGAAGGAATTCGATGCCGTGGCGGAAGGCGAGATGGTATGGACGGACGCGATCGATAAATTCTACAAGCTGTTCCATCCGATCGTGGAGGAGGCGTCCTCTGTCCGTACGGAGCATAAAGTGGGTGAGCGTGAGTTGGGGATCGATCCGAAGAGCGGCAAACCGGTTTTCGTGAAGATCGGCCGTTATGGCCCGGTCGTGCAGATCGGGCAGGCGCACCCGGAGGACAAAGAGGCTCCGAAACCTCAGTTCGCGACCTTGATGAAGGGGCAGTCTATCGAGACGATCACTTTGGCGGAGGCCTTGAAATTGTTTGACTTGCCCCGTACGATCGGTGAATATGAGGGCAAGGTCATGGTGGCCGCTGTCGGACGTTTTGGCCCCTTTGTCCGTCATGACGGAAAGTTCGTCTCCATCCCGAAGAACTTGAATCCTTTGTCGATAACAGCCGAGGAGGCGATCGCGTTGATCGAGGCAAAAAAGCAGAAGGATGAGCAACGATTTATCAAGAAGTTCGATGAGGATCCGGAGATGGAGATCTTGAACGGTCGCTTCGGCCCTTATATCTCTTATAGGGGGAAAAATTACAGAATCCCTAAGACGATCGAGAAACCGGAGTGCTTGACCCTGGAGGAATGCCGGAAGATCATTACCCAAGCGGGAGAAAAACCGGCTACGACGAAGAAACGTACGACACGGAAAATGGCTTGATGCACGTTCCGGCGGCATAACAAGTAAAAAGGGCGACCCTCGCGGGTGGCCCTTCTTGGTGAAAAACGTCACATTAATTAACCAATAATGAGAGTTCTCTAGACTCTCTGTTGACTATGATTAGAATAAATAGCTTACATCCTTTCCGGAACCTCGATGCCTAACAGATCCATACCGGATTTCACGATCTTGGCTACATTGGCGGATAAGACCAAACGGAAGCGCTTCACCTCCGGGTTCTCTTCGCGCAGCATGGAGAAATCGTGATAGAATTGATTGTATTCCTTTACCAGGTCATAGATGTAGTTGGCTACACAAGCCGGACTGTATAGTTTACCCGCCTCCTTTACGATCTGCGCGTAATCGGCGATCATTTGGATCAGGTTCTCTTCTTTCTCGGAAATGGCGAAAGTGAGCGGTAGTCGCTCCGGTAATACGATCCCTTGTTCCGCGGCTTTGCGCAGTACGGAACGGATACGGGCATAGGTATATTGGATGAACGGTCCCGTATTTCCGTTGAAGTCGATCGATTCTTTCGGGTTGAACGTCATATTCTTGCGGGGGTCTACCTTTAGTATGAAATATTTCAAGGAGCCAAGACCCACGATACGGGCGATATGCTCAGCCTCTTCCGGAGTCATCTCGTCCAATTTCCCTAATTCTTGCGAAATCTCGCGCGCGGTACGGATCATCTCGGCCATCAAATCATCGGCGTCTACGACTGTTCCTTCGCGGCTCTTCATCTTACCCTCGGGCAACTCTACCATTCCGTAGGAGAAGTGCACCAATCCTTTGCCGAACGCGAAGCCTAACTTATCCAACAGGATCGATAATACCTGGAAGTGATAATTCTGCTCATTTCCTACGACATAGATCATCTTATCGATCGGGTAATCATCGAAACGCAGTTTGGCGGTACCGATATCCTGCGTCATATAGACGGAAGTCCCATCCGCGCGAAGCAATACCTTCTCATCCAGCCCCTCTTTTGTCAAATCCGCCCATACGGAGCCGTCTTCACGGCGATAGAAAATACCTTTCTCCAGCCCCTCCATCACCTTTTCTTTTCCTTCCAGATAGGTTTGAGACTCGTAATAAATCCTATCGAAATCTACGCCCATCATCTGATAGGTCTCGTTGAACCCGGCGTATACCCAATTATTCATCATTTCCCAAAGCGCGCGGACCTCTTCATCTCCGGCTTCCCATTTACGAAGCATCTCACGGGCTTCCGCCATCAAGGTGGATTGCGCCTCGGCTTCTTCCTTGGTAAGACCTTTCGCCTCCAGCGCACGGGTCTCCTCTTTCAATTTGTTGCTGAACAATACGTAAAAGTCACCGATCAGATGATCGCCCTTCTTTCCGGTAGACTCCGGGGTCGCTCCATTTCCCCATTTCTGCCAAGCCAACATGGATTTGCAGATATGGATACCGCGATCGTTTACGATATTCGTCTTTACGATCCGGTTACCGTTCGCTTTCAGGATCTTCGACAAGCTGTATCCTAATAAGTTATTGCGGACATGGCCCAAGTGAAGTGGCTTGTTCGTATTGGGAGAGGAATATTCGATCATAACCAAAGGCGACCGCTCGGTAACCGGAATGATGCCGTAAGCGGGTTGCTCATGGATCGAGTTCAGTAAGTCGATCCAGTGAGAGCAAGCGACTGTCAGGTTAAGGAATCCTTTGATTACATTAAATTCAGCTACCGCGGGCTCGTTGCTCAACAAGTACTCACCGATCTCCCGGGCGGTCTGCTCCGGAGATTTCTTCGACACGCGAAGGAACGGGAATACGACCAGGGTCAAGTGCCCCTTGAATTCCTTTTTCGTTTTTTGCAACTGCACCTGGCTAGCGGCGACATCCGCTCCGTACAGTTCTTTGATACCGGCTATAATCGCCCCGGTGATCTGTTGTTCAATAATCATATTCGTCTAAATATAATTCGGATTCTATTCGCACGCGAAGATATACAAAAAAAGGATACAATTTGCGTTGTATCCTTTTTTGCGGAGAATGAGGGTGTCTCTTATTTGATTAGCTCGTTCAACTCGGCGCCAGCCTTGAACTTCACGACCTTGCGAGCCGCGATCTCAATGGCTTCTTTTGTCTTCGGGTTGACACCTTTGCGAGCGGCCTTCTCTGTTACGGCGAATGAGCCGAAGCCGAGCAGAACGACTTTACCGCCTTCTTTTAATTCGTTAGAAACTGTGTCAACAAAAGCTTCCACTGCCTTTTTGGCATCCACTTTGCTGAGTCCTGATTTCTCAGCGACTGCGCTAATAAACTCTGACTTGTTCATGATGGTTTGATTGTTAATATATTAAACAAAACTATGATAATCGATAGACGGCTTCAAATTTAGTTTTATTTTGAAATATCACAAAAGAAAAGCCTGCTTTTTTACCGATTTACATATGTTTTAGTATTATTATGCGCAAAAACGGCTAAAATATATTTACCTTTGCCGCTAAATCAACGTGGTATATGACGAATCAGACAAATTCGGGGTTCTTGGACAGTATCCCGCCGGTAACGAAAAATCTTATCATTCTAAATTCGCTATTTTGGTTAGCCAGCCTTGCGCTGCCGAAAATCGGCATCGATTTAGTGGATTTATTAGGGCTTCACTTCCCGGGTGCTACCGACTTCAAGGCTTACCAGATCGTTTCTTATATGTTCATGCACGATACCCGTTCGTTCACGCATGTGCTTTTCAATATGTTCGCCGTTTATATGTTCGGCCGGGTATTGGAGAACGTATGGGGGCCGAGGCGCTTCTTGATTTTTTATTTCGTGACGGGTATAGGCGCCGGTTTGGTGCAGGAGGCCGTATGGTTCTTTAATTTGCGTGACGTGATCTTCGCCGGTCAAGACCTGATAAACCTGAATGGCGCCCAGATTATCAGCAAGAGCGAGTTCCTGAATTATTTCGTGACCATTGGCGCTTCGGGGGCCGTGTTCGGAATCTTGTTGGCATTCGCGATGATCTTCCCGAATGTGCCTTTGTATTTGATGTTCATACCGATCCCGATTAAAGCCAAATATCTCGTGCTGTTTTATGGCCTTGCCGAACTATTTATGGGCGTGGCTAGTTTTGGAGGTGATACGGTAGCGCATTTCGCCCATTTGGGGGGAATGTTATTCGGTTATTTTCTAATTCGTTATTGGAACAAGAAAGATGCAGGCAATGGACGGTATTTTTACTAATTTGAAGCGGACATTTCAGTCGGGGAATATCCTGTCGAAACTGATCTATATAAATGTGGGCTTGTTTATCTTGATACGTTTGGCCGGCGTATTGTTTATGCTCTTTAACGCGCAAGGAGCGCCTTTCCTGCTGTATCTGCAGTTGCCGGCCTCTCCGGAGCTGTTGCTCTTCCGCCCGTGGACGTTGTTTACTTATATGTTCACCCATTTTGACTTCTTGCACATCCTGTTCAATATGCTTTGGTTATATTGGTTCGGGGGATTGTTCTTGGATTTCTTCAGTGAGCGGCAGTTGGGAGGCTTGTACCTATTGGGCGGTCTCGCCGGTGCGGTCTTGTTTGTCCTCGCTTATAACAGCTTCCCTTATTTCCGGGACGTGGCTTCTTTTAGCTATTTGATGGGAGCCTCCGCGTCTGTTATGGCGATCGTTTTCGCCGTGTCGTTTTACCGGAAGGATTTGGAGATTAATTTGTTCTTGATCGGAAGGATCCAATTGGTTTATTTGGCTATCTTTACGCTGGCGATCGATTTGTTGGCGATGACTTCCGATAACGCGGGAGGACATATCGCCCATATCGGCGGGGCCTTGTTGGGTATCTGGTTCGCTTCCCGTATGCGTAAGGGGAGGGACTTGACCGCTCCGATGAATCGGTTGATCGACTGGTTCGTGAATTTGGGCAAACGGAAACCGAGGATGCGTGTGACTTATAAACGCGGCGAGACGGATTACGCGTATAACGCACGTAAACATCAGGAGTCGGTGGAGCTGGATACGATACTGGATAAATTGAAACATTCCGGTTATGAGAGCCTCTCTGCCGAAGAGAAAAAGCGACTTTTCGATGCCAGTAAGAAATAGCGAATCGTTATGAGAACTCTACGGATTTTTCTTCAATTCTTATTCGCCGTGGCGAATGTGGTGACTATCGTATTGTGGATAGTCTCGGCTTATTCGGATCGGGTGTCTCCTGAGACGAGTATGACGTTATCCTATCTGGGATTAGCTTTCCCGGTTTTATGTGTGGTCAATCTTTGCTTCATTCTCTATTGGTTGTTCTTCCGGGAATGGAAGCTTTTAGGGATCGGCCTGTTCTCCTTCTTGATATGTTGGGGGCCTGTGAAACATTATTTCCCGTTCCACTCGCGTAAGGAGGCCCCGCGGGAAGAGGTGTTGAAGGTGCTGACTTATAACGTGATGGCTTTTGGATACAGGAATCATACGAAGATCGCTCCGAACAAGATTCTCCAATATATCGCCAACTCGGACGCGGATATTGTTTGTTTGCAGGAATATGCCGCGGCTACGTCAGAGAAGAGCCTTACGGCCTCTAAGATCCATGAGGCGTTGAGCATGTATCCTTATCGCTCCGTCTTTTATCAGAGTTCCTCGAAGTTCCGGCGTTTCGGCATCGCTGTGTTCTCCAAATATCCGCTGTCGAATTCCCGGATGGTGAAATATGATTCGGATCATAATGGCTCTTCCGTACATGAGGTGGACATCAAGGGAAAGAAGTTGACCTTGATCAATAACCATTTGGAATCCTTTAAGCTGACGATGGAGGACCGGACTCGTTATTCATCCCTTATAAAGAGCTTTGGCTCGGATGGGTTGGATGATTTGAAAGGAGCGTTCGAGCAAAAGCTGGGGCCTGCTTTCCGGATTCGGGCGAAGCAAGCGGAAGCGGTATCCGAAGAGATTAAGAACGCGAAAGGAGAATATGTCTTGGTATGCGGCGACTTTAATGATACGCCTATTTCGTACGCGCACCGTACGATCCAAGGGGATTTGACGGATGCCTTTGCCGAGTCCGGCCGGGGAATGGGTATTACCTACAATCAAAATTTCTTCTGGTTCCGTATCGATAATATCCTGCATTCCCCGAACATGACCGCTATGAATTGTTCCGTGGATAAGGTCGCTTATTCGGACCACTATCCGTTATGGTGTTACCTGAAGCTTGAGTAAACGGGCCTTATCATTCGGAGGCCGCCTCTCGCGCGGCGTCAAATACGTCGGCGAACAAGTTCTCGACAAAGAAGAAGGTAGCGTTACAGAATAGCCCGGGATCCTTGATCAGCGCTACCGTATTGCTGGCTCCATTATTGGCGATCACATCTTCCGCTTTATAAGTCTTGTACTTTTTATCGTTCAGCGGATCATATTGATATACGATATCGCTCGCCTCGATCGTGTATCGGTTATCGAAGCAGGTGACGCGCATTTTATATTTGACGATAGTCTTATCCGTATCATTCAACAACAGTTCAACCTTGGAGCTTACGAAGATGGTGCCTTTACTCTTGTTCGAGTTTACGTTGGATAAGAAGATATCCTTTCCGTAAGATTTCTTAGCCCATGCGCTAATGGCGTTGAATAGTTCCGGTTTGGAGGTGTGCTCGATCTCTACCTCATCGCTATAGCATACCTTTCCGTTTTTCATGGGGGCACATTCGTCTGCCTCGCCTTTATGCCCCTGCGCCATGACGAGCATCGGGAGCATCATACTTATCACTAATAAAATCTTTTTCATAAACGCGATTCTCTTATTTATTATTTGATCCATACATTCGTAATCTCGCCGATTAACATCGTTTGCTCTCCTTCGGAGGTCTCGCCTTGCTTGCGGCACTCGATAATAATCCATGGCGCGTCGGCGGATGTGCCGGGTTTGGAGAAGGATAATCGGTACAAGTCGTTATCGCCGATCGCTTTATAGACAGGACTGTCTTTGGCTATGGAGATTGTACTGATCGTCTTACCGAGCAGATTGCCTATGCCTTTCCATGCAACGTTCGTGTCGGTCGTGTTCCCGTTTGCGGTTTTGATCTGTAAAGCGTTGTCCGGTAACATCCGGAGGATCGTGCCGGGTACCTTGTCGGGTTGGAACGCGATGAAACCTTCCATCGGTGTCACAGGTGCTGTTTCCCGTCGCGGAGCGGATACCGGTTCTGCCGGCGCGATTGTCAGCGACCGCACGCCTAACGCGTTGGCCGCGCTATCGAATGTCTGATCCGCGAAATCAATCGTAGCCTTACGGAATTTACCGCTGATGCGGTTTAATTTCGTTTGGTCCTTATTCAAGGCATACTCGTCCGTGATCCATTCCTCGGCTAGGTATCTCTCCGGCTCATCCTGGTAAGATACGTCGTATTCATATCGGATGCCCGTAAGTCGCAAGGTGCAAGTATGTCCCTTGCATTCAATGATGATACGGTATTTCATCATCGCCCGATCGAGGGATAAGGCTGTTCTGGAGAATACGACATACGTTTCCCCGATAATGGCGATCTCGCCATTTGCCTCATTTTGATAAGCGACTCTACTTTCTTTTGTGTTAAAATTTTCTTGTCCCCACTTTACGAGTTGTTGGTGGATTTGTGCCTGGCTTAAAGAGGGGGTGTTGATCTCTCGGGTAAAAACGACTTTACCGTCTACAACCGGAACGGCCCCTGCCAGATAGTGTCGATCCGCTTGCGCGAATAGCAGGGCAGGGATAAATAACAGAGCGAATAACAACTGTCTCATGGTCTATTTTCCTTATTATTTCAGCCCCAAAGATATACATTTGCGTTTGAAATAAACTATGGGCGTGACAAATAATTGTACTAATTGCTCTTTATCATAGAAAAAAAGTCTATATTTGCACCCTGTGAAAAAATGAATATAAATAATGTAATAACATAAACCTAAGATTCAGATGCAAAACAAAGGATTTGTAAAGGTCTTCGCGGTGTTACTTACGCTTGTCTGTTTGTTCTATTTGTCGTTCTCGTTCGTGACGCGACATTACAACAGTGAAGCCGCTGAGTATGCGGGTGGAGATCCTGCGAAAGAGAGTGCTTATTTAGACTCGCTATCTACTCAGAAGGTGTGGTTAGGCTATACGCTTAAGGAGTGCCGTGAAATGGAAATTAGTTTAGGTCTTGACTTAAAGGGCGGTATGAACGTTGTCCTTGAGTTGAACGTGGCGGATGTAATCCGTTCGTTGTCTAACAACAACCAAGACGAGAATTTCAACAAGGCGTTGGATCTAGCTTACGCGCATCAAGCGACCAGCCAAAAAGATTTCATCGACCTTTTCGCCGAGGAGTATAAGAAATTGGATAGCGGCGCGCGTCTTTCCGCTATTTTCAGCACATTCGAGTTAAAAGATAAAATCACGCCCCAGAGCTCAGACGCTCAGGTTATCTCTGTTTTAAAACAAGAGTTGCAGAGTGCGATTGATAACTCATTCAACGTATTGCGTACTCGTATCGACCGTTTCGGCGTGGTCTCCCCGAACATCCAGCGTTTGGAGACCGCGGGTCGTATCTTGGTAGAGTTGCCGGGCGTGAAAGAACCGGAACGTGTCCGCAAGTTGCTTCAAGGCAGCGCTAATCTGGAATTCTGGGAAACGTATAAGTTGCCGGAAATCTATCAGCAATTGATTGCCGCCGATAATGTATTGGCTACGATCCTAAGCCAGGAGGCTTCCGCTGACTCTGTAGCTGCTACCGCTACCGATACGGTTGAGAAAATCGCGGATGCCGCTGATACGAATGCGAGCGAGGCCGATTCTTTGTTGGCTGAGCTTGGTCAAGATAATAAAGAGACCGAGGTTAGCCAAAGCATGGAAGAGTTCGCCAAGCAACATCCGTTATTCGCCTTGTTGCAGATCAGCCAGTACAACGGTCAGTTGTCTCCGGGTTCTACGGTAGGTATCGCTCACGCGAAAGATAGGGATAAGATCAGCGAATACCTGAACATGAAACAAGTGAAAGAGGTATTGCCTCGTAACTTGGCCTTGAGATGGGGAGTGAAGGCGATCGATGATAAGGAGCAGTTCTATGAGTTATATGCCTTGAAGGTGACGAACCGTGACGGAAGTCCCGCTTTGGGTGGTGACGTGGTAACGGATGCTAACGCGGACTTCATGCAACAGGCCGGTCGTTCGGAGCAAATGGTCAACATGGTTATGAACGCCGAAGGCTCCAAGGCTTGGGCTCGTTTGACGAAAGAGAATATCGGTAACCAGATCGCTATCGTTTTGGATGAGATGGTTTATTCCGCCCCGAACGTAAACGATGAGATCACGGGAGGTCGTTCACAAATCACCGGTCACTTTACGCCGGAAGAGGCGAAAGACTTGGCGAACGTGTTGAAATCAGGTAAGATGGCCGCTTCCGTACATATCGTTCAGGAAGATGTCGTGGGTCCGTCATTAGGGCAAGAGGCTATCAATGCCGGTGTGATCTCTTTCGTGTTGGCATTGGTGCTGTTGATGATCTATATGTGCGCGTTCTACGGGTTGGTACCGGGACTGATCGCCGATGGCGCTTTGGTATTGAACATCTTCTTCTCGATGGGTATCCTGGCTTCTTTCCAAGCCGTTCTTACCTTGCCGGGTATTGCCGGTATGGTGCTGACGCTAGGTATGGCAGTCGACGCGAACGTATTGATCTATGAGCGTACGAAGGAGGAACTTCGAGTCGGTAAGTCTTTAGGAAGGGCGATCGCCGATGGCTACGGCAACGCGTTTTCCGCTATCTTCGACTCCAACTTGACCTCGATCATCACCGGTATCGTATTGTTCTATTTCGGTACAGGTCCGATCCGCGGTTTCGCTACGACGATGATCATCGGTTTGTTCGCGTCTTTCCTTACAGCCGTGTTCTTGACTCGTATCGTTTATGAGGCATTGTTGGCGAAAGATAAATTGAAGAACGTGACATTCACGACTGCTCTGACGAAAGACTTGTTGACGAATCCGAAGATCAATTTCTTGGGCGCTCGTAAAGTCGGCTATTTGATTCCGGCGGTGATCATCGTATTGGGCGCTATCTCCTTTATGACGATCGGCTTGAATAATGGCATTGATTTCACGGGTGGACGTAACTACGTGATCCGTTTCAATCAAGCGGTGAAGACCGATGATGTCCGTAATATGCTGGACGCTCAGTTAGACGGTTCTGTCAATGTTATCCAGATCGGTGCGGCGGATCAAGTGCGCGTATCTACCAACTATAAGATCGATGATAACGATCCTTCGGTAGATCAGGAGATCGAGAGTAAATTGTTTGAGGGCGTGAAATCCTTACTTCCGGAAGGAACTACATTGGATGAGTTCACGACTACTTTCATACAAAGCTCGCAGAAGGTAGGTCCGAGTATGGCAGACGATATCAAGAATAGCGCGATCTTGGCGGTAATCTTCGCCATGGTCTGCATGGCCGCTTATATCCTGCTTCGTTTCCGCGATATATCGTTCTCTGTAGGAGCGTTCGCTTCCGTGGCAACGACAACGTTCTGTATCATCTCTTTCTATACCTTGTTGTGGAAGATCCTTCCGTTCTCCATGGAGGTAGACCAGACGTTTATCGCCGCGATCCTAACGATCATCGGTTACTCTATCAATGATACCGTGGTTGTATTCGACCGTATCCGCGAGACGATCGCCTTGTATCCGAAGCGTGATCGTTATCAGGTGATCAACGACGCGTTGAACTCTACCTTGTGTCGTACATTCAATACGTCATTGACTACGTTGGTGGTTGTATTGTGTATCTTCGTCTTGGGTGGTAGCACGATCCGAAGCTTTACGTTCGCTATCTTATTGGGTATCATAGTCGGTACTTATTCTACCTTATTCGTCGCCACTCCGATCGCTTACGAGTTGCAGAAGAAGAAGATCAATAAGAAAGCCATCGCAGAGAAAACAGGAAAATAATATCTTCCGTTAAGAATTTTACGAAGATCCTCTATCTTTCCCGTGTCAACGGAGAGATAGAGGATTTTTTTGTTTATTAATTCTTAAGAAGATAAAGTATGAAAGTGAATGATTTTGTGGTGGGTGTACTTATGTATATCACCAGCCTGCGTGAGAAAAAGCGTTATTCCACGGCGAAGAGTTATCAAGATGCGTTGAGATCGTTTAAATGTTTTTGTGGCAGGGAGGAGATCCCTTATGCGTATATTAATCGGGATACACTTTTACGTTATCAATCTTGGCTATTGGCCAAGGGATGTTCTCGTAACACGGTATCTACTTACATGCGCCGGATTCGTCACATCTATCAGTTAGCCGTAGAGGAGGGTGAGGCTACTTATATTCCTCATTTGTTCAAGGATGTGTTTACGGGGGTTGAGAGTAAACGTAAAAAGGCGTTGCCTTCGGAAAGCTTACGCTTGCTGATGACAAGCCCGGTGACAGATCCGCGACAGAAGAAGACCCAATCGGCCTTTTGCCTGATGTTTTTGTTTTGCGGGATGGCTTTCGTTGATTTGGCGCATTTGCGAAAGGAGAATATCAAGGGAGGGATCTTGTCCTATTATCGGCAGAAAAGCGGATCTCTTATACAGGTGGAGATCCCGGCGGAGGCACAAGGGCTGTTGAATGAGCTGGCAGCCGATACAACCGAGGATTCGCCCTATCTGTTCCCGTTTTTAGGGGGAATGAAGACCGATGAGGATGCTTACAAGGAATACAATACCGTATTAGGAGGCTTTAACCGCAGATTGAAAACACTGTCGGAATCCATCGGTATTCGCGCTCGGGTTACCTCATACACGATCCGTCACTCTTTCGCCACGACCCTGAAGGAGCAAAACGTACCGATTGAGATGATCAGTGAACTGTTAGGGCATAAATCCATCAAGACCACGCAGATATACTTGAAGAGTTTCTCTTTGGAAAAGCTCTCGACCGTAAACAGACTTTGTTTCGAGAGCGTGTGCGATTATGCGCCGAAGGTAGGGTGAAAAGCACGCTACCTGGCGAGTAGCGTTCACAAGAGGAGTAAAAGGGTATCTCTTAGCTATAGATACGGAGCATGCTCCGCCTCCCACCACCTGATAGTAACTTAAAATACCATTTTGAGGAGATGAGACGGTGTGTGCTCCGTATCTACAGGAATGTATGTAGCCGTTATTTCAGATAACGTGATGATTTCGGAAATACGAAACCATTTCGTTTCTATTGCCATGTCTATACATCAGAAATAAAAACGAAGATTTAAAAGGAATCAAGGTTGAAATACAAACAAAACCTAATCCTTGCTTGTGTTATATTATTTTTTACTACATTCGCGGCATGAAATGAACGCTACTCGCCAGGTAGCATGAATATCGAAGGGATGCAAATTTTCAGTAATTCCTTTTTATTTCTACATAAGTATTTATTTATCAGGATATTATAAGAGTGTCTTGATAAGGCTCTGAATGACCTTCCCTAATGAATATCGTGACAAGCAATAGCTCAGATAGAGTGATGGTGCATATACGCAATCGTCGCAGCCAGGAGACTGTGCGCTGGTATGTACTGACGCTTCCTGCCGCCGTCGGAGGACGTGATAAGATCTATTCGTCAAGAGGATTAGATGTCGAGCTTTCCCGTCGTAAACGTTGTGGGGAACCCTTGTTCGAGTACTTTGCCCCCTCCTATGTCGAGGCTCGCAAGGTGGGAGGCAAGATGGTCAATACGAGGAAGCCTCTTTTATACAACTATGTGTTTATCCATGCTTCGGAGAATGAGATTTTCCGTTTGAAACGTACTCTGCCCCTGTATAATCTGCTTCCTCGGGTATCCGTGGGCGAGCACTCTCATTTCCCTTACTTGTCGGATCATGAGATGGAGACCTTACGCTGGATGGCAGAATCTTATTCCAATGAGCTTCCGGTGTACGTACCGGATAGCAGTCGCTTGTTGAAAGGTGACCGTGTACGTATCACCTCGGGCTCTTTCATGGGGATGGAGGCTGAGGTGGTGGTGCAACCGGGTGGCGGTCATAAGGATGTCATGGTACGTATCCTGGACTGCATGTGGGTCCCTCTATTTGGGGTAAGGCAAGGCGAGTATGAACTGATCGAGTTGAATACGAAAGGCAAGCACGTTTATACCCATTTGGATAACGATCGTTTGTCAGACGGTATACACAAGGCGTTGGGGCGTTATTATCTCTCGGGCAAATTGGAGAAGGAAGACGAACATCTGGTTCGTGAGGTGCTGAATGGTTATGCTTCCCTTCGTGTGGAGACCGACGTGATGCGTTGCAAGGTCTACTCATTACTCCTTCCGGCCTACAAGCTGTTGGCCCAGGAGGAGGAGTTCGAACGTTTGCATTCCACCCTGCGCAATATGCTTCCATTGGTTAAGGCGGTGAATTCTCGTGCCTTGCTGCTCGTCACGCTTTACGGCTGCACGAACAGCAGCCGGTATTACCATATGGCACATGAGCTGGTAGATCCCTGGCGGGATGAGCCTTCGCCCAAGAGAAGCAAGACCCTGTTGATACAGCGTTTACACGATTACGATAGCTGGCTGAAACATTAAATAGCGGACTGTCATGAGAAAGGAAAGCGAAACTCCATCCGGCATCCGTTTGATGCGGCTGTTGAGAGAGCGTTTGAGAGAGATCCTGGATCGGGAATGCGCGAATCAGGCCTCGATTCATCTATATTGTACGGGATCTTATTGGGCCGCGTTCGAACGTTCCGCTTATCAGTTACGTCGTGCCTTTCCGGACAGCGAGGTCACGCCGATGCGCTTGCTCGGCTATCCATTCCCGGTTGTCATGGTATCCGTGACGGATCGTTCGCTTCGTTTGTACGAACGAAAACATATCGCTAAGCAGAACGGGGCGGATTACAAGTTATTAGCGGTACCGGAACTCTCCGCTCCCGCCTACCAAGCATGGCATACGAGGGAGGTGAAAGGGCTCCCGGCGTTAAACGAACCGGGAGATGCGGATGCCGCCATCGGGAAAATGGTAGAGCACGGAAAATAAAACAAACAAACTATAAATGATGGATTTCCATAAAGGCAGATGGCGATTGACCTTAGGCCGTCTGGTGAATTTGCGGTATATCAACCGTTGGATCATTTTTAGCGCGGATCTTTTCGTCTCGCTCTCCGTGTCGTTGCCGGGCGTACTAGGGATATTCTCCATCCTGCATATACATTTCGGGGAGTCTGATGTGCTGAAAGTGGGCCTCTCCTCATTTGTGGCCAGTGTTGTCTCATTCTTGCTGTTTAAGGCCTATCACGGGGTCATTCGCCATTCCACGCTGCGTGGCTTGTGGCGGATCGGTGGCGCTGCGATCGGCAAGTCGCTCTTGATGTTCCTGCTGCTTTGGCTGTTGAAAGCCCGTTTCAGCCCTTCTATCTATTGGTTGGGCGGAATCATGGACAGTACGTTGACGATCGTGATGTTGGTTACGTCGCGTGTCTTCGTGATCAATGTCTATAACAGCGTCCTCCTGCAGCTCGGCAAGAAACGCAAGCGGGTACTGGTCTTTGGCACGGAGGAGGAGAGCGTAATGATCGCTACCTCGGCGAACCGTCAGGTATTCATGCAGAATTATAGCATCATGGGCTTCCTCTCCTTTGGCAGTTCCAAGAAAAGCATCCGGATCGCGGAGTTGCCGGTCTACCAGATCGAGAACGTGGAGGATCTGTATCGCTTGATCCCTCGCAACAGTTTGGATGGCATCCTCTTTCCCAACATAAAGATCGCTCATCAGGAGCGTGACCGCCTGATCCGTTATTGCGAGCAGGCCTCTTTGAAGACGTTGGTCGTCCCGGAGATGGAGGAGCTGCGCGGAGGTGAGGCGAAGCGTTCGGTCCGAGAGATCCGTATCGAGGATTTGCTAGGTCGTGAGGAGATCCGTATCAATCTGGACGAGATCGGCAATCTGCTGGAAGGGAAGACCGTGCTTGTCACGGGAGCCGCCGGCAGTATCGGTAGCGAGATCTGTCGCCAGCTGGCTCATTTCCCGATTAAGAAGTTGGTTTGCTTCGACTCCGCCGAGACCCCGATGCATAATCTCCGTCTGGAATTGGAGGAGAAATACAAGGAACTGAACTTTGTCCCGGTGATCGGCGATGTCCGCAATCCGGACCGTGCGGATTATGTATTCCGCGGTTGGCATCCCCAAGTGGTGTTCCATGCGGCGGCCTACAAGCATGTCCCCTTGATGGAAGAGAACCCCTGCGAGGCGATTCGAACAAACGTGTTCGGTACCCGTGTGATGGCGGATGCCGCTGTAAGCTATGGCGTGGAGAAGTTCGTGATGATCAGCACGGACAAGGCGGTGAACCCCACGAATATCATGGGCTGCAGCAAGCGTCTGGCCGAGATATACGTACAGAGCTTAAGTCTAGCGATCGAGCGAGGAGAGGTGAAAGGCGATACGCGCTTTATCACGACCCGCTTTGGCAATGTTTTAGGCAGCAATGGGTCGGTTATCCCCCGTTTCCGTGAGCAGATCGCTCAGGGAGGCCCCGTGACAGTCACCCATCCCGACATTATCCGTTACTTCATGACCATCCCGGAGGCTTGCCGTCTGGTCTTAGAGGCCGGTACGATGGGTAAGGGCGGTGAGATCTTCATCTTCGATATGGGAGAGCCGGTGAGGATCGCGGATTTGGCGAAGCGCATGATCGAACTGTCCGGATTGCAGGTGGACAAGGATGTCGAGATCAAATACACGGGTCTCCGCCCCGGCGAGAAACTGTACGAGGAACTGCTGAACAACAAGGAGAACACGAAAGAGACCCTTCACGAGAAGATCCGGGTGGCGGCGGTTCGCGAGTATGACTATAAGGACGTAGTCGAACATATCAATGTATTAACCGAATTATCCCTCCGTGTCCGGATCCTTCCGATGGTAAAGGCGATGAAAGCCTTCGTGCCCGAGTTCAAGAGCCAGAACTCCCGGTTTGAGGAGTTGGATTGAGAGGGGAATCCTATCGATTTATGATTTGTCGCGTGTGAATTATTTTGTTTATCGGGAAGATCCATTATCTTTGTAGGAGCGAACCGATAAAAGGAAGAGATCATGGAAGGACTAGATAGGCGATTGTATCCGATAGGGATCCAGACATTCTCGAAATTGCGGGAGGGTAATTATGTGTATGTGGACAAAACGGAGTTGGTGTACCGTATGACTCATGGTGCGTCGAGTTATATCTTCTTGAGCCGTCCCCGCCGTTTCGGCAAGTCTTTGCTGACCTCCACGCTCCGCAGCTACTTCGAGGGTCGTAAGGAGCTGTTCGAGGGGTTGGCCGTCGAGAAATTGGAGAAGGAGTGGACGAGCCATCCGGTGCTTCATTTCGACATGAGCCTTGGCAAGCACCTGGACAAAGAGGGGCTGAATCGCTATCTCTTGTTCCAATTGGCAGATATGGAGAGGAGGTATGGCTTGAATATGGATTCGGAAGACGCGAATTTACGCTTGACGAATTTAATTAGATGCGCTTACGAGCAGACGGGACAGAAAGTAGTGGTCTTGATCGATGAGTACGACGCTCCTTTGCTGGATGTGATGCACGAGGATAGGGATCTTCCCGCTCTTCGCAACGTGATGCGTAACTTCTACAGCCCGTTGAAGGCGTGCGATCCCTACTTGCGTTTCGTCTTCCTGACCGGCATCACGAAATTCTCCCAGTTGAGCATCTTCAGCGAGTTGAACAATATCAAGAATATCAGCATGCTACCGGAGTATGCCACGCTCTGCGGCATCACGGAGGAGGAGATGCGGGAACAGATGGGCGAGGGGATCGACCGGTTGGCTGTCAACCTAGGCGTATCTCCGGAGGAAGCTTTGAAATCATTGAAACAGAATTACGACGGGTATCGTTTCACGTGGCCGTCGCCCGATATATACAATCCGTTCAGTTTGTTGAATGCGCTGGCCGATGGTCGGATCGACTCCTACTGGTTCGGCAGCGGAACACCCACTTACCTGATCGAAATGCTGCGTAAGTTCCACGTGATCCCGCAGGAGATCGGGAATCGAAAATGTGTGGCAGCCGATTTTGACGCACCAACGGAACGGATGACGAGCATCACGCCGTTGCTGTACCAAAGCGGTTATATCACGATCGAGAGTTACTCGGCGTTCTCGGGTTTGTATCAGTTGGACATCCCGAATAGGGAAGTGCGGATCGGGTTGATGCGTAGCCTGTTGCCTAACTATGTGCAACGTCCTGCCGAGCTGAATACCCTGGTAGCGGAAATGGCGGAGAAGATCTACAACGGTGACATGGAGGGTGCATTGCGGTTGATGCGCACGGTTCTTTCCACGATCCCCTATTGCGAAAATACGCATTATGAGGGCCATTACCAACAATTGCTTTATGTGATTTTCACGCTGCTCGGCAATTATGTGGATGTGGAGGTCCGTACACCAAAGGG
>NZ_JAAKDT010000035.1 GCF_011038785.1 Parabacteroides sp. ZJ-118
CTGTCGTTGCAGAGCTTACAGGGGCGGAAGAGGAATGTCTCATGACACAGCTTATCATGAACGACAAGAGATTGGAGGCACTACAGGCTTATGCTCAAACAGCTTAGAGCTAAATCCGAAACTTGAGAACTTAAAAAAACAAGTCGGACGGTTTCGGACGGATACAGACAAACGAATCCTAAAAACAGGAGAAATCCAGCTCCCCTCATGTCCGTTTCTTCCCGTATTCCGTCGTTTCTTCCGCCAACCATCCCATCGATTTTACAGTGATGCTTTATCGCCCTCGCGGCGTTGCTTATCGCTGTTACAGTGACGCTTTATCGCTGTTACAGTGATGCTGTACTTCTGTTGCGGTGATGCTACACTGGGCAGTAATCTTTCCCCGAAAAGATACCTGTCAAATAAAGAAAATACCGTATATTTGTCTTTCGAAGAGAAACGAAAAATAATTTCTACGATGGAGCGGTATTTAATTATAAAAACAAGGGATGAGTTGTTGCGCATTAAGATTGGTCAGATCCTTTATTTTGAAGCAGATAGGAACTATACGAAACTGTTGCTGTCAAATGGCATCCAATTTACCTTCGCTATAAATATCGGGAAAATAGAAGAGATCTTAGAGAAGCAGGTCGTCGGTTGTAACAAGATATTAATGCGTGTCGGGAAAAGTCATATCATAAATAAAAACCATATCTTACAAATAAATCTACCTAAGCAGCGTTTGTTATTATTGACGGAAGAGGGTAAGCCTAAAGAGTTGGTAATATCCAAGGATCCGTTGAAAGTGCTGAAAGATAATCTTGAGAAGGAGATGGGAAAACCTCAAGAGGAAGACGAAAAGGGATAAGACCATGATTATAAAGATAGGAAAAGCGAAAGATAACGATTTTATCGCAAACGATCCTCATGTAAGCCGGCATCATGCCCGTTTGATACGCGAGGATGATGGTAACTTGTTGTTGGAGGATACGGGGTCTACTAACGGAACGTTCGTGAATGGAGCCCAGATCGTAAAGAAACGTGTTACTCCCACGGATCATATTCGGTTGGGGGATAGCTTTGTCTTAAACCTTTCCGAGGTGCTTAAATACAATAATGATTATAGCGATGAATTTGCTGCATTAAAAAAAGTCTACGATGATTATATTCAAGCAAAAGTTAAGATTCAATCCTCTAATCAGTTTAAGACCAGATTATTTCAATCCCTACCATTTGCTTTGCCCGGAGTAGTGGGTGTTGTGATAGGCTTCTTGGGGAAAGGTAGCCCGGAGTTGTTCGTTATCAGCCTTCTGATAACGGTTTGCGCGCCTACGGTGGGGATCTATCTAGGAGCCAAGCAGTCGGCCAAGATACCCCAGCAATTGCAGGATATCGCCAATCAATTTAAGATAGACTATGTTTGCCCGAAATGTGGGACATTCTTGGGTGAGATCCCTTGGGAATCATTGAAAAACCGAAAGCAATGCCCGGTTTCTTCCTGTAAGGCCAAATGGGCGAGCGAATGAGCCTTTCCTTTTCGTATAGTAAAACAGCCTCTTTTGTACATGAAACCCAAATGTTTGATTATAAGAGAGTATAACAAGTTTATTAATCCATTGCTTTTTGTACTTTTGTTCTCGGAATATTAATATAGTAGAAGCAAAGGTTATGCAAGAGGAGGAATATACATTCGTAACTTTAGACGGCAATGACGCCATGCCAGCGGATGCTGTCATAATAGACGTAGAAGGGGGAGGTGTCGACCTTGGCGACGCCATAGTTATAGACGATAGTAGTGTCGAGTCTTTCGATCACTCAGACTTCATAACCTTGGCGGACGATACGGTTATGCTTTCCGATACAGATATGATGGATCTGTACTCTACGGATATGGATGGCGCAGATATTTCGTTTATCGTATGATCGCGGTTAAATGTCCACATTGCCATGTAGGATTAAAGGTAGACGAGGGGAAGATTCCCCTCGGCATTACCTCCTTTAAGTGCCCGAAATGCAAGGAGCCTGTTCCTTTGTCCTTCTTATCCGAGAAAAGTAATCATCAGGAGGTCGATTCCGATACGGTTTTGGTGACACCCGTCAAGACTGGGATCGGCAGACTGACGGTTCTTCCGGACGCCGATACACCTGAACAAGCGTTTCCTCTTCACGAAGGAAAGGTTGTCATTGGCCGGAAGTCGAACGCCTCACAAGCTACGATGCCAATTATCACGTCTGATCGCACGATGAGTCGCGAGCATATTTGCATTGAGGTGAAAAAAGATTCAAAAGGTGGATATAAACATTTCCTTACCGACAATAATAGTAAAAACCATACGTTATACAATAACAATTACTTGGAGAATGACGAGGTGGTTGTGCTCAGTGATAATGATGAGATTATTATTGGTCGCACTGTCTTACGTTTTAATGAATAAAACTCATTTGTTATGATTATAACGATCGGTAAACCATGTGCTATCACGGAAAAAGGAGGCAGATCGGGTAACGAGGATTCTATTTATCCGCTTCCTGAACAAGTGACCCTCGACCAAAAATTGTTTCTGGTTTGTGATGGTGTGGGTGGAGCCGAGAAAGGAGAGGTCGCCAGTTCTTTAGTTTGCGAATCCATACAAACTTTCTTTTCTACATTCCTGAAGGACGATCCCACGCCTGAGTTTATCCATAAGGCCATACACTATGCCGAAGTCTGTTTCGATTCCTATGTCCAAGAGCATCCAGAAGCGACGGGTATGGCTACCACGCTCACTATGGCCTATATCGCTTCTTCCGGAGTTATAGTAGCTCATATCGGGGATAGCCGGATCTATCATCTGAGGAAGGGGAAGATTTTGTATCAGACAGAAGACCATTCGCTAGTAAATTCGTTGCTCAAGTTAGGTAAGATTACTTCGGAAGAGGCATTAACCCATCCCCAGCGAAATGTGATTATCCGGGCTATACAGGGTACTCATGCTCCGACAGAAGCGGACATTATCGCCTTGAACGATATTCAACCCGACGATTTCATCTTTCTTTGTACGGACGGGGTTCTTGAAAGAGTGAAGAATGAAAAGATCACCGAGATCTTTAACGGTCGTTTATCTGTTCCGGAAATAAAAGATGCCCTCATGGAAGCCTGTGACGGCAAGACCCGGGATAATTTTTCTTTTTATATCATACCTATTCAAAAAGTGGAAGATAGCATGGGTTTCAAGCAAAATATTCTCTCTTTTCTTTATTCTTTTGTATAAATAACGTACTTTTGGCAGGTTAAATGGAATTTTCAAGGTAATGAATCTGCCGGACGGACATCTTCTTCAAAACGGAAAATACGGGCTTACTCATGTGGTTGGTCAAGGTGGTTTTGGCATAACCTACAAAGGCGTTTGGTACACAGAGGTTAAAGGACCTCTAGGTACCGTGAAGACGGAGATTCCTATCTGTGTCAAGGAATATTTCTTCAAGGATTATTGTTATAGAGAACCCGGTTCTCAAGCCGTAAAAGTACATTCGGAGACGGGAAAGGTCTTGTTTAACAAGTTCAAGGAAAAATTGATCAAAGAGGCAAAGATCCTATCGGAAGTTCACCATCCTTATATCGTAAACGTGCTGGAAGTTTTCGAGGAAAACAATACGGCTTATATTGCCATGGAGTATATTTCTGGTTTCTCGCTGAAATATATGCTTGAGAAAAAAGGGATATTGCCCGAAGCTACGGTCCTTAAATATGTGCGGCAAATTGGGGAGGCATTACAATTTGTTCATGATAAGAGTATCTTGCATCTGGATATCAAGCCTAGCAATATCTTGATCGATAAGAACGGGAATGCCCGCTTGATCGATTTCGGAGTCAGCAAACGTTACGATATCGAGCAGGAGGAGACCAGCACTACGATGTTGACTCTTTCCAAAGGATTCGCATCCATAGAGCAATACGATAATGAAGGAACACAAGTGTTCTCGCCCCGTCCGGATATTTATTCTTTGGGAGCCACAATGTATAACCTGCTAACGGGAAAAATCCCTACGGAATCTATACTACGTGCCGCACGTCCTTTGCAAAACCCTTCTGAAATCAATGCGGCGATCAGCCCGAAAACAGAGGCTGTCATTATAAAAGCGATGCAAATCATTCCTGCAGACCGCTTTGAGACGGTGGGCGAGATGTTGGCGTCTTTGGATTTTTCTCAAGCGGAAAAGGAAGTTCAGATAGTTCCAGGCCCATCTCCGGAGATTGTGGATGGGGAAACGACGGTGCTCTATTCATCACCTGTAGATTCTAAATTAATTGGATCGGATGATGAGGAGACGGTTGTCAATGTAGCTAATAATCTATCTGCCGCGGATCCAATAGCAGAAAAGAATAATTCCAAAAAGAAAATAATTCCTATCGGAATCGCTATATTTGTCGTCATCGGATCCGCTACGGCCATTTTAGTGCACAGCAATAAGCCCACAAAAGAGGTTGTCGAGAGTGTTGATTTACCTTTATCGGTGGAATCGGATAGCAATGTCATAAAAGAAGTAGAAATGCCGGACCACCCGGTTCTACATACGGAACCGCCTGTCTCTGAGATAAAGGAATCGGAGAAACAAGAGCCTGAAGCGGAAGAGAAACAACCTACGGAAACAGAGCATACGATAGAAGAAATAGTTTTCCCGGATCGGCCATCTGAAAACGAGATGAATGAGAAATATAACTCTTTAATCGTCTCCGGTAAGGAAAAAATGGCCAAGGCTGATTATTCGGGAGCTAAGAAAGATTTGTCGGAGGCAAAGGATACGAAACTTACGGAAGAGGTAGTCCGGTTGATCATCGCTTGCGATGAGAAAGCCGAGGAGAAACGTATAGCGGACAAAAAGGCCCTGTATGAGGAAAAAATGGCTTTCGGAACGTATAAGATCGTACGCAAGAAGTCAAATAACAGATACGGGGCGATCGATTCGAAAGCCGAGGAGCGTATCCCTTGCAAATACCTAAGTGTCGGTATCGCAGATAACGGCCGGGCTTTCGAACGGGAAGACAATTTGTTTGATATTTATAATTCTGACGGATCATTGATTAGCGAAGGTCTGACTTATTATTGATTGTAGCATTATGAACAACTAAACATGTATTTACCTATTATATGAAAAGACTTTGGGTATTAATGATATGTGCGGTATTTCCCCTCGGACTGATGGCGCAACAGCGTACGGAATACAACCGTAAGGGAGACGAAGCGATGAAACGTCTTGATTATAGTGACGCTAAAATGTGGTACGAGGAAGGCATATCGCAATGCGACGCATACAGTATTAATCAGCTGACTACGATTTGGCTTTCCAACGAGCGAATGCGGCCTTCCATGCGTAGCCTGATGAATAAATGTTTAAACTGCCTGACGGTCAAAGCTACGGAAGATGATCCGGATGCCATCTCTAAATTAATTATTTATTATTCGGAAGGTATCGGGACTCCTAAAAGCGAGGAGTTGGCTACCTATTGGAAAGAACACCAAGAGATGTTGTTAAAGCCGGCGGAGCCGGAGGCTCAACCGGCAGATTCTGTGGCGGTATCCGCTAAGAAACGAATGAGGTTTTTTGCGGGATATTCGTACTCGATTGAATCTCCTTATGGAATCACGGTAGGAGGTATGGGACAACGCTTCGGTTGGTATGTCCGTTTCAAGACGAATATGTCTTTTATGAATTATACGGACGAATGTAATAACCAGGGGCAGATCATTAAGTTCTCTAATTCGGAAGGAGAATCTTATGAGCTTAATACAGGTAAATCCTCGAAGACAAATAGTATAGCCGGAACGGCCGGTTTAATTGTAAAATGCTTTCCGTGGTTATATGCCTCCGTTGGTTTGGGATATGGCGAGAGAGCTTTGCTACATCCGTTCATGACCCATTCCTACGAAAATTACGATAGTACGCGAGAGGTATGGTGCCGGAATATTGACTCCTCATACAGGGGAGTCGCTGCCGAGGTTGATTTGATGATGAAAATAACGAACGCTGTATTTATTAGCGTTGGATGCAATACGGTTAATTTTAAATACTTGGATCTAAACGCTGGCTTAGGTGTATTCTTTTAATATCGATTATTCATGAAACATATATACTCACTCTTTTCTATTTTATCCGCGGCTTTATTAATGACCGGATGCGTGAATGATCCGGATATAGATGGTGGCATTCGGAACGCTAAAAAACCTTCTGTCAAGACAGGCGAGGTGTTGAAGTCCACGGCTAGTTCCGTGACAGTATCGGGGGAGGTCTTGCAAGAAAACGGCGCTCCCGTGATAGAGGCCGGTTTTTGTTGGAGCACGGAATCTACCTTTACCATAACAGGGAAAAATAAAAAAGCCGTATCCGAGCGTAAAGTGAAATATGAGGCTACGATCGAGGGCTTGGTCAACGATCTGGATTACTATATCCGGGCCTATGCGATCAATGCGGTAGATACCGCTTATGGAGAGATTCTTCCTTTTAAAACGAAAGATGGACTAGGAAGCGTTAAGACCCTGTTGCCGATCGACGTGATGTCTACTACCGTTCAATGTGGAGGTGTGATAACCAAACAAGGGGAAGCCGAAATCGAGGAGAGAGGTGTCTGCTTAATGCTGAATCCGGAGCCTTCGGCATCCGACTCCACGATCCGCATAGACATGGAAGCCGATTCGTTCTATTGTACGATCTCCGGCTTAAAACCGGAAACTACCTATTACGTCAGAGCTTACGCGAAAAGTAAATATGGCGAGTATAACGGGGCGAAAGTCGAGACCTTTAAGACCACGAATGGTCGTCCTGTATTGGATGATAACAAATTCAAGAACATAGCGACAGCGTTTACCTATGCGGAGTTCTCCATGGAAATAATAAGCGAGGGAGATTCCCCGATCACGGCATGTGGTTTCTGCTTTAGTGCTGATAAATCACCGACAATAGAAAATGGGGATACGATTATTTGCGGAGCGGGTATCGGAGAATTTACCGGAAAAATCTATGATATGCAACAGCAGAAAGTGTATTATGTACGTGCCTATGCGACAAACGCTTTAGGTACTACCTATAGCGCTGGCGAAGGTATCCATACGATTCTGAAAAGCGAGTTACCTACGGTCAATACGAAGGAGGTGTCTGCCATTAAAAATGGCACCGCGTGGGTAGGAGGAGAGGTCTTGGCCGAAGGCGCCTCACCGGTTACTGAGGCCGGTGTATGTTGGGGTACTAGTCCCAGTCCGGCCTTGGATAATTGTGAAGGAGCGGTAGCCCTTTCTTCCGGCACACAAGCGTTTACGGGTACGATAAAGGAATTGAGAGGAGGCATGCGCTATTATTTGAGAGCTTACGCTAAAAATAAGAATGGCGTCGCTTACGGAGAGGAAGTTCATTTCCAAACTCCGGCCATATTCGGAACAGGGGTAAGGTTTGAAGGGGCTTTCCGGATACCGGGATCAACTTCTTTCTGTACCTTGGCTAATAGCACGGGATTCTTATTAGGCGGTGACACGGGTAGGGAATACACCGATGAGTTTTGGGGATACATAACCTCAAAGAAAGAGTGGTTGCCCTTAAGGTCTCAGCCTGAGAAATTATCAGGTCAAGCCTGTTTCAGCATCGGATTTGGCTTATGGACCTTTGGTGGCTTGGATAACACGGGAAAGGTATGTGACAGCTTATATGTATACTCCACATCCGACAATTCTTGGAGCGCGGTACAAACAGACCTGCAGCGGCCTAAAGGTATGTATCGGGCGACATGTTGCAGAATGGACGATCAAGCGTTCCTCATAGGTGGACGTAGAGGTAACGAACTAATCGATGAAGTCTGGACTTATGAGCCGAGTGCCTTCGTTTGGAGCAAGAAATCTAATTTCCCGGTTAAACAATACGGCGGAATATCCGTTGTTATAGGTGATCGTATATATGCCGGGCTAGGGATTATTAATAAGACGGATCCATCTTTAGAATATACGACACGATTTTGGTCTACGGACAAGGAGGCTGTAACTTGGGAAGAGGAGGCCCCGTTCCCTGGAAAGATGCTTTTATGTGCCATCGCTTATGGTAATTACGTCTATGGAGTAGATGGAGACGGTTATATTTGGCGCTATGATCCGGACTCTCGAAACTGGAGCCAGAAATCCCAATTACCGGCGGCTAACAGATCTGTCCATTGCATGTATGTCTTGGATAATTATATTTATATCGGTTTGGGCAATGCCTCTAACTCATTAATCAGTTACGATCCTACTTGGGATAATTAAAGATGAACTCAATTGCGTGTCGAAGAAAAATTCACGGAAATATGATATTATTTGAAAGAGATTCCGTATGTTTGCACAAATGACATTGCGGCGTTTTCCTTAAATATAGCATATAACCATGAACAAAGTAAAGACATTAGATGATCTCAAGAAAATGCGCGAATCCCTTCGTGCGTCTTTGGACCTGCGTGAAAAAAGCAACACCCCTGACCAACTCGTGCAAATTAAGGTCTCCATGGCCACTTGCGGTATAGCTGCCGGTGCCAAGGAGGTAATGAGTTATTTTATCGAGGTTTTAGACCGGCAGAAAATTGACGCGTTGGTAACTCAAACCGGATGCATGGGTTATTGTTACGCGGAACCGACTGTTGAAATCAAGCTTCCGGGTCAGGAGCCGTTGGTATTCGGTTATATCGATAAGGCAAAAGTTGAAGAAATCATAGACAAGTACATCCGTAAGGGTATCCTGGTAGACGGCATCATTCCTGTAACTTACACCACCATAAAACCCGAATAAGAAATTTAATATCTTACATAAATGACACGATACACGAATTATATATTGGTGTGCGGTGGCACAGGTTGCCGTGCATCACAAAGCGAGCAGATCATCGAGAATCTGAGAGCCGCCGTTGAGCGATACGGATTAGAGGATACACAAGTGATCCGTACCGGATGCTTCGGTTTCTGCGAGAAGGGTCCGGTGGTTAAGATGATCCCCGATAACACTTTTTACGTACAAGTCCAGCCATCGGACGCGGACGAGATCGTACGGGAGCATTTGGTAAAAGGCCGTAAAGTGGAACGGTTACTTTATGTGAACCCGGAAACGCATGAGTTGGTACCAGACTCCAAGCATATCGGATTCTATAAGAAACAGCTACGTATCGCCCTTCGGAATTGTGGCTTTATCAATCCGGAGAATATCGATGAGTATATCGCTCGCGACGGCTACGTAGCGTTGGGGAAAGCCCTGGTGGAAATGACTCCCGGGGAAGTGATCAAGGAGATCATGGATAGCGGCTTACGGGGGCGTGGGGGCGGCGGTTTCCCCACAGGCTTGAAATGGCAGATTACCCGTAAGGTACAGGCGCCTCAAAAATACGTGGTTTGTAATGCGGACGAGGGCGACCCGGGCGCTTTTATGGATCGCTCCATATTGGAGGGCGACCCGCATTCGATTGTGGAAGCTATGGCGATCAATGGATATTGTACGGGAGCCAGCAAAGGTTTGGTGTATATCCGTGCCGAATACCCGCTAGCCGTGGAACGTTTGAGAATCGCCATACGGCAGGCGAAAGAATATGGACTGCTGGGCGAGAATATATTCGGGACTGATTTCTCGTTCGACATCGAGATACGGTACGGCGCCGGAGCCTTTGTTTGTGGAGAGGAGACCGCTTTGATCCACAGCATGGAGGGTTTGAGAGGCGAGGCTACCGTAAAGCCGCCGTTCCCCAGTGAGCACGGGTACAAAGGTTGTCCGACCAATGTGAATAACGTGGAGACTTACGCGAATGTCCCGGTGATCTTGTTAAGAGGCGCCAAATGGTTCAGTAGTATCGGGACGGAGAAAAGTAAAGGAACAAAGGTTTTCGCCTTGGCTGGAAAAGTAAACAACGTGGGGCTGATCGAGGTCCCTATGGGTACGACTTTGCGCGAGGTTATCTTTGGGATCGGGGGAGGTATCAAGGATGGAAAGAGGTTCAAGGCTGTGCAAACCGGTGGCCCGTCAGGAGGTTGCTTGACCGAAAAGCATCTGGATCTTCCCATCGATTATGATAATTTGCTCGCCGCTGGCTCCATGATGGGTTCCGGAGGTATGATCGTCATGGATGAGGATGATTGCATGGTCGCCATGGCTAAGTTCTATCTGGACTTTACGGTCGAGGAGTCGTGCGGTAAATGCGCGCCGTGCCGTATCGGTAATAAACGCTTGCATGAG
Organism: Parabacteroides sp. ZJ-118; assembly: GCF_011038785.1. Classification (GTDB taxonomy): domain Bacteria; phylum Bacteroidota; class Bacteroidia; order Bacteroidales; family Tannerellaceae; genus Parabacteroides. The sequence goes on from NZ_JAAKDT010000035.1 coordinate 10,186, forward strand.
ATCTTGCAGAAAATCACGGGTGGAAACGGAACCGAGGAGGATCTGACCCGTCTGCGGAATCTGGCGACAGTGATTAAGGATACCGCTTTATGCGGTTTGGGACAGACCTCCCCGAATCCGGTTTTATCTACGATGGATAATTTCTACGATGAATACCTGGCGCATGTCCGGGAGCGTCGCTGTCCGTCTCATCAATGCCGGGAACTGACCCAATATTTCATCAATCCGGAGAAATGTAAAGGATGTACGCTCTGTGCCCGCGTTTGTCCGGTCCACGCGATCACGGGAGAGCGGAAAATCCCTCATATCATCGATCCGCAAGCTTGTATCCGTTGCGGTACCTGCATGGAGAAGTGTAAGTTCGGAGCGATTTATGTCCACTAAATTCATTTACAATCATGGAAACAGTTAAATTAATCATAGATAACAAAGAGGTGGAAGTGCCGAGAGGAACCACCATTTTAGACGCGGCGAAAAGTGTAGGTATCCACATCCCGACACTCTGTTATATGAAACTGGAGGACTTGCATTATGAGAATAATCCGGGAGCTTGCCGCATTTGTGTCGTGGAGATCGAGGGACGTAGGAATCTGGCTCCATCCTGTAAGATGGAATGTACGGAGGGTATGGTCGTACGGACACATACCCCGCGGGTGATGAACGCCCGTAAGACGGTGATGGAGCTGATCCTGTCGAATCATCCGGCGGAGTGCCTGACATGCAGCAGCAACGGATATTGCGAGTTGCAGAAGATCGCGCACGACCTGGGAATCCGCGAGATCCGGTATAAGGGGGAGATGTCTACGTTTACGATAGACCGTTCCCCCTCCATTGTCCGGAACATGAACAAATGTATCATGTGCCGCCGCTGTGAGACCATGTGCAATACGATACAGACGGTTGGCGCCTTGACGGCCGTGCACCGCGGCTTTAACGCGGCCGTATCGACCGCTTTCGAGCGGGATATGGCCGGGAGTACGTGCTCGTATTGCGGACAGTGTGTATCGGTCTGCCCGGTTAACGCGCTTAGCGGACGTAATACGCAACAGCCGGTCTTGGACGCCTTGGCCGACCCCGCGAAAATCGTTATCGCGCAGACAGCGCCCGCGGTCCGCGCCGCGCTGGGGCGTGATTTCGGATACGAGCCGGGTACATTGGTCACCGGCAAGATGGTTTCGGCTTTGCGTCAGTTGGGTTTCGATTATGTATTCGACACGGACTTTGCCGCCGACCTGACCATTATGGAAGAGGGGACGGAGTTGTTACACCGCCTGGGGAGCTACCTGAATGGAGACAAAGCGGTGAGAATACCGCTGATGACGAGCTGTTGCCCGGGTTGGGTCAGCTTTGTGGAACAACATTACCCCGAGTTGCGGGATCATTTGTCTACGGCCAAGAGCCCGCAGCAAATGTTCGGGGCGATCGCCAAGAGTTATTTCGCCGAGAAGTTGGGAGTGAGCCGTAAGGATTTGGTGGTCGTGTCCATCATGCCCTGCCTGGCGAAGAAGTACGAGGCCAGCCGCCCGGAGTTTAGCGTGGAAGGCAATCCCGACGTGGATTATTCGATCTATACCCGCGAGCTGGCCCGTTTGATCCGTTACGCGAACATAGATTTCGAGGGACTGCCGGACGGTGAGTTCGATCGCCCGTTGGGTGAATCCACCGGGGCGGGCGTGATCTTCGGCACGACCGGAGGCGTTATCGAGGCCGCCTGCCGTACCGCTTATGAGTTATATACGAAGAAAAACCTGGATCAAGTGGATTTCGAGGAGTTACGCGGGCTGGAAGGTATTCGCAGCGCCACGATCGATTTTGACGGGACCCCGGTAAAGATCGGTATCGCCCATGGCCTGGGGAATGCCCGCAAGCTGATCGAGGAGGTGAGAAACGGCACCTCTCCCTATCACGCGATCGAGGTGATGGCTTGTCCGGGAGGTTGCATCGGCGGTGGCGGGCAGCCGTTCCACCGAGGCCGTATGGAGGTGCTTCGCCGGCGTGCCGCCGCCCTCTACCGGGAAGACGCGGACAAACCGCTTCGCAAGAGCCATGAGAATCCGTACATTCAGCGATTATACAGCGAGTACTTGGGAGAGCCCTGCGGGCCGAGAGCCCATGAATTACTGCATACCCATTACACCGATCGCAAGGAGGTGATCGGTATGGACACAGAAACCGAAAAAAGTAAATAAGCCATGAATGAGATACATTTGCCTAAGACAAAAGTAGAGGAGCTGCGCGCGATATGCGCCGAGCGCGACAACGATCCCGGGGAGTTGATCAATATCTTGCACGCCGCCCAAGGCCTGCTCGGATATCTGCCGGCGGAGGTCCAGCAGGTGATCGCCGCCGAGTTGAATATCCCGGTCTCGAGGGTATACGGCGTGGTTACCTTCTACTCATTCTTCACGATGACCCCCAAGGGGAAATACCCCATCTCGGTTTGCCTGGGAACGGCCTGTTACGTGCGCGGCGCGGAAAATGTCCTGGAAGAGGTGCAACGCCAGCTGGAGATCAAGGTGGGAGAGACCACGCCGGACGGTTTGTTCTCCTTGGATTGCCTGCGCTGCATCGGCGCTTGCGGGTTGGCTCCGGTGATCATGATCGGGGGAAAGGTCTACGGAAGGGTGACTCCCGAGAAGGTACGGGATATACTCTCCGAATACTATCTGAAAGAAGAGCGATAAGACACGGGCGGCCACACGTAAAACCGATGTGGCCGCCCGTATAAGATGACGCGGGTGGTCGTATAGTCTCAGAAACGGCTGATCGAGCCGCCGCCCCCGGAGCTTCCGCCTCCCCAGGAGCCGCCGCCACCGCCGCCAAACCCCCCGAAGCCACCGCCCCCCATGATGATGGGGCCGCCACCGCCTCGGTGCACGCGGTCGATGACGCGGTTCCGCTTCTCGGTATGCCCGCAACTCTTACAGCGGTATACCTCCTCGGCCAGGCCCTCCGAGAAGCGAGTCGCCGCCCGGATCACCCGCCGCCCCCTGTACGCGAAGCTCTTCTTCCCGCAGCGGGGGCATGCCCTCGGGCGATACCTCAAGTACGCGACAAACGCCGAGAAGCCAACCATCCCGACCAGGCCCGCCAGGAATATCCACATGAAATCATCCTCGGACGAGGAAGAGGCGCGGTCGCCGCCGGTCATACGCTCATAATCGCCGGACATCAAATGCCGGCTCACCGCCAGGACGCCTTTCAACAGGCCGGCGCTATAATCCCCGGCCTTCAGGTCGGGCATCATGTAGCGCTGCTGGATCCGGTAGCAGACCGCGTCGGGGAGGACGCCCTCGATACCGTATCCCGTCTCGAAAACGACCGAGCGCTGGGAAGGCTCCGTCACCAGCTGGATCAACAGGCCATTGTCCCTGTCCTTTTGCCCCAATCCCCAGTGCTTGAACAAATCCGTGGCGAACGTCCGGGCATCCCGATCCCCGATGCTGTTCACCGCGACGACGGCGACCTCGATACCGAGACTATCCTCCACCGCGTCCAGCAATTGATTGATACGCGCCGCGTCGTCCGGGGCGATGATGCCGTCCGGGTTACTGACATGGTTCGACCGGTCGGAAAGACGTACGTTCGGGATGGTCTCGACCGAATAATCCTTCGCCGCGCGAACAGAGGAGGCGAGGCCGACCAGCAACAAGCCGATCCACAAGAAAAGAGGTGCCGGGCGCGCGCGTCCGGCCCCCGTATGCGTTAGCTCACTCATTTTCGGCGAATGGCTTTCAGAATTCTACCTTAGGAGCCTTTTCCGCGCCGGACTCGGCGGTAAAATAGGCTTTCGACTGGAAGCCGAACATCCCGGACAACAGGTTGTTCGGGAACTGGCGGATATAGGTGTTATAAGACTGGGCGACCTCGTTAAACCGTTTACGCTCCACCGAGATCCGATTCTCGGTCCCCTCCAGTTGCGCCTGGAGCTCCATGAAGTTTTGATTCGCTTTCAAGTCCGGATAACGCTCCAGGACGAGCATCAAGCGGGAGAGGGCATTCCCCAGCTCGCCCTGCGCGGACTGGAATTTCCTCAAGGATTCCTCCGTGAGGTTGGCGGGGTCGATCGTGGTCTTCGTCGCCTCGGCGCGCGCGTTGACCACGCCCTCCAACGTCTCCCGCTCATGCGCGGCGTATCCCTTCACCGTATTTACCAGGTTCGGGATCAAATCCATACGGCGCTGGTATTGGTTCTCCACTTGGCTCCACGCGGTTTTCACGCCCTCGTCTTGAGTCACCATCGTGTTATACACGCCCTTCACCCAAAAAAACAATATCGCCGCGACAGCGACGACAATCCAAACGACTTTGTTCTTAAACATCTTTGCCTTCTGATTTTATTGATTATACATAACGGGGCAAAGTTAACAAAAAAAACGGATCGCGGAAAGGAGCGACGCCCCGGTTGGAAGCCGCCCGCGCCTTGATGTTATCCGAATACTAATCGGTATAACGTCCGATCGGTTTTCTGTTTACCCATTTTATATAGGCATAACGTCAAAGTGCTCTGACGTTATCCCGAAAATTATCCGGATAATAGAAGAGGCGATGGATGATAAGCGGATTACAATCGGGTAAACCTATTTCCCCTAAGAACGCGAGGAGAACGCGCGGGGCCTGGCCGCATAGATCCGCTCTATCTTCCCATAGAAAAAAACGATCGGCGAAATCGGGGGCTTTCACGGCGCGTGTACGCGATTTGTCCTATATTCGCGCTCGATAAATCTAAATAAATAATACAGTTATGCGTAAGACAATTAATGCGAAAATGCCGGCATTGCCGGTAGGACTCTGCGCCTTAGCCTTCGCGGTTACCTCGTGCGGCTCGTCCGGGTACAAGAAATTCGCCGACAACGAAGGGAAGCAAGTGGCCACCATCCTGCGGGAGAACGACTGCCTGGCCTGCCACGCCGAGAACGCGCCTCTTCCTTTTTACGGCAACCTGCCGCTGATCGGTCCCGCCGTACGGGCGGACCTGAGGGAGGCCGCCCGCTACGTGGACCTGACAGCCCTGGTGGAAGCCCTGGAGAACGGGCTGCCCGTCTCGGAAGTCGATCTGGCGAAAGTGGAGCATACGGCCTTGAGCGGCTCCATGCCCCCGGCCAAGTATTCCTACATGCCGATGCACTGGGGAACCGGCCTCGACGACAAGGAGAAAGCGGTGATCCTCTCGTGGGCGAAGGGGGTCCGTAAGGATCGCTTCGCGACCGAGACCGTGGCGGAGGCGTTCGAGAACGAGCCCCTCCAGCCTCTCATGAAGAGCCTGCCTACGGATCCGGCGAAGGTGGAGTTGGGCTTTGCCCTGTATCATGACACGCGTTTGTCCGCGGACCATACGATCTCCTGCGCCACCTGCCACGGGCTAAGCACAGGGGGTGTAGACCGGAAGCCATACTCGGAGGGCATCAACGGGCAGCTCGGCGGCGTCAACGCTCCGACCGTGTACAACGCGGCGCTTAATTTCGTCCAATTCTGGGACGGGCGCGCGGCCGACCTGAAAGAGCAAGCGGCCGGCCCGCCGTTGAACCCGGTGGAAATGGGTTACGCCTCATTCGACCCGATCTGCGAGGCGTTGGCGCTCGACAAGGATTTCACGAAGAAATTCATGGAGAGCTACCCGGAAGGTTACTCCCAGGCCACGATCACGGACGCCATCGCCGAGTTTGAGAAGACCCTGCTGACGCCGAGCCGTTTCGACAGCTACCTGATGGGCGATAAAAACGCGCTTACGGCGGAAGAATTAGAGGGATATCGGCTGTTCAAGGACAATAAATGCGCCACTTGCCACGTTGGTGTAAATGTCGGTGGTCAATCTTACGAGTTCATGGGTATCAAGAACAGCTATTTCGATTACCGCGGTACAGGGCTGACGGACGGTGATAACGGACGCTACGCCGTGACCGGGAAGGAGTCCGATCGTCATACGTTCAAAACCCCGACACTCCGTAACGTGACGCTGACCTATCCGTACCTGCACGACGGGACGGTGGCCTCCGTGGAGGACGCGGTCCGGATCATGCACGAGTTCCAGGCCGGAAAGGAGCCCCGGGACGCGGAAGTCGAGAAAATCGTTGTTTTTCTAAAGACTTTGAACGGAGAATATCAGGGGAAAATGCTTCAATAATCAATAAAAAAAGGTACATGTCCTTCCGCTTGTTCTACATATTGCTTATATTTGCCGCCGTTAAGTGTGGAGGAGGAATATGGGCGCAAGAGGAAGGACTTGCCTCGTATTACCATCATCGCTTTCACGGCAGGAAAACTTCCAGCGGAAGGATCCATAATGAGAAAGAACTGGTCGCCGCGCACCGTACGTATCCCTTTGGCACGTTCCTAAGAGTCACGAACCTGGAGAACATGAAAAGTGTCATCGTATGCGTGACGGACCGCGGGCCCCATTACAGGAAACGGATCATCGATGTATCGGCAAGCGCCGCCGAGCGATTGGATTTTATCGACAAAGGTATCACCAAGGTACGGTTAGAAGTCGTCCCCGGCCCCCTAGACCTCCGCTATCTGGACTTGATCTATCCGAAGATCCCCTATCTGGATATAGATCCCGTACGTCCGGATCCACCTTATCGGGTGAAATTCACGAAATAAACGGAATAGAATGAAGCAAGTACTTGTTACCGGGGGAGCCGGTTTTATCGGCTCTCATTTATGTGCCCGTCTTTTGGAGGAAGGGAATGACGTCATCTGCCTGGATAACTACTTTACGGGAAGTAAGGCGAACGTGATCCCGCTGCTGAGGAATCCACATTTCGAGTTGATCAGGCATGACGTCTCCAAGCCGTTCGTGGCGGAGGTCGATGAGATTTACAATCTGGCATGTCCCGCGTCTCCTGTCTATTATCAAATAGATCCGATACAAACGGTCAAGACATCCGTCTTGGGCGCGGTCAATATGCTAGGCCTGGCGAAACGTTTGGACGCGAAGATATTGCAAGCCTCTACCAGCGAGGTGTACGGCGATCCCAAGATACACCCGCAGCCGGAAAAATATTGGGGAAATGTCAACCCGATAGGGCCTCGCTCCTGTTACGACGAGGGCAAGCGTTGCGCCGAGACCCTATTCATGGATTACCACCGCCAAAACAAGGTCCGCGTGAAAATCGTCCGCGTCTTCAACACGTACGGGCCTCACATGGGTACGAACGACGGCCGCGTCGTCTCCAATTTCATTATACAGGCATTACAGGACAAGGACCTGACGATTTATGGGGATGGCAACCAGACGCGCAGCTTCCAATACGTGGACGATCTGATCGAGGGGATGGTTCGCATGATGAATACCCCGGATGATTTTACCGGCCCGGTGAATATCGGGAATCCGGGAGAGTTCTCGATAAACGAGCTGGCCCGGATCGTGATCCGTCTGACAAACTCCTCCTCCCGGATCGTATACCGTCCGTTGCCGGGAGACGATCCCAAGCAGCGCAGGCCCGACATTACGTTGGCCAGAGAGCGTCTGGGCGGGTGGGAGCCTACGATTTGCCTGGAGGAGGGATTGAAGAAAACCATCGCGTACTTTCGATCGCTCTGATGAATCCTGAAAAAAGCGCCGCTCAGGATCCCGGGCGGCGCTCCCAACGGAAAAGAGGCGCTACTTGCAATCTCGCAAATCCTTACTCAGCCGCATCGCGCAGAAATTAGGACCGCACATCGTGCAATACTCCCCATCCGTCACGGCGCTCTCCTTGTAATATTGCAATGCCCTTTCCGGGTCCAGGGACAAGTTGAACTGGTCTTTCCAGCGGAAATCGAAGCGAGCCTTGCTCAACGCGTTATCGCGTACCTGGGCACCGGGATGCCCTTTCGCCAAGTCGGCGGCATGTGCCGCGATCTTATAGGCGACCACCCCGGCGCGCACATCTTCCTTGTTCGGCAATCCCAAATGTTCCTTCGGCGTGACATAGCAGATCATGGCCGTCCCGTGCCAAGCGATTTGCGCGGCGCCGATGGCCGACGTGATGTGATCGTATCCGGGCGCGATATCGGTCGTCAACGGGCCCAGCGTATAGAACGGGGCTCCGTGGCAGGCATACTGTTGCTCCTTCATATTGTCATGGATCTTGTTCAGGGGGACATGGCCCGGACCCTCGATGATCACCTGCACGAATTGCGACCAGGCGATGCGTGCCAATTCTCCCATGGTGTGAAGCTCGGCGAATTGCGCCGCGTCGTTCGCGTCGTAGATAGAACCGGGGCGGAGCCCGTCTCCGATAGAGACCGTCACGTCGTAGGCCCCCAGTATCTCGCAGATCTCGGCGAAATGCGTGTAGAGGAAGTTCTCCTCGCCATGAAGCTGCATCCATTTGGCCATGATCGATCCGCCTCTGGAGACAATCCCCGTCAGGCGATTCGCCGCCAGCTCCACATAGCGGCGCAACAAACCCGCATGGATCGTGAAATAATCCACGCCCTGTTCCGCCTGCTCGATCAACGTATCCCGATAGATCTCCCACGAAAGATCCTCTACCTTGCCATTCACCTTCTCCAAGGCTTGGTAAATAGGCACCGTGCCCATCGGGACCGGACAGTTGCGGATGATCCACTCGCGCGTCTCATGGATATGGTCGCCGGTAGAGAGATCCATCAACGTATCGCCGCCCCACTTACAACTCCAGATCGCCTTCTCGATCTCCTCGTCGATACCGGAGGAGAGGGCGGAGTTGCCGATATTGGTATTGATCTTCACCAAGAACTTCTTGCCGATAATCATCGGCTCGGCTTCCGGGTGATTGATATTCGCCGGGATGACCGCGCGACCGGCGGCGACCTCCTTGCGGACGAACTCCGGCGTGATATACGACTTCAGCCCCAGCGCCTCGATCTGCTGGTTCTCGCGAATCGCCACGTACTCCATATCCGGCGTGACGACGCGCCTCTTCGCGTAATACATCTGGGTGATGATCCTCCCCGCTTTCGCCCGGAAAGGCAAGTGCCGCTTTGGGAAACGCAGCGAATCCAGACGCGCGTCCGCCAAGCGCTCGCGGGCATAAGCGGAGGACAGTTCCGGCAATTGAACCACATCTTTACGCTTGGCATACCACTCCTCGCGTATACGGGGAATCCCGTTGGCGATATCGATCAGTATCCTGGGGTCGGAGTAGGGGCCGCTCGTATCGTAAACGATTACCGGGTTGTTCTTCCGGAAGATCCGCTCGCCATGCTCATCCAAGCTTACCGTGTCCAGCAATTTAATCTTACGCATGCCTACCCGGATATTATTCATCTCGCCCGGTACATAAATCTTTTCCGAGGAGGGATAGGAAATTCGCATATTCTTCTTATTAGCCATATATATTTAGTTTAGTTTAGTACGTATTGATTTCCGCTATAAACCGGCGGGTCTCCTCCGCGGGATCGGGGGCGTTGACAATCGCGCCCGAGACGGCGATCCCGGTTATGCCCGTCTCCATCAAAGGGCCTACATCTTCCCGCGTGATGCCCCCTATCGCGAAGATAGGAATATCCATGCCGGCCTCTCTGCATTGAGCGATTATCGTGCGATAACCCTCCAGGCCCAACAGGGGACTTAAGTTTTTTTTGGTATCCGTGAAACGATACGGTCCCAATCCGATATACGAGGCGCCCCGGTCTACGGCCTGCCGGATATCCTCGAAGGTATTCGCCGTGGCCCCGATATAGAAGGGGACGTCGGGGGCTAACCGTTCTCCCAGCACCTCCCAGGCGATGTCCAGGGGCATATCCTTCTTACCCAGATGGCAAGCCGTGGCGCCACCCGTCACGGCGGCCTCCAGATCATCGTTTACGCAAAGATCCACGATCCGCCCGCATTCCTCCGCGCAGATGGCGGCGCATTTACGTACGGTATCGACACAGAGCCCCTCCTTCACGCGCAACTGTATCCACGAGCATCCTCCCCGGATCGCCATGCGTACCTGGTCGCATTCCGTATACGCGGGCGTACGACGCGTTATAAACATCAAGCGGTTCTTCCCGCCAAAAGGAGGGCGTAGTCCGACGGTTCTCCGACCGGCTCTTCCCTTCCCGTCATATCCGAAATAATCAGTTAAAGCCATACTTGTAATTGTTTGAATTGTTTGATGAGTCGATCCGCGGCAAGCCGGGAGGGATCGTTTCCCCAAAGCCACCCGAGAACGGCGACACCGCCGAAGGGGATATCTTTCAATCGCGTGATCGTGCGCGGGCTGATTCCTCCCAAGGCGATCACCTTATCATCGATGATGCCCTTCGTACCTCGCAATCCGTCCGGGGAGAACCCGCCGCCATATCCCTCCTTGGATATACTTGGGAAGATCGGGCTGAGGAACACATAGTCGCACACCGGTTTATACCGGACAATCTCTTCCAGGCTGTGGCAAGAACGACTGATACCTCCTTTATAGAGGGGGGGGGCTTCCGGGTTCCTCCGGTTCAGGTGGACGCCTCCCAAAGCCCTTTCCTCGGCCAGGTCGAACCAGTCATGAAGAACGATCCTGTCGTAATAAGCCGGGGAGATTTTATCCAACAAACCCTCCAGTTCGTCACGCTCGCAATCTGGTTTGCGTAGATGCAAGCGAGACATTCCCTCCGCGAACAGACATTCGATCAAAGCGGCTTCCTCCGCGAAAAAACAGGGGGTGGTAATTACGACCAGCTTATTCATGATGGCATCGGATTTTATGAAGGACCGCGGGCGAGAAAAAGTGGTTTACGGGTCCGCTCCCTTTTCCCATACATACATTTGCTCCGTGAATGAGCGCGTTGTTGATATATTCCTTGGCCAACCGTACGGCTCCCGTCAAGGGATGGCCGAGCGCCATATAAGCGGCGATGGCAGACGATAGCGTACAACCCGTTCCATGGGTATTAGAGGTCTCCACGGTTGGCGAAACCAGACAAACCGGAGCCGCTTCACCGATAAACAGCCGATCCACCGTCTCTGCTCCGGGGATGTGCCCTCCTTTGACCAAGATGGCGTTACATCCTTTTTCCCGCAATTCCCGGGCGGCAAGCAAGAGATCCGCCTCGTTCTTGATTTTTATGCCGGAAAGATATTCCGTCTCTGGAATATTCGGGGTAAGTAACGTCGCTTTCGGGAATAACTCATCGATGATGACCCGGATGGCGTCATCCTCCAACAGTTTACTCCCGCTCGTGGATATCATCACCGGATCTAAAATGATAGGGGTTCGCCGGAAGGAGGGCAGACTCTCGGATACGACCTTTACGGCATCCTTGTTGTGCAGCATTCCTATCTTGAGGGCATCTACGGTGAAATCCGCCAAAACCGCTTCGATTTGTCCTCTTAAGATATCGGGAGAGATTGCTTGGATTCCTCGTACGCCCTGTGTGTTCTGAGCGGTTACTGCCGTTATCGCCGAGGCTCCGAAAACACCCAGCGAGGAAAAAGTCTTAATATCCGCTTGTATCCCGGCACCGCCGCCACTGTCGGATCCGGCGATCGTTAAAGCTACCGGATAACGGTACGTTTCATTTTTATTCATCTGACATTCGTTTTTCTTACGGCGGCATTACCCGCATCAAGTAGTAAGGGTATGATCTCAGCCCATAGAGTATGGCACCCCTTCGATGGCGCGAACTTAGTGAAAAAAAACGATATTCAGATATTCCCGGCTTTTAAACGATCATTTTAACGCGCTAGCCCTACACGTGCGGGGTGGCATCATGAAGAATCTCTAATAAAAAGAATAAACAGCTATGATCGGTACAAGACCTTGCCCGCTTCCGATATTAACAGCAAGGTCAGTTTGCCGCCGGGAAGGATGGGTGCGCAACGCGATTTGCATTTTTGTAAAAGCAATGGGAAGAAACGATTTTGTTCCTTTTCCGAAAGAAGCTCCCATAGCTCACGGGCCAACGTAATCCGATTGATTCCATCCGCGGTCGCTTTCTCGCATCTCGCCTCTTTCGCCAAATCCTGAAGGAAGCCTTTGTTCATGACGCCTTTCTGGCTGTGCGTATCCAAAAAGCCTTCCGCCAGTTTCACCGCCTTACCGATCATGATGCCTAAGATAACCTGCTTGAAACCTAAATCGGCAGCGATCTTTAGCGTCTCTCCAATAAAGTTCCCGTAATGAACGAATGATTGTGGAGGCAGAGAGGCGTATAAGCTCCGAAGGTAGCGTTCACTCTTCGCCCCGGAATTAATCACCAACGTCTCGCAACCTATCGCCTTGGCGACACAGGCTTCTTTTCGTATCGAGGCAATAAAAGCGTCCGACGAGAAAGGACGTACGATCCCGGATGTCCCGATAATGGAGATTCCCCCGATAATTCCAAGTTTCGGATTGAAGGTGCGTTTCGCCAACTCTTCGCCACCGGGAACCGAGATCGTGACAATCGCGGCGGAATCGGGCGAGGGCAGGAGCGGGATCAGCTCTTGCCGGATCATCTTACGGGGAGTGGCGTTTATGGCCGGGCCGCCGATTTCCAGGCCAAGTCCCGGAAGGGTCACAGTTCCGACTCCTTCGCCTGCCTGAAAGATGATTCTTTCCGTATCGTCGCGACCGGACGCTTCGGGAACTAATCGAACGGTAGCCTGAATCCAGCTATGATTCGTCACGTCCGGATCATCCCCAGACTCCTTGATCACGGTACAGGTGGCGGAACATTCGGCCCACTCGGTATGGGCTACCGGCAACGTGATCGGTTCTCCCGCAGGTAATGTTATCCGGCTTTCCGTTTGTTCCTTTCGCGATAATAGGGCCGATAAAGCGGCTTTTGCGGCGGCAGTAGCGCAAGCTCCGGTCGTATATCCGCTTTTCAAGGGGAAGAATTCGGGCAACAGGCGTTCGATTTGTTTGCGCAAGCCGTATTCGCCATACACTCGGTAGAATGTTTCCGGTAAGACGGGACGCTTCACGACAAACACAGGTATTCCGAATTGGCGGGCAGCGTCCACCTTTTCCGTAAAATAACCAGAGGAACCACTTTCCTTCGTCAAGATCGCATCCGGATGGAGTCGCTCCAACAACCTTAACGCATCCTCGCCTTCCTGATAGAAAACCAACCGTTCACAAGGGAAACCTTGCTTCTCGGCCAAAGACAACGACTCTTCCCGTTCCAATATACGGAACCAGGTGGTATGCGATCGCCAATAAGGACGGAGCGGGGCAAGGGTGTTCACGCCACTTAAGGCAAGCAGCCGTTGGATGCTTTTGTTTTCCATTTGGCGGATCGCATCTTCATAACTGTCGCACCAAATCAAGTCCTCATCACGAGGTGGATACCGACGTTCGTAACGAATCACCGGAATCTGTAGACCGTTCGATACTTTCTCGATCGTTTGACGCAGCGCTTGAGCGAAAGGGTGTGCCGCGTCGATCAATAGCTTAATCGCGTGGTCTCGACAGAAACGCTCCATTTCCTCTGCGTTCATGGCTCCGGTCAAACGGATTCCATGAGCGCATTCAATGGATTGCGAAGCTCCTTTCGTCGAGTAGTAATAGATGACGGCTGCCTCGTCCGCTACCCGCACAGCCGCACGGCCCTCTGTCGTTCCTCCAAGAATCAGTATCATTACTTGCGGAAAAGATGTTTGAACTCATCCGCATATAAGCGGGATAGACCCTTGCGATTATCAATGGCATCCCCGACGACAAGCAATGTCGTCAGTGCCAGATGATTCTCTTTTACGATTTTTGCGAGATCTTTCAGTTGCCCGCGGTAGATACGCTCGTCTTTCCAAGTCAACTTGTAGCAGGCGGCTACCGGGGTGGTTGGTGCGTAGTGTTGCAATAACTCATCTTGAACCTTCTCCACGACACCAGCGCTTAAAAAGATACACATCGTACTTTGGCTTTGAGCCAGTTTGTGCAGCTGCTCTTTCTCTGGCATAGGCGTACGTCCTTCGCCGCGAGTGAGGATGATCGTTTGTACTTTCTCCGGGATCGTGAACTGAGAATAAAGAGCGGCGGCGGCGGCTTGGAAAGAGGAGATACCCGGAGTGATATGATAATCCATTCCGTATTGATCGAAGTAATTCATTTGCTCTTGAATAGCTCCATAGATGCATGGATCGCCCGTGTGCAAACGAACGACAAACAATCCTTTATCGTAAAACGTTTTCATCAAGGCAAACTGTTCTTCCAGATTCATATCCGCCGAGCTTCGCACCGTGGCGCCAGCCTTCGCACATAAGGTAAGTTCTTTCGGGACAAGGCTTCCGGCATACAGGATCAAATCCGCTTTCTCCAACATTTGCCGTCCGCGGATGGAGATCAAGTCCGGATCACCAGGACCGGCTCCTACGATCTCGATATGTCCTGTGCGGCAGGCCGCCCTATCGAACGCTACAGCGAAGGTATATTCATTCCCTTTCCCTAAATCCGCTTTTTGCTTCTCGACCCAAAGCGAACCGCCATGAGCCGCGTAAATGGCGGAAGCTTCCGATACACTAGGGGATTCGGTTACCGCCAAGACTTTCTCCGAGGGATTGGGCACCGGGATAGCTTTCAGCTCCTCCGACGTATACGTGTGGAAAGGGCATTCCATAACGTCATAAGCCAGTAATGTCAGCACCGGTTCGCATTTCTTCAGGTCGATTGTATTTACGTCCGCCAAGGCTTCCGGATATAGACGTTTATCACGCAATACCTCTTTAATATGTTCGTAAACGGCCGTAGGATCACCTTGCATATCCTTGCGGCAACCCATTCCCAGGTGAAGGACTTTCGGGATATAGGTGATCGTAGGGATGGAGGTATCGTATTGTTGGGGACTGACGATCATCAATAACTCATAGTCTTGCTGCGGGATCGCCTCGAAGGAATAAAAGATAGAGACATGAGACGGGGCTGTACGCTCCAAATAATCCGTTCCTTTGTCTCGTATATCAAGGAGTAACGCTGTCGGCTTCCCATTGACAAAAGTGGAGATGGCGGCATTGCTATCTTTGGCGATCAACGTCCAATCGTATTTCTTCCCTAACGTATCGAGCGCCCATAGGTTTACGTTGTCGCTTTGTGTCGTGATAATCGCCTCGGCTCCTAATAGGTTCGCTAATTCCTTAGAAAGATCGTTCGCTCCGCCGATATGTCCGGATAAGACCGGAATCACGTATTTGCCGGTACTGTCTATGCAAACCACGGCCGGATCGGTATGTTTATCTTCCGCGAAGGGAGCGATACAGCGTACGCAAATTCCCATCGCCCCTATAAATACCAAGCTACCGGATTCATGAAAAATCTCTTTTGAGAAAGAGCTGAATGGCAAGATCTTTGCCTCGGGATAAGCGGCAAGAATTTGCTCAGCAAGCACCCGGCTGCTATCAGATATTGAAATAATTGATATTGTACTCATAATTTGTAAATAACATGCACGGTAATTGTATTAAAGTCATCAATAGTGATACGGGTTTGAGCGGATATCCGAAGACCGGTTTGGCGGACGGCTTCCGCCAAAAGCGCTTTGCTCTCGTCGGATACGGAGTTGAAAACGATAACGCCGTTCTCTTTCATCTTTTGGGAAACTGCCATAAGAATCTCCACTAGTTTCCCACCATGTCCACCGATAAAGATAGCGTCCGGAGCCTCCAACGCTGATAAATCCGCCGATAAGAAATCTCCGATTATAGCCTCGATACCCGGCGCCCCGAAACGACGGCAATTCTCACGCATTAACTCTCGTCCCTCTTCCCGGATCTCAAAACTCGTGATATGCAAATGCGGGAACAGCAATTTAGCCTCGATCGAGACGGAACCCGTGCAAAAGCCGATATCCCAAAAACGTTCCCGGTTTCTCAGATCTAGCATGCTCAAAGATAGCAAACGGATCGGCATTTTGGTTATCATCTTCTCCCGTCCGTTCAAATGCTCGAAAGCAGAATCCGGCAGGCCGAATTTTCGGCAATGTCCATCACGCTCTTTCCGGAGAATCAAGCAATTCGGATGGGCAAAGCGATTCATCGTCGCGGCTTGTATACTGAATTGGCGGATGTTCTGCCCTTCGGCGTTCCCTAGCCGTTCTCCCACAAACATGGTATAATTATCATAGCCGTATTCCAGCATCCGGCAAGCGATGGCCGTAGGTGTATGTTCTCGATCCGTGAGCACGCCTATTTTAGCCGCGTTCTCGATCAAGGCGCGATCAAGCTCGTGCCAAGGCCGCCCGGTAAGGGAGACGATCCGCATATCGTGGTAAGGCATCAACAGGTTCTGCGCCAAGAGTTGCAAGGAGTTGAATGACGGGAACAGACGGATTCGCGCATCCGGCAATCGATTCTGAATCGTAACGGCGAATCCGAAAAACAGAGGATCCCCGGAAGCGAATACCACGATGCTTTCCCGGCCGTCGTACGAACGATAGCGATCGAAGACCTCGTCCAACGGGACTTTTATATCGATCCAGTCCGCCTCCTCGGGCAGGAGCGAACGTACGATCTCATGATGCCGCACACCTCCGGAGAACACCCGGTGGGACGAGATTATCGTCGATACCTCCGGCGGGAAGTATTGCCGCATATTATCATTCAGCCCTATGACATAAAATCGGTTCATACGTCTCTTCCCGGTTTTAATTGTTCCGCGTCATTAAAACAAAGGATAGCATTCACCAGCGTAGCCGCTAGATTACTACCTCCTTTACGACCCTCCACGATGAGCTTCGGTATACCGATAAAAGGCTTCACCATGTGTTTGGATTCTTGTACATGTACGAAACCTACCGGAGCTGCGATAATACCAGCTGGAGTGGCTTTACCTTTACGTATTAAGTCGCATAATTCCATAAGGGCGGTCGGGGCGTTCCCGAAGACAAACAGAGCGTTCGGATGCTCTTCCGCCGCTCGGCGAATACCGGCTTGGGTACGGGTAATTCCTTTGCTCGAAGCCATCTCAGCGACCCGCTCATCATGGAGGTAACATTTCACTTCGACACCCAGACGTTGCAAAGCACCCTTACGAATGCCGGAAGCGGCCATCGTGACATCGGTGATGATCGTACAAACTTCCCCGCGGCTGATCTTATTATATAATGTAGAGACAACGTCCGGGTCGGCATAAAGGATATTTTCCATATCGAAATCGGCCGTCGTATGAATGGCGTGGAGTAACGCCCATTTCTTATCCAACGGGATCTCTTGGTTTTTCAGCTCCTTCTCGATCGTACGGAAACTACGGATCATGATGTCCTGTCCGATGCTCGTATCCGTTTTCTTTTGCTTGATCTCGCCATAATATCCCCGAGGAGTGATCATGTGATTCCCGAAAAGATAGGTTTGCGAGTTTCCGATCAAGACTACCGTAAACATATCGATCCGCTCGGGATCCAGATCAGCGAGCGTAGTGACGAATACTTCTTGTTCCTCCCGCCCGGCCTGACGTACATAACCGACCGGAGTCTCCGGCTTGCGTTCTTGCAGGAACAATTCTTTTAAGCGATAGAGTTGCCAATAACGTCCCTCGCTTTTCGGATTATAGATCGCCGTAACAAAATCGGCCATGGCCGCCGCATGAATCCGCTTCTCGATCAGTTCCCAAGGAGTCATCAAGTCTGAGAGGGAAATCGCGCAGAAATCATGCCCGATAGGAGCGCCAAGCAAGGACGCAGCTTTCTGGAAAGCGCTGATGCCTGGATACGACTCGACCTCGATATCGCTTCCGGATTCTTTCTTCATCTCGTAAATCAGAGGAGTCATGCCATAAATACCGGCATCACCGGAACTGATCACGCAAACCGTTTTTCCCTCGTTTGCGTAAGCGAAAGCCAGCTCGGCACGCGCTTGCTCGCGTTTCATACCGGTATCTATGCATTTCGTTCCATCACGAAGTAAGTGGTTGATATAACGGAAATAATAGTTATATCCTACAATAACATCCGAGCTTTGGATAGCGCCCAAAACAGCAGGCGTTATATCGGCCTCGCTACCGGGTCCGATCCCGGCGACTATAATCTTGCCTTTATTCATTCAAACCTATTTTATAATACAATGTCCCCATATAACGTAATACAAATATACAGGCTTTACTTCTCTCTTCTTGCTTTTCGTCTAATATATTTATCGCGAGCCATACACCGGACAAGGAGACGAACAATGCCTCCCAGCACGATCCCCCACATCACGATGTTCCGTACGACCGGATGATCCACCAAGAATTTCAGATTCAAGCTATGCAATGCCGGATACATCCGGTGGTGCCAACGGGACGGGGTGTTCACATACCGGAATTGCCCGTTGCGGGGATCGATGTAATAACAGCTATTGTCCACGTCCTGAATGGATACTCACTCCTTTTCTATCGCATAAGCCTTTTTCTTCGCAAGGATATCGGTCATCTTATGCGTAGCCATAAAACGGGCATGCCGGATGAAGATGTCCTGGATGTCCGGATGCTGTCCCAGGCCTTCCATAAATAGGCTTACCTCGTAGCCTCTTTTTTCCAGCTCCTCTTTCCAATCGCCGGCGATATCGTTTTTCGCATGGTCTCCGGCGACAAACATAAAGGGCATCAACAGGACTTTTTTCATGCCATTTGCTTTGAGTTGGGCTTCCATCGCATCAAAAGAGGGATAGCCTTCGATGGTTCCTACGGAATAATGCTTGAATCCCTTCTCCTTCAACATATAATCCAACATAGCATATTGGGCTGTCGCCGGAGTGTAAGTGCCATGACCGACCAGTACGGTAGCGTCCTCTTTTGCCCCGTTTTTTGTGATGGCAGCGATGACCGCCTCATAATCTTCTACTGCGTACAACAGGGGATTACCGATTCGGATTTCCTTGAAAGAAGACTGCATGGCGGCAACCTCCCTACGCAAAGATTCCATCTCGAGGCCTTCGATTATATTCGTGGATTGGATCAAGATGTGCGTATAACCATCAACCTTTAACTTTTCCAAGGCTTCGATCGGGTTTAGTTTCTTTACACCACGAGCTTTCAAGCGGCGCATTACAATGCGAGAAGTCCATGCCTCACGCACCTCAACATCTTTAAATGCTTCTTTCGCTTTTTGATTGATCACATCGATTGTCAAGGCACGCGTATCATCATGGGTGGTTCCGAAATGTACCATCAACAAAGCGGGCTTGTCGCCCGGCTGCAAAGAGGCGAATAAATCGGACACTACAAAATTATCGCCATCGTGCGCACGACAAACCAGACTGATAATCAACAGGAAGAATGATAGTAAATGTTTCTCCATCATATGAATATATTAATAATTAGATTACATATCAATCCCGGGGAGACGACGCATTGTCTTGTCTCCAAAAACTCATAGATATAGGTGATAATCCTATCCGCTTAATTCCCTCTAACCCCGGGAGGAATTAATCATTACTTCGCTTGGCAGGTTTCCTGACTGGCTCAGAAAGCAACCTTCCCATCTTTCTTAAGACAGTGGCATAGCAGAACGCTTTCCTTTTCAAGAGCTTCACAGTAGCGGGCACTGTTCCGGGTTCTAACCGGATTCCCTTTTATAGAGCTGTCGGCAGACAAACTCCATCACCTAAGCGGTCGCAAATCTATATAAATAATCTCGAAAAGCAACAACATCTTTCAAAGACTTTTCAACCAATTCTTTCGCGGTCTCCATCGCGACGGGACGATTCTCTTCACTTACTTGAATAAATACATTTAGTCTAATCAATCATACTTCATAATTGTTTTAAAAATGTTGCATACTTGATCGAAATTCAGCGCGAATATACGCATAAAACCGTATATTTGTCATTCGAAACGTATAATTAGCAGCATGAAGGAATCTGTTCGTATTCTTCGTTTCGCCATTGTAGGTTCTTTAAACGCTTTGATCACCGCATTGGTAATCTGGATATTGATGGATGTTCTGGATTGTAATTACTTGTGGTCGAACATGGCTGGATATGTGGCTGCCTTGGTGAATAACTTCTTTTGGAGTAAATACTGGGTATTTTCTTCCGGGAAAGGTAATTTCTGGAAGGAAATGCCTTTATTCTTAATCGCTTTTGGTTGCGCTTACGCTACTCAATTCATATTCTTGCTTTTGATGGTGGAGGGGATCGGCCTAAATGAATATCTGGGTCAGTTCCTTGGGCTTTTCGTTTACGGAGCCGTTAATTTCACGATGAATAAGAAACTTACTTTCAAGAGCTAGAATCTCCAATAAAACATATCAAAGAAAATGGTATGGTACGCCGGTAGCGGCGAAGGTCAAAGCGACAGCTTGCGTAAGCCTTCGCCACTACCGGTATTGACCATCGGGACTAATCGTGCTGAATCGCTAACGGGTAAGGCTCGTAAACTGCTTCCCGAGTCTGTAAAGGTAGAAAGCCAGATGCGTGAAAGCGAATATGAATGAGATAATCAATAAGACTTTGCTCTCGCCCCATCCCGCGGTTTGCTGGTGCCAAAGCCCCGTAATCACGCAAAGCACGGATAGGGTGATACCGATCATATCCAACACAGTCTGTCCCGAGCGATGTTTCTGCATATGTTCCAGTACGCTATGCTTGATACCATAGCAAACATATATATCCAGACCGATTAACATCCATAACACCAAACGAATCCATGTATCAGCCGGGAGAAAAAGCATCATCACCAGACAAGTTATGATACCGGAGATAGGGACGAACGGGACCAACGGGGTCTTGAAAGACCGGGGAGCGTCCGGCATAGTCTTACGGACAATCAATACCCCGGCGCAAACCAGCGTGAAGGCGAACAAAGTTCCGATACTGCACATCTCACCCGCTACGCTCGCCGGGACGAAAGCGGCCAATGTGCCGACCAATAACATAAACAGAAGATTGCTTCGCGCCGGCGTGCGGAATTTCTCATGAATATGGGAAAAGAGGGGAGGTAGCAGTCCGTCCCGGCTCATACTCAAGAATACGCGACTCTGTCCTAATAACGTTACCATGATAACCGAGCAATATCCCAGTAAAATAGCTACCACGATCGCACGGTTCATCCAAGGGTAATCCGGACGGATCACACCGGAAGCATCCATTTGCCCCATATGATCGATGGCGATTGCCACGGGAGCGATTCCATTCTGACCGGCAAACGCCGAGTAATGTACGACTCCGGTCATCACGTGGGCGAACAACATATATAATAGGGTACAAACTGCCAATGACATCAAGATCCCGATCGGCATATCGCGTTTCGGGTTCTTGGTTTCCTGCGCCGCCGTACTTACGGCGTCGAAACCAAGGAAAGCGAAGAATACGATAGCCGCCCCTCGTAGGATACCGGAGAAACCAAATTCGCCTAAAGTCCCTGTATTGGCGGGGATATAAGGCGTATAATTCTCCATACGGATATATTTCCATCCCAAGACTACGAACACCAAGACTACGGAGACTTTCAAGAATACGATGATCCCATTGAAGATAGAACTGCCTTCCGTCCCTCGTATCAACAAAATACTCATTAACACTACGATCACGAAAGCCGGGATATTCACGATACCGCCATCCAAAGGACAAGCCGTCAAGGCTTGCGGTAGATGCACTCCGAATCCTTCCAGGAAAACGACCAAATACCGGCTCCAACTTATGCTAACAGTCGTAGCGGCCACGCAGTACTCGAGCACCAAATCCCAACCGATAATCCAAGCGACCAACTCACCCATCGTGGCGTACGAGTAGGTGTATGCGCTGCCTGCCACCGGGATCATGGACGCGAACTCGGCGTAACATAACCCGGCGAAACAACAGCCCAAGGCGGCGATAGCGAAAGATAAAGTAATGGCAGGCCCCGTATACCCGGCGGCCACCGCACCCGTAATGGAGAACAGTCCGGCGCCGATAATAACGCCGACGCCTAAGGCGATCAAACTCCACGGGCCAAGGACACGCTTCAGCGATTTGCTGCCCGAATCATTTGCCTCGGTCATCAAATCCGCTAAAGGCTTCTTAATAAATAAACCCATCTGTATTAGATTAAAAAATTAGTAACCGGGCGCAAATTTAGATAAAAACCGTGGGATTCTACACTGGCAGAATAGCGATTTTTATATGACGGCATGAAAGGTAAGGTATGAAAGGACGGCAGTTCCACCCCTGCAGTTTGGTCTCCGGAAATACCACACTTCAGCATCCCAAATGCCACATTTCAGCATTCCAAATGCCACATTTCAGCATCCCAAATGCCACACTTTAGTATCCCAAATGCCATATTTCAGCCTTCAGCTACATCCAGAACCATTCGACATACCTCCCGGCGCAATGTAAGCCTGTCGCAGATTAGATTGCGAAAGTTGCGATGCCCCGCATAGCCGATCCTAATTCCGTATCGGCAATCGTTCCCAAAGCCATTCAGGGATCAGTCTCCAGAAAAAGACAAGGATAGCGTATTTCCAATCGATGATCGCCCTTCTCTTTTTCCGGTCTATAGCGTTAACGATACGTAGGGCGGCGTATTGGAGAGACATCAGCATAGGATAATTCCTGCCGTCTTTCAATAAATCCGTACAGACAAATCCCGGACGGATATCCGTAAATAAAATGGGCTGTTTCTCCATACGGGAAAGTTGGGCTAAAGCGTCTATATAAATATTTTGGTATCGTTTGGTAGCCGAGTAGGAGGGAGCGACACCTAATCCTTTGGTTCCGGCAATAGAGCTGATTACAGATATATGCCCGCCACCTTGACTGGAAAAATAATGATAGGCAGCTAGTACCATGCGTGTAAACCCTGTCACGTTCGTTTGTATCGTAGCGTGTTCAATGGAAATGTCTAAATATTTATTCTGGTTGCCGATTCCTGAACTAAGCAGGAACATATCCATTCCTCCCAAATCACGAATCAGCTCTTCTAAACGATCAACGGCATCCTCGGCGGTCACGTCCAACTGCTTTATCTGGATATGTCCCGGATCTTGCTTACGAAACTCCTCCAAACGATCAACCCGACGACCAGCCAATCCTAGTTCATATCCTCGTTTCCAATAAATCTTAGCGACCTCGTAGCCAATACCGGAGGTAGCGCCAATAATGATAATTCGTTTGATCATAATGCTTGATGCCATAAATTAATAATAAAGATAAATTAAATTCTCATGCTATGTCTGCTGCAACCAGCCTTGCAGTGTAGTGGATTATAGTAACAAACGGCTAAAATAGCATAAAATCCCTTGCAATCCCCATCTGTTTCATTATATTTGCTACAATTTATAACTTATATAAAATAAAACGTTATGTCAGTAAAATCTTATATCGAATCCAATAAGGATCGCTTTCTTGATGAATTGTTCTCTTTAATCCGTATTCCGTCAATCAGCGCCAAGCATGAGAACAAACCGGACATGTTGGCATGCGCCCGACGTTGGACAGAGGTGCTGCTGTCTTCCGGCGCGGACAAGTCCGAGGTAATGCCTACGAAAGGCAATCCTGTCGTATACGCCGAGAAAAGGGTATCTCCCAATGCTCCGACCGTATTGGTTTACGCTCATTATGATGTAATGCCCGCCGAACCTTTGGAATTGTGGAAGAGTGAACCTTTCGAGCCGGTGATCCGGGACGGACGCATTTGGGCCCGTGGAGCAGATGATGATAAGGGACAAGGTATGATTCAAGTAAAAGGTTTTGAGACCGCAATTAAAGAAGGCTTGTTACAGTGTAACGTAAAGTTTATTTTCGAAGGAGAGGAGGAGATAGGTTCTCCTAGTTTGGAAGATTTTTGCCGGGAACATAAAGAATTATTGAAAGCGGATGTAATCCTCGTTTCCGATACAAGCATGGTCGGTGCCGAAACACCGTCACTCACGACAGGCTTACGCGGCTTGTCTTATTGGGAAATAGAAGTAACCGGGCCGAACCGCGATTTGCATTCCGGTCATTTTGGCGGAGCCGTAGCGAATCCGATCAATGTACTTTGCAAATTGATGGCAGATATCACCGATGCGGATGGACGCATCACGATCCCCGGTTTTTATGACGACGTGGAGGATGTATCTCCCGCGGAACGGGAGATGATCGCCCAAATCCCATTCGACGAGGGAAAATATAAGAAAGCGATCGGGGTAGACGCTCTTTTCGGAGAGAAAGGCTATTCTACGCTAGAACGCAATAGCTGCCGGCCTTCTTTCGATATCTGTGGTATTTGGGGCGGATATACGGGGGAAGGAAGCAAAACGGTATTGCCTTCAAAGGCTTATGCTAAAGTTTCCACTCGTTTGGTTCCACATCAGGATCACGCCAAGATCTCCCAGATGTTTGAGGAGTATATAGCTCGTGTGACCCCACCTTATGTCAAAGTGAAAGTCACGCCCAGCCATGGTGGGCAAGGATATGTTTGTCCGATCGACTTACCAGCTTATCAAGCGGCAGAAAAGGCTGTTGGTATCGCATTTGGGAAGAAGCCATTGGCGGTCCGTCGCGGAGGTAGCATTCCTATTATCTCTACATTCGAGCAGGTATTAGGAATCAAGACCGTACTGATGGGATTCGGCTTGGAGCAAAACGCGATCCATTCTCCCAACGAGAGTCAGGAATTGGATATCTTCTTTAAGGGAATCGAATCGGTAGCGGAATTTTACCGTTTATATAAATGAGAAGGAAGGAGATGAGTCTATTAATAGAGAATGTCCTGTTTAACGATAAAACGATTGACATCTATATCGAGGGAAAAGAGATCAAGCAAATAGGAACGAGACTATCTTTTCCTGCCGATAAGGTGTTGGATGGAAGCCGTAAAGCCGTCATTCCCGGTTTCGTGAACGCTCATACACATGCCGCCATGACTTTGTTCCGCGGTTTCGGTGATGATATGCCGCTTATGCCATGGCTTGAGCAGAAGATCTGGCCAAATGAAGCGAAAATGACCCGTGAGGATGTATATTGGGGAGCGAAATTAGCGTGCTTGGAAATGATAAAAAGTGGCACGACCACTTTCTTCGACATGTATCAACGCCCTCGTGTCACGGCCGATGTGACAGAGGAGATGGGATTGCGAGGTATCATAGCCGGCGTTTGCTTCGACGGTTTTGATAAGGAAGAGACGGAGAAATGCAAACGCTATAACGAGCGACTGATCCAAAATGTGGAGAACTACAGCAAACGGGTTCGCTTCTCGATCGGACCACACGCCATCTATACCGTTTCCGGTGAGCTTCTGAGATGGGCGCATCAGTTCGCTATGGAACATCAAATTCCGATCCATCTGCATCTGGCAGAGACAGAAGGGGAAGTGAAAGACTCTGTCGATAGATTCGGACTCACTCCTGTACGTTATTTAGATAAGCTAGGAGTGCTTTCTCCACGCTTGATCATCGCTCATGGAATCTACATCGATGATGACGAGCTCCGTATGCTGGCTGATCATGAGGTGAAAGTCGTACATAACCCGGCCTCAAACATGAAACTGGCTTCCGGTATTCATTTCAAGTTCAAGGAAATGCGTCAATCGGGTATCACCGTGGGATTGGGGACGGACGGTTGTTCCTCTTCCAATAACTTGGATATGATCGAGGCGATGAAGCTGGCTTCCTTATTAGGGAAAGCTTGGCGGAAAGATCCCGAAGCCTTGACCGCGAATGAGATGCTGCAAGCCGCTACAGCGGAAGGCGCCACTATGTTCGGTTTAAAAGCCGGGCAGATCAAGGAGGGATATTTAGCCGATCTATGTTTGATCGATCTCAATACCCCCGCTTTTACTCCGAACTTCAATTTTGTCTCTAATCTAGTATACGCTGCCAACGGTAGTTGCGTGGATACCGTTATCTGTGATGGTAAAATATTGATGGAGAATAAGAAGGTACCGGGAGAGGACGAGATTATGGAGAAAGCGGCAGAGATAGCTTATAACTTGATGAAACGTTAAATTGATTAAATATGGAAATGATTAAAACCGAACAATACCGTGAAGCGGCCGCCAATTTAGCTGGCCGGATCAAAGGTAATCCGGAGACTGCCATTGTCCTCGGTAGTGGCTTAGGTTCTTTAGCCGATCAAATAACAGACCCCATAGTGATACCTTATGCGGAGATCCCACATTTTATGAAATCTACCGCTACCGGGCATAAGGGGAATTTTATTTGTGGCAAACTAGGGGATAAGCAAGTCTTGGCTATGCAAGGCCGTTTTCATTACTATGAGGGTTACACGATGCAACAGGTGACTTTTCCCATACGTGTAATGAAACTCTTAGGGATCAAGAACCTTTTGGTCTCGAACGCCGCCGGAGGTATCAATGATACATTCAAGGTAGGCGATCTGATGATCATCCAGGATCATATCAATATGATGCCGAACCCGCTGATCGGTCTGAACAATGAGGATTTTGGCACTCGTTTCCCGGATATGACCCGTGCTTATGATCGTGAATTTATCCGCTATGTGGAAGAAATAGCCGCCTCCCGATCTATCCCGTTAAAGAAAGGTGTATATGTAGGTTTGACAGGTCCTTCCTTCGAGACTCCTTCCGAGTATGCTTTCTATGGAAAAGTCGGTGGAGATGCGATTGGCATGAGTACGGTACCGGAAGTAATCGTGGCACGTCACGCAGGCTTGCGTGTATTCGGCATGTCTGTCATCACGAACGAGGGCTATCATTTCGCTGATGACTTCGTAAATGATGGTACCGATGTTATCGTTGCGGCTAATAAAGCTGCATCCGTTATGACACAACTATTTACGGAATTGATCAAAAAAATCTAATAAAAAGTAGTGCGAAGGCTTGGTGGTTTCAATGAAATCACTACCTTTGCACCCGCGATTGAGAGTAAAGCGGTTGCGTGTGCGGAAGTAGCTCAGTTGGTAGAGCATAACCTTGCCAAGGTTAGGGTCGCGGGTTCGAGTCCCGTCTTCCGCTCTTTCACGTATTGATTGCCCAGGTGGCGGAATTGGTAGACGCGCTCGTTTCAGGTGCGAGTGGTTTTGCGATCGTGCAGGTTCGAGTCCTGTTCTGGGCACCCTTCCAAAATGCGCAGGTGGTGGAATTGGTAGACACGCTACTTTGAGGGGGTAGTGCCGGTTACGGCGTGTGAGTTCAAGTCTCATCCTGCGTACAATACTTTTTAAAGTATTGATATTTAAATAGTTATTCATATATAAATTCAAAAGTACACAGCTAAAGTACACAGCTAAAGTACACAAAAAGGATTGATATATGAATAATTTTACATTTAGTACACCGAGGATCTGCGACTGCGGAGGCGATTTAAGCAAGCAATGGTATATCTATTTCCGAGCTAAGGATGAGAGTACTGGAGACACCAAACAATTCCGCTATAAGCTAGGGATAAATAGGTTCAAGAAGAAACGTGAGCGGCAAGAGGCGGCCAAAGCAGCCTTGGTTACGGTTATATCCATGCTGGAGGATGAGGGTTGGAACCCTTTTGAGCAGAAATGCGAGAACGAGCGAAGGACTCTATTGGTCTCATTGGGGGATATGCTAAATATAAAATCCTGCTCACTAAGGAAGAGAAGTGTCGAGATATACAGCAATGCCTTGAAATTTTTCGGTATATGGTGCAAGGATATGGGGTATGATACATTTGAACCTTCTGGATTTACGAAAATACATGCCCTAGAATATGTGGATTATCTCAAGACGAAGCGTAATTTCTCCGGGAAGACTTGCAATAATACGGTCAGCTACTTGAAAACGCTTTTCTTCATGTTGGTAGAGAGAGAGCAGATCGCCACAAACCCGTTCTGCGCAGTAAAGAAATCAAAGGAGGAAAAAGGAAAGAACGTCGCCTTTACCTCTCGTGAGGCAGAGATGGCCATTGCATATATGCGTGACCATGACATAAGGCTTTATTATGCCACTCAATTCGTTCGGTACGCTTTTATCCGGAGAACTGAGCTCATGTATCTTAAGGTAGGATGCGTGGATTTGCGGAACCATACGATTACCATACCATCCAACGTCTCTAAAACCGGTACCCAAGATTCCATTACCATACCAAGATCGCTTGAGAGTATTATAATGGAGATGGGATTAGATAAGGCCAATCCTGATTTTTATATTTTTGGGAAAGATATGGAGACGTGCGCTAAAAGAATGTAAGCGTCCAAGCACAGCCTGAGTAAAACCGACTACATTCGCGGCTGTAACATTAATCTTGATAAATTATGTATTACAGCAACGAAGATTTTGAAAACTTTTACATTCGCTACAAGGCGGAGGGTC
>NZ_JAAKDT010000036.1 GCF_011038785.1 Parabacteroides sp. ZJ-118
CTCGTTCTTTCGGAGAGGGTACTATTTTATAGCGGGCAACCCACGGGAATGATGTGGCTTCTTGAATCATAAAAAATGTATTGGAGGAAACGATATCCGTCACGCGATTAGGCTTTGTTTCGTATAAAAAGCATCTTAGGTCCATCCCCCAAGTATCTTAGGTGCGTTGGCAAAGTATGGCTCGTCGTAATATAAGGATATAAAAAAAGAGGGAAACCTTTCGATTTACCTCTTTTCTTAGAGCGGAAGACGGGGCTCAAACCCGCGACCCTCAGCTTGGAAGGCTAATGCTCTATCAACTGAGCTACTTCCGCGATATGTGTTCTCTCCGTTTCCGAAAGAACAGGCTCACCGCGTGAACCGATCAATTAAGGTGGGCAGTGATGGATTCGAACCACCGAAGGCGAAAGCCAGCTGAGTTACAGTCAGCCCCATTTGGCCACTCTGGTAACTGCCCCCTTGTTCTTAATTGCAGTGCAAAGGTACGATTTATTTTGAAACCCGCAAGCGTTTATGCAGAAAAATTTACCATTTTTATTGCGGTAACTGCCGCCTCGTCCCCCTTGTTCCCATATCTACCTCCCGAACGATCCTCGGATTGTTGCATGGTTTCGGTGGTTAACAGTCCGAAAATGAAAGGAATATCGTACATTAAATTCAATTCTGTAATGCCTTGCGTAACGCCGGAACAAACGTAGTCAAAATGTGGGGTATCACCTTTTACGACGCATCCCAGAACGATCACGGCGTCTAATTCTTTTGTCTCGGCCAACCTTTTGGCTCCAAAAGTCAGTTCAAAACTACCCGGAACTCGTTTAACTACGATGTTTTCCGGTTTCACCCCGTGCTTTTCAAGCGTGTTGCAAGCACCTTCCAATAACTTCTCGGTAATGTTCTTGTTCCATTCCGCAACTACGATGCCGATGTTCATCTCTGAAGCGTCGGGTACGCTGTTGAAATCGTACTCGGATAAATTTTGATAAGCTGTAGCCATACTCGTTCTTTAAAAGAAGAGGATGCCTTGTTTGACCGAGACACCCTCTGTTTATGCTATATAATATACTGTCTGTTTACTTTCCAGCCGAAGCACGGGTGATATACTTATCGATATCGGATGCCTCCGTGGAAGTGTAATACTTGTCCTTGATAGTCGTGTAAGCTTTTACGGCCTTGTCGTATTCTTTCAAGTTCTCGTAAGCGATACCGGCCTTCTTCAAGTAAATCGGGCTGATCACCTCGTTGTCGGCCTCCTTGGCGGCTTTCTCGAAATAGCTGATTCCCTCTTTCGTATTGCCCATGTTCACGTAGCAATCACCGATCAAACCCGTAACCGCCGGAGCTACCATTTGATCCTTTCCGCTGAAAGATTTCAATAAATCGATCGCTTTCTGCGTATCGCCCATCTTGTAGTAACAGATACCTGCATAAGCCTTCGCCAAGTTTCCGGCGTCCGTGCTTCCATATTGGTCGATGATAGCCTCAAAACCTTCATAGTCCGCTCCATTGCCGTTTAAAGCCAAGGCGAAAGAGTCTTTGGCAAAGTACTGCTCGCCCTTGAACATGGCGGCAGCCGCTTTTTTCTCCTGAGGAATTAAATAACCATGCTTGATTCCCAAGACAGCTCCAACAACGAGTGCGACAGCTATTATACCGTAAATAATCTTCTTTGAATTGTTTTCAATGAATTGCTCCGATTTAGAGACAATCTCTTCCACTTCTAACTCCTTGTTGGTGTCCTTTTCTTTAGTAGCCATAATGTGTTATAGTTATTTATTAATTTTATCGCTGATTTCAAGCCATACCATATGGTTGGCGATTCAAAGCGCAAAAGTAGTTTTTTTTGCTGATATAATCTATACTTAGAAGTATATTTTTTAATTTTGTACGATCAATACGGTTTAGATGATACTTAGGAAGCTTTCTGTTCTCAATTACAAAAATATACTTCAGTCCGAGGTCGCTTTCTCGCCCAAGATGAATTGCTTTTTCGGCAATAACGGGATGGGGAAGACGAATCTGTTGGACGCCATTTATTATCTCTCGTTTTGCAAGAGCCATATTAACACACCTGATAGCCAGATAATAAACGGTGATCAAGATCTTTGCGTGTTGCAGGGTAACTATGATTATGAGGGACATGAGGAGGAGATTTTCTGTGCCATACGGCGCAAGCAACGCAAACAGTTCAAACGGAATAAGAAGGAGTACGACAAGCTGTCCGAGCATATTGGCCTATTGCCGTTGGTTATGGTCTCTCCGGCTGATGCCGACTTGATCCGGGGTGGAAGCGATGAGCGACGCCGTTTTCTGGACTTGATCATCTCGCAGCAGGACAAGCCTTACCTGCATGCGCTTATCCAATATAATAAAGCGTTGCTCCAACGGAATACCTTGCTGAAAGATCAAAGCATGGATGCTTCTCTCTATGAGGTATTGGAGATGCAGCTGGGTATGTACGGCCGAATCGTTTACGAGAAGCGGAAAAAGTTGGTGGAGGATTTTACCCCGATCTTTAATGCGTATTACCAGACGATCTGCGGCTCTGCCGAGGAGGTCGGGCTGCATTATATCTCGCGATTGGAGGAAACGGAGCTTGCCGGGAAATTGGCGATGAGCCGGGAACGGGATCGTATATTGGGTTATACCTCTTCCGGTATTCATAAGGATGAGCTGGAAATGACGTTGGGCGGGTATCTGATTCGCCGGGTGGGCTCGCAAGGACAGAATAAGACCTATCTGATTGCCTTGAAACTCGCTCAGTTCGCTTTTTTGAATAAACGGGGGCAGACTACACCTATCTTGCTGTTGGATGATATTTTCGATAAACTGGACGCCTGCCGTGTGGAGCAGATCATCAAGCTGGTCAGCGAGAATGACTTCGGGCAGATTTTTATTACAGATACGAATCGGAAGTATCTGGATGAGATATTATTGGCTATGAACCGTGACTATGCTCTCTTCCGTGTGGAACGTGGCGAGGTACAACCGATGGAGGAATAAGGATGCAGAGAAGAAATACACAGTCATTGGGGGAAGTGCTTCGTGATTTTTTCGAGGATCATACCGAGTTGTACGAGAAAATGATGGAGATCCGGGTTCAACGTGCGTGGGGAGAGGTATTAGGGGCTACGATCATGCAGTATACACGTAATATATATGTACGTGATAGGGTGCTTCATGTCTCATTGACTTCCTCCGTGCTCCGTAGTGAGTTGACTCTTTGCCGGGAGCGATTGGTGAAAAGCTTGAATGATTACGCGGGCGCCTCGGTCATTGCCAACATCGTTTTTCATTGAGTGTGGCTTTTCCATCCGCTCTGTTACTTACTGGGCCAAGTAATATTTACGGCCCGGCCCCGGTAAGTATAGATGGCTTGACCGAGTAAGTAGATGTTCCGCAGAGAGATCAGTAGATGGTGTCTTCTGTTATTACGTAATCCATTTTCTTGTCGAACGGCTCTGCCGGGACCTGTGGTATCATCTGGAACCCGAAGCATATACCAACCTTGGGAGCGCTGAGCGTGGAAAGGAGTCGGTCGTAGAAACCTTTTCCTCGCCCCATGCGGTTCTTGTCTTTATCAAAGGCGACTCCGGGCACGATAATCAAGTCGATCTCATGCTTTGGAACTTCCATGCCGTCCGCCTTAGGCTCTAATATCCCGAAAGGCCCGGGTTCTAAGGACTCCGGCCCTTCGTAAAGAAGCAATCTCAAATCGTCTCCAACGATCAAGGGTAGCAGAAGCTTTTTCTTCTGGTACCATTTCTCGATAAAACCGGCGGTCTGTACTTCTCCCGCTATAGCGTGATAAAGGGCGATACAAGAAGCCGCTTGGAACAGTTCTGTCTGCTCCAAGCGGTCCATGATCTTATCCGATAGCTCGCACAAGGTAATCCTCGAATATCCTTTTTTTCGAGAGGCCATATCTTTTCGTAGGGCCTGCTTGGCTGTGTAAGTCTCCATTCGCCGATTGTTTTAATAGTTCCGCATTCGGTACGGATTTTCCCGCTTGCAAGATCTTGATCGCACGTAATAAGGTAACATCATCTTTTAGGAAAATCGGGTAGAAGCCCGCCTCGTCGAAGAAATTCCTTACGATATATGCTTGCAGTTGGTTCTCGATTAACTTGCCGGATATATTGATTAATGTGGGACGTCTTTTGATGCCCTTGGTAGCCGCGAAGTTCACGAAGTCGGAAAGGAGTGGCTGTCGCTGCAAGTAATTATATAATTCCTCCCAAGTCTTGAATGAGCCTAGTTTCTCCCGATGGCGATCCGAGTACTCGAGCGCATACAGGTAAAGCACGCCGCTATTTACCACACTTGAGTAGTAAGAGGTAATGCCGCTCGTGTCACGAGGGATAAAGATATCCGGCATGATACCTCCCCCGCCGTATACGGTACGTCCGCCCACGGTCTGGTATTTCAAGGAATCATCCATCTTGATGCTATCGGCCGAGTCGAACTCGCCGTGCATATACCGGTTATAGATATCTTGGTCGTAAGCATCCGTATTGCCCATCTCATATTTCTTCTGGATACAGCGACCGGACGGCGTGTAATAACGGGCGATGGTCAATCGCATCTCTGAACCGTCGCTCAACGACATTTGGGTTTGTACCAGACCCTTGCCATACGTTCTTCGTCCGATAATCGTTCCACGGTCGTTATCTTGGATCGCTCCGGAGAATATCTCACTGGCGGAAGCCGAGATCTCATCGGTCAATACCACGATCGGGGCGTCTTTACAAGTACCGGTTCCGTTTGCGTATACATCGGAACGGGGAAATGATTTGCCTTCCGTGTAGACGATCAAGCGTCCTTCCGGCATGAATTCGTTGATCATATTGATCGCGGCATCCATATACCCGCCGGTATTACCCCGTAAATCAATCACGAAAGAGGTACAACCCGCTTGTCTTAGCTTGGCGATCGCCGTGATGAACTCATTATAAGTATTCCGGGCGAATTTGCTAACCTTAATGTAACCTATCCCTTTAGCCGCCTCATAAGAAACATCGACCGAATTAACAGGGACATCTCCACGGGTTACGTCAAAGTAGAGCAACTCGGGGGAATTCCCTCGCTGTACGCCCAGTTTCACCGTACTGTTCTTTGTGCCCCGGAGTGTCTTCACGATCTCTCCTTGGTTCTTTTTCTTTCCGGAAAAAATAGAATCATTGATCGAGATGATCCGGTCGAAGGGCAGTAAGCCTGCTTTTTCCGCCGGACCACCGCTAATTACGCTGATCACTAGGATCGTATCGGTTTGCATATTGAATGATACGCCAATGCCACTGAAAGAACCTTCCAGCTCCTCATTCACCGCGGAAGCCTCTTCCGCGGGAATATATACGGAGTGAGGGTCTAATTCGCTGAATATTTTTGGGATCGTACTTTCTACCAATTTAGACGTGCTAACCGTGTCAACATATTGCTCGTTGATGATGTCCAAGATGGCATTTATCTTGTTGCCGCTGGAGTAGGATCGTTTCTTCCCTTGACTGATAGATAAATAATGGTTCCCAATAAAGATACCTAAAGCGATACTGGCCGCGATGATAACCGGGAGCCATACGGCCAGTCTTTTACTTTTATCCATAAAAACGTTTTATTTATTCGTTCAAATCTATATAATCTACTATAATGCCGGCACGCTTCAATAATTCGCAGCCGTCCGCTATGCGATAATTCTCGGAATAGACCACTCGCTTGATCCCAGATTGTATGATTAATTTCGCGCATTCGATGCAAGGAGAGGAGGTGACATAAATGGTCGCTCCTTTACTGCTGTTCGATGAGGCTGCCACTTTTGTGATGGCGTTAGCCTCCGCATGTAGAACATAAGGCTTGGTGACATTGTTCTCGTCTTCGCAAATATTTTCAAAACCGGCGGGTGTCCCATTGTATCCGTCGGATATGATCATTTTATCTTTTACTAATAACGCACCCACTTGGCGTCGTTTACAGTACGAATTCTCGGCCCAGATAGCGGCCATTCGCAGGTAACGTTTATCTAATTCGTGCTGTTTTTCTGTTTTCTCGCACATTTGTTTACTCGTTTGTCTTTTAATCCAAACCGCGAAGGTAGTGATTATTTGGATTTACCGGGCGATAAGCCCGGTAATTTATTACTTCTTAATGCCGTTACGGATTAATAGAGCATCTATCGTAGGCTCTTGTCCGCGGAAACGCTTGTATAACACGGTGGGATCTTCCGTGCCACCTTTGGATAATATATTGTCACGGAAAGATTTGGCGACCTCCTTGTTGAAGATTCCTTTCGACTTGAATACGGAGAAAGCGTCGGCGTCTAATACCTCGGCCCATTTATACCCGTAATAGCCTGCCGCGTATCCTCCGGAGAAGATATGTCCGAAGCTGGTGCCCATCAAGGCTTCCGGTACTTCCGGTACGATTACCGTCGGAGCCCAAGCCTTTTTCTCGAATGCCGCTACGTCACCGTCAAAAGGTTGCTCCAACGTATGCCATGCCATATCGAGCAAGCCGAAGCTTAATTGGCGGCAACAAAGGTAACCGGCGTTGAAGTTGGAAGCGTTTATCAAGCTTTGTATCATCTCTTGCGGGATTTTCTCTCCAGTCTGGTAATGAACGGCTAATTGGTCCAAGAACTCTTTTTCAGTCAACCAGTTCTCCATGATCTGGGAGGGTAATTCTACGAAATCACGATAAACGCTGGCCCCCGAAAGGCTGGAATATGTCCCTTGCGCTAGCATGCCATGTAGGGAGTGCCCGAACTCATGCAAAAGCGTGTTCACCTCGTCGAAGCTTAACAAAGAAGGCTTTGTATCTGTCGGACGGGTAAAGTTCATCACGATAACGATCTGCGGACGGCTATCTTTTCCGTTTTTATCTTTGTATTGAGCCTTGATATTGTTCATCCAAGCGCCGGATTGTTTTCCGTCCCGAGGGAAGAAATCCGTGTAAAGGATCGCTAGGAACTTGCCATCGGCATCGTATACCTCATAAGCGTCTACTTCCGGATGATAAACCTGGATTTTCTTGTTCTCCTTAAAGGTGATGCCGTAGAGCCGAGTCGCCAATCCGAATACGCCTTTCTTCACGTTGCTCAACTCGAAATAAGGGCGAGTCACCTCGTCGTTTACCTTGAAACGGATGTCCCGTAACTTCTCGGAATAATAACTCCAGTCCCAAGGCATAACGGTGATATTCTCTTTCTCTGTACCTGACGCAAACCCTCCTATCGCATTGTATTCGTTGATCGCTATCGGCTTGTAAGCTTCGAGTAACTGATTCAATAATTTGTATACGTTCGCTGAGTTTTTAGCCATCGTGTGCTCCAGCGCATATTCAGCGTAGTTTTTGAATCCCATCAACTTGGCGATCTCCAGGCGGATATTAACAATCTTTTTGATAATGTCCTTATTGTCGAACTCATCTCCCTTATTCCCTACGCTCATGTATTCACGATACATTTTTTCTCGCAAATCACGCCTGTCGGAGTAACGCATGAATGGAATGTAACTCGGTGCCGAGAGATTGAATAACCATCCGTTTTTATCTTTGCTCTTGGCTAACAGGGCTGCAGCGTCACGAGCACTTTCGGGTAAGCCGGATAATTCATTCTCGTCTGTTAGCAGTAATTCGAACCGGTTTTTATCTTTCAACGCGTTTTGATCGAACTGCAAGGTTAATATACTTAGGTCCATACATAGCTTGCGGTATTTTTCCTTGTCCTCTTTATTTAGTGTAGCCCCATTCGCTTTAAACGACTCGTAAAGGTTTTCCAGCAATTTAGCATCCTCGGTAGACAGGTTTAACTGCTCTTTTTTATCATAGATCGATTGGACCCGGACAAGTAGCTTCTCATTTAAGAAGATGTTATTGGATGCCTGGGATAACTTCGGGGAGATACGTCGAGAGATTTCCATCATCTCATCGTTTGCCTCTGCCGCTAACACATTAAAAAAGACAGAAGAGACGGTTTCCAATAATTTGCCGCTACGTTCCAGAGCCACTACCGTATTCTCGAAAGTAGCAGGTTGCGGGTTATTGGCGATCTCTTGCACCTCTTTTTCCATTTGCTTGATTCCTTCATCGAAAGCAGGCTCGTAGTGCCCGATCTTGATCTTATCGAAAGGAGGGGTCTCGAACGGAGTTTTAAACTTCTCGAAGAAAGGGTTATTTGCCGCGTGTGTCATTTGAATTGCACTTAATAAAATTATTACACTATATAACAACTTCCTCATATTAAAAATTGTTTGAAAATTTCTCCAAAGGTAGTTATTTTAATCACAGGAGCATTATCGGCATCTGTTTTTGTATTCAGATTGATTTAAAATGAAAAATAGAACATCTCTTATGACTAACCCAAGGCTTGTTCTTCGGGAGGGCTGTACCCTGATTTTGAGCCTTGATGAATATGAAGATAGGATTGATTAACAAAAATTTATATGTTTGACAACACACCTTTAGAGCACCTTCCTCTTTAAGACCCTGATCTATAGGTTTATCGTAGAAGAGGAATGTCTTTTTCTCTAAATAAATATAAAAGGCGGTTTGTTTTTTTAGTTATTAAATAATACTTTTGATTTTCGGAAATGGAAATAGTTTCATTTTGATACTAAAGAAAGTAACTTAAAACCCAAATACACATATGAGTTATCTTAAATTTGACAAAACAGTAATGATAAACCTGGAAGAGTCGCTGACTCGTGAGGTGCTTCGAACCAACCGTTTGGGAGCCTATCACTGCACTACTGTTGTTGATTGTAATACCAGGAAATACCACGGACTACTCGTTATGCCTGTGCCTGCGATTGATGATGACAACCATGTGTTACTGTCTTCTTTTGATGAAACGGTAATTCAACATGGTGCCGAATTTAATCTTGGATTGCATAAATATGCAGGCAATAATTTTAGTCCCAAGGGACATAAGTACATCCGCGAGTATGGCTCTGAGACAGTACCTCGTACGCTTTATCGTGTAGGAGGTGTGATCTTTTCGAAAGAAAAAGTGTTTTCCATGTACGAGAATCGTATCATGATCAAGTACACGTTGGAAGATGCTCATTCCGCTACGACCTTACGTTTCCGTCCTTTCCTCGCTTTCCGTAGCGTGAGGAACTTAACGCAAGCCAATGGCAACGTGAACCAATCTTATGAGGAAGTCACAAACGGAATCAAGACCTGTATGTATCCCGGTTATCCGGAGCTGTATATGCAATTTAACAAGAAAGTTAAGTTTGTGTATGAGCCGTATTGGTACAATGGCATCGAGTATCCGAAAGAACAAGAGAGGGGATACCCTTATCAGGAGGATTTATATGTCCCCGGCTATTTCGAGATCCCCATCAAGAAAGGTGAGACTATTATTTTCAGCGCTGGCGATAGTGCCGTGGCGACTACTCGTCTGAAATCTTTGTTTGAGCATGAGGTCGTAGCTCGTACGCCTCGTACCAGCTTCTTCAATTGTTTGAAAAATTCAGCGCAACAATTTTATTTCCGTCCGAAGGAAGACGACGCTTATTTATTGGCGGGCTATCCATGGTTTAAAGTACGTGCGAGAGATTTGTTCGTAGCTCTTCCGGGAAGTACGTTATCTATCGATGATCCGGTTCGTTTCGAGAAGATCATGCATACGGCGATACCGGCGATCCGGGCGTATATGGAGAATGGGCGTTTCGACGCGGTGATTCGTGAGATCGAGCATCCGGATGTCTTTTTATGGGCGATCTGGGCGATCCAACAGTATGCTAAACATGAGAGCATTGAGAAAGCGCGTGAGCTATACAGCGATGTCGTGAAAGAAATTATCGACTATATACGGGATCAGAAACATCCTGATATGAAATTGATGGAGAACGGTTTACTTTTCGCTAATGGAAAGGATAAGGCGATTACTTGGATGAACTCTACTGTAAACGGGAAACCTGTCGTGTCTCGTTCCGGTTATATAGTGGAAATTAACGCACTTTGGTATAACGCGCTTTGTTTTTATACGGAATTGATGGGTGGAGTACCTGTCGAAGGTGTTGATCCGATTATCAAGTCGATGGATAAATCGTTCCCGGAAACGTTCGTGAATGGGTATAATTATTTGTTCGATTCTGTAAACGGCTCTACGGTGGATTGGAGCGTACGGCCTAATATGATTTTCGCGGTGGCATTGCCTTATTCTCCATTGACGAGGATGCAGAAACGCGCCGTGGTGGATATCGTGACGAAAGAGCTGCTTACCCCGAAAGGCTTGCGTTCCTTGAGTCCGAAAAGCGAAGGATATCGCCCCTATTATGTAGGGCCGCAATATGAACGAGATTTGGCTTATCACCAAGGTACTGCTTGGCCGTGGTTGTTAGGCGCCTATTTGGAAGCTTATTTGCGTGTATTCGGAAAGAGTGGCGTTGCTTTTGCCGAACGTATGTTGATAAGCTTGGAGGAGGAGATGTCATTGCACTGTATCGGGACAATCCCGGAATTGTTTGATGGTAACCCGCCGTTTACCGGACGTGGAGCTGTCTCTTTTGCGATGAACGTTGCGGCTATCCTCCGTGTCGTGGATTTGTTGAAGAAGTATAACGCCGAATAAAACTAGGTACCATTATGAAAGCATTAATGTTTGGATGGGAATTTCCTCCTCATATCTTGGGCGGTTTAGGAACGGCCAGTTTCGGTTTGACACGAGGCATGGCGATGCAGCCCGATATGGATATTACTTTTTGTATACCGAAGCCCTGGGGCGATGAAGACCAGAGCTTTCTGAAGATAGTGGGTGTCAACCAAGTCCCGATTGTTTGGAGGGATGTTGACCATGAGTATGTACAGCAACGGGTTTCCAAAGCGGGGATGAATGCTGATCAGTATTATAAGTATCGGGATCATATTTATGCGGATTTTAGTTACCGCCATGTGAATGATTTAGGTTGCCTTGAATTCTCCGGACGTTATCCGGATAACTTGCTGGAAGAGATTAATAACTATTCGATCGTGGCAGGTGTGATCGCTCGTACGGAAGAGTATGATATCATCCATGCGCACGACTGGTTGACTTATCCGGCGGGTATTCACGCTAAAAATGTGAGTGGTAAACCTTTGGTAATCCATGTTCATGCTACGGATTACGATCGTAGCCGCGGAAATGTGAATCCGGATGTTTATGCGATCGAGAAGAATGGTATGGACAATGCGGATCATATTATAACGGTGAGTAATTTGACTCGCCAGACGGTGATCGAGAAATATCATCAAAATCCAGCTAAGGTAACGACCGTACATAACGCCGTAGAGCCTTTGAGCCCTGAGATTTTGGCGATCTCGGATAAAAAGGGTGTAAAGGATAAGGTTATTACATTCTTAGGTCGTATCACGATGCAGAAAGGGCCGGAATATTTCGTTGAGGCTGCCGCGAAGGTTTTGGCTAAGGCTCCTTACGCACGTTTCGTGATGGCTGGTAGTGGTGATATGATGGATCAAATGATTCGTTTGGCTGCGGCACGTAATATCTCAGATCGTTTCCACTTTACCGGATTTATGAAGGGCAAGCAGGTATACGAGGTATTGAAAGCCAGTGACGTATATGTGATGCCTTCGGTTTCCGAGCCTTTTGGTATCTCTCCGTTGGAAGCGATGCAATGTGGTGTACCCTCTATCATTTCCAAACAATCGGGTTGCGCCGAGATCCTGGATTATGCGATTAAGGTGGATTATTGGGACATAGAGGCGTTGGCGGATGCCATGTATTCTATTATCACTTATCCTGCCATGCATGAGTTCTTGAAAGTGGAAGGCAAGAAAGAGGTAGATAATATCAAGTGGGAATATGCCGGGCAAAAGGTTCGTCGTATTTACGACAATGTGATAGGTAACAAATAAATTAACGACAAGACAAAAATAAAACAAACAATATTATGAAAACGATCTGCTTTTATTTTCAAATACATCAGCCGTTCCGTTTAAAAAGATATCGCTTCTTCGATATCGGTAACGACCATTACTATTACGATGATTTCCAGAATGAGGAGATTATCCATCGTATAGCAGAACAGTGTTATTTGCCGGCTAACCGGACTATTTTGGAGATGATCAAGACCAGTGGCGGTAAGTTTAAGGTAGCGTTCTCTATTTCCGGCGTAGCGTTGGAACAGATGGAGATTTATACGCCGGAAGTGATCGATAGCTTTAAGGAATTGGCGGCTACAGGGAATGTGGAATTCTTGTCTGAGACGTATGCTCATTCTCTTTCTTCCTTGGGAGATCCGGAGGAGTTCAAGCATCAAATAAAGAAACAAGAAGATAAGATCAAGACCTTATTCGGGGTTAAACCGAAAGTGTTCCGTAATACGGAGTTGATCTACTCGGATGATATTTCCGCTATGGTTTCTGAGATGGGCTATAAGGGAATGTTGACGGAGGGCGCTAAGCATATCTTAGGTTGGAAGAGCCCGAACTATATGTATTCTTCTTGCGTAGCTCCGAAGTTGAGCTTGTTATTGAAGAATGACCGTTTCAGCGAGGATTTATCGAATCGTTTTAGTGATTATAGTTGGAATGAGTATCCTTTGACGGCCGATAAGTATGTGTCATGGATCGCCGCTACTCCGGATTCAGAGCAAATCATTAGTTTGTTTATGAATTATGAGGTGCTGGGATCTTTGCATTCTGCTTCAACCGGTATTTTTGAGTTCTTCAAGGCTTTGCCTCGTTTTGCCGCGGATAAGGGAATAAGTTTCTCTACTCCATCGGAAATATTTACATTGATCAAGCCGGTAGACTCTATTTCCGTTCCTTATCCGATCTCTTGGGTAGATGAGGAGAGAGATTGCAGCTCTTGGTTAGGAAATGTATTGCAGCAGGAGGCATTCCGTAAGATTAACGAGATCGGCGAACGTGTTCGCTTGTCTCAGACTCGTCGCATCCGTCAGGACTGGTACTATCTGCAGAGCAGTGACCATTTCTATTATATGAGTACAAAGCATATGGGACAGGGAGGCTTTAGCCCTTACGATAATCCGTATGACGCGTTTAATAACTATATGAATGTTCTTTCTGATTTTATTGTCCGTGTAAATGCGGAATTCCCGGAAAATATAGAGAATGAGGAATTGAATTCATTGCTTTCTACGATTAAGAATCAGGGAGAAGAGATCGAGAGTCTACAGAAAGAATTGGATAAATTGAAAAAGAAGACAGCGAAGAAATAAGTCGCTTTCGCGCTGATTGATCTGACTGGATTATTCTTGGAGAGTGACGGGTCCCTAAAAAAGGAACCCGTCATTTTTTATACCCCTATCTGGCATATTTACATGACGTAATGCTAATCTTCATCACCTCTTCATCCTTTCGTATCTTTACTCCTGAAGGAGCTAGATAATTCGTGATGGCTGTTGTAACCACTGTACTTTGACCGTAACTGGTGCTTGTGGTCGTTGTCCGGTCAACAGGGATGAGAAGTAGACTCAAATCCTTGTCCGGATTATTCTCCATCTGATATTTTAATAAATTGGCAAGATTCGGGAATGAGTACGTGCGAGTAGTCGCGTCGTAAGCCTCCGATAGAAATGAGGTTACATTGTTGTCAACCTGACTACCCTCAAAGAAACTTTTTACAGAATCCTCTGGCAAGATCAATAAATAAGGGGAAGGAGCCAATGCATATCGCCAATCTTCTTGCGGCATCGCTCTCAGCTCTAGCGGTAAATTATTCACGATACGTTTTTTCATGATCGGAGTGATTTCCTTGGTTGGAAGAACGATGCGTGTACAAACACCGGCCGGAGTCTTGAAAAATGCATAGCTGTCGTTCGGTTGAAGCAATTGACTCATATCCGTGTTTTTAAAGCGACTTAGCTGAATAACCTCCTTAGTGGTGGAGAAAGCTTCCCATGTGGTTATTAAAGAGTCTTTTCCAGCCGTGCTTTTAACCGCATAATTATAATAGATCTTAAGGAGAGAGCTGGCCACGGACAATATATTACCACTACCGAAGGTGGTCGTTACATAAAGCCCCGGGAAAAACGCATTAAAAGTTTCTTGATTTTTGAACGTACCCGGATTATTGATGGTCTCATCATAAAATTTCTGTCCGAATGCTGTAGGCATTTTAATGCTTACATGAGGTCTGTAACTACCAGAGTTTTTAAGGGAGTCGGAAATACCAGTGTTATAAGCCGTATAAGCTTGAGCTCCCATTGACGTTTGCATATCGCAATATTGCTTGGGGTCAATATTTGTATAAAAGTTTTTTTGTAACGGACTTGTGATTTTAAAGATCTCCGCACGCATAGGCGCCAAAGAATCTCCTACCCACACACCGTTTTTATTGGAACCATTGTAATATATATTGAACTCTACCGAGTCAATTTTCCCCTCATAAGGTGTATGCGCGAATTGAAAATCATTCGGACAATAAAATTGGCACATATAATCCGATACAAGGTTGCCATACAGCGGATCGTAAAGTTCTCCCAACTGGGCGCTAGTAGACCTTGCGTAAATAGAATCTAATCGCACCGTGGAGGCTTGTATCCGGAACGTGTCCGTATATACCGCAATTGTATCGTCGCCTGGCTGAATACTTGTTCCTATCGAACTCAAATCATCATTACACCCGGCCAAAATGCTAGCGCCAAGGCCAAGTCCAAGTATTAAAAGCTTGATTTTCATTACTGCATTTATTATTTCGTGTTAGAATCCAATACCACGTCGTAGAACTTATTGAACTCGTCCATATACGTTTCCGGTGACTGATAGGGAAGGAAAGGAGTATCTTTCTTGGTCGAGATATAATCAAGGACTTCTTGATTGATCGTCTCGCTACCTTGGATTACACCATCAGCGAAATTAATCGCTAATTTGGTTAGGCTTACAAAACTCGTATCCGTCTTGATTAATTTCAAGTCAGCCTCTTTGGCTCCGTCCGCCTTCAGTTTTGCCGCGAAATCTTTATTCAGCGGGCTCTTGAAATCATCGTTGTAGATCGAATAAACGATTTTCGCGTTACGCAGGCACGGGTCATCGGCATACATTCTTTTGATGTAAAGAGCCGTTAAAGCTGACATCCAGCCATGACAGTGGATTACGTCGGGAATCCAACGCAATTTTTTTACGGTTTCCAATACGCCGCGCACGTAGAAGATCGAACGGTCGTCATTATCCTCATACTCATTTCCATTCTCATCGCTGACCGTGGATTTCCGTTGGAAGAAATCCTCGTTGTCAATAAAGTAAACCTGCATCCGGGCCGATTGAATGGACGCTACCTTAATGATCAGAGGATGGTCTGTGTCGTCAATAATGAGATTCATGCCAGACAGACGGATAACCTCGTGCAACTGATTGCGGCGCTCGTTGATATTTCCGAATTTTGGCATGAATGTCCTGATTTCGCGACCACGCTCCTGAATTCCTTGCGGCAAATTTCTACATATTGTCGCGATCTCGGATTCGGGAAGGTAGGGAGTGATTTCTTGGGCTATAAACAAGATCTTTTTTGCATCCATTCTGTAAACTAGTTTTATAAAGACGCTACAAATGTACGAAAAACTTGCGTAATAATGGCAGGATGAGGAGAAAATCTGATAAGTTGTTGGAACCTAAACCAAGAACATAGAAATGTTTGAACCTTTTATGAACCCTTTATAAGCCAATTTGAGTTTTAATCCTTGAGACATCCAAGAGGGATTATCTTGACACCATCTTCACGCTTAGCCTATATCTGCTTTTTTTTACGAACTAATGTTTTATTTACGGTAATTATTTAGTTGCTTTGCACCGTCAATTAAGCATCTATCTGATGAAAATAGTAAATAGTATTAAAGACCTGAAGGATTATCTCGCTGATGTAAAGCAAGATAATAAGAAAATTGGCTTTGTCCCTACCATGGGAGCACTGCATAACGGACATCTTAGCCTGGTACAGCGTTGCGTGAGAGACAATGATGTATGCGTAGTTAGTGTTTTTGTAAATCCAACTCAATTTAATGATAAACATGACTTGGAAACGTACCCCCGTACGTTGGAGGCGGATTGTGCGTTATTAGAATCTGCCGGTTGTGATTACGTGTTCGCTCCCTCGGTAGAAGAAATGTATCCGGAGCCTGATACTCGTACGTTTGACTTGGGAACGGTATCTGAGGTGATGGAAGGCGCTAAGCGTCCGGGGCATTTTAACGGCGTAGCGCAGGTGGTAAGCAAGTTGTTCTATATCGTGGAGCCGGATAACGCTTATTTCGGGGAAAAGGATTTCCAGCAGATCGCCGTGATCCGGGCGATGGTGAGACAATTGAATATCCCTGTCACGATCAATGCT
Source organism: Parabacteroides sp. ZJ-118 (assembly GCF_011038785.1). Lineage (GTDB taxonomy): Bacteria > Bacteroidota > Bacteroidia > Bacteroidales > Tannerellaceae > Parabacteroides. Next base: position 16,289 of record NZ_JAAKDT010000036.1, read on the forward strand.
TGCCCGATCGTTCGTGAGAGCGATGGCTTGGCCTTGAGCAGCCGGAATACCCGTCTGACACCGGAACAACGTCAAAAAGCTCCGTTAATCGCTCGTACGTTAAAAGAAAGTACTACCTTTGCGCCCGGAAAAAGCGTACAAGAAGTTATTGACTATGTTGTCAACACCATTAATAGCGATCCTGTCATGGAAGTTGAGTACTATGCGATCGTAGATGGCGATACATTGGAGTCTATCCAGGACTGGTCGGATACCGATTATCCGGTAGGTTGCGTCACGGTATATTGCGGGGAGGTACGTTTGATCGACAATATCAAATACTAATTATAAGTCATACATGTTTATAGAGGTAGTAAAGTCAAAAATTCACCGGGTAACGGTAACGGAGGCTAACTTAAACTATATCGGTAGCATCACTATCGACGAGGATTTGTTGGACGCCGCCAATTTGATCGCGAACGAGAAGGTCTCGGTCGTGAATAATAACAACGGAGAACGTTTTGAGACGTATATTATCAAGGGCGAACGTGGCTCGGGAGTGGTCTGCTTGAATGGAGCGGCTGCCCGTAAGGCTCAACCCGGAGATGTTATTATCGTTATGTCGTATGCCATGATGGATTTCGAGGAGGCGAAGACGTTCAAGCCTTCCGTGATATTTCCCGATACGGCGACAAACAAGTTGATATAGCGACGCTGGACTTTGTAGAGATCTATAATCATAAGAAAGGCTCGTCGGGACGCGGCGGGCTTTTTTTATCTTCATAAATTCAGGTAATAAGCGAGTTATGTATATGAACAAGAAAATATGGAATGTTAGCTACCCGATCTTTTTGAGCTTGTTGGCGCAAAACGTGATAAACGTGACCGATACGGCTTTCCTGGGTAGGGTCGGTGAGGTTGAGTTGGGGGCTTCCGCTATGGGAGGGCTTTATTATATCTGCGCTTTTACGATCGCCTTCGGTTTCAGTACGGGGTCTCAAATCGTAATCGGCCGTAGAAATGGAGAGAGACGTTATGACCGGATAGGGCCTGTCATGATACAAGGTGTCTTCTTCCTGTTGTTGTTGGCCGCTATATTGTTCCTGTTTTCTCGTTTTTTCGCGGGAGACGTGATGCGTGTATTGATTTCTTCGGACGCTATCCTGAGCGCCACGGAGGAATTTTTGGATTGGCGTGTGTTCGGCTTCTTCTTCTCTTTCGCGAACGTGATGTTCCGGGCTCTTTTTATTGGCATTACCCGTACAAAGGTATTGACATTGAATGCGGCCTTGATGGCGATGACAAATGTCTTGCTGGATTATCTTTTGATTTTCGGACACGCCGGATTCCCCAAGATGGGCATTCAAGGAGCGGCTGTCGCTTCCGTCATGGCCGAGGCGGTATCGATTCTCTTTTTCGTGGTTTACACGAGACTTACCGTAGACATACGTAAATACGCGCTTAACCGGATTCGTTCTTTCGATTTCGGTTTGTTGAAACAGGTGCTGGATATTTCCGTGTTTACGATGCTACAATATTTCTTGTCTATCGCTACTTGGTTTATGTTTTTTATCGCTGTGGAGCATTTAGGACAACGAGAGTTGGCGGTGGCGAATATCGTGCGTAGCATTTACGTCGTGATGTTGATCCCCGTTAATTCCTTGGCGACCACGACAAACACGTTCGTGAGTAATAGTATCGGGGCGGGAGCGACCGATCAAGTTATACCGACTATCCGGAGGATCTGCAAGTTATCGTTGGGTATCATGGTCGTGTTTGCCGCTATTGTCAGCTCGATGCCGGGGTGGGTCTTGTCTGTTTATACGAATGACGCCTCATTGGTGGCGGCCTCGGTTCCATCCGTCTATGTGATTGTCGGTTCTTTATTGATCGGATCGGTAGCCAACGTGGCGTTCAACGGGGTGTCGGGTACGGGAAATACACGCTCGGCGCTTTTTATGGAAGTGGCGGTATTGGTTCTGTATGTGCTTTTTGTATATGTCGCGGGGATGCGCTTGCGTCTGCCGGTAGCCGTATGCTTCTTGACGGAGGCTATTTACTACAGCGGATTGCTCGTAGCCAGCGTAATCTATTTAAAGAAAGCCTCTTGGCAAAATAAGAGAATATAAGTATATGAGCACGATTCTTTCATTTAGAGTCCGAATGACCTGCGCCACCTCCGGAACCGCTTTCTTGCCGCTCCTTACAACCCTGAGATCTGTTATCGATAAGGCGCCAAAATCGCTCTTTCCCTTTCTTTCTGATTCTTTTTATAGGAGAATCGTGACAGCGACATTTCTGAGATCGGTCAAACCAGAAGCCAAGGGGAGCCACAAACGGCTCTTTTCGGTGGGAATATTACCGTTTTCAGGCACGAAAGGGGACGAAAACCTACACGTTTAGTCGCGTTGGGCAACTCCAATGCCTGCCGTTGGGCATTATAAACCGCCATGAATAGGGTCGTAAACCGCCGTGAATAGGCATTGTAACCTCGTTAGAACCCAGTCGTAACCCACTGGAATCGCCCGAAGAGGTCAATGGATATGCGTTCGGATGAATGATTTTCGCTAGAACAAAAGGACGTTTTTCGGTATCAATCTAAAGATGAATCGATTAAATATATTTTAACGTAGAATTGAAGAGGCCTTGTCCTTGGGCCCGGAAGAATCGATTCTCCGGGGCTTCCGTTTACAAAATGTCAAAATGTCAAACCGTCCGTGCAGGCAGGGTGACGGGTGCACTGGAAGGTCTTTCCCTGTTTCAGATACACCACTATTTTTTGTTGTTGACCGATTGACCACTAAAAACGTATGGCCAAGACCGCCCCGAACGCATGGTTATCCGGTTGATAGAACGGCGAGGTCACAATGATAGTGGAACTCTTTTTCCTGTCTAATCGGAATAGCTTTCGGTTGACCGGTAATAGCCAGTAGCCGATACGTGCGCTCAATATGCCGAATCCCGCTCCCGCTATCACATCGTTCAACCAATGCCGATCGTTGTAAAGCCGTAGAAAAGCTACGCCTCCGGCTATCAAATAGGCACCGATTCCGTATCCGATCCCATATTCCGACCGTACCAATTCCGCCCCCATGAAAGCCGTGGCGGTGTGTCCCGATGGGAAAGAGTTTTGGGCTGGGGAATCGGGTCGTTTCTCATCGACAAAGTACTTCGTCCCGTTCACCAATATGCCCATCGTCAAATAAGAGGTGGCTGTGACGACCAGCCGCTCCTTGAACGTGTGTTTGGTTTTCACGCCCACTAATCCTAACCCTACGTATGAGATGACCGGCAGGTATTGGACGTAATCGTCGGCATGGAAGTAGTGGTCTCCCCGGAGGTTGGTCATGCCTTCTCGCACGGAATGGTCGACAGACCGTAAAAAGCCATTGCTTACTCCCCATGATCCAACCGCTATTAAGGAGCCCGGAAGTATGAGTTGCTTTACATTGAACCGTGTAGTCCTGTCTTCGCAGGAATAAGTAAGGCTGTCCATGGCTTCTCTCCCTTCCGCCCAGAAAAGATTCGGAATGAAAAGAAGAAGGAACCCGAGCATACTAGTTCGCATTATTCGATATTAAGATGTTGCCGTTAATCTATTTTGCGACGCGAATATAGGAGTAAGTATAGGTGTGAACGGTTAAACAGGTGGTTCCAAATGATTTATACAATTGTATCCTATATGGATACACTATCCGTGTCAGTAAGATGTCAGATCTGTCTTGACAGCTTCGGAGAGGTCGCGGAAGAAATTGTGCCGCAAGATGCAAGAAATTCGCCAAAGTAAGTAAGTGTCAATGCTTTCCTTGTTGAATATCTTATATACGTTCGGTCGGGTACAGCACAATTGCGTGGCGAACCAAGTAACTGATCGTCCTTGGTCGTGGAGCGTGCGCTCGATAAGCTGTCCGATGTGGATCATGGTTAATTTCTCATGATACCCGATTCCCTCTGGTGGTTGATCGTTGGAAATAGGAAGGCTATATACAAGAAAAGCGTGGGAATCTGCACCTGTTGCTCGTCCCGCACATCAAGACCTTCGCATTGCCCACCATCGCTAAACGAGCAACGCAGAAGCCCACGCCGATATGTACAATAACTTGGATGTACCCTTCAAGTTCAGGTACACCAAGGATATAAACATATCCCGCAGACACCTACTGTTGCTTTGTTTCGGCGATGGTCAAAAGTTGCGAAGTTCTGACGTGCCAAAGACAAAACGTCAAGTAAACGTCTTTCTTAATATATGTCCGTTCCCCACCCAACCGCTTTCACAAGAATAAGCATCGGCGTAGGAAACATCGCAAAAGTAAAAAACATTTTCCTCTAAAGCAATACTTTATCCATAGTAAAAACAAAGATAAAGTCTGCTTAATGGGCAAAAAAGTTGTCCGATTCAAAAACAACCGCTTGTTGCCCTTTACGTCCAACAATGATTCCCATGATAATTTATTCCTGCATATATAAGCTTTTCAGGCTCTTCAAAGCCTCTTTCGATACTGAAAGGGTAAACAGATGAGAGGTCTCGAAATCGGCAAGAAGCAGTTTATGCTTGAATGTATTAATCCGAAAAACACATACACTGTTGACAATGTATCGTTCCCCGACGCGGACAAAAGTTCGCGCTTTCCCTTTCGATTTTTCATCAATCAGCTTTTCGATATTCCCCAAACTATACGGCAAAGTCACCTTTGTCGCATTCGAAAATATAATGTGAGTATAATTACCATCCGCTTCAAAATAGACGACATATTTCAAATTCACTCGTATCAATTCGTCTCTTGTGTTGAATAATAGTATCTCCATGGTCTAAACACAACTACGCACGTCTCCTTTTACAGGCGGTTCATTTTTGCCGACAGATTCCCGAGCCGGAAATTCTAAACTAAGAATACGCATATATAAAGAAAAAGCGCGGGAATCTGTACCTGTTACCCGTCCCGCTCTTAGAGGCCTTCGCATTGCCCACACAGTCTGAACGAGCAACGCAGAAGCCCACGCCGATATGTAAAAAACTCGGACGTGCCTTTTAAGTAAGGCACACCAAGGATATAAACATATCCCGCAGACACCTACCGTTGCTTTGTTTCGGCTGTGTGTTTGGAGTTTGCGAAGTTCCTAAGAGCCAAAGACAAAACGTCAAGTAAACGTCTTTCTTAATATATGTCCGTTCCCCACCCAACCACTTTCACAAGAACAAGCATCGGCGTAGGAAACATCGCAAAAGTAAAAAACATTTTCCTCTAAAGCAATACTTTATTCATATTATTCACCGTGAAAACACGTACGTCTTTTTTGAATCGTGCACATTGGAAAATTGTTCGTATTTTTGTATCGTAATCAATTTAAGAAAGGTAGCTTATGTCCACGAAGCAATGTGAAGATATGTTGGTAGGAAAAGGAGTACGGCCTACTGCCGCACGGATTCTTGTCTTGCGAAGTTTATCGGAGCGAACCAGCCCGGCTTCCCTGTTCGAATTGGAGGCGGAGCTGGAGACGTTGGATAAATCGACGATTTCCCGTTCACTGGCCTTATTATTGGAACATCATGCGATCCATTCTTTTGAAGACGGTAGTGGCTCTATAAAATATGAGATATGCCAAAGCCGTTCGGAGACATGCCCGGTGGGCGATAGGCATATTCATTTCTTCTGCGAGGTCTGCCGTAAAACCTCTTGCTTGAATAATATCAAGATCCCGGTCGCCCAATTGCCGGAAGGATATATAATGGATACCATTAATTATACGGTAAAGGGCGTTTGCCCGTTGTGTAATAAGCGACGCTCCCTGAAACCCTGATAATTTGCAATCAAGTTGCAAACTCCCGTCTCTTACCTTTGTGCCGTAATCGAGAAGTAAATAGTTAAAATAGATAAGATCATGAGTACGGCATGTGGATGTGAGCATTGTCATTCGCACGGAAGCCCCGGCTTATGGATGCCGATGGTTTCTTTCATTTTGTTGGTGATAGGACTTGTTGGAAAGTACTCGGGGATGAGTTGGTTCGCTGAGTCTTGGATAGAAGCCATTTGGTTTCTGGTCGCTTTTTTGCCGGTAGGACTTCCCGTTATGCGAGAGGCTTGGGAAGCCGCTTCGCGGAAAGACTTTTTTAGTGAGTTCGCGTTAATGGCGATCGCTTCGGTCGGGGCGTTTTGTATCGGAGAGTATCCCGAGGCCGTAGCCGTGATGCTTTTCTATACGGTAGGAGAGAGATTGCAACTTCTAGCCGTGAATAAAGCCTCGAAGAATATCAGTGACTTATTGGATGTCCGCCCTGAACGAACGGATGTATGGCGGGCAGGTACATATGTGAATGTGTCTCCGAAGGATGTGGAAGTTGGCGAGCGAATTGGGGTGAAGCCCGGCGGACGTGTACCGTTGGACGGCGTTTTATTGGAGGCCGAGGCACAGTTTGATACCTCGGCATTAACCGGTGAAAGCCTGCCTTGTTCTATCCGTGAGGGTGAGGAGGTGCTTGCCGGAATGATCGTGCAGGGTCAGGCGGTACGTATACAAGTGAATCGGCCGTACGAGCAAAGTGCCTTGGCTCGTATTCTGGCTTTAGTGAAAGATGCTTCGGAGCGGAAAGCGCCGGCGGAATTGTTTATTCGGCGTTTCGCACGGATTTATACTCCGATCGTGATTCTTCTGTCGTTTCTCATCGTGTCGGTTCCTGCCTTGGTGGGGATGGTGACTCCTTCTTTCCAGTATGTTTTCTCGGATTGGTTGTATAGGGGATTGGTTTTCTTGGTTATTTCTTGCCCTTGTGCCTTGGTTATAAGTGTTCCGCTCGGATATTTCGGTGGTATAGGCGCCGCGTCTCGTGCCGGGATATTATTTAAGGGTGGTAATTATTTAGATGCGATCACACGGGTAAATACGGTAGCATTCGACAAGACAGGTACATTGACTACCGGCCGTTTTGAGGTCATAACGGTAGAAAGCCCGGGTATCCCGGTTTCCGCTCTTTTGAGTATTTTGTTATCTGTGGAGCGGAAAAGTACCCATCCGGTAGCGCAGGCTGTAGTTCGTTATGCGGAAAAACAAGATAGAGAGCCTATGGAGATCACTGACATGCGGGAACTGGCAGGGCATGGTGTCGAAGCTATCGTGAACGGTCGGCAGGTGCTTGTTGGTAACATCCGCTTATTGACCGAACGTGATATATCTGTCCCGAAGGAATTATCCGATAGTGTATCTACCGTGGTGGCTTGTGCGATCGATGGAAAATATGCGGGGCATCTTCTCCTTTCGGATACGTTGAGGAAGGATGCCATGGATGCGATTCGTCGGTTGAAGGATCTGGATGTTGAAGATATCCACATGCTATCTGGGGATAAGCAAGAGATCGTGGATCAATTCGCTAAACATCTGGGTGTCGATAATGCGTATGGTAATTTGCTTCCGGAGGACAAAGCCGCTTATATAGAGCGATTAACGGCTGAACCGGACAAGTCGGTCGCCTTCGTGGGCGATGGGATGAACGATGCGCCGGTACTGGCTTTAAGTGATGTCGGTATCGCGATGGGTGGGCTAGGTTCGGATGCGGCCATCGAGAGTGCGGACGTGGTTATCCAGACGGACCAGCCCTCTAAAGTAGCGGAGGCCATTTCTATCGGACGTGTTACCCGGAATATCGTCCGTCAGAATATCGTGGGATCTATTGGCGTGAAGGTGATAGTCCTTGTGGCGGGATCCTTCGGCTTTGCCACGCTTTGGGAAGCGGTTTTCGCGGACGTAGGCGTATCTTTGCTGGCGGTTCTTAATTCGGTCCGTGTACTGACACGCTGAGGAATGAAGAATTTCGGGATCGCTTTCATCGCATACTCATCTCTTTTTCGTACCTTTGTCCCTCAATTCAGTGGAAAAATAATATAAATATACATACGAATTATGTTTGAGAACTTAAGCGAAAGGTTAGACAGATCGTTTAAACTATTGAAGGGCGAAGGCAAGATTACCGAGATCAATGTGGCGGAAACATTGAAGGATGTGCGTAAAGCGTTGCTGGATGCCGATGTCAATTATAAGGTTGCCAAGAGTTTTACGGATACGGTAAAAGAGAAGGCTTTAGGACAGAACGTGCTTACATCGATTAAGCCGAGTCAGTTGATGGTTAAGATTGTTCACGACGAGTTGGCCAGCTTGATGGGTGGCACGGCGGTCGACGTGAATTTGCAGGGAAATCCCGCCATTATATTGATGTCTGGTTTGCAAGGCTCGGGCAAGACTACTTTCACTGGTAAACTAGCGTCTTTATTAAAGACCAAGAAAAATAAGAAACCGTTATTGGCCGCTTGCGACGTGTATCGTCCGGCCGCTATCGAGCAGTTGCGTGTAGTCGGAGAGCAGGTAGGTGTTCCCGTATACATGGAATTGGAGAATAAGAATCCGGTGGAGATCGCTATGAACGCTATTCGCGAGGCACGGGCGAAAGGTAATGATGTCGTGATCGTGGATACCGCCGGCCGTTTGGCTATCGACGAGCAGATGATGAACGAGATCGCCGCTATCAAGAGCGCTATCCGGCCGGATGAGATCTTGTTCGTGGTAGATGCCATGACGGGGCAGGATGCCGTGAATACCGCGAGGGAATTTAATGAGCGACTGAACTTTGACGGCGTCGTGCTTACGAAGTTGGATGGTGATACCCGCGGTGGTGCCGCTTTGTCAATCCGTACGGTTGTCGATAAGCCGATTAAGTTTGTCGGTACGGGCGAGAAGATGGATGCCTTGGACATTTTCCACCCTGAACGTATGGCGGATCGAATCTTGGGCATGGGTGATATCGTGTCCTTGGTGGAACGGGCCCAAGAGCAATATGACGAGGAAGAGGCGAAACGTTTGCAAAAGAAGATCGCCAAGAACCAGTTCGATTTTAACGACTTTATCTCCCAGATCCAACAGATCAAGAAGATGGGTAACTTGAAAGAGCTGGCACTCATGATCCCGGGCGTAGGCAAGGCCCTGAAAGATGTGGATATCGATGATAATGCGTTCAAGAGTATCGAGGCGATCATTTATTCGATGACTCCGGACGAGCGTAGCAACCCGGCTATCTTGAATGGGTCTCGCCGTCAGCGTATCGCCAAAGGTAGCGGGACGAGCATTCAGGAGGTCAACAAGCTGATCAAGCAATTTGATGAGACCCGTAAGATGATGCGTATGCTTACTTCCGCAAAGTCGGGCAAGATGAAGCTGCCTTCGATGAAGCCCTCGTTCAGACGTTAATTAACAGGAGACAATCATATGGAAGAACAACATTATCAATTACTGGATGGTAAGGCTGTTTCCGCTCAGATGAAGAAGGAGATGGCTGAGGAGGTAGCCCGGATCAAGGCTGCCGGAGGTAAGATCCCTCACTTGGCCGCTATTTTGGTGGGTCATGACGGTGGCAGCGAGACCTATGTGGCTAGTAAGGTCAAGACTTGCCAGGAGATTGGTTTTAAGTCAACCTTGATTCGTTTCGAGGACGATGTTACGGAGGAAGAGTTGCTTCGTAAGGTCGATGAGTTAAATGATGATCCGGATGTGGATGGCTTTATCGTACAGCTTCCGCTCCCGAAGCATATATCCGAGCAGAAGGTGATCGAGGCGATCGATTATCGTAAAGACGTAGATGGCTTCCATCCGATTAACGTGGGACGTATGTCTATCGGTTTACCTTGTTTCGTATCGGCCACGCCCGCCGGCATCTTGGAATTATTAAAGCGTTATCGCATCGAGACGCAAGGAAAGCATTGCGTGGTTTTAGGACGCAGCAATATTGTCGGTAAGCCGATGGCTACCTTGATGATGCAGAAATCTTATCCGGGTGATTGTACGGTGACCGTATGTCATAGCCGTTCCAAGAACTTGAAAGAGATGTGTCTGTCTGCCGATATTATTATCGTGGCTTTGGGCGTCCCTGAATTTTTGAAAGGGGATATGGTGAAAAAAGGAGCCGTGATCGTTGACGTGGGAACGACCCGTATGCCAAGTAGCCAGACCAAGAGCGGATTTAAGTTAACGGGAGATGTCTTGTTTAACGAGGTCGCTCCTAAATGTTCCTATATCACTCCGGTTCCGGGTGGCGTAGGGCCTATGACAATCATTTCTTTGATGCGTAATACGTTGTTAGCGGGAAAGAGAGCGATCTATAAGTAAGTGGATAGATAAAAAAGTTCGCAAAAGGTTTGTGTAGTCGGAATTTATACCTATCTTTGCGCCGTCTTAGAGGGGAGGTCCCTTGAAGGGCGGATATGGTGAGAGTAGCTCAGTTGGTTAGAGCATCGGATTGTGGTTCCGAGGGTCGTGGGTTCGAGCCCCATCTTTCACCCCCATTGTTGTTTTTTAGTAAAGACTCTGTGTCGTCAGCAAGGTTTTGTGAACCAAGGCATCTGTGAAGAATGAAGTTTTTTTCCATGGTGAGAGTAGCTCAGTTGGTTAGAGCATCGGATTGTGGTTCCGAGGGTCGTGGGTTCGAGCCCCATCTTTCACCCTGTACAAATAAAAAGGACATCTGACAAAGATGCCCTTTTTATTTTGGCGTTTCCTTCATCCATTCTTTCAAGTCTCCCCCGTACACACACGTATATATAATGATGTATGTGCTACGTGCGCATGCGGAAGGCAACCGACGGAATGAAGGAAATCCTTATTTTTATTCATTTATATACAAGCCTTCTCTCGACAGTTGCTTGTCTAAATTCGCTACACCTAAGGCTATGACTGCGGTAACCGTGGCCGTATGCTCTTGGTATTCGGGAATATTCTTTGTGTATAAATCCCGTTCCGTATGCCAGATCTCACCGTAATTAAAATCATATCCTTTGAAATCCTCTGTGGTGAAACCTAATGTAGGGACACCTTCGATGGCGAAAACCGATGCGTCTGTTCCACCCATGCTTGTCGGGCGTTTACGGGGCTCGCGAACTTTTACCTCGAAAGGATAGTCCGGACGGATTTTCTTGATGGGTTCGCTGATCTTCACGAAATCATCATACATGGCTTGAGGGACGGAAATACCGACAGGAGGTTCCGTGCCGCCGTCACGGTTGAACAGATTCGCGATTTTGGGTAATTTATCCTTATGCGCTTTCACCCAAGCTTGTGCTCCTAATAATCCAAATTCCTCACCGGCGAACCCGATAAATAAGATCGTGCGCTTAGGTTTGGCTCCGGATTTGGCGATCATGCGGGCGGCTTCCATCATCGGGCCGATTCCCGTACCACAGTCGATACCTCCGGTAGCCACGTCGAAAGCATCTAGGTGACCACTGATAATTACATATTCGTCCGGGTATTTGCTACCTTTAATAGACGCTACCACGTTATGGTATTTAACCGGGCCTAATTTAAAATGATTGCGGATGTCGAACTCTAGCTCGAATGTACGTCTTTCCTTCACCATTTGTTCGATGATAGCGAATTGATGCTCGTCCAACTTGATATCCGGAAGTTCCGGCAGATTATCGAAGTTCGTATTCGGATCGTTCATCATTTTCCGGTCGTATAGCGCACGGATAGGCACGGCAGAGGATTGGATAAAACCTAAAGCTCCGGCCTCGCACATCTCCTTATAATACAAACCGGGGAATTCTTTGTAAGGTAATATCTCGTTTTTCTCCCCGTTTTCCCTGTTGCGGCGTCTGAGATCATTGTTTTTCTTCATGATCTCGTTGTTCTCTTTCTTGATCTCCGCACGAATGGAATCTCCCGAGGCAGAACGGTCAATCGGCCAACCCGTGTTTTTCCCTGAGATAAGAACCCAGGCCCCGTTCAATTTTCCTTTGATTTTCTGGAATTCCATGTCGTTATGAGGCTCCATCACCACATGTCCGCGTTGCACGCCTTTCGTCCCGGAGGTGTAAGAAGGGGTGGCGAAATGCAGGATCATTCCGTTGTCACCCAACAAGCGTCCGAACCAAGGCCCTCGATTGAAACCGACAGGGACGGTACCGGCCTCTTCTAATTGGACATCAAGTCCCCAACTTTTAAATTCGCGCACCATCCACTCGGCAGCGTTCTCATAAGCGTCGGAACCAATCAATCGTCCACCAAAACGGTTTGTCAGGATATCCAGCTGATGCATCACTTGGTTGTCATTCTGACCCATCTCGATAATTTTCTTTACGGCCGCATCCTGCGCTGGTACAGGAGAAGTCGTCATGCAGGCTAGAGCCGCACAAACGAGTAAAATCTTTTTCATAAAGTAGCATTTATTTCAGTACTGCAAATAAAAAGATAAAATCGGATTACACCAAATAATTTATCTGTTTAAGTCGGAATTTCTTTTAAAGGTTATAATTTAAGTACGGGATGTGTGAAGCTTAATGTCATTCTTTTATGTAACTTCGCGGCCTAAACAGGATTGGCGAATGAAAACACTGCGTAGCTTACAATGGTTAAGGCCTCTTTGGGTGGTACTCTTCATGAGTTACTACGTGGGTGGCACGGTCTTTATCCATACGCACCATTTCCTGACATACAGTATCACTCACTCTCACCCTTATCTGCCGGGTACCGATGGCTTGCCCCATCATGATCATAGTCTGGTCGCTTTTAATACGATCGAGGAACTGACAGGGTTATGCATGGAATGGATACCATACTTGTCGATGGCTATGGCTTGGGTGCTTTTGTTGAGGGGGCTTTCCAGACCCGGAGAAGAAATAACATTACGCCTTCTCCGGTGTGCCAGATTACGTGCTCCCCCTTGTTTAGTATAAAATATGGATCAAGTAATTAGAATCACTTTTTATACTAAATATTTTACGCGTTTTATATGAAATCTATATTTTTGCTATTGCTTCCGGCAATAGTATTATGCTCTTGCCATACCCAAAAGCAAGAGGATGAGTCTGCGCATGCCGTAACACTCAAAGGGGATATTATACATATCGGTGCCGAATCTCCTGTTTTATCCAAGTTGACAAAGGAAACGGTTAAACAGGAACCTTACCGTATGGAGTTTACCACCTCGGGAGTCATACAAGCGATTCCCTCAAATTATGCGGAGGTGGCTTCACCGGTAAGTGGGCGAATTATGAAATCGTTCGTTCGCTTAGGGCAGAAAGTGGCCCCGGGCAGTCCGATCTTCGAGATTAGCGCCCCCGCTGTTTATGAGACGGGGAAATCTTATTACCAAGCTCGCCAAGAAATGGAACTGGCTTTGAAAAGTTTGAATCGGGAGAAAGACTTGATGAAAAATAAGGTCGGTGTCCAAAAGGAATTGGAAGAAGCCGAGGTGAATTACGAGTTAAAGAAAAAAGATTATGAAAATATGGTCGCCGCTTTGAAAGTCTTCCAGATTAATCCGGATGAAATGGCTTTGGGGCAACCATTGATCGTTCGCTCGCCTATAGCCGGGGAGGTTGTGAAGGATCGGATCGTAATCGGGCAATATATGAAAGAGGACGCCGAGCCTGTGGCTGTCATCGCCGATTTGAGCAAGGTATGGGTGGTCGCCCATGTAAAAGAGAAGGATTTGAGTTTAATACAAGCGTTGGATGAGGTGGAAATCCGTTTGGTCGCTATGCCGGATAAACCGATATCGGGAAAGATTTATCACATCAGCGAGATGCTGGATCCCGATACCCGTTCGGTGGAGGTCTTGATCGAGTGCGATAACAGTACCCGTTTGATGAAACCGGAAATGTATGGCACCGTCAAGCTGAGCGATCGTGAGGCGGAGGTGATCCGTATACCGACTTCTGCCATTTTGCAGGAAGAGGAGAATATGTACGTATTGGTGGAATTGGGGAACAACGATTACCGGAAGCAAAAGATCGAGACCGGCCTTACCGAAGATGGCAAGACGATGGTTTTGTCTGGCTTGAGCGTGGGTGACGAGATCGTAGCTACGGGAGCGTTTTATTTACTTGACGTCCGCTAACGAATTATGAAAAAGATTATTTATCTGGCGATACATCGGCGAGGATTGATGTTCGTCTTATTCCTGTTCTTGGCGATCGTTGGTTATTATTCTTGGACGCGGTTGGCGATAGATGCTTATCCGGATATCGCCGATACCACTGTGCAAGTCGTGACGCAGGTTCCCGGATTGGCAGCCGAGGAGATCGAGCAACAAATCAGTATTCCGATCGAGCGGGCTATGAATGGTTTGCCGGGATTAAATGTAATGCGTAGCAAGAATACGTTCGGTTTGTCTACGGTCGTATTGGTTTTTGATGATGGTATTGAGGATTATTGGGCCCGCCAACGTGTACAAGAACGGTTGGTAGACGTGGAGCTTCCTTATAACGCGGTTCCCGGCTTAAATCCCTTGACTTCGCCGACGGGAGAGATCTTTCGTTATGTGGTGGAAAGTGACTGTTTGGACTTGAGGGAGTTGACCGATTTGCATAAATGGGTAATTATTCCGAGACTGAAACAGGTTACGGGTGTGGCGGACGTAAGTAATTACGGCGGTATCACTACCCAATATCAGATCGAGGTGAACCCTTATAAGATGGAGCAATACGACATTACCTTAGGGGATATTACGGAAAAGATAGAGAAGAACAACGTGAACGCCGGTGGTAGCATGTTAAGCCGGGGAGATTTGAGTTATGTGATCCGTGGAATCGGTCTGGTTAAGGACTTGGAAGACTTGGGGCATATCGTGATCAAGACCGTGAACGCTGTCCCGGTCTACTTAAATGACATCGGTAAACTGAAATACGGGAACTTGGAGCGTAAGGGGGTTTTAGGTTTTACGGACGATACCCGTGATTATTCCGATGGCGTGGAAGGTATCGTGCAAATGCTCAGGGGGGAGAATCCGTCCCGGGTGTTGGAGGATGTGCATAAGGCGGTAGAAGAACTAAATAACGAGACACTTCCCGAGGGGACCCGTATCCATCCGTTTATGGATCGTACGGATTTGGTTAATACGACTTTGCATACGGTATCGCATACCCTGTTCGAGGGCATGGTACTGGTCGTCTTAGTATTGATCTTATTCTTGGGGAGTTGGCGTGGCGCTTTGTTGGTGGCTTTAACTATTCCCTTGTCTCTATTGATTGCCTTTATCTTGATGCATGTTACGAATATCCCTGCGAACCTACTTTCCTTGGGTGCTATAGACTTCGGTATTTTGGTAGACGGAGCGATCGTGATGATGGAGACGGTCTTGAAGAAAAGGGAACGGCATCCGGATGAGGTGTTGACGGAGGATTCGATCTTGCGCCGTACGACAGAGGTGGCTCGCCCGATCTTTTTCTCTACATTGATTATTATAACCGCCTATCTTCCTTTGTTCGCTTTTGAGCATATTGAGAAGAAATTGTTTACGCCAATGGCTTATACTGTAGGGTATGCCTTACTGGGCGCTTTGTGCGTGGCTTTATTCTTGATTCCGGGATTGGCTTTCTATGCGTATCGTAAGCCGGGAAAGAGTTATCATAATCGTTGGTTGGAGAAGCTTTCCGCGGCTTATCATTCGCAAATTGTCCGGTTGATAGAGAAGCCAAGACGGGTTATTGTACCGTTATTGGCGATATTGCTGGGTGCGGGGGGTCTGAGTTATACCGTAGGAAAAGACTTTTTGCCCCCGTTGGATGAGGGATCGATCTGGATACAGGTGCAGCTTCCTCCGGGTATTTCCATCGAGAAATCGAAGGAGATGGGGGCGGAGCTTCGGAAGACTTTGAAAGAGTTTGAGGAAGTCTCGTATGTAATGACTCAAGTAGGCCGCGATGATGAGGGGGCAGAAGCGTTCTCGCTCTCCCATGTGGAGTGTGGTGTGGGATTGAAGCCCTATCGTACGTGGAAGTTCGGCAAGACGAAAGCGGATTTGATCGAGGAGATGGCGGCTAAGTTGGAGACCATGCCCGGCTATTCGGTCGGTTTCTCCCAGCCGATCATTGATATGGTGATGGATCAGATCGCCGGGGCTCACAGTGATTTGGCGTTGAAGATCTATAGCGATGATATTACGGAAAGTCGCCATATAGCGGATCAAGTCGCTAATGTGTTGAAGGAAATACCGGGTGCTGCCGATGTGGCGGTAGATCAAGAGCCTCCGTTGCCGCAATTGCAGATTATCGCAGATCGTGCCCGTATCGCCCAGTATGGCTTGAACGTGTCGGATGTGGCTGATTTGATTGAGTTAGCGATCGGTGGAGCTTCTATCTCCCAGATATTTGTCGGAAGTAAAAGTTACGACGTGATTTGCCGTTTCGATGACGCTAGCCGCAATTCTCCCGAACGTATCGGTAATCTATTGCTGACTACCGGTTCTGGAACGAAGATTCCTCTTTCGCAAGTAGCGGAGATTAAGATGACAACGGGTGCCAGTATGATTACCCGTGAGATGAATAAACGGCACTTGACGGTACGGGTCAATTTACGTGGCGTGGACTTGACGGCGTTCTTGAATAGAGCGAATGCGTTGATTGATAAAAAGGTGAAATACGATCATGATTCCGTGCATTTGAAATGGGCCGGACAGTTTGAGAACCAGCATCGTGCGTATGCCCGTTTGGGGGCTGTGGTTCCTTTGGCGTTGGGACTGATGCTACTTCTGTTGTTTGCGGCTTGCGGTAAATTCCGGCAGGCGGCTTTGATGATGAGTGTCGTTCCCTTGGCCTTGTTTGGTGGTATGTTGGCGTTGAATGTCCGGGGAATGACGTTGAATGTTTCCTCGGCGGTTGGTTTTATTGCTTTGGTCGGTGTCGCTATCCAAAATGGCGTGATTATGATTTCCCATATCAATAACTTGCGTACAAGGGAACGGGATTTGAGAGATGCGGTGATAACGGGAACCAAGCACCGTTTCCGCCCGATCTTGATGACGGCTACGGTTGCAGTCTTGGGCTTGTTTCCTGCCTCTGTCAGTACAGGTATCGGTTCGGACGTGCAGCGTCCCTTGGCTACGGTAATCGTTTACGGGCTTTTATTTGCCACGGTTATTACGCTTTATGTACTTCCCGCTTTATACTATATGATCGAGAGACATTATGAGGAGAAGGATTTGACGTCGGTGTCGGAGGAAAAAGAGCTGCACGCTTAATCCGGAGGTGGAATTAAAAAAGATGTACAATGTTTAGATTAGAAGATATGAAGAAATATATAATCCTGTCGTTACTCTGCGGATGTTTATCCGTGAATGCCCAGACCATGGTTCCGCTTACGTATCGGCAATATATGGAGAGGGTGACGGAAGGTAACCTTGAGTACGCGTCGGAGAAATTGAATGTACCGGTCGCTAAAGCCGGGATAACGGCGGCGAAGGTATTTAACGATCCGAATCTTTCCGTGTCTTATTTCAATAATGAGAATAATTCCTTGCAGATGGGAGAAGGAGTTGAGGTGGAACTGAGCAAAACTTTCTCTTTTGGGAAACGGGGTGCGAACATCTCATTGGCACGTAGCGAGAGTGAGTTGGCTGAGGCTTTGTTGGCCGATTATTTCCGGAACCTTCGCGCAGACGCTACGATCGCTTATATGGAAGCCTTGAAGCAATATGAGTTGTATAAGGTAAAGGAGAATGCCTATGAGAATATCCGGACATTGGCGGAGAGCGACAGTATCCGTTTCTCATTAGGCCAAATTCGTGAGGTGGACGCTACGCAAAGCCGGGTAGAGGCCGGAATCTTGCGGAACGAGTTGCTGCAAGCCGGAGCGGAATTAAAGAATGCTTTCTCGAACTTAAATTTCTTGACGGGGACTTTCAGTACGGATACGTTATTTCACCCAAAGGCCGAGTTACGTACGGAGCCTCGAGATTTTGTCCTCGCTGACTTAATCTCGGCGGCAAGCCAGGGGCGTACGGATTTGGTAGCCGCCTTAAAAAATAAGGAAGTGGCTGCGAGGGCCTTGAAAGCAGCTCGCCGGGAGCGGAATACGGATGTGGATTTGTCTGTCGCCGTAAGCCGTAATGCCCGGGTTTATAATGAGGAAGCCCCAGCACCTCCTTTTACCGGAGTGACGGCTGGTATCGCTGTCCCTTTGAAGTTCTCTAATTTCAATAAGGGAACGGTTCGTGCTGCTCGTTATCGGGAGCAACAAGCGGAAACGCAATATAAGCAGGCTCTTTTGCAAGTGCAGACGGAAGTGATGCAGGCATATCGTAATTATCAATCTTTCACCAAGCAAGTTAATCATTATGAGAATGGGCTTTTAAGACAAGCCCGTGATGTGATGGATGGCAAGATTTACAGCTATAATAGGGGGGAAGTCTCTTTGCTGGAAGTCTTGGACGCCCAGCGTACTTACGATGAGGTACAAGCTCAGTATATTGAGACGCTGTTTAATTACAGCTCAGCCTTGGTCGAATTAGAACGTTCGGCAGGAATTTGGGATATTGAGATTTGATCATCTCCTAAGAGTGTGAGTTTTATTTGAAAACTTCAGATTCGGCTATCACAGATTCTAATTCTTCTATTGATGGTGTCTGGATATTATGTATTTTTGCGTCTAAAAAATGAGTGCATATGATATTCTACTTTACAGGAACAGGAAACTCTCGTTGGGTTGCGGAAGTGTTAGGAACGACTTTCGATGAGCCGTTGGTTTCCATTGCCGATGCGTTGAATGGGGGTAGGGATGAGTATGCTTATCCATTAGGGGAGAGGGAGAAGGTGTTTTTCGTGTTCCCTGTCCATTCTTGGGGACCGGCTGTATTGGTGCCCCGTTTTATTTCCCGGTTGATCCTGTCTGGATATAAAGGGCAAGAGGTCTATTTCGTCTGTACTTGTGGAGATGATTGTGGATATACGGATCGGATTATGTGGAACTCCTTG
Organism: Parabacteroides sp. ZJ-118; assembly: GCF_011038785.1. GTDB lineage: Bacteria > Bacteroidota > Bacteroidia > Bacteroidales > Tannerellaceae > Parabacteroides. Next base: position 34,996 of record NZ_JAAKDT010000036.1, read on the forward strand.
GCGAGAAGGGGAATTACCTTAACTGGAGGATTCTCTATACAAATGCCGAACAATTACATCTTAATGCCCGGCTTCGACGTGGATAGTAAGGAGGTAGAGACTGAGAAACTGCAAAAAGCGCCGGAACGTGTAGACGAGATCGTAGCGGCGATCCGGCAGAAGAAAAATCCCTCTTTGTATTATGCGGGAAGTGTCCCTCTTTTGAAGAGCTATATGGTCTATCCATTATTCACTCACTTCGCGATAGGTAGCAACCGGTTTTATGCTACGGATACCTGTATCTCTTGCGGTATCTGTGCGAAGGTCTGTCCGACCGGTACGATTTCCCTGTCGGGTGACGGAAAACCGGAATGGGCTGATACTTGTGTTCAGTGCGTTGCCTGCATTCATCGTTGCCCGGTGCGTGCGATAGAATATGGTAAGATCTCCCTGAGAAAGGGACGTTATCATCACCCTAAGTTTAAGTAATCAATAAATAGAATAGAGAAATGAAGCAATTTTGTATGATGGCGCTTGCCGGCCTTTTGATGGTTGGTTGCCAAGAAGTTTCAAATGGATATGTTATTAATGGGGAGGTAGAGAATGTGCCCGACGGTACAATTTACTTGAAGTCATTCCGTAATAAAATGTTTTTTGACGTGGATACGGCAGAGGTCAAAGACGGGAAATTCACCTTTAAGGGTGAGGTAGATCAGCCCCTGCTATTCGGTTTGGCAACCGAGAGCATGAACTCTCCGGTTCAACTTTTCTTGGAGAACACGAATATGAATGTCAAGATCGGGAATGAAGGGGAGACTATTACCGTACAGAATTCACCGGTGAATGATATCTTTCAAGAAAACGCGGAGAAGGTATTTGAGGAAGGGTATGATATTGACAGTTTGATTTCGAAGTATCCGGATTCTCCGGCCGCTGCGTTCTATCTATATCGTTATTTTACCTATCAATTATCTTTGGATGATTTGAAGGCGACTCGTGCGAAGATTTCCCCGACATTGGCGAATAGTCCTTATGTGAAGGATTTGGACGGTATTATCAAACAGTTAGAACACGTCCAGATCGGACAAGTCGCTCCGGGGTTCTCTTTGCCGGATACTGCCGGAGTTTCTGTGTCTCTGTCGGACTTCAGGGGAAAGTATGTGTTATTGGATTTCTGGGCCTCTTGGTGTCCTCCATGTCGCAAGGAAAATCCAAACGTGGTAAATGCCTTCCAGGAATATAAGGATAAGAACTTTACGATCGTAGGTATATCCTTGGACAAGGATAAGGCTAAATGGCGGAAAGCGATCGCGGACGATCGCCTGACTTGGACTCACGTTTCCGACTTGAAATATTGGGATTCTGAGATCCCCGCTCTTTATGGGGTACGGGGAATTCCGGCAAATGTGTTATTGGATCCGAACGGGGTGATCATCGCCAAGAATATCACCGGAGAAGACTTGCAGAATACCTTGAAGGAAGTGATTAAATAGGGATACGTTACTGTAAGGCCATTGCGGTAGCACAAAAAAAGGAGTGTATGGATTGTAAGCGTCCAAGCACAGCCTGAGTAAAACCGACTACATTCGCGGCTGTAACATTAATCTTGATAAATTATGTATTACAGCAACGAAGATTTTGAAAACTTTTACATTCGCTACAAGGCGGAGGGTC
>NZ_JAAKDT010000037.1 GCF_011038785.1 Parabacteroides sp. ZJ-118
AGCGGAGGTCTTGATTTTGCGCCCTTTGCGCCCTGGCTCCCTTTAGGGAGGCGGCGTTGATCCGGGCTTATCCTTTTGATCCTTAGCGTTTTCGGGTTTCTCAGGGTCGCTGTTCCCCTTCTCCTGCCCAGGGCGCAAGAAATTGGCTTTTACCTGTTCCGACGTGATCTCCGTGATCTCGAAAAGACGTTTTTTCCGGCGATTCCGTGAGCGAAAAACCTGCTTTTTCGGCATCTTGCTCCGACGTAAGTATACGAAAACGCGTCGGCGAGATACATAAAAACGCTCTTGTTTTCGCCTTAATTCCGGTCTGCGCAAGATACAGTGGCGCGTCGAGGCGCTCCGGCTCGCGGAAGCAGGAAACGCACTGTACCCGAAAAGCCCAATGACCTCCTGGTGGGTTAAAACCGATGTCCCGGAGGCGGGCCCATCGGACCTATCCTCCGTCCGCCTCTGCCCGGCGCTTTCCTATTTTACATGGATCTCCTTTCTGTTTCTCAGAAACTGTTCTAACGACTGCACATATCCAACTGAATATTCCCGTATCGTCTCGATAATTGAGGAAACTTGTTTTTATACATTACTTATTGTTATTTATGGGGAAGATGACGAAATTTGTTTATATTTGCAAAGTCTCCTTACGCCGATGCCACTTAGATTGATGCAGGGGAGAGTGGTGCAATACATTATTTCAGATTCATAATATAAATAGTAGAAAAAGGATTAAATGGAAATTTCTTATATTGAACAATTGAAATCTAAAGAATGGAAACGCAAGCGTTCTCATATTCTTAGTCGTGATAAATATCATTGTTTACATTGTGGCTCTTTTGGTATTATGGGGAAAAGTTGTTATAAAATATTATATAGAAAAAATATCTGTTTGATTATATAAAGGATAAGCGTATAGATAAAATATTAGAAAGCCATCTCTGGAAAAATTCTGATATTGAAATGGAAAAATTGAAATTAGAGCAGGATATTAAAATTATTACTGATTGGGAAGATTATCCTATAAGGAAATTTTCTATGGTAAATTTATATCCAATCGTAACATGTAGTATGATAGCAGGGCCAGCTCATTATATTTTTGGATCTAATATTTCTGATTTGCATGATTTTCAAGAAGGATATTTTTGTAAAGACGGATTAAACTTACATCTATTAGAGTGTGATAATAATTTAGGCAATCATAATTTGTATGAAAGTTTAATGGGATTTTATTTTCAAACTTCTCGTTTTAATAATTGTGATTATTATTCAATATCATACGGTAATAAGAGCTTGATTTTATCTGAAAAAGATGCAAAGCTGCCACTTTTGGATGTACATCATAAGGCATATATTGTTAACCGAAAAGCATGGGAATATGAAGATGATAATTTGATGACACTGTGTCGTGCTTGTCATGAGAAAGAACATTTAGAACATGAAGTTTTTCTTTATGATGAAAACAACCAACCATTACATAAACTTCGTACTTGTGATAAATGTAATGGGACAGGTTATTTACCCAAATATCACTATTATGAATTTGGCGTTTGTTTTAAATGTGATGGTAGAGGGGTATTATGAGAATGTTATTACCATTAAAGGTAACGAAGTGCTAATGGGTATGCCCGCACGTACAAGGACGACGGACATGACCCTGGCGGCCCGGGGGAATCACGGCGAGAAAACGGCTTCGCGCTCGCGGGATCGCGGGAAATACGAAGTCGTGGAGACACGACTTCATTCCCCGAATAGAGACTTAGCGTCCCTTTCCGACGCCGGCCTCGTCCAATCCCGCGGGATCATCTGCCATTGGTTTAAAGGCTGCGGGCTAAGTACGCCCTTTTCCTTTATGTATTGGATCATATAGTAACGGAGGTCTTTATCGGTCGAGTGAATGATACGACTCTTCAACTCGTCTTGGGGAATGCCGGCCCCTTTCGTCAACAACTCGCCTCCGCCGTTACCCCGGTAAGAGTTGAGAGCTACCTTATACGTTTTACGCTCGTCGAAGGGCTTTCCATCCGCCATTCTCAGGATCGTGATCTTCTCACCCTTTGGTTTCGTTACGTCTACGGTGTAGATGATACCCGCCGCGGAGTCGAAGTTAAAACTGAAGTTGACGAATGAGACATGACGCGCTTGTCCTTTCTTGCTCTCTTTCAATAATAGGACAGGATCGTCCGGAGATTTCATCCGGTTGGTCCACATGGCGTACGATTCCTCCAGGAAACCTTTGATCTCGGCACCCGTCAGATTCATCGTATAAAGCATATTCTCGTATTTGTAGAGGCTGAACATATCGCTGATCGTGATATCCCCTTTCTCTATTTTCGCGTCAAAGGATAACGGGGCGGCGAAGGAGACGTCCGCGCCGGTCAGCTCCAATTGCAAGGAGTGAATGAAATCGATGAAAGCAGATGGCCCGAAGTAAGCGGGACGGGTCGCGATACTCTTCGTAAAGGTCCCCACCTTCTCGGTGACGAAATCGTTCACCGCTTTGTATTGCGGAGCGAATTCTGCCATGAACGCCTCGCTAGGCTCCAGCTTGTCCACATCTGTCAAGACGCCCGATACGTGTTTGTCCAGGACCTTCCCATGCTCCATCTTCAACACGATATCGACGGTACCGACTATGCGCCCGTTGCTCGCCGGATTTATCAGCAACACGGAATCGCCCTCGCTATTCGCCACCTTCCCGCAATACCGGCGATGATCATGCCCCATCATGACCACATCGAAGCCCGGGACGCGCCGGGCGACCTCCATCGAGGCATCCTCGCGGTAGCGGTCGGACATGGTGCGCGCCTCGCTGCCCGCGTGGAAGATACCTACCACGACATCCGGTTTCTCCTTCTCCCGAATGATCTTCATCCATTTACGGGCCGTCTCTTCCATGTCGGCGAAGTAAAGGCCTCGCCAGCGAGCCTCCGGCAGCCAGACGGGGATGGCCGGGGTAATCATGCCCAGGACAACGATCCTCGCGCCATCGCGCTCGAATACCTCGTAGGGCTTCAGATAGGTCTCCCGGTCGGAGGTGCGGATCGTATTCGCGCCCAGGATCGGGAAATCGCACTGCCTGATCCAGCGATCGAAAACGGCGGGGCCCGCCTCTATATCATGGTTGCCCATATTTCCCGCGTCGTAGCCCATGTAGTTCATCATGGCGGCTGCCAGGTGCGTGGAGACCGTGTCCATGAAATTGTAATAATACACGATGGGTTGTCCTTGCAGGATATCGCCGTTATCCAGCAGCAGGAGGTTGTCGCCGTACGCCCGGCGCTCTTGCTGCACGAAGGTGTGGACCCGGGCCAGGCTTCCGCCCCACGCCCGTTGCTCGATAAAGTTATACGGAAAGAAATTCCCGTGGATATCACTGGTTTCCACCAATCTCAACTTGACTTCCCTTGTTGTCGCCGACAGGCCGAGAGCGACCAGCAGCGACAGGGCGATTGAATAAACTCGTCTCATATTAAAGTATCTCAAAATAGTTTCATGCCGCGAGGGTGGCGAGGGAATCGGCCACCCGGTTTCAACGCTGTTTCGTCTCCGCCTCGGACGAGCGTACCCGCGACGGGTTGAAACGCGAGAAGAACACCTCCGGTTCCCGGCGCGCGCTGAAGTTCTTGTGCAGCATCGCCGTATAAGGGGTGTCGAAGGTTCGCGCGCCCTCGGGACACTCTTTCACGCAGGCGCAACATTTGATGCACAGCTCGGGGTCGCTATACAGGTCTCCGTCACGCGAGGATATCGCATGCGTAGGGCAGACCTCCACGCAATACCCGCATCGCGTACACGCATCGTTGTCGGTGACCGGGGCCTGCGGGGTGGAGGGGCTTTTCTCCCGGTACGGGAAGTGGCCTCTTACCTCCAAGGCGGACAGGGATTCCACGCAGGAGACCTGCTCCAGCCTCTCGATAATCTTTCTCCCGAAGGCCGCGGCTTGCTCGAGGTCCGACTCGTCCGGACGCCCCTCGGCGACGGGCATCCCCTCGCGGCTGAAGGAGTGCTCGCCGATAAAGGCCGCTGCGGCCACGGGCACGAAGCCCTGCTCCGACACCAGATCGCACAGCTCTCTCAAGGCATCCTCGTAATCGCGGTTCCCATACAGTACCACGGGGACCGCCGGCGCGTGGTAGGTGGAGCGGAACATGCGGAGACGCTCAGCGGCCGTCTCCGCCACACGGCCACCGTATACGGGGGCGGCTATGATCGTCAGCTCGTCATCGATATGCTCCTCGCTGTCCGGGGCCTCGCGGGTGACGTCGGACTCGGACATCGAGATGGCTCCCATCCCTTCCGCTATCGCGTAGACGATCTTGGCGGAGGTGTGTGTCGGGGAGAAATAAATTAAGTGTACGTTCCTGTATCTCATGGTTCTTGTTTTAACGCGTCCTCTATTTTAGTCATTAACCCGGCAAATTCCTCCTCGGTATAGCCCTCGCTCGCGTAGAGGATCCTCCCGTCTTTCCCGACCAGGTAGCCGCGGGGGATCAGGCTCTTGGCGAAGGCGCCGAAAATGGCCCGGCTCTTGTCGGGATACAGCGGGAAATCGAAGCCTTTTCGCTCGTTATACTTCCGAAGGTCGGCATCGGAGTGCTCGCGGCCGATCACCAGGAGGACGAAGTCTTTGTTGTCCTTGTATCTCGGCCAGAGGGTTTGCTGGAACGCGGCCAATTCTTTTTGGCAGGGGGGGCACCAGGTGGCGAAGAAATTCACGAGGATCACCTTCCCCCTTAACGAGGCGGACCGCAACGTGCTCCCGTCGTCGGAGATAATCGTGAATGACGGCATGGCGTCGCCTACCTTCACGATACCGGGATCGTCCTCCCGCGCGCTGCCCGCGAAAACTACGAACGCTAGTAAACTAGCCAATAAATACTTCTTCATAACCTTAATTGTTTATCGTTTAGGATTTCGCGACAAATATACATTAAAATTCTCATCTAACTGCATAATCGTAAGACTTGCGAACGTCCCGCGGCGCCCTCCCGAGCCCTCGGCGGCTTCGCTTACCGCAGGTTTCGCGCCAAGTCGTAACCGGCTTTCAACGCCTTCAGGTTCATCCGGACGATCTCCTCGCCCTTACGCCCGAATATCCGACGGATCCCGGCCTCGATCTTGTCGTAATCGATTCCGAGGAAGGGGGTGGCGGCTCCCAGCATCACGATATTGGCGGCACGGGCGGATCCCGCCTCCCGGGCGATCTCCTCCACGTCTAACACGACCTTGCGCGGGAGCTTGTCCAGCTCCGCGTTCACCCTCTCGATCTCCGGATAGTTCGGGATGTTCGCGAACGGGCGGGAGTTTGTCACCAGCCAACCCTCCCGCTTCAGGTAAGGCAGGTAACGCAAGCCCTCCATAGGCTCCAGGGAGATTATCAGATCGGCGCGGCCCTTCGGGATCAGGTCCGAGGCGATCGGCTCGTCGGAGAGGCGCAGGTTCGACTGCACGTCTCCCCCCCGTTGACTCATTCCGTGCACTTCCGCCTGCTTCATGTACAGGTTCTCTTTCAAGGCGGCTTCCCCTATGACGGCGGCGATAGAGAGGATACCCTGCCCGCCTACGCCTGATAGTATAATATCTGTTTTCATCTCTTGCTCGCTTTTTTCTTTCTGGTTAATGTCTGGATGCACTCGCGGCGGGGGATCAACACGGATACGCCCCTGTACGCGATCTCCTCGCGGATGATCGATTTCATCTCCTCGTAGTTCTTTTTCAGGGGGACCATCACGCGGATGTGGGCCGGGTCCACGCCGATACCGGCGCAGATAGACTCCAGGCGCCCCGTCCCGGCGGAATCCTGCCCCCCGGTCATGGCCGTCGTCTCGTTATCGGAGATGACGATGGTGATGTTCGTGTTCTCATTCACGCAATCCAACAGGCCGGTCATGCCGGAGTGGGTGAACGTAGAGTCGCCGATCACGGCGATCGCCGGGAACACGCCCGCGTCGGAAGCGCCCTTCGCCATCGTGATGGAGGCACCCATGTCGATGCACGAGTCGATCGCGCGGTAAGGAGGCAGGGCGCCCAGGGTGTAACAGCCGATATCGCCGAATACCTTGGCCGCGCCGTTATACTCGGCGACTACCTCGTTCAAGGCCTCGTACATATCCCGGTGTCCACAACCCTGGCACAACGCGGGCGGACGCTGCTCGACCACCTCGGGGACCGCGTAATAGCTCCGGATCTCCTTCCCCAGGGCCTTGCCCACGGCATCCGGCGTAAGCTCGCCGTCGCGCTGGAGCGTGCCGTCCAGGCGGCCGTGAACCGCCACGCCTCTCGCCAAGAAGCCTCTCAATTGCTCCTCGACGACCGGATACCCCTCTTCCAGCACCAGGATCGCCTTGCACTCGCCGGCAATCTTCTCCACCTGCTTTCTCGGGAGCGGATACTGAGAGATCTTCAATACGGGATGCTCGAAACCGCCCGGGTAATTCTCGGAAAGATAATTGAAGGCGATACCCGTCGCGATGATACCCAGCTCCTTGTCCGGGGCATCGAAATACGCGTTGTAGGCGGAACGCTCGGAGGCCTCCGTGAAAACCGCCTGGGCCGCCAGCAGGCGCTTGAAGCGCTGACGAGCCAAGGCCGGCAGCAGGATGAAGCGCTGACGGCCGTCTTCCGGGCAACTCATCCGGTTCTCCGGCCTCGGCGGGGCGGTCACGACGCCGGCACGAGAATGCGCCATGCGGGTCGTGACCCGCAGCAAGATCGGATACCCCAATTGCTCGGACAGCTCGAATCCATGATAGACCATGTCGTAAGCCTCCTGCTGGCTGGAGGGCTCGAGCGTCGGGACCATGGCGAAATTGCCGTAAATGCGGTTGTCTTGCTCATTCTGCGAGGAGTGCATGGATGGGTCGTCGGCCGTAAGGATGATCATGCCGCCATGGATACCGCTCATCGCGGCGTTCATGAAGCAATCGGCGGCGACATTCAGCCCGACATGTTTCATGCAGCAAAGCGCGCGCTTACCGGCGTAGCACATACCCAAGGCGGCCTCCATGGCGGTCTTCTCATTCGCGCTCCAGCGGCAATGGATACCCCTCTCTTTCGTTATCGGCGAGCCTTGGATATATTCCGTGATCTCGGTAGAAGGGGTGCCCGGGTAGGCGTACACCCCGGAGATGCCGGCGTCTATAGCGGCTTGCGCTATGGCCTCGTCCCCCAAAAATAAATGTTTTCCCATGTGTATCTGTTTTCTTGATATTGACTATTCACGCTATCTGGCGGCCAAAGGTAAGAAAATTTGGATTATGAATGATCCCGTGCCCGCCAAACATCATTCCCGGATTCCTCACCGTATTCCTCTCCGGCTCAACTCCGCCCGATACCGGTTGGCGTTGCGATTGTGCTGCGCCAACGTCGCGGCGAAATTATGCCGTCCCGAGAAATCCTCCCTGGCGCACATGTATAAATAGTTGTGCCTCGCGTAGTCCAATACGCTATCCAGGCCCCGGAGGGTAGGAATCCGCAGCGGGCCGGGAGGCAGGCCCCGGTGTTTATAGGTATTGTAGGGAGAATCCACCTCCAGATGCTCGAGTAAGATACGTCGCAAGGAAAAATCCCCCACCGCGAACTTCACGGTAGGATCCGCCTGTAAAGGGATACCGGCATGGAGGCGGTTGATATAGAGGCCCGCCACGACCGGATATTCGTCCGATACCGCCGTCTCCTCCTCCACGATAGAGGCCAGGATGGACACCTCGACGGGAGTAAGCCCGATCTCTCCTGCCTTTCTCAAGCGTTCCGGTGTCCAGAAAGCGTCATATTCACGCTTCATGCGACGTATAAATTTATCCGCGGATATATTCCAATAAACCTCGTAGGTATTCGGGAGGAAGAGAGCCGGGACCGTTTCCGGGGTAAAGCCCAACGAATCGCAATACACGGGATCATTCAACAGGCGCAGGAGATCGTCCTTCCCGAACATCAACTGATCACCGATACGTTCCGCCAGATCCTCCTTGAGGCGGAGGTTATTGAACGTGACACGGGTCGCCGTCTGATGCCCTCTCCGCAAATCATCCAACAAGGCCCGATTACTCATACCAGGCTTCACGGCGTATCGACCGGTACGCATGGACGCGGGATACTTCAACAACCCGCTCAACCGCCTGAAGCTACCGATACGAAGCGCGTTCGCCGAATCCCTTAGCTGCCGGCAAAGATCATCAAAATCCTTTTTATCATCTATGTAGACATAAACCGTCTTATCCGGCTTAAAATTCGGTGCCCAGGCCAAACGGTACGCCCAAAAGCCTCCACCCCCTATCCCGACAACGAGCGTCGCTATCAAGACACTGATTATCGAACGCTTCGATAAAATTTGTTTGTTTAAATCCATGAATAATCTGTTGAATATCAGAATAGGGTACAAAAATAGCATCTTTTCCGAAAAAAAATTGACGCACGAAGCCTTGTTTATTTAAAATATAGTTCTACCTTTGCGACGCGATTCCGGGGAAGAGGCACCGAGCGCACAAGGAAGTGTGGGTGAGTGGCTGAAACCACCAGTTTGCTAAACTGACGTACCCGTATGGGTACCGGGGGTTCGAATCCCCCCGCTTCCGCGAAGAGCCAACCGACACATTTATCGGTTGGCTCTTTTGTTTTTTAGGCCAACCGATCGGAAGATTTCTCTATCCGGATACGGGCGTCCACGGCGAACAAGCCTCTATCCGTAGCCACCAACGGATTTATATCCATCTCCTTTATCTCGCTGGCAAAACGCAACAAGGTAGAGAGGCGAACGATAATGTCCGCGTATTGTCGCTCGTCGATGCCCTTTTGCCCGCGTGTACCTTTAATGATCGGATACCCTCTCAAGGAACGAATCATGGAATAAGTCTCATCGTATGACAACGGAGCCAAGCCATAAGACACATCTTTCAGTACCTCCACGAAGATTCCCCCCAATCCGCAAAACACGACATGGCCGAAACGATCCTCGTATTTGGCACCCAAGAATAATTCCTGCCCCTTCAACATCGGTTGCACCATGACGCCCGTGACACCCGGCAGACGCATCATACGCTCATACTCGAACAATAAATGCTCCTCTCCGCGGATGTTCAAGGCTACACCTCCGATATCGCTCTTATGCACAGGCCCCACGACCTTGGCTACCACCGGATATCTCACCTTCTTGGCAAAAGCCAGCAGCGCGTCCCTGTCATCCGAGGCATATTCCTCTACCAACGGGATATTGGCGGCACGCAACAATGTACGCACCTCCTCCGGATTTAAATATCCCCTACCCGGCAATCGGTCTATGATACGACGAACTTCCGGTACATCCACGCCATACAGCTGAATGTCCGTACTCATCGGTTTCGGCGTATTGATCACCCGTGAGAGGGCGGTACCCAGTGTCACCTCGTCCGAGAAGTTCACATGGCCTTTCTTGACAAAGCTCTTCACCTCCGGCCCGGCCGTCACGATAGATGGTAATATCGGGAAGATCGGCTTCTTGCACGCTTCCATCTTTTTATGAAGTACCTCGTAGGTATCATACAGTTTTACCAAACCGGGACTACCGAAGATGACCATCATCAAATCCACGTTATCGAAACGATTCTCACAGAAATCGATGGCGGTAGCCAGGTGTTCCGGTGTCCCCGTACCGATAATATCAATCGGATTACCTACAGCGGCACCCGGATACAGCTTGGATTTCAACTCATCCGCGATGGGGCCTTCCAGGCTGGGAACATTCAAGCGCCCCTTGGATAAAGCGTCCGCCAGCATTACCGCAGGGCCTCCGGCATGTGTCACGATCGCACAGTTCTTCCCTTTCACCTCTTTCAAGGTAAAGATACTCGCCACGGTAGTCAATTCCTCTCGGCTGAAACAACGCACGACGCCCGCCTTACGGAACAGAGCCTCCACGGCAGAGTCCGAACTGGCGATAGCGCCCGTATGCGAGGAAGCCGCCCGCTTCCCCGACTCCGTGCTTCCTGCCTTGATAGCGGCGATTTTGCATCCCTTACGTATCAAGGAAGACGCGTGATACAATAATTTATCAGGTTGCTTGATTTGCTCGATATACAACATCTTGATCTTGGAATCCAATACCGGATCAAAGTTCCGATCCATATATTCGAGGATATCCTCCACCCCATTCTGCTTGGAGTTTCCAACCGACCAAACGGAAGAGAAACGCAAACCTTTTGTCAGCGCCGACTCGATAATGAACAGGGCCGTACCACCGGAGCTAGAGATGAAATCCACGCCATCGGGGTGGAATTCCGGTATCGGTTGCGTAAACACGCCATGATAATTCATATTCATCAACCCGATGCAGTTCGGGCCGATCAAGGAGGCTCCCGCCTCATTCACGACATCCAGCATCTGCTGTTCCAAGATACCACCCTCGTGTGTCTCCTCGCCGAAGCCGGCCGAGATCACGATAAAAGCTTTTACTTCCTTTTGTCGGGCCAGCACTTCCATCACTTCGGGGCACGATTTACTCGGGATCGAGATGATCGCCAACTCAGTCTTCGGGATATCATGCACAGAAGGATAGGACTTGACCCCTTGCACGTCTGTCTCCTTGGCGTTTACCACACATAATTCTCCTTTATATTTCCCATCCAACAGGTTTCGCACGATACGACCGCCCGGTTTATGTACGTTGTTGGAACCTCCCACCACTACGATGCTTTGAGGATTAATCAATTCTCGGTTAATCATGGCATTTTGATTAGTTAGATTCAACGAATGGGAGCAAATATAGTTTTTTTCTCCATTCATTCATTAAAACCCGGGTTATTTATTTACACTTTGCACTCTCTTTCCGCGACCCGTCACACCAAGCATCCATCCATCCTCCCGAGATAACCACTTGTGATGACACAAGAGATTACTTCAATACATAATAGAGCATACCGGCAATAGCGGCCCCAGCTATCGGCCCTAAAACAGGTACCCATGCGTACTCCCAATGGCTGCTGCCTTTTCCCTTGATCGGCAATAGAAAGTGTATAAACCGGGGAGCTAAATCACGGGCAGGGTTAATCGCATAACCGGTAGTCCCTCCTAAGGAAAGGCCGATTACCCAAACTGTAAACGCTACCGGAATGGCACCTACCGAACCTAAACCGATCGGCAAGGTACTGTTGCTTTCGTAGGTTAGTTCTCCATCCGTTATAAAAAATACGACAAATACCAAGGCGAACGTGCCGATCATCTCACCTAAGAAATTAATGGGATAATCTTTAATAGCAGGGATCGTACAGAATACGCCTAACTTCGCATCCGGGTCATCCGTAGCGTCGAAGTGGTCCTTATAAACCAGCCAGACCCATAAAGCGCCCAAAGCGGCGCCTATCATTTGCCCGACTATATAAGTACATACGTCACACCAAGGGAAAGTCCCTCCGATCGCCAATCCGATCGATACCGCCGGATTCAAATGCGCGCCACTATAAGGACCGGCTACCACAACACCGATAAATACACCTAAAGCCCAAGCAGTCGTTATCGCTACCCAGCCCGCTCCATGCCCTTTTGTTTTCGACAAACAGACATTCGCGACAACTCCTCCCCCCATTAGGATCAAGAGCATAGTTCCTAATAATTCCGCTAAAAATGGAGACATAAGATAATAATTTAAGAATTTGTTAATGTACCTATAAGATAATTTTCATTATTCGACCCAATTCTGAGAACGCCCCACCGCCTTGTGCCATTCGTTCAATAATTTACGGGCGGTATCCTCTTTCATTTGTGGGTTAAAGACCTTATCCAAACACCATTGTTCTTTCAGTTCATCAATATCCTTCCAATAACCAATCGCCAAACCCGCCAAATAAGCGGCTCCCAAAGCAGTCGTCTCCAATACATTCGGACGTACGACCGGATAGCGACAGATATCAGACTGGAATTGCATCAAGAAATTATTAGCGATAGCGCCGCCATCTACCCGGATTTCTTTCGGCTTGGCGTGAATATCGTTTTCCATGGCCGTCAATACATCATATACTTGATAGCAGATGCCCTCCAAGGCCGCACGGGCTAAATGGGCCGCCGTAGTTCCGCGGGTTATCCCGATGATAGCGCCGCGCGCGTATTGATCCCAATACGGCGCGCCTAGGCCCGTTAACGCCGGAACAAAATAGACGCCGCCATTATCGTAAACGGATTTCGCCATCTGTTCCGTAATCGAGGCATTCGGGATCAAGCCGATTCCATCCCTCAACCATTGAATCACGGCGCCTCCCACAAAGACACTACCTTCCAACGCATAGGTCGTCTGATCCCCCAATTTCCACGCGATCGTTGTCAATAGGTTATTCTGGGAAAGAACGGGTTCCTTGCCGGTATTCAGGATCATAAAGCAACCGGTTCCGTAGGTTGTCTTGATCATGCCATCCTCTACGCATAACTGCCCGAACAAAGCCGCCTGCTGGTCGCCGGCCATACCGGATACCGGAATGCCTTTCTTAAAGATAGGAGTTGATGTCTCGCAGTAAACCTCGCTACAAGCTTTCACTTGCGGTAACATCGAGGCAGGTATCGTAAACAAGTCTAATAACTCTTGGTCCCATTGCAACGTACGGATATTGAAAAGCATGGTACGGGAAGCGTTCGTCACATCCGTGATGAATTGAGCGCCCCGGGTAAGTTTCCAAACCAGCCAAGTATCTACCGTACCGAAGCATAGCTCTCCTCGCTCCGCACGCTCCCGGATGCCCTTTACGTTATCCAACACCCATTTTATCTTCGTGGCGGAGAAATAAGCGTCGATCACCAATCCGGTCTTTTGCAAGATACGTTCCGCCCAGCCTTGCGATTTAAGTTCCTCGCAATAATCCGCCGTACGGCGGTCTTGCCATACAATCGCGTTGTATACGGGAAAACCCGTCTCCCGGTCCCAGATGATGGTAGTCTCCCGCTGGTTAGCGATTCCGATACAGGCGATATGGCTATCCGTGACATCCGCTTTCGCCATCGCCTCCTTGATGACAGACGATTGGGTGTACCAGATCTCATTCGGGTCGTGCTCTACCCAGCCCGGTTTAGGAAAATACTGTTGGAATGGTTTCTGAGCCAACGTAATAATAGTCCCTTGATGATTAAACAGAATCGCCCGGGAGCTAGTGGTTCCCTGATCGATTGCCAACACATATTTATTTCGAAAATTCATATCCTTCTAGATTCGTATCGTTTATCAATTTGTCAATTCAGTATATAATTCGAGGCAACCTCATTAAACGCCTTTACCTGCGCGGAGATCCAAGCCTCGTCCTTCCCCCATTCCGCGGCCAGAATCCCCGCTACTTTAGGAGCCATCGCCATCGCCGCCCGTGCGTCTAAGAATAAGATACGCAAACGGCGGGCCAATACATCCTCCAACGTACGAGGCATCTCATTACGAACCAGCCAAGTTACCTCTCCTACTGTATAGGCATAGTCCGGATGCAACTTCTCCGCCATGGCGGGGGAAGAGGCCACTAAGCTACGGATTTCGTCGGCATCCGTACCATATACGTATAAAGGATCGGAGAAGTCCGGATTCTTACGGCTACCATGTATTTGATAGCTCTCTGTAATACAATCTTTTGTAGGAACATGCATATAACGTATAGCGAGGTCTAAGGTATCTTGGGCCATTTTCCGATAGGTTGTCCATTTACCACCGATAACAGTGATCAAACCTGATTTCTCCCGGATCAATTTATGGCTACGCGATATCTCTTTTGTCTTTTTACCCTCGCTACGGGGAGCGACGAGCGGACGAAGCCCCGCGAACACGGATAAGACATCGCTTCGCTTGGGTGGCCGGGTCAGATAGTTAGCGGCCGTATCGAGTATAAATTGGATTTCTTTCTCCAAGGCTACCGGTTCTTCTTCCGGCGATTCCATCAAGGTATCCGTTGTTCCTACCACAACTTTGCCATGCCAAGGTACGGCGAATAACACACGTCCATCCGACGTCTTAGGAATCATAATGGCACAATCACTTTGCAAGAAAGAGGAATCCAATACCAGATGGACTCCTTGGCTAGGACGAACTGTCGGGCGTTTACCCGGCTCGTCCATTTGCAAGATCTCATCGGCGAAGACACCGGTAGCGTTAATCACGCAACGGGATTTTACTTGATAAATCGCACCCGTCTCCTCATCTCGAACCGTAACACCGGATACTTTATGGTCGTCGTCTTTCAGAAGCCCTATGACTTTCGCATAGTTCAAGATACAAGCACCCGCATCGATAGAGCTGCGGACCATATTAATCGCGAGACGGGAATCATCAAACTGACCGTCATGATAAAGCACCCCGGCGGTCATCCCTTTCGGGCGAAGCATCGGAATCGTACGGAGCGCTCGTTTCGGGCCAATACAAACCGAACGTCCCAGACCTAATTTCCCGGCCATCACATCATATAGGATCAAGCCCATCGTATAAAACGGGCCTTCCCACCACCGATAGCAAGGGATTAAGAAGGTTTGATCTTTTACCAAATGGGGGGCGTTCTGGCGTAGCAGGCCTCGTTCCCGCAAGGCTTCCAAAACCAAGGAGACATCTCCTTGCGCCAAATAACGGACACCACCATGAACCAACTTCGTGCTACGGCTGGAAGTCCCTTTCGTAAAATCCAATTGTTCGAATAAAGCGACCTTATATCCTCTTGTCGAAGCATCCAAAGCGATGCCTATACCGGTAGCCCCTCCTCCGATCACAAGAAAATCAAAAACTTCAGACGGATCTTCCAGCCGAGAAATCATTTTACAACGGTCCATATAGCGCCTCCTTTTTTTAAGATTAACAGTCACAAAATTAACTATTAATTCTTAGTATAACAAAAAATTTAAAAAAAGAATCAGTAGCGCTTTCTATTTTCCACAAAGACAGCAGCAGTTTCTATTGGAAGAAACGAAAGTTTCCGGCTGAAGAGACTTCCGTTTCGCTATAAGGAAACGAAGATTTCCCCACAGAAAACGAGAGCCTCCCTTATGGGGAATTTCAAGAAACCATAATCATCTGATGATTATTACTCAAACATCTTATCGATGCCTCCTGTATCCGGTGGAGTCGTAGAGCCATCTTCCTCAGCTCCTTCGCTACAGGGGTTCGCGTATTTCTCGGGGATCTCGAAGCTTTCGTCTTCCGAATAGCCTAACGTCTTATCCTTATAAACCTTTTGCATGTAAAGGGCGTAAATCGGTAACGCCATACTCGCTCCCTGTCCTTCCGCCAAGCGGTCGAAATGGATAGAACGATCCTCACCTCCTACCCAGCAGCCGGAGACCAAGCTTGGCGTAAATCCCATAAACCAACCATCGGAGTTATTCTGGGTCGTTCCGGTCTTGCCACCCATCTCCGCCTTAATTCCATAGCGGAAACGTATACGTCCTCCGGTACCACCATCGATCACGCTTTTCAACATGTGTAGCATCTTGTAAGAAGCATCTTCTGTCAGCACCTCACTCATCTGTGGGGTAAAGTTCGCAATCGTATTTCCGTAGGAATCTTCTATACGGGTCACGAATAAAGGCTCTACCCGGATGCCCTTGTTGGCAAATACCGTATAGGCCCCGACCATCTCACCCACCGATACATCCGGAGTACCCAGACAGACCGAGATAACCGGATCGATATGATTCTTCAAGCCGAAAGAATGAAGCAAACGAACAAACGTATAAGGTGAGAGCTGGCTCATCAGATAAGCGGTTACCCAGTTATCCGAGTTCTGCAACCCCCATTTAATCGTGACCATCTCGCCGATCCGTTTAGCGCTGGAGTTACGAGGAATCCACAAACGTCCGTTCTCATCCATCAACTGTTGCTGCACATGCAGCATCTGGTCGCAAGGACTGATCCCCTCGATCATCGCCAACGAATAAAGGAACGGTTTCATGGTAGAACCGACCTGACGGCGACCGCCATTCACCATATCATATTGGAAGTCATTATAGTCAATACCACCCACATACGCCTTGACCTGTCCGGTGCGAGGGTCCATCGACATAAACGCCGAACGCAAGAAGCTCTTATGATAGCGAATCGAGTCCAAGGGAGACATGATCGTATCGATCGGACCATTCCAACTAAACACACGCATATCGACAGGCTTCTCAAACTCCTTGCGCATATCGGCCTCAGTCATTCCGATCTTTTTCATCGCCCGGTAGCGATCCGTCTGGTGCATCGCACGCATCAGCATCGTGTCCACTTGACCGGCACTTACATCTTTCGAGAACGGGGCATAACTACGTCCCTTCTTTTCCCGGAAGAAAGCCGGTTGAAGATCCTTGCTCATATGTTCGCGAACAGCGTCTTCCGCATATTTCTGCATACGAGAGTCGATGCTCGTATAGATTTTCAGGCCATCCGTATACAGGTTATAGTATTCTCCATCGGCCCTTTTATTTTTGTTACACCATCCATATAACGGATTCGTAGCCCAAGATAACGAGTCCTCACTGAATTTTTGGGATTGCCAAGAGGCGTAATCCTTACGCTCCGGTTTCTTCGCGGTCATTGTCAGACGAAGGTATTCGCGGAAGTAAGGAGCCAAACCGTCTTTATGGTCCATACGGGTAAAATGTACGACCAAGGGCAAAACCTTCAACGAATCACATTCCGCCTTGGTTATGTACCCGGCCTTTTCCATCTGTTCCAAAACCGTATTACGACGACCGACGGTACGCTTGTTATGGCGAACCGGGTTGAAATAAGAAGGGTTCTTGCACATGCCTACCAACGTGGCGGCTTCCTCGATCTTCAAGGTTTTAGGCGTCTTCCCGAAATACACGCGAGACGCAGATTGGATTCCCACGGCGTTGTACAAGAAATCAAACTTATTCAGATACATATTTATGATCTCCTCCTTCGTATAATAGCGTTCCAATTGAACGGCGATCACCCATTCAATCGGTTTCTGGAAGAGACGTTCCATCACATTATCGGCACTCGGCGAGAATAATTGTTTCGCTAATTGTTGGGTAATGGTACTACCGCCACCGCCGCTTTTTTGCATCAAGATACCCCGCTTCACGATGGCACGGAACAAGCCCTGCGCATCGATACCGCTATGTTCGGCAAACCGGATATCCTCGGTGGCGATCAGGGCTTTCACCAAATCCGGCGAAAGATCCTCGTAGTTCACGTAAATACGATTGTCCTTGCTATGCGCATAGGCTCCCAGCGCCTTTCCGTCCGAGGAGATAACTTGGGAAGCGTATTTATCAATCGGGTTCTCCAATTGTTCCACCGGAGGCATATAACCAATTGAACCATTCGCTATCGCCATAAACACCATTACCACCGCCCCTAACATAGCGAGGTATACTATCCAACAAGAAATAAGGATACCTTTTGTAATCTTTGATGCCATCTTTTTATATTTCACGGTATAGACAAGAGACTCATCTTATCCACAACGACCTTTTTGAGATCGCAAAAGTAGCGGAAAATACGGTCTTATGCAAGTTGAGGCACATATTTCGCCAACAAATAACCACCAGCTAGTAACCAGACATATAAGATAGCGGCCAAAACAAAGGGCTTAGCGCCAGCTTTCTTAAATTTCTCGACACTAGTCTCCGTACCAAGCGCAGTCATGGCCATTGTCAACATGAATGTATCTACCTGATTGATCCCATCTACCACCGCATGAGGAAGCAAGTCGAGCGAATTGAAACCAATCACGGCCAAAAAACCAAACGCAAACCAAGGAATAGTGATCTTACCGCGAGAATGGGCAACGCCTCCACCATTCCTTCTCCCGTTAACCACGGACTTCGCGGCGGTTCGAGCCAACATGAAGCTCATGGCCACCAACACAGGTGCTAACATCATCACACGAATCATTTTCACGATAATAGCCACATCCGAGATTTCCTTTCCCATAGCGTTACCGGCTCCTACCACATGAGCTACCTCATGCAAGGTCGCACCCGTATAAAGGCCCATTTGCTCCGAGTCTAAATCAAGAATACCCGCACGGTACATCACCGGATAAATAAACATAGAAAGCGTACCGAAAATCACGACTGTCGATACGGCAACCGCCGTCTTATGAGCCTCACACTTCACGACCGGTTCAGCGCCCAATACCGCGGCAGCCCCGCAAATAGAGCTACCCGTGGCGGTCAGTAAAGCAAGGTCTTTATCCATCTTCATCAATCGCCCCACCCAAACGCCGATCAAGAGGGTAAGCACCACGATCACCATATCGATCAAGATTGCCGGAGGGCCGATCGCAATCACGCTCTGGAAGGTCAGCTTAAACCCATATAGCACGATACCCGCACGGAGTACGCGCTTAGTACAAAACAGGATACCCGGGACCCACGTCTCCGGCAAATGGTTTCTCAGGCTGTTGGCGTATAACATACCTAAAATAATACCGACAATCAGCGGACTGATTGACAATTGTTTAATAAACTGGAACTCCGCGATATAGAATGCGGAACATGAGAAAAGGGCTATCAGCAAGACACCATGTAATACGTCACCTCGTTTTTCGCTAAACATAACTACTGATTTATTTAGTATAACTTATCATTATTTGATTTCGTTCGCGAAAGTACATAGTTTATACCGAAACCCACCGAAAAAGATAAGAATAATACTCTATATCCGCGGATCGGAACATCAATATATGAATGAACATGAAATATCTATATGTTTTATTGTTGACGTTGGCCGTCAATGCATGCAGTGGTCAACGCAATCAAAAGATATCCACATTACACCTGTTGAACAAGGAGAAGAAAGTATTGTTGAAAGAGGCTACTTTTCAGCAGATCGAACATTATTTATCACGAACGACTAACTAATTTAATACTATATATTTGCACCGTGTTTTTTCATGGCATCAGATTTAAGGTTAGCAATGGAGATTGGTCATCCGTGACGGATGGTTATTTTTTTTTTGCTTTGATAATCAAAAAAACTTCTACCTTTGCGAAAGATTTATCCATTAGGAATCATGAAACACACACATACGTATTTGATTTTGGCCCCATTCCTAGTTCTTGTCTCTTTGTTAACCCTAGGTTGCCAAGAACAAGAAGAAAAAAGAGTCGTACTTATCCATTCTTTCGAGCAAAAGAAAGATACCTACCCGATTTTTAATGAAGTACTGAAACAAACTTTCAATAAGCAAAAAATAGACCCGGAGATTCATACATTCTACCTAGATTGCGAACAATACCTGGATAGCGCTGAAATAGCCCGAATGTATAGTTATATGGATTCGATCAAGAAGGTTAAACCTGATATCATATTAGTGAACGATGATCAAGCTTGCTACTCTCTATTAGCTTGCGGGCATCCGTATCTAAAAGAGATACCGATTGTCTTCGCCGGTGTAAATTATCCGAATTGGCCGCTTTTAAAGAAGTACCCCAATGTTACCGGACTACACGACAAACAAGACTTTATCGAGAATATAGAATTTATACACAAATTATTTGGAGTATTACAAATCCATATTCCTTGCGATCGGACAGTCCTTGGAAGAAAATCTTTCGCTGACTTCTGGCAACAAATACAAGGGCACTCGGAAATAGAGATAATCCGCCTTAAAATTCAGGGGCTGGCATTGGATAAAATTGGAACAAATGACAGCCTATTTGTAAGGAGACTTATAAACCTTACTCAAGATGCCTCTCAGACACGGTCGCTACTGGGAAAAGATTGTATCGCAAAAATAAACATCCTCCCATACAGAGTTTTACCGGGATCTTCTTTGCTCTTCAATTTGTCCGGGACTCTGGATCAAAGCACTTATTTGGATATAAAATACGATCATACTTCCGAAGCTTTTTATCAATTAGTCAATTATCCCAGCTTTTCCGCTCATTACGAACCGATTCAATATCATCCGGCAAAAAGACAAAATCGATACATCGGAGGTTATTTCACATCCGTAGAAATACAAGCGCGAGAACAGGCGGAAATAGCTTCGTTAGTGTTGAAGGGGACTTCTATCGCAGATATTCCGATCCAAGAAAGCAGTAAAGAACATATCCTCGTATGGCATGCCCTAAAAGCGTGGGGAATACCTATCGAGAAGATCCCTTCTTATGTCCGTTTAGTCAATGTACCTTTTTACGAACTATACAAGAAAGAGCTGATCGCTTTCATTAGTGTAGCGTTCGTCTTTATCAATATCGTTGCCACGGGGCTATGGAGGCTATATTCCAGAGAACAGAAATACAAGAAGCTAGCGCAAGCCAATTTGGTAAGACAGAACAAGGAGCTCGAAATAGCCCTGGAGAAGGCTAAAGAGTCCGACCAGATGAAATCGGCATTTTTAGCGAATATGAGTCATGAGATACGGACTCCATTGAACGCTATTGTCGGTTTCTCGAACCTTATGAACACAGACATCGAACTCAGTAAGGAAGAACGGGAAAACTTTACCGAGTTAATCAATACAAACAGCGATCTGTTATTGAACCTTATCAATGACATCTTAGACCTTTCCCGTATCGAATCGGGGCGTATGTCATTCTCTTTCCAGCAATATTCCCTAAACGAATTAATAAGCACAATTCACCAGACTTTCAAGGTTTTAATGTCAGAGAACGTGGAACTGCGTATGCAAATACCGGAAAAAAGCATATCCATTCTCACGGACAAGCTTCGGTTGACACAAGTGATTACCAACTTCCTCAGCAACGCCATCAAATTCACGCAAGCGGGATATATATTAATTGGTTATGCATATCAAGAGAAAGAGCGGCAAGTACATATTTTCGTGGAAGATACCGGCATTGGTATCCCCAAGGAAAAGCAAGACGCCGTTTTCAATCGTTTCACGAAACTGGATGAATTCACCAAAGGTACCGGCTTGGGACTATCCATTTGCAAAGTGATAGCCGAACGTTTCGATGGGTATATCGCCGTAGAGTCCGAAGTAGGAAAAGGAAGCCGTTTTTCCATTGTCCTTCCCCTCAGCCCCAAACACACGGAAAGTGATTAATCGCATCTATTTACGATAATCCCGAAAATAATATTACTTTTGCTTTTGTATACAACTTTAAATTTCGGTTTTGTGAGTACAAGAATAAAATTAAGGGTCCAAGGATTAACGAACAGCCAAATTCAGTCTGGGGCTTATGCGTTAATTTTGGCTGAGGAAAATGGTCCGCGGCGAATCCCAATCATCGTCGGAACCGCTGAGGCGCAGTCTATAGCGATCGCTTTAGAACATATCGCACCTCCTCGTCCATTAACACATGACCTATTCGCCACTTTCGCGCAAGCGTTCAACGTCATTCTAAAGCAAGTCTATATATACAAATTCGAGGATGGTGTATTTTACTCTGAATTGGAGTTTAGCGACGGAGAGCGATCGATAAAGCTGGATTCCCGTACTTCCGATGCCATCGCCATAGCGCTCCGGATCAATTGCGACATATTTATCTCCGAGGAGATTGTAAAGGAATGCGGTGTCGTACTGGATCTCCTAGCCCCTCCGACAGACCATTCAGAGGAGGATAACGCTTTATTAGAATTAGAGCCGGATGAGATTAAAGACGAGGCCCGGTTAAAGAAATGGCTAGGCCTATTGAATACTCAAGATGTAAAGGAACGATTGAAAGACGCTATAGTAGACGAGAATTACGAATACGCGAAAATGTATAAAGACGAGTTGCGCCGTCGAGAAGAAGAGGAGGACACAAACAAATGATGGGGGAACAAGGAGGATTCGGACTGGTCTCACTGTTAAGAGGCCTGCTTGGGATCATTACGATTTTAGGTATCGCCTACGCGATGAGTTATGACCGTAAACGGATCGATTGGAAGTTAGTAGGTGGCGGTTTGTTCATGCAGATCGTATTCGCCTTGGCGGTTTTATATGTGCCATTCGTCGGGAACCTATTGGAGGGATGCGGTAAGATATTTGTCAAATTGATGGACTTCACCGATGCCGGTCTTACTTTCTTATTAGGTCCGTACGCCTCTAAAGTGGGCGGATTCAGTTTCTTGCTTCATTCATTACCGATCGTTATATTCTTCTCTGCCTTGGTTTCCATATTTTACCATTGGGGGATTATCCAGAGAGTAGTCGGTGCCTTTGCGTGGGTATTGCGTAAATTCATGAATATATCCGGATCGGAGGGATTAGTGGCTGCCGGTAATATTTTTATGGGAATGACGGAATCTCCGGTGTTGATCAAGAGATACCTGCCGACGATGAATCGTTCGGAGATATTCCTGGTCATGGTATCCGGGATGGGAACGATCGCCGGTTCGGTAATGGGTACTTACATCGGCATGTTGGGAGGAACAGACCCGGCGGCAAAGGTCTTATTCGCCACTCACTTGCTCTCGGCCTCCGTGATGGCGGTACCGGGCTCCATCGTTTTAGCGAAGATGCTTTGTCCGCAGACAGAAGAAGCTACGGATCATGTAGCTGTCTACGGCAAGGAAAAAGAGAACTCGAATATTTTAGATGCCATCTCGTCAGGTACGGTTACCGGCGTAAAGTTAATGACGAATATCGCCGCGATGTTATTGGTATTCATATCCCTCGTAGCGTTAGCGAACTATATCACGGAAGGCGTGATAGGACGTTATACCGGATTGAACGACTGGATCGCGGAGATCTCCAATGGCAAAGCAAGAGGCTTGACCTTCCAGTTTATACTGGGCGTGATAGCGTCTCCTTTCATGTGGCTGATCGGGGTTCCCGGCCAGGATATCATGTTGGTAGGTTCTCTATTAGGGCAAAAGACCATATTGAATGAATTTGTCGCTTATTTCCAGTTGCAACAATGGAAAGATGCGGGACTATTCTTGTATGAGAAATCGATCTTGATGTCTACTTATATCCTTTGTGGATTCGCTAATATCTCGTCTATCGGTATTTTACTAGGCGGATTGGGTGTATTAGCCCCGGAGAAACGAGGACTGATTTCACATATCGGTGTACCGGCCATGATCGGCGGAGCCTTGGTCTCTGTGTTATCAGCTACTATAATTGGTATGATCCTTGGGTAATCGAGAATTAAATCATATGCAGATTTTTTACACACCGGATATCGCAACAAACCCGGAGTTACCAGAAGAAGAAGCAGGACATTGTATACGGGTACTTCGTCTAGGTGAAAGCGATGAGATACTGTTGACGGATGGGCAAGGCTCTTTTTATAAAGCGGCTATCAGCCGGGCGCATCCCAAACATTGTGAGGTGACCCTCCTGGAGAGTTGGAAACAACCCGATCTATGGAACTTCAATCTCCATATAGCCGTAGCTCCTACTAAAAACATGGACCGAATGGAGTGGTTCGTGGAGAAAGCGACAGAGATAGGGATCAATGCGATCACCTGTCTGAATTGTCGTTTCTCGGAGCGTAAAGAGATCAAGCCGTTTCGATTGGAGAAGATATTGGTCAGCGCCATGAAGCAATCCCGGAAAGCGACTTTGCCGGTGTTAGAAGGAATGACGGAGTTCAAGAAGTTTGTCGCCACTCCCTTTGACGGACGTAAGTTCATCGCCCATTGCGAGGAAGGCGAGAAACCGCTGTTGAAACGTATTTATCAGCCGGGAGAGAACGCCTTAATCCTCATCGGGCCGGAAGGTGATTTCAGCTCGGAAGAAATCAAACTGGCTCAAGCGAACGGCTTCGAGCCGATCTCTTTGGGAGAGAGTCGGCTGCGTACGGAAACGGCCGCGCTAGTCGCTTGCCATACGATTCATGTGCTAAATCAATAGAAATCCGGTTATATAGGTTTGCGAGATCAATGTAGGCCTCATTACTCCCATTCGATGGTTGCTGGCGGCTTCGAGCTGATGTCGTACACGACTCTATTCACGCCCTTCACCTTGTTAATGATCTCGTTGGATACCTTGGCGAGGAACTCATACGGAAGCTGCGCCCAATCGGCGGTCATGGCATCCGTGGAAGTTACCGCACGCAAAGCCACCGTATTCTCATAGGTACGCTCATCACCCATTACACCTACGGATTGGATCGGAAGCAGGATTACCCCGGCTTGCCAGATCTTATCGTAAAGCCCCCACTCACGCATCAACGACATATAAATA
This sequence comes from Parabacteroides sp. ZJ-118, assembly GCF_011038785.1. Lineage (GTDB taxonomy): Bacteria > Bacteroidota > Bacteroidia > Bacteroidales > Tannerellaceae > Parabacteroides. The sequence continues at coordinate 24,012 of NZ_JAAKDT010000037.1, forward strand.
TCGTCAGCGTCTTGCAAGATGCGGACCTTCTCCGGCGTGATATCCCCCAAGATACGGATACCCAATCCCGGTCCCGGGAACGGATGGCGCTTAATCAAACGCGGTTGCATACCCAACTCCATACCGACACGGCGAACCTCATCCTTGAAAAGAAGGCGAAGCGGTTCGACGAGTTTCAAGTTCATCGTATCCGGAAGCCCTCCCACATTGTGATGGCTTTTGATAACCGTACCTGTAATAGACAACGACTCGATCACATCCGGATAAATCGTGCCTTGTCCCAACCACTTGATATCTTTCAGCTTATGCGCCTCCTCATCAAAGACATCAATAAATCCTTTGCCAATGATCTTACGTTTCTTCTCCGGTTCCGTAACCCCCGCTAAGGCTTTATAGAATTTATCTTTCGCATTTACGCCGATCACGTTCAATCCTAAATGCTCATAATCCCTCATTACGTTCTCGAACTCATTCTTGCGCAGCAGACCATGATCCACGAAAATACAAGTCAAGTTCTTACCGATCGCCTTATTCAACAATACAGCCGTAACGGACGAATCCACACCGCCCGAAAGAGCCAAGATCACCTTATCATCTCCCAATTTCTCCTTCAACTCCGCTACGGTAGACTCGATGAAGGAAGCCGGAGTCCAATCCTTGGCGCACCCGCAAATATTCAAGAAGTTATCCAACAACTTCGTGCCGTCTGTCGAATGGAATACCTCCGGATGAAACTGAACGCCCCACGTTTTCTCGCCTTCCACGTGGTAAGCGGCAGCCCTTACGTCGTCCGTGCTGGCGATCACCTTGAAATGCTCCGGCAATACGGTAATCGTATCCCCATGAGACATCCATATCTGCGAACCCGCATGGATCCCTTTCAGTAATTCATCCTCACCATCAACGTGCGACAAATTAGCACGTCCATACTCACGTGAATTGGCCGGTTCCACATTACCTCCGGATGTATAAGCCAGGAACTGCGCTCCATAACAAATACCCAAGACGGGATATCTTCCACGTATCTCGCTCAAGTCTGCCTTAAAGGCATTCTCATCGTATACGGAATAAGGACTTCCGGAAAGGATCACACCTCTCACATCGGTAGCGTCATGCGGGAATTTGTTATAGGGAACGATCTCACAATACATATTCAACTCTCTGACCCTACGGCCGATAAGCTGGGTTGTTTGCGAGCCGAAATCAAGAATAATAAGTTTCTCGTGCATGCGATCTATGATTATTTAGAGGTTCCTGGCGGATTCGAACCGCCGTACATGGTTTTGCAGACCACTGACTAAACCACTCATCCAAGGAACCCAATCCATTAAAAAATAAGAGCGAGCCCTAATTTTCAATTATTAATTCTGAATTTTCAATCATTAAGAGGTTCCTGGCGGATTCGAACCGCCGTACACGGTTTTGCAGACCGCTGACTAAGCCACTCATCCAAGGAACCCTAATCTCAACACAAAACGACCACCTCCGTTTCGCAAGTGCAAAGAAAGATAATAATATTGGAATTACCAAACTTTTCTTTTTTTTATTTTTCCCCTCCGAATATTGTAGAAGTAGAGAAAATGAGCTTACCTTTGCCTGTCAAATAGATAAATAACAAAAAATGACTTATACAGAAACTGTAATACCGGGCGTATGGATCATCGAGCCAAAAGTATTGAAAGATGCGCGCGGATACTTTATGGAAGCTTTTAAGCAAGCGGAGTTCGAGGAACATATCGGGAAAATCCAGTTCGTGCAAGACAACGAATCTTGCTCTTCTAAAGGCGTATTGCGAGGATTACACTATCAGCTGGCGCCCTATTCTCAATCCAAATTGGTCCGGGTGATCAAAGGACGGGTATTGGATGTGGCCGTAGACGTGCGTGAAGGCTCACCCACGTTCGGCCAGTATGTAGCGGTAGAATTATCGGACGAGAATAAACGCCAGTTATTCATTCCACAGGGATTCGCCCACGGATTTCATGTGTTAAGCGACGAAGCGATCTTCACCTATAAAGTAGATAATCCATATACTCCGACGCACGAACGAGGAATCCGCTATGACGATTCCACGATCCATGTAGATTGGGACATCACCGATCCGGAAGCGATCAACCTATCCGAGAAAGACACCCAGGCTCCATCGCTGAAAGACGCTGAGCTTAATTTCAAATACTAAACACTGTACAGATATGAAAACTTACCTAGTTACCGGCGCTGCCGGTTTTATCGGTGCCAATTTCATCAAATATATGCTGGCGAAATATGACGATATCAAGATCGTTGTCCTAGACTTGCTGACTTACGCGGGAAATTTAGGCACTATCGCCGAGGATATCGATGGAGTACGTTGCGAGTTCGTGAAAGGCGATATTTGCGACCGTACCTTGGCCGACCAGCTATTCGATAAATACAACTTCGATTATGTCGTGAACTTCGCCGCTGAAAGTCATGTAGACCGAAGCATCGAAAACCCGCAGCTATTCCTGCAAACCAACATCCTTGGTACACAGAACTTATTGGATGCCGCGCGAAAAGCATGGGTTACCGGTAAAGCCGAGACAGGCTACCCGGTATGGCGTGAAGGCGTACGTTTCCATCAAGTCTCCACCGATGAGGTCTATGGAAGCCTAGGTGCCGAGGGTTATTTTCACGAGACCACGCCTTTAGATCCCCGAAGCCCGTACAGCGCCTCCAAAACAAGTGCGGACTTATTTGTAAAGGCTTATCACGAGACGTATAAGATGCCGGTATCTATTACCCGTTGTTCCAACAACTACGGGCCTTACCATTTTCCGGAAAAACTGATTCCTTTAATCATAAAGAATATATTGGAAGGTAAATCCCTGCCCGTATATGGCGACGGTACAAACGTACGCGACTGGTTATATGTAGAGGATCATTGCAAGGCGATCGACACCGTAATCCACCACGGGCGTGTGGGAGAGGTTTACAACGTAGGCGGTCATAACGAGAAGCAGAATATCGAGATCGTAAAACTCACGATCCGGACGATCCATCAACTAATGACCGAACAACCGGAATATCGCCAAGTATTAAAGAAAAGAGAGATCGGTGCCGATGGACAAATCGCTATCGACTGGATCAACGACAGCTTGATAACATTCGTGAAAGACCGTCTGGGTCATGACCAACGATACGCCATCGATCCGACGAAGATCACCGACGAATTAGGCTGGACACCGGAGACCCGCTTCGAAGTCGGTATCGTAAAAACCATCCGTTGGTATCTCGAAAACCAGAAATGGGTAGAAGATATCACCGGTGGAGATTACATGAAATATTACGAACAAATGTATGGATCACGTTGATTCATCGACATGATTGTGTGCATGCGGATGAATCTCGGAGAGGCTGTTCCCTAATTCGGGAGCGGCCTCTCTTATTTGTTTCCAGATCGTCTTGCGTATCTCCTCCCTCACATTCCTGCGGGTACTATCCAGTTCCGCTTGCTTGGCAGGCTTCAAGAAATCTTTATATTTACATTTCACGATCTTGAACTTGAAATCATCCAGATTCCCTTTTATATCGATGCCCAACTTAAACGGAACCGGTGATTTTAATACCGAGAGATGGTAATCGAACGTCATATCCAGATTATGCGTCCCTCCTACGGCCACTTTATACCGGTCCATCTCCACCAGGAATGGGAATACCTCGATCTTGCTATCATGGATCGCTAAATCTACCGCTATACTATCGATCATATTCCGCTTCTTATTTTTAAACATCAGCGTCTTCGATATCTCGGTGAATGTCTCACCATCCAGCAACACCATATTCTTTCCGCTCAGGTAGCAAGAGGCATTTACAGACGGAAGCAACACAGACATCGTAGAATCCGCCTTGCAAGTCGCCGTCATCTGGCAATCTACCATGCCTTCGAACGAACGAAGCATCGGTACCAATGTATCGATATTCGGGAATAGATGAATTAACCGTTCCACTAAAATGTCATTTAAGAACAACTCAAATCCCATAGTCGCCTCTTGATCTGTTTGAGCCGTATAGACCATCGTCAAATCTCCCGAACCGATATTCGAGCTCATACATAAATCACTCAGATTGATACTTTGATCCCGGATTACAACCTCACCTTTCACATTCTCCAACTTCAGATCCTTAAAATCAATTCTTTTAGCATTTGTATGAAGCGTCAGATCCAAGAATTCCGGAACGACAAATAGTTGAGAGATCGAATCCGTAGCGACACTATCCACGGTATTCGCGAATAGATGATCCTTCTCCAATACGGGGATACTGTCTTCCGGGAAAGCTCCGACCGAATTGGATGCCAATTGATCGGAAAACCGCAAACCTTTACCTATAGCCAGCATCAATTGGTTACAATCGATCAGATCGGATTCCAACTCGAAATTCGCTTTCAGCTTTCCCCCCCGTAGCATGGCTCGCCGGATGCCGCTAAGCTCTCCGCTCAAAGTAAGATCGCTTTTTCCTAAATGCAGGCGAGCGCCACTCAACGTCATATTGTTCGTGTTAAACGTCACGCTTGTCTCATCAATATACATAGGAATAGGGAATAAACGGCTAAAGCTCCTCAATTGCTTAAACCTCACTTGTCCCCGAGCCTCCCATTGACGCAAGACGCTGTTTGAGGAAGCCACCGAATCTGACCGCGACCGCTGTCCGTTCGTTCTCCGGATGATCCGCGCACGCCTGCTCAATGTATCACCGGCGGCGATACGGCGCTCACGTTGTTGACGGACCGCTTGCCGATAAGGCAATGCTTCCAAGGAGAACCGGCTTTCCGTCAGCACCATACCCGTCCGTAGAGGGATAAGAATATATTTTAAGGTATCCACCGAGATCGTAGCTCCCGCCATAGGAATCCGCTTATCTGTAGAAGAAGCCTTGATCCCGCCCTTCAACACCGTCTTACCGGCCACCATCCACGTAGAATCCGGCAACTTCGTACGTAAATGATCAAATTCCAATCCCGCGGTCATAGGGATAACAGCCGTTGTATCAATAACCGGCGTCGTGTTGGCTACCATCTTCAATCCACCGATATTCGTACGGATCTCATCCTTATACTTTATATTCAAGGTATCCACCGACAAATTAGCGCTCAACAAGCCTTTCGCGTTCAGATATTTGCTTTCATTTTCAGTAGAGCCTACGAACAGATTCGCCCCGGCGATATACATATCCACACCCAACGGTTTACTAAACGCCTTGAAACGATCAATCGTCAAATCACCGGATGACTTGACCCTCCCAAAGCGACTATTCACGATATCATCCACCCTAAACGCCGTAGATAAATCAGCCATCATAGTACCCTCCAGCAACAGCGTATCGGGATTCAAAAGATCTTTAGCCAAACGGGTAAAATCGACCCGTCCTTTCATCTCTGCCCGAATCGCGGGGTTCCTCCGGATATCCCTAACCTCGCCACTCATGGTCAACGAGGTATTCAATCCGATCAATGTCAACTCTTCCAGAGAGACATAGGAAGAATCCGGGTAAGCGCCATTCAAATGCAAATCCACGTCCATGCGCAAGGTATCAATCCCCTGCTCGATCCCCTTTATATGATAAGAGCCATCCTCTATCTTGCAGCATACGTTCACGGTAGGAACGATACTATCCCCTAATTCCCCACGGATATCCCCTTTCAGAATAATACGTCCCTCGGCGAGCGTCTTATCCCGATCCTTAAAATATTCGTCCGGAATAAAATGTAAGAGGTCATTCATATCGGAAACCTTCAACCCGAAAGTCAAATCGATCCGCGACGGATTATCCTCGGTAGCCGATACCATAAAGCCATCCGCCGTAAAAGGCAAGTTATTCACCAGCAACTCGGCGTCCCTCAACCCCATCCGGCGAAGTCCATCAGCCAACAGCAAACGTCCCTTGAATCGTAACGCCAACTTATTCGCCAAAGAATAAGACGGGCTACGGAATACGATTGAGGAAGAACCGGTCTCCACATCCAACTTATTCCCTCGCTGGGTCAAAAGGCCATCCATATGTAAAAAGAAACCATCAATCGCCGTATATAAATCCTGCCGGCGGTCATCATAGACAAAGTGCCCATTCGTAATATGCACTTGCTGCAAATCTATTTTAGGCAATGGAGACGACGATGATTCGTCTACCGAATCCATCTCGCTTTGATAAATCTCCCAATTCGCCTTTCCCTCCTCGTTCACATAACCATAAAAACGGATACTATCCATGATAACCCGAGGAACCGTTATTTTCCCGCTAAACAGATAATCCGTAGGGTTCAATACGACGAGCACCTTTTTAAAAGACAGCAAAGAATCCGAAGGAATCACCAGATCCTCCTGATAGTCCATAGAATCCTTCGCCAGATGTGAGATCAGACGCCCATTCGTCAACTTCACTCCCAGATAAGGATACGTCTCGAAATAAGTCAATTCCACCCGCTCACATTCCAAATGAGCCTCAATAAATTCGTTTGTTTTCTCTACGACCAGCGGTGTCAGCTTTTCCGGGGGTAAGACCGCCCATTTCAGTATCCCAACCCCAATCAAAGGCAGTATGAAAAAGACCCCGACCAACGCGGACACAACAACCGGCAATATCTTTCTTATTCGTACCATGCTCATTCCTTCTTCTTATCACAAACAACACGAATTGGATCGTGTAAGCAAAAGTACGAAATACTATCTCATAGGCAACGTTTTTATCCCATAAAAAAAGGCCCCTCGCGGTGAGAGACCTTCTTTTCACATCTTATTTATTTTCTACAATTTATTTGTCCAGAGCCTCGTATTTAGAATGCTGGCTCTTAAACTCGGGAACGATCTCCTTCATCCGCTTCACGATCTGCATATCCCCCTCCACGGCACAAGCATGCACCAAGGCATCAATCCGCCGATTAGCGTCCGCATAGTCATACGCCCGCACTTGGGCGATCTTGATCTTCGGATGAAAAGTCGGCTTAGTGGTCTCCTCCTCATTGAGTACCTCCTCATACAACTTCTCCCCGTCTCGCAATCCCGTGAACCGGATCTCGATTCCCTTCACGCCGCTCAGACGGATCATCCGCTCAGCCAAATCCACGATCCGTACAGGCTTACCCATATCGAACACGAAGATCTCGCCCCCATTACCCATCGTACCGGCCTCAAGAACCAGCTTACAAGCCTCCGGTATCAACATAAAGAAACGAATGATATCCTTGTGCGTCACCGTAACCGGACCGCCCCGCTTGATCTGTTCTTTAAACAACGGGATCACGGAACCGTTCGATCCCAGCACATTCCCGAAACGAGTCGTCACGAATTGCGTACGACCACTCACCTTCCCCTCCTTGATAGCCTGGTCCAGGCTCTGCACGTAGATCTCGCAAATACGTTTCGAGCAGCCCATCACGTTCGTAGGATTCACCGCCTTGTCCGTCGATACCATCACGAACTTCCGCGTGCCATATTTCACCGCCAAGTCAGCGATTACCCGGGTGCCGTCCACGTTGTTGCGGACACTCTCCTCCGGATTATCCTCCATCATGGGCACATGCTTGTAAGCCGCGGCATGAAACACGTAATCCGGACGATGCTCCTCGAACAGCGCCTCCATGCGTTCACGTACACAAATATCGCTCACGACCGTATAGGAATCTATATCCGGCCACTCACGAGCCATCATCAAGCGGATATCGTGCAAGGGAGTCTCTGCCTGGTCAATCAAGACCATACGCTCCGGAGCGAACCGGGCTACCTGCCGCACGATCTCGCTACCGATACTCCCGGCGGCTCCTGTTATCAGAATCCGCTTACCGGTAAGCAGCCCCTTCACCGCCTCCAAGTCTATCTCGATCTTATCGCGGGGCAGTAGATCCTCTATATTCACCTCCCTCAGCTGGGTATGGTTCAAGTCGCTCTTCCCGTCCCACTCTTGGGCGGCAGGAATCATATAGATCTTTATATTCGCCTTGATCAACCTGTCCACCATCTCCTGATTATTCCGGATCGCCTCAACCTTCAATGGTGATACCAACAAAACACCGGCCTGTTGCCTTCTCATCACACCAACCAACTCCTCGTTATTCGGGTAAACCTTGACCCCCATCAAATAACGATGCCCCATCTCTGTCATGTCCGAGATAAATCCAGCCAATACAAAACGAGCCGGATCCTGATTCTGGATACTTTTCGCCAGACTGACCCCACCCTGCTTCACGCCATAGATAAAGGCACGTTCCGCCTTAGCTACCCGAAAAGTACTCACATAAAAGAATTTAACGAACACACGGATCATCCACATCAAGCTCATCGCCAACAATGCGGAGAGGATCAGATCCCGTTTACGGATATACATCAAATAAGGAGAGAAATCCGTCAATGCCTGAAACACGACCACGCAAATCAAGCCAAACAAGACAGCGAACCCCACCTTTTGCAAATCTACGAAAGAAGAGTAACGGATGATCCCCGAATAGGTATGAAACAGGCGAAAGCCTACCAGATAAGGGATCAGGCATACCAATAGCGTGACCAATAGGCGTCCTAAGATATCCAAGGTCGACAACACACCATTATTCAAGGTATACACCAATAAGCCGGAAAATAAGATCAAGCAGCAATCCAGCAAGATAATACCCCAATAAGGCAAGGATTTCTTGGAAAAGTACCAGGTAGATAGTCTGGAAAAAAGATTCATGGAAACTTCAATATATTTTTCTTTACACAATTCACGGCACAGACCTCATCCCTTACAACACAGGCGAAACAGATAAGAGATGGATAGCGGCTTTGATGGTGTCGACGATATAGCGGACATCATCGTCAGTAACATACGGCCCTGAGGGGAGGCAGATGCCGACTTTGAAAAGGCCCTCGCTTACGCCGTTGACGTATGCAGGGGCGTTCTTATACACCGGCTGTTTGTGCATCGGCTTCCACAACGGTCGGGCTTCGATATTGGCCTTGTCGAGGCAGACGCGGAGCGCCTCAACGTTGTCATTGGGCTGGCAGTCGGTTGTAGCCTTTGATGCGGCGTGGATTACGCCGGCTGCTCCGCCGACAGCTCCGGTCACAATCTGTTTGTAGGCATTCTCCTGCCCTTTTATGCGCAAGTTGGGGTCAAGTGTAGCTGTACAGAGCCAGAAGTTGGAATCGCTTTCCGGCCACGGATTGCCGTGCATAGTCACACCCGGCACATCTTTGAGCAGCTCTTCATATAGAGCCTGTACGTGTTTGTGGTGAGCGATATGGTCATTGATGACGGTCATCTGACCGCGACCGATACCGGCACAGATATTCGACATCCGGTAGTTATAACCGATAGCCTCATGCTGATAGTAGGGATACGATTCACGCGCTTGTGTGGCGTACCACAAGACCTTGTTCTTGTCTTCGGCGTTACTGCAAATAAGCGCACCGCCTCCCGAAGTGGTAATCATCTTGTTCCCATTGAACGACAATACGCCGTACTTGCCGAAGGTGCCAAGTACCCGGCCGTTGTACCGTGAGCCTAACCCCTCGGCAGCATCCTCGATTACGGGGATTTCGTAACGGTTGGTAATCTCCATGATACGGTCAACCTGATACGGCATACCGTAGAGTGCCACAGGAATAATCGCCTTCGGCTTCTTACCTGTCTTGGCAATACGATCTTTGATAGCGACTTCGAGCAGTTCCGGATCCATATTCCATGACTCCTCTTCTGAGTCAACAAACACCGGCGTTGCCCCAAGGTAGGTGATCGGATGGCTCGACGCACAGAAGGTAAACGACTGCACGATCACCTCATCGCCCGCCCCTACTCCACAGGCGATCAGCGCCAAATGCACCGCCGCCGTCCCAGCCGACAATGCCACAACCTGCTTTGTCACTAAACTCTGTTCATTAACGAAGTTCTCGAGGTCTTTCTCGAACCCGTTGACATTCGGGCCAAGGGGCACCACCCAGTTTTGGTCGAACGCCTCCTTTATAAAATCCTGTTCCTTGCCTGACATGTGCGCCAAGCAAAGCAATATCCTCTCTTTTCTCATCTTTTTTATTGATTTTCTTGTATATATCAAATTTAAGATGCAACTTCGCAAAATAGCAAGGTTGCATCTTAAGATTTAAACAATGATTGATTTTGTTCCCCGGCATATAATGCCCCAAATAGAAGAGTGTGTTAACTATTATCCCACTATAACCGATACAGGGTTGCTGTGTAGCTTGCTGGGAATACGCAATCCGATGGAATTAACTTCCCATCCTATGAGAGGGCAGATTTTTGAAAACCATGTGGTCGCTGAGATGAAGAAACAAACTGACATTGAACGGCACAGAACCTCCCTATTCTTTTACAGGGAAAACCGGGGAGTGGAAGTTGATTTGATAAAGGAGAAAATGATTGGAGTCAACTATGAACTGTATGAAATCAAATCGTCAAAGACATACCGTGCTGACTTCTCCACAAATATGAAGCGGGCGTAAGCGTCCAAGCACAGCCGGACGAAATTGCAAATCACGGATTCAATGGCTGTTAGCTTCTATCCCCTGATTTTGTTTTCATTAAACATTTAGTATTTATTAGTACTCAAACCCATGTTCATGGGGAGCATGCTGCTGTAATCGGTGCACCCGCGCACGATTTTGG
>NZ_JAAKDT010000038.1 GCF_011038785.1 Parabacteroides sp. ZJ-118
TCTGGATCTCGAAGATGACCAACTCTCCCTTCTCGCTCTCGGCCAAGATGTCCACTCGGTTGAACTTATCCTCAGGGCTCTCCTGGTTCGACTCGCTCTCCAAGAATCGAACGATCTTGAAACGAGTCCCCAGCAAAGAGGTCATCAAACCCTCCAGTACGGCGTGGTTCGCCTTATTCCGGAGAAGGCGCTTCATCGCCCAGTCAAAACGTATGTAATGTTCCATAAGATCTTTTATTTTGCCGGATAAAGATACTGGTTTTTATCCATAAAAACAAAGGAATGGTCAAATTAAACCACCTGCAAACCACCAATAGGGCTTGTTCCCTATGCATGCGCATACGCATGTGTGAGAGAAAAGGAGGTTTGAAAATTCCCATAGAATATGGATCTATGTACATTATAGCAATCGGATATATTCAGGATTGACCTCCACCGCGGCGACTAACAGACCGGGGATCTCTACGATCAAACGTTTTACACGGGAACCCCGTATAGCGAGTAAACGACCCTCGTAGCCATCCAATGGGCCACCTTCGATACGGATCATGCGACCGTACATCGCGGGAGTTAATTCTTCTACCGGGAAATAGCGTGGGGAATCATCGGAATGGACGGCACGGATAAAACGACTCATCTCTGCATGGCCTACCGTCATCGGTTTACGGTAGCCTCCTCGCAAATAACGATATTGGAGGGTACTGATCTCTTCTACGATTGGATCCATACACGCATGGGTCGTATGGGCAAACAGTAGATCGTGCAGAAGAGGGACCTCCTCGCGAATCCGCTTGCCCTTCCTCTCGATCAACCGCCAACGCATAGGCGTGAAAATCTCAATGCCCTTTTCTTCCAGCAACCTGTAGGCCGGGTGTTTCGCGTTGGGACGGGTCAGGTCTCGCAACACAAACCAATCGTCTGTAAAAGGATGTTCCATTGGATAAGATATGATTCTTCTAGTCCTGAAAAGATATGTATTTTGTTAATATCCAATCAGTTAAACGATAGTTTCCTACGAGTTGGGAAGCATACTTGACGAGTGGTACTCGTCTCACGCCGCGAATATAATAAAAAACAACCAAACACAAGCAAACGTCAGGCATTGTTTTTGTTTAGTTATTTTTCACTACATTTGTGTTCGCTAAAAAAGGAGTAATTTAAAATGATCGATCAACCTACCATAGACCGGATATTGGATGCGGCGAACATCGTGGATGTTGTCTCTGAATTCGTGACTCTTCGGAAACGAGGGGTCAACTATGTAGGATTGTGCCCGTTTCATTCGGACAAATCACCGTCTTTTTATGTATCCCCCTCGAAGAATATCTGTAAGTGTTTCGCTTGTGGAGAAGGTGGAACCGCTGTTCACTTCATCATGAAGCACGAGCAACTCAGCTATTTCGACGCCTTGCGCTTTCTGGCGAAAAAATACCATATAGAGATACAGGAACGGGAACTTACCGAAAAAGAGAAACAAATCCGTAGCGACCGGGAAAGTATGCTTATCGTGAATAGTTGGGCAGGGCAATACTTCTCTACCTTATTGCGTGAGCATGTTGAAGGGAAAAGCGTAGGTATGCGCTACTTCGCCGAGCGAGGACTGCGGGAAGATATCATCCGCAAATTCCAGCTCGGGTATAGCTTGGACCAACGGGATGCCTTGTACAAAACCGCTATAAAAGCAGGCTATAAAAGGGAATTCCTCGAGAAAACCGGTTTAGTTATCACGTATGATAACGGAAACGTGAACGATCGTTTTCGGGGACGTGTCATCTTTCCCGTCCATACGCTAAGCGGAAAAATCGTGGCATTCGGCGGACGTGTATTGAAAAAGGACGAGAAGACCGCAAAGTACGTAAACTCCCCCGAAAGCGAGATCTATCACAAGAGCAACGAGCTTTACGGCATCTATTTCGCCAAGCAAGCGATCATGAAACAAGATCGCTGTTTCCTGGTGGAAGGATATATGGACGTGATCGGCATGCACCAAGTGGGCGTGGAGAACGTGGTCGCTTCCTCGGGTACCGCGCTCACACAAGGGCAAATCCGGCTCATACGCCGCTTCACGAATAATATCACGGTATTGTACGATGGCGACGCCGCCGGAATCAAAGCGGCTCTCCGGGGTATCGATATGTTGTTGGAAGAAGGGATGAACGTCAAGGTCGTGCTTCTTCCGGCAGGAGAAGACCCGGACTCGTTTGCCCGCACCCATAGCGCGAGCGAGTTCGCGGAGTTTATCAGCCGGAACGAGACCGATTTCATCCGTTTCAAGACAAAGTTACTATTGGCGGAAGCGAATGGCGATCCGATCAAACGCTCTGCCTTGATCTCGGATATAATCCGTACGGTAGCGATCATACCCGATACTATCGCCCGCTCCGTGTATATCCGGGAATGTAGTACGACCCTGGAGATAGACGAGCAGGTTTTACTTAACGAGGTTAATAAGATCCGTCTCCACAAGGAAGAAAACCAAGCGTCTAAATCCGTAAGGAACGCACCGCCCGAGGATTATATCCCGAAAGAGGAAGCGGCTCCGCCTCCTACTCCTCCCGACGAGGCTCCGACGGCTCCCGACATACACTCCCCCCAACCGAGACGCTCTCCTTTCGAGGCTTACGAATTGGCTCTTTTGCGTTATATCGTACGGTACGGCGAACGTGTCCTCTATGACTACGTGGATGAGGAGAGCAACGAGCGTGTCATCATGCGGGTCGCTGATTATATCCGTTTCGATCTGGAACGCGACGACCTCACCTTTTATACGCCGACCTTCAAGCAAATGTTGGACGAGGCGGCCGAACATTGCCGGGACGAGGGTTTTATGGCCAGTCGCTATTTCCTTGCCCATCCGGACCCGAACATCAGCCGGGTTGCCGCCAACCTTATCAGCGACAAGTATCAGCTTAGTAAATATCATACGAAGTTCAGAGAACTGGAGCAAGAAGAAAACAAATTGGATTACTTGGTACCCCGGGAAATCTATTCTATGAAAGAGGCCTATATCCTCCATAAAATAAAGGATATCCAAGTGAAAATCAAAGAGGCTCAAAACAGGGGAGACATGGAGCAGATCTTTGATTTGATGAAACAGAACGCCCGCCTCAACGAGATCAAGAACGTACTCTGCAAAGAGCTGGGCGAGCGTATCGTATTGAACATGTAATAAAAAACATCTATGAATTACCTTGAGACAGAAAACGTGGTAAAACAGTACGCCGGACATTTGGCACTAGACAAGGTGAGTATCCAAGTTCCTCAAGGAACTGTTTTTGGATTACTGGGGCCTAACGGAGCCGGCAAGACCACCTTGATCCGGATCATCAACCGGATTACGGCGCCGGATAGCGGAATCGTTCGCTTCAACGGCCGTGAATCCGGCCCGGAAGACATCTACCGGATCGGCTATCTGCCGGAGGAGAGAGGGTTGTATAAAAAGATGAAAGTCGGAGAGCAGGCTATCTACCTGGCGCAATTGAAGGGTCTCTCCTATTCAGAGGCACGCAAGCGTCTGACCCGTTGGTTCGAGAAATTTGACATCATGCCTTGGTGGAATCGCAAACTGGAGGAGCTGTCGAAAGGCATGCAGCAGAAAGTGCAGTTCATCATCACCGTGATACACGAACCCGAGTTATTGATCTTCGACGAGCCTTTCAGCGGATTCGATCCGGTCAACGCCGATCGTATTAAACAAGAGATATTGGAATTGAAAGCGGCCGGGCATACCATCATATTCTCCACGCACAACATGTCGTCCGTGGAGGAGATTTGTGACGATATCGCCCTTATCAACCGTTCCCAAGTCGTTTTGTCGGGTAACGTGAAGGAGGTACGTGAACGTTTCAAAAACAACACTTATATACTGAATGTGCGCAAGGGGCCGGGAGAGACCGAAGAACTGCGGGTACGCAAGGAAGAGCCTATCGGCAACTCGGAATGGCTGACGAAGCTCGCCTCCCGCTATGAAATACTCTCCTTCACGGAGGAGATCCCTTCCATGAATGACATTTTTATCAACACCGTTTCCGGCACAAACACACCAAAAGCATGAGTAAAATTGGATTGATCATCAAACGAGAATATCTCCGGAGAGTAAGCAAGAAATCTTTTATCCTGCTCACGTTCCTCACGCCGTTTCTATTCGCGGCACTCGCTTTCGTCCCCCTGTGGCTCTCTTCCATCAAGGGAGATGAGGTTCATACGGTCGCCATACTCGATGCCACCGGCAAATACGCCCCGTTGTTCGAGGATACGGAAAGCTATCGTTTTATCAATGGCGACAAAGATATGGATAAGTACAGACAAATGTCGGAAAAGGAGATATTCGCGTTTCTCAACATCTCTGACGACTTGCGGAAAAATCCGAAAAACGCGACCCTCTATTCCAAGAAACAAATCCCGGCGGATTTGAGCCGACTCGTCAATATGACATTGAAGAAGCAGATAGAGCGTGACAAACTGGCAACATTCAATATCCCTAATCTGCAAGAGATCCTGAAGGCAAGTAAAGTAGATTTCAACATACAAACGGTCAAGTGGGGGGATGACGGGAGCGAAAAGCAGTCCTCGTCCGTAGTGGCATCCATAACCGGAGTAATTTTCACCATGCTTATCTATCTGTTCATCCTGATCTATGGAGGAATGGTCATGCAAGGGGTTATGGAAGAAAAGACGAACCGGATCGTCGAGATTATGATCTCGTCTGTCAAGCCTTTCGACTTGATGATGGGCAAGATCATAGGGATCGGTTTTGTCGGGCTTACCCAAGTATTCCTTTGGGCGATCATGACCTTCATGCTCATCACCGGGGGAACTTTCTTTTTAGGAGGAGGTATGGAGAGCGAGATATTGCGGTCAAGCATGGCACTTAACACCACAGCCCCTGACATGACGGCTATCGCTGCCCGGCAGTCGGGAAATGAATGGATAGAGATGCTTCATACGATCAACTTCACCGAGATAGGCATCTTGTTTATCGTTTATTTCATAGGCGGCTACTTGTTATATTCTTCTTTATTCGCCGCTATCGGATCAGCCGTAGACGGCCAGGAAGACACGCAACAATTCATGCTACCGGTGACGCTCCTTTTGGTTTTCGCCCTCTACGCGGGAATCTACAGCATGGAAAACCCCGACGGGCCATTAGCGTTCTGGTGCTCCATGATCCCATTCACCTCGCCGATCGTCATGATGGTCCGGGTGCCATTCGAGGTGCCTTTGTGGGAAATACTACTTTCCATTGGATTTTTGTATCTATTATCCATCGGTTTCACTTGGCTCTCCGCCAAAATATACCGCGTAGGCATTCTTATGTATGGTAAGAAACCCAGTATAAAAGAGATGTCCAAATGGATTCGTTACAAATGAAAACAGGATATCTACAGCCTAAAAGCCTCGCTACTCTTATCGAATAACGAGGCTTTTTCAAGTTGTTCTACCCGGATTCGAACCAGGACAAACAGGACCAGAATCTGTTGTGCTACCATTACACCATAGAACAATCTCTACAAAATTACCGGGGAGACCTCAAACGTTGTTCTACCTGGATTCGAACCAGGACAAACAGGACCAGAATCTGTTGTGCTACCATTACACCATAGAACAATATTTAACAAATCGCCCACTCGCTTGTTGGCGAGTGCAAAGGTATATACTTTTTCAAAATTCGCAAATAAACCTTCGAAAAAAATGTCCGGGAAAAAGACGTGCGTGCTTTTTTTAAAAGCTTATAACGGCCGGAGAGATCGTCTCAAAAAGGTATTACACACATATTAATGAAAGAAAAGGATGTATGTAACGAATTAAGAAGTATATTCGCGGCTCGGAGAATTATATCAATAAGAAATAAATGGATCAAGCAAAAGAATTAGTAAAAACGATTATCGAAGGCCTTCAAGAGAAAAGAGGCAAAAATATTGTAACAGTAGATTTAAGCCAGATTTCCGGCGCCATTTGTCAATATATGGTCATTTGTGAGGGAAACACGCCCACTCAAGTTTCCGCTTTATCTGATTCCGTATGGGATTTCGCACGCAAAAATGCAAATGAGAAGCCTTTATCCATTGACGGTACACAGGGCGCTCGATGGATCGGCATGGATTATGGCACGGTTCTTGTGCATATATTCTTGCCGGAGCAACGTGCGTTCTATAACTTGGAGAACCTTTGGGCAGACTCGAGGGTTATACAAGTACCCGACATGGATTAAGCAGGCCTAAATATTTGAGGATGATTTCTTATGGAAAATAAAAACGACCTATTTAATAAAACACCGAAGGGAGGGAAACCCAAGATGTTTCGTTTTAACTTGTATTGGATGTACGGGTTGATCTTTATCATGCTTGTCGCCCTATACATGACAAATGATTCTTCGGGAACGAAAGAGCTAGGTTGGACGGAGTTCCAGAAACTAGCGCGGGAAAACATATTCGATAAAATGACGGTCTACAACAAGAAGAACTTGGTGGAGGCGACCGTGAAAAGCGGACATGCCGAACGGGTCTTCGGGAACATGGACGTTTCTAAAATCGGGGTTTCTCCGAAAGTATACGTAAAGATCCCATCGGCCGACAAATTTTCCGATTTCTATGACAAAGCGGTAGCCGATAATCATATCGACACGCAAGTCCGGTTCGAGGAAGGCGATGACGCTATCTGGAATTTCTTGGTTTCGTTCGGCCCGATTATCCTATTGATCGGTGTATGGATGTTCTTGATGAGGCGTATGTCCGGTGGTACCGGCGCAGGCCCGGGTGGCGTGTTCAGCGTTGGTAAAGCGAAAGCCCAGCTTTTTGATAAAGACAACGACCGTAAGGTGACATTCAGGGATGTCGCCGGATTGGCGGAAGCAAAACAAGAGGTAGAGGAAATCGTCTCTTTCTTGAAGAATCCGGAAAAATATACCGAACTAGGAGGTAAGATACCTAAGGGTGCCTTATTGGTAGGCCCTCCGGGAACCGGTAAGACATTATTGGCGAAGGCTGTTGCCGGAGAGGCGAATGTGCCGTTTTTCTCCTTGTCCGGTTCTGATTTCGTGGAGATGTTTGTCGGTGTAGGCGCCTCCCGTGTGCGTGACCTGTTCCGCCAAGCGAAGGAAAAATCGCCCTGCATCGTCTTTATTGATGAGATCGACGCGGTAGGCCGTGCGCGGGGGAAGAACGCGAATATGAATAGTAATGACGAGCGTGAGAACACGTTGAACCAGCTATTGACCGAAATGGATGGTTTCGGTTCTAACAGTGGTGTCATTATCTTAGCCGCTACAAACCGTGCGGACATTTTGGATAAAGCATTGTTGCGTGCCGGGCGTTTTGACCGTCAGATTCATGTTGAGTTACCGGATTTGAATGAGCGTAAGGAAATATTCGGCGTACATTTACGTCCGATCAAGATCGATGAAAGCGTAGACGCTGAGTTCCTGGCAAGGCAGACTCCGGGCTTCTCGGGGGCTGATATCGCGAATGTTTGTAATGAGGCTGCTTTGATCGCCGCCCGTAACGGGAAGAAATTCGTGCAAAAAGAAGATTTTATGAACGCGGTAGACCGCATTGTCGGAGGTCTGGAGAAACGCTCGAAGATCATGACGGAGGAAGAACGTAGATGTATCGCGAACCATGAGGCCGGACACGCTACATTAAGTTGGTTGTTGGAACACGCCAATCCGCTGGTCAAGGTGACAATCGTTCCCCGCGGGAAGGCACTGGGTGCGGCATGGTACTTGCCGGAAGAGAGACAGATCACCACCCGCGAGCAATTGCAGGATGAGATGTGCGCTACCTTGGGAGGACGGGCCGCGGAGGAACTGGTCCTGGGGAAAATATCCACAGGCGCATCCAACGATTTGGAACGTGTCACGAAACAAGCCTATGCGATGGTCGTTTACTTCGGTATGAGCGATAAGCTTCCCAACTTGAACTATTACGACTCCACCGGACAGGATTGGGGATTCACCAAGCCTTATAGTGAGGAGACCGCCAAATTGATCGATACGGAAGTACAGAAGATCATCAATGAGCAATACGACAGGGCAAAACGAATCTTATCCGAGAATAACGAGGGACATAGCAAGTTGGCGCAGGTATTATTGGATCGTGAGGTAATCTACTCGGAAGATGTAGAGCATATCTTCGGGAAACGTGCTTGGATCTCCCGTTCGCAAGAGATTCTGGAGTTGCAGGAAAAGGCTAACGGAAAGAACAAGGAGAACGCGGATAAGGAGGCGGAGGCGATTCGTTATATTCGCGACCCAAATTACGAACAAGCAAAAACACGATTGTTTTGAAAAATCTGATTACACGTGCATTGACTGGCATCATTTTCGTAGCGGTATTGGTCGGCGCGATCTATTTCCACTCCTATTATTTTCTCGCGGTATTCGGACTCATTACCGGACTTTCTCTATGGGAGTTCTACGGATTGGTCAAACAGTATGAGAATGCCGCCATCAAACGGTTTGTCAGTTCCTTGGGAGGAGCCTACCTTTTCGCCGCCACATTCGGTTACGCCAATGGGTTGGTAGGGGGCAATGTATTTCTCCCCTATCTTTTATTTCTAATGTATACCCTGATCACCGAGCTTTACGATAAAGCCAGCAATCCGATCAATAACTGGGCATTGACCCTGTTCGGTCAAATCTATTGCGCAGGCTCTTTCTCTCTGCTAAACTTTATCACATCGGTTCCCAATACACCGGGCGAGATCATACATATCCCCTATTTTGCCTTGGCTATTTTCGTTTTCGTATGGGTAAATGATACGGTAGCTTATCTGGTAGGATCTATGTTCGGAAAAAGAAGGTTGTTCGAACGTATCTCTCCTAAAAAGTCGTGGGAAGGCTTCTATGGGGGATTAACGTTCGTTTTAATAACTTCCCAAATATTCGCTGGGTTCATGCCGGCCACGAACCGGTACACATGGCTTGGACTAGCCATGGCGATCGTAGTATTCGGGACTTGGGGAGACTTGATCGAATCGCTGATGAAACGCACGTTAGGCGTGAAAGATTCCGGGCATATATTACCCGGGCACGGAGGCATGCTGGATCGCTTCGATAGCGTAATGATGGCAATCCCGGCCGCTTATATCTATATCGAGTTATTTATTCGAAATTAAACGTCAAGATCACCATACGGGAAGTAGCTTTCGATAGCGCATCCGTATATTTGATATTTACCTGATCGACCAAGTCCGGACGATCTTTCTCCAATAGGTCAACCAGTCCGAAACAGAATTTAAGCTCCGGACATAACTTAAAATAGGGTAGATAGATATCACATCCCACGCCAAACTCAAATCCGAAGTCCGTACTCTTCAATAGAATCGGATTGCCTTTCTTACGCCCTATATCCACGGATCCATAGATACCGCCGATCAAATAAGGACGATAATTATTCAAGCGCAAGGCCGTATATTTAACGTCTAACGGGAAATTCAGATAACTGGAACGAACGTTCGTGACGAATTCCTCTCCCGTAGCCTGCTCCCGGAACTTAAATTTCTTGTCTCCGAAATGGATAGAAGGTGTGAAGCGTAAATTGAAATAAGGATTCATATACATATCTCCGATCACCCCGACACTGAAGCCGGGCGAATAAGAGGGAATCTCCGCGAACCAAGTCTCTCCATGGGTCGTGACACCGGTATGGGTCAATAATAAATCCTGCGAGTGAATACCCACATGAAATCCAAGATGAAACCATTTCAAATCAGCGTACGGCTGATTCCTCACCCTCTCCTTCTGAGCCATGGCTCCCATGGAAACCAAGCTTACTACATATAGTATAAGTAACAATCGTCTCAAATCTCAACCTGTTTTGCTTAATAACGAAAACGGAACAAAGATATTGCAAAAAACAAGATTTTTGAAGAAAATAAGCCGGTAGATATTTTTTAAATAGAAAGAAATCTATACTTTTGCACCAACCAATAGTTATCAATTTAAACGTTTAAAAAAATGGCTTACGTAATTAGCGATGATTGTATTGCATGCGGAACTTGTATTGATGAGTGTCCGGTAGGAGCAATTTCAGAAGGTGATAAATACAGCATCAACCCTGAAGTGTGTGCAGATTGTGGAACTTGCGCTGACGCATGTCCTACAGAGGCTATCCATCCGGCTAAATAATTCGCAGCAAAGAATAGGATTTCCCTTTACGGGAAGTGCCTAAAACACATAACGGGCTGTTCACTCGCAGGGAGGAAACAGCCCGTTATCCTTTTTTCTTCGTGTTACATTAAAACTCAATATCCAACTTTATAGCGCCGGAAGACATATCCCCCTCCGGAGAATCGCTGGGTATCGCTTCCTCCTCTTCGGGTTCCACCGCATCTTCCGCGGATCCCCTCAGATTCGAGTCCTTGATGTAACCTATTACATCCTGCATTCCCTCCATGAACTTCTCGAAGTCTTCCTTATAAAGGAAAATCTTATGCTTCTCGAATGAGATTTGCGAACCATCCTTTGATTGAACTTTCTTACTTTCCGTAACGGCAACGAATAGGTCATCTTTCAAATTCCTCTTCACGTCCAGATAATAAATTCGTTTTCCCGCCTTGATGGCTTTGGAATATAAAATCTCCCTGTCGCCACCTTCAACATGTTTTTTCTTTATTGATTCTTCCATGACAGCTAACATTCGTTAAAAACCCACCCACTTTATATAACTAGCCTCAAATATGTGCATTTTTTTTTAATTAGCAACTATTTTAACGATCGAAAATACGCACATTGAGTCTAAATTTATAAAATATCATCTAACACGTATAAATTTAAGTAAATCCGGATTCTTTTACGAAAAAAACGACTACCTTTGCGGCCTAATTTATAACAAGAAGTTCCTTCAAACGATGATCAACAGAATTTTAATCCGCATTAAGGTTTTACAGATAGTATACTCTTACTATCAGAACGGGAACGGCGACCTCAAAGTTGCGGAAAACGAATTGCTTTTCAGCCTTCAGAAGTCATACGACTTATATTATTATTTCTTGCTCCTAATTATCGACGTCACCAACCTGCGAAGAAGGATCCTTGACACCCGGAAATGCAAATACATGCCTACCGACGAGGAGTTAAACCCGAATATGCGCTTCATAGACAATCGCTTCGTCGCTCAATTGGCGGAAAATGATACGTTGAAAAAGTATGTAGATGAGCAAGGTCTCTCATGGAGCAACGACGATGAGTTCATTAAAAACGTGTTGGATACGATCTTAAGTTCTGAGATTTACGCCGAATACTTGAAAAACGAAGAAGACTCGTACGAGACGGATCGTGAGTTCTGGCGCCAGATCTTCAAGAAAGTAATCTGTGGGAACGAGATGATAGAGGAATATCTGGAAGATAAAAGCATCTACTGGAATGACGACATTGAGATCATAGAGACTTTCACCGTGAAGACTATCAAGAAATTCGAGGAGGAGAAAGGCAGTAAACAAGCCTTATTGCCCATGTTCAAGGATTTGGAAGACAGGGCTTTCGCGATCAAATTATTCCGTCAGAGCTTGTTGAACGGTACGGAATATCGCGAGCGCATCGACAAACATATGAAGAATTGGGAGACCGAACGTATCGCCAACATGGACTTGATCATCATGCAAGTCGCCTTAGCCGAGATTCTATCGTTCCCGACTATTCCCATCAACGTCACCTTAAATGAATATATCGATGCCGCAAAGTATTATAGCACACCCAAAAGCGGAACATTCATCAACGGAATTCTGGATTCAATCGTCAACGAATTAAAAAAAGAGAAGTTATTGTTCAAAGCTTAATTATTATCATTACATTTGCGCATATCATTATTGATATTAACCTGTAAAACGATTATTATTGTATGAACTTGCTCAGTATTTTACTTCAAGCTCCGGCCGGGGGAAGTCAGTGGTCCGGTATTTTGATGATGGTAGTTATCGTAGCTATCTTCTATTTCTTCATGATCCGTCCGCAACAAAAGAAACAAAAAGAGATCCAGAAAGCCCGCGAGGCATTGAAAACGGGTGATAAAGTGATTACCGCCGGGGGTATCTATGGAAAGATCAAAGAGATCGGTGATACTTATATGCTAATCGAAGTAGCGGATGGAGTACGTATCCGTGTAGATAAGACTTCTATTTTCGCTTCAGCGGAAGACGCTCAGCAGCAGAAATAATCTAGCTACAGAATATGTCGCGACTTGAGAACATACAAAATTCCTTCAAGTCTATCCAAGCAAAGACTAAGGCTTTTTTCCACGGAGACAAATGGAAAGAGGCCTTGGTCTTTTTCCTTTTCGTCCTTTTGGCTTTCGGCTTCTGGCTACTCCAAAGCTTGCAGCAGGAATATGAGATCGCGCTTGTCTTTCCGGTCAAGTATAAGAATGTACCTGCCGATATAGCGTTCAATACCCCTGAGGTGAAAATGATTACCGCAAAGGTAAAGGACCGAGGTAGCGTTTTACTCAACTATACTTTTGGAAGATCGTTTGCCCCGATCGAGGTGAACATGAAGGATACGAAGAAGAAAAATGGTTCGGTTCAAGTAAGTAAAAGGCAGATCGAGAACGATATTCAAAAACAGTTGATAGCCACTACGACATTGCAAAGTTTTGATCCGCAACAAATTGATATAGCTTTCAGCCAACGGGTCCATAAGGAGATACCGGTCGTTTTTAATGGCGATATCCATATGGAAGCCGGCTTTCAATTATCCGGGGATATCCGGATCAATCCCCAAAAGATCAGCGCTTATGCGACTGCGGCGATCTTGGATACGTTGACCTCGGTTAAGACGGTCTTCACCGAAGTTAAAAAGGCGAATAAAAACATTACGAGAACCGTACAACTGATCAAGGTAGACGGAGTCAACTTTGATCCGGAAAGCGTATCTATCACGGTCCCGATAGAGGAGTACACGGAGAAGACGCTGGAAATACCGGTCTCTTGCAGCCATATACCGCCACACTATACGGTACGTATGTTCCCGGCGGTCGTAAAAGTGACTTGCAGTGTACCTTTGTCCCGGTTCAAAGGGCTTTCGGAAGATATGTTCTCGATTCATATACCTTTTGAGGATCTGGAGCAAAGCGTATCTGGTACCCTACCTGTCAAACTCACCAAGAAACCGGACTGGGTACACACGGCAACCTTATTGCCGGACAAAGTGGAATTTATTTTGGAACACAACAACAAGCATGATTAAGATAGGTATCACAGGAGGGATCGGGAGCGGCAAATCCGTCGTAGCCTCGTTATTAACGTTATCCGGTGTACCTGTGTACATAGCGGACAAGGAAAGTAAATGGCTGACAAATAACTCCCCGGTTATCCGCGAGAAATTAACTGCCCTTTTCGGCCCGGCTATTTATACGAGTGAGGGATTGGACAAGAAACTTCTAGCCTCCCACATCTTTAATAATCCGGAACAATTACAACAGGTCAACCGGATCATCCATCCCGAGGTAAACCGTCATTTCTCAGCTTGGGTAAAGAGACAGACTTCTCCTTTATGCGCCATCGAATCCGCCATATTATTCGAATCCGGTTTCTACAAAACAGTAGACACTAGCTTGATGGTCTATGCCCCCAAAGAACTCCGCATCAAAAGAGCCTTGGAGAGGGACTCTGCCTCGAGAGAAGAAATCGAACGTAGAATCAACAGCCAAATGTCGGACGAGGAAAAGAAAGACCGCTCCGATCATGTTATCTATAATGACAATAGACAGGCGCTTATACCACAAGTCGGCCAATTAATCGAATGTCTTCTCTCCTAATCCATATTTTTACCGCGAACGTTTCGTTAAATTCAAGTAGTTATACTACATTTGCAGCTTCAAAGTTTAACATTAATAGAAAATAAAGAACATTATGTTGAAGACTATTTTGTCTATTTCGGGAAAACCCGGTCTGTACAAACTGGTTTCCCGTGGAAAGAACATGTTGGTCGTTGAATCGCTGGCTGATAACAAGAGAGTACCTGCGTACGCAAAAGATAAAGTAATCTCATTAGGCGATATCGCAATCTATACGGATGAAACAGAAGTGCCTTTACACGAGGTATTGACCAGCGTAAAGAACAAGGAAGAGGGGAAAACCACTTCTTTGGTTCCTTCAAAAGCCACGACAGACGAGTTGCGTTCCTACTTCGCGGAAGTGTTGCCGAACTTCGACCGCGAGCGTGTTTACCCAAGCGACATCAAGAAATTACTCGCTTGGTATAACATCTTGATCAACGCGGGCATCACGGACTTCACCCCGGGAGATGCTACAGGAAAAGAAGCGGAATAGAGGTATACTCTTCCTTTAAAAACACCTGTATCGGCGTAGACCCACACGTATACGTGTAGGCTTACGCCGATATTGATATGAGCCTATTACACATAACCCACGCCTCTGTATATACCTGAAAAGCCATCATTAAAACAAGGGATTATCCACCTTTTCCCTTAGTAACGCTAAATCTACCACTTGCCGGATGTCACTCACATAATGGAACACCAGACCTTTCAAATACTCCGGTTTGATCTCATTGATATCCTTCTCATTCTCCTTGCAAAGAATCAACTCCTTGATTCCAGCACGTTTAGCCGCCAAGATCTTCTCCTTGATACCGCCCACGGGAAGTACCTTGCCGCGCAGCGTAATCTCGCCGGTCATAGCCAAGTTCTTTTTTACCTTACGCTGGGTAAAGGCGGAGACAAGAGAAGTCACCATCGTTATTCCGGCACTCGGTCCGTCTTTCGGGATCGCACCCTCCGGTACGTGGACATGCACATTCCAATTCTCAAACAACTCCTCATTAATATGAAAATGAGCCGCATGCGCATGGATATACTCAAGTGCCAACATGGCAGACTCTTTCATCACATCGCCTAGATTTCCAGTCAAAGTAAGTTTTGATCCCTTACCTTTACTTAAGCTCGACTCCACGAAAAGGATCTCACCACCGACAGCCGTCCAAGCTAATCCCGTTACCACTCCGGCATAGTCATTTCCTTGATATTTATCGCGGGAATATTCGATCGCCCCTAGATATTCATACAAATCTTCCGGCTTAATACTAGTCGGGATGGGCTCGTCGCTAGCGACCTTGCGGGCTAGCTTACGCATGATTTTGGCGATTTTCTTATCCAACTCCCGGACACCGCTCTCACGCGTATAGGATTCTACGATCACTTGCAAGGTTTTCTTGGGGAATTTCACAGAACCTTTCTTCAAACCGTGTACATCCATCTGCTTAGGTACAAGATGCTTCGCGGCGATCTCTACCTTCTCCTCCATGATATAGCCGCTCACCTCGATCAGTTCCATACGATCCAGCAACGGCTGGGAAATCGTATTCAGATTGTTAGCGGTAGCGATAAACATCACCTTACTTAAATCGTAATCAATGTCCAGATAATTATCGTGAAACGCATTATTCTGCTCCGGGTCCAAGACCTCCAATAAAGCGGATGCCGGATCCCCCTTGAAATCATTCGTGATCTTGTCGATCTCATCTAAGATAAAGACCGGGTTCGATGTTCCCGCCTTCTGTATATTCTGGATGATACGTCCGCACATAGCGCCAATATAGGTGCGACGATGTCCGCGGATCTCGGCTTCATCGTGCAATCCACCTAAAGAGGCACGCACATATTTACGGTGCAAAGCCTCCGCGATGGAACGCCCCAACGAAGTCTTGCCGACTCCCGGAGGACCATACAAACAGATGATCGGAGATTTCATATCCCCTTTCAGCTTCAATACCGCCAAATGCTCGATAATACGCTCTTTCACCTTCTCCAAACCATAATGATCGCGATCCAAGACCTTCTGGGCATGAGATAAATTGAAATTATCCTTGCTATACTCGTTCCACGGCAAGTTAACGATATTCTGGACATATTGCGCCTGTACGGAATAGTCCGGAGACTGCGGATGTAATCGCTCTAATTTTCGCAATTCCTTCTCAAAGATCTGCGCTACCTCGGCAGACCATTTCTTACGACTGGCTTTCTCCCGTAATTCTTTTATTTCCAATTCATTGATATTCCCGCCAAGTTCCTCTTGAATGGTCTTGATTTGCTGCTGAAGGAAATATTCTTTTTGTTGTTGATTGATATCCTCGTGCGTCTTCATTTGGATGGAAGCTTTCAACTCCACCAGCTGATACTCGCGGTTCAAGATAAAAAGTAACCGATACGCACGTTCTTTTAAATCCCCAATCAATAACAATTGCTGTTTCTCGGCCGATCCGCTCGGTATATTGCTGCAAGAGAAATTGACCACATACAAGACATTCTTATTATTCTTGATCGAGAATATCAAATCCCGGGGAGGTTCAGCCACGGCACCAAGCATCTTGACCGTCAAATCCTTGATCGTGGAGATCAAAGCCTCGAACTCCCGATCGGTCTTGTCAGGCTTCGTATCCTCCAACACGGTGATCTTACCGGAAAGATACGGATCGGTCTCGGTCAACTCATTCAATTCAAAGCGTTTCTTACCTTGAAGAATAACGGTAGTGCTACCATCCGGCATCTCTAAGACACGCACGATGTCAGCGATCACCCCGGTAGTATATAAATCCTCTAAAACCGGATCTTCCGTATCCATCTCTTTCTGGCAAACAACTCCGATCAAACTCTTTTTATATACAGCCTCTTTGATCAAACGCATCGATTTAGGACGTCCGATAATCACCGGCATGGCAACACCCGGAAAGAGTACCATATTCCTTAACGGAAGAATGGGTATAGAGTCTCCAACTTTCTCTATGCCTTCCGTGAAATCTTCATCTACATCGCATTCTGTAAGAATTGGCATTACGATACCAATATTGTCATCCAAGTCATCAAACGAATTCTGGCAAAATATTCTCGTCTTTTCTTTCATATATACATTATATCACTGTATACGTTAATACAACAAACGCACCAAAGTTACAGCTTTTCATTCAATTCTTGCTAATTTTGCGGCATACAATCGACAGAGATATGGCAAATCCTTATTTTCAATTCAAGCGATTTACGGTATGGCACGACAAATGTGCCATGAAAGTCGGAACGGATGGCGTTTTGCTTGGGGCATGGGCCAACGTAGAGAACTGTCAGAGGATTCTGGATGTGGGAACCGGAACGGGATTGATCGCCCTCATGCTGGCTCAGCGCAGCACCGCGATCCTGGACGCCATCGATATAGAGCCGGACGCTTGTTTGCAAGCTCGGGAAAACATCGCTAAATCTCCCTTCGCCAACCGGATACAGGTCTATCAAACCTCGCTCTCCGAATACAAGCCGGATGAGACTATCAAATACGACTTGGTCGTATCCAACCCACCCTATTTCATTGATTCATTGAAATGTCCGGATACGAAACGCAATCTGGCCCGGCATACGGATACTTTATCGCTCCCGGATTTATTGTGTGATAGCCGCAAGTGGTTGACACCCGAAGGAAGTATCGCCCTGGTGCTTCCCTTTGAGCAACGGGAGTATTTAATGGGCCTCGCTCGAGAAGCGTCTCTATCTCCATCGAGAGAGACCCACGTCTCCTCCATACCGAACGCCACCCCTAAGCGCTTATTAATAGAACTCACAGCGAAGCCGGTAGCAGAGCCCCGGTTGTCTCATCTGACCCTGGAAATCGAGCAGCATCGATATACCGATGAATTCACCGCTTTGGCTAAAGACTTTTACCTGAAAATGTAAGGAAGCTTTTTATCGAAGAAGCGAGTTACCTCGTCAAATAAATTATGTACCTCCTTGGTGAAAGAGACGACCTCCGGAGTCAGCACGTGTAAGGCCTTTGGTTCCACCTCGATATCGATACGGCGATCTGCCATGATCGGTTCCCCGTCCAAGTGCATCACGCCCGGATGTTGGCGAATAATCGTGACTTGCCGGGCTTTCATCGTCTTAATCTTACTATTCCGATCAATCTGTTTGGTAAACAATTGAATGGCTAGAGGAGCGATATCCAATGGCATAAAAGGGGATAAGATCGTAACATCCATCCGTCCGTCCTGTATATTCGCGTGCGGAGCGATAAACGCGTTATTACCATATTGCGAAGCATTCGCACAAGCGACCAAAAACGCCTTCTCCTTGATCGTCCGGTTATCCACCAACAACTCGTAAGGTTCAGGCATATAACTCAGATACTCCTCTATCGTATTCTTTATATAAGTAAGAGACCCGCGCCGTTTCTCATTCGCGAATTTCTGGCTGACAGCGGCATCAAAGCCGACTCCACAGGTACAAAAAAAGACTTGTCCGTTCGCCCGGCAGCAATCTATCGTCGTAACATGTCCTTTCGCGATCAGATCGATAGCCCTTTTCACGTCCATCGGTATGTGCAATTCTCTAGCTAAGCCATTGCCCGAACCTTTCGGGATGATGCCCAAGATTGCGTTCGAATGGATCATAGCTCTCGCTATCTCGTTCACCGTCCCGTCACCGCCTACCGCCAAAACGCATTCAGCTCCCTCTTCGATGGCTTGACGAGTCAACTCGCTGGCATGGCCCGCATATTCTGTAAAAGAAATGTTTAACGAACAGTTCTTTTTCGAGCAGATCTCTTCGATCATTTTGGGTATCTTGCGCTTCGACCCCACACCCGATATAGGATTTATGATAGCTTGTACTTTTATATCCCGTCCGCTCATCCTCACTTCTTCTTTTTATTTGAGAGGACAAAAATAACGCTTTTATAAAACTTTTAAAGCATTTCGACTACTATAAGTTATTTTTTTACTACTTTTGCGGCTAGATTTGCCGAAACGTAGAATTATGTACGTAGCGGATCTGTGTTCTTTAGTCAGATAAACAAATAGTGAGATAAATCATTCTCTTTTATAATAATATGAAACTTTTACAAGAGAAACTAGCAAAATACGACGCTCCTCAAAGAGCCATGGCAATGGGAATCTACCCTTACTTCAGGGAAATCCAGAGCGATCAGGATACGGAAGTTCTAATCAGCGGGAAGAAAGTCTTGATGTTTGGTTCTAATGCGTACTTAGGATTAACCAATCATCCTAAAGTAAAAGAAGCGGCGATCGAGGCCATTAAGAAATATGGTACGGGTTGTGCCGGCTCACGTTTCTTGAACGGGACGTTAGACTTACACCTCCAATTGGAAAAACGTTTAGCGGAATTTGTCGGTAAAGAAGATGCCATCGTATACTCTACAGGTTTCCAGGTTAATTTAGGTGTTGTATCCTGTATCACCGGACGCGAGGACTATATCCTCTGGGATGAGTTGGATCACGCATCCATTATCGAAGGACATCGTCTTTCTTTCTCCACGAAATTGAAATTCAAGCACAACGATATGGACTCTTTGGAGAAGCAACTCCAGAAATGCGAGCCGGACAAGGTGAAACTTATCGTTATCGACGGTGTTTTCAGCATGGAAGGTGACGTCGCTAAATTACCGGAAATCGTAGCTCTCGCGAAAAAATACAACGCGAGCGTAATGGTCGACGAGGCTCACGGTATCGGTGTATTCGGTGATCACGGACGCGGTACTTGTAACCACTTTGGCGTTACGAACGATGTCGATTTGATCATGGGAACTTTCAGTAAGTCTTTCGCTTCTATCGGTGGTTTTATCGCGTCGGACGAGTCTGTTATCAATTACTTGCGTCACCACTCCCGTTCCTATATCTTTAGCGCAAGCAATACGCCTGCCGCTACCGCCGCGGCGAACGCGGCGTTAGATATCATGTTAAGCGAGCCGGAACGTATCCAACATTTATGGGATTTGACCCACTATGCGTTGGACGGTTTCCGTAACATGGGTTGTGAGATCGGACATACTTCTACTCCGATCATCCCGTTATTTATCCGTGACAACGACTTGACATTCCTTATCGTAAAGGAATTATTTGAGGCCGGAATCTTCGTAAACCCGGTAGTAGCCCCGGCGGTTGCTTCCGAGGACACACTGATTCGCTTCTCCCTTATGGCTACCCACACAAAAGAGCAACTGGATTACGCTTTGGAGACCATCCACAAGGTATTTAAGAGCCATGGGCTGGTAGACTAATCGTGTAAATATATAGGGAAAGGCCCGAAGGTTAGGTATGGCACCTGTCTTCGGGTCTTTTTTATAACTGAAAAAAAATCATAACGATGATCTTGAATGGGAATAAATCACTATTTTTGTACATTTAGATAAACTGGGCGATTGTTTCGATGGCCCTCTTACAAATTAAAAATAAATGGATTTCATATTAGATAAAGGAAGTAGCCGTATGGGCTGCAAAGGTTGCAGCAAAAGGCAAAACAATAAACTGAATACCTATGATTGGTTGTGCGATGTACCCGACGCGGAAGGCTCGACCGATTTCGTAGAGGTTCAATTTAAAAATACCCGCAAAGGGTATTACTTGAATAACGCTAAAATACCTTTGGAAAAAGGAGATATAGTAGCCGTAGAGGCAAGCCCCGGTCATGATATCGGTACCGTTTCTTTAACGGGCAAGTTGGTCCTGCTGCAAATGAAGAAGAACAATGTGCGCACGGAAGCCGAGCCTAAACGGATTTACCGAAAGGCCAAACCGACCGATATTGAGAAATACGAGGAAGCAAAGGCAAAGGAACATGCCACGATGATTCGCTCGCGGCAAATCGCGGCCGACTTAGGATTGAATATGAAAATCGGTGATGTAGAGTATCAAGGTGACGGTAATAAGGCGATCTTTTATTATATAGCGGATGAGCGTGTGGATTTCCGTCAACTAATTAAGGTGCTGGCGGAGGCATTTCGGGTTCGCATCGAGATGAAACAGATCGGTGCCCGTCAAGAAGCCGGGCGTATCGGTGGTATCGGCCCTTGCGGTAGAGAGCTTTGCTGTTCCAGTTGGATGGCAAGTTTCGTATCGGTCGCTACCGGAGCTGCCCGTTATCAAGATATTTCCATGAATCCCCAGAAATTGGCCGGACAATGCGCGAAATTGAAATGTTGCATTAATTATGAGGTAGACACGTACGTGGAAGCCCAAAAACGCCTTCCTTCCCGGGAGATTGTCTTGGAGACTAAAGATAATAATTACTATCATTTCAAAACGGATATTTTCAAACGGGAAATCACCTATTCTACGGATAAATCATTTGCGGCTAATCTTATCACGATTCCGGCAAGCCGTGCTTTCGATGTCATTAACATGAATAAGAAAGGCATGAAACCAATATCTCTAGAGGCGGATACGAAGCCACAACCACCGAAACGAGACGCTCAAGATATTCTTGGCCAAGAGAGTGTCACACGTTTCGACTCTGTTAAAAAGAAAAAGAAAAAACGTCCAGCCAACAAGAATAGTGGCGAGAGCAATGGAAATGGGAACGAAGCTAACGCCACCGCGACGGCAGTTACTAACACGGACGCACCGGTTTCTGAGAATAAGAACAACGGAGGAAACGGTGCCGGTGGCAATAATCGCCGCAACGGAGGGAATAACAGGAATAGCAATCGGGAGAACAACCGAAACAATCGCTCGAAACAAAGGCCGAGAGCTAATAACGATAAGCAATCCAACAATGACAAGCCCGCGAATAATGACAAACCTCAGCAACCGATCAAACAGGCCAGACCTGATAAAACGGAGAACAAGCCGGAGACAAGGCCGGAGGCTTAAAAAGTTCATTGCCGCTTGCGCATGTTTCTTATGCTTCTCTTGCGAGAATGAAGCTGTATACGATCAGTATCAAGCGATCCAAAATGCCTCGTGGGAAAAGGATAAGGAGTACTATTTCACTTTCCAGATTGAGGATATATCGGTTCCGTACGATCTGACCTTGGAAGTACGGAACAATAATCTGTACCCGTATCAGAACCTGTGGGTATTCTGCAGCGAGGAACTTCCGATGGGTCCCTTAAAAAGGGATACGATCGAATGTATGTTAGCGGATGTGTTTGGAAAATGGTATGGGCACGGGATCTCCCTGTTTCAATCCAGTTTCCCGATACGATCCGCTTACTATTTCCCCGTTAAAGGGCAATATACCTTTAGCTTCCGGCAGGGGATGCGCAACGATCAACTTACGGGCATTCAAGAAATCGGCTTACGGGTCTTACCTTCTTCCACTAACGCTCCTTCCGGGAAGCGTCCAAACGAAGAAAAATAAACAATAAGATCGTAAATCCCCAAAGCGAGGAACCTCCATAGCTGAAGAAAGGCAAGGGAATGCCGATAACCGGAGTCAATCCCGTCACCATGCCGACATTAATCGCCAGATGGAAAAAGAATATAGAGGCTACGCTATAGCCATAGACTCGTCCGAAAGCATTGTCTTGCCGTTCCGCCAATACAATCAGACGAAGAATAAAAAGTCCGAATACGATCAATACGGCGGAGGCACCCAAAAAGCCTTGCTCCTCACCTACCGTACAAAAGATAAAATCCGTATCCTGTTCCGGCACATACTTCAATTTGGTTTGGGTCCCATTCAAAAAACCTTTTCCGGATAATCCTCCGGAACCGATAGCGATCTTGGATTGATTCACATTATACCCCGCCCCGCTAGGATCATCCTCCAAGCCCAAAGAGACTTTAATACGGATTTGTTGATGAGGTTCCAATATGTCATTAAACACATAATCCACCGAGAACAGGAAACCGATAGAACCTAAGGCGAACAGAGCGATTAACGCATAATGCCATACCCAGTTCCGAATGGATAAATAGAATAAATAGATAGACGCGGCTCCTACCAAACCTATCGATATCCAAGCGAAGTTTACCGGAACAACTAACGAGATGACATACCCGATCAAGAATGTCGAAGCAATCCCCCCAAGCATGATCTTAACGCTTATATAATCCTTACGGACACTCCCTACCAATCCCAGGGTTATGAATAAGACAAGGCAAGACACGATTAATTCGCCCAATGGAGTAATACCCACCATCATCTCTGAATATTTCATTCCCGTAACGAAAAAGACGACAGCACAGACTCCGGTCAACAGAATATATCCGGTCATTCCCTCCCGGTATAGCATCAGGAAGAATGCCAGGAAAACCAATGCCGACCCCGTCTCTTTCTGTAAAAGGATGCAAATCATCGGCAAGAAGATCAAGAACAAGGTGATTGAGAAATTCCTGACCGTCGTCAGCTTAAAACCATAGCCATTCATAAACTTCGCCACGGCCAAGGCGGTAGCGAACTTGGCCAACTCGGCTGGTTGCAAACGGACAGGTCCCAATACGAGCCAAGAATGCGATCCCTTGATGTTGGGCGCTAAAAAGATCGTGGCGATCAACAATACGATCACGCACGCATAGATCAGATAGCCGAATATATCGAAGAAGTCACTTTCCAGCATCAATAGGACGAAAATAAGGGCGAGTGAGGTACCGATCCAAATCATCTGCATTCCCGGACGGCCCGATGGGTCGAACAAGCCAACGTTATCAAACTCGTAGCTCGCCCCGCAAATACTAAACCAACCGGCGATCACCATAATCAAGTACAGCAAAATGGTAATCCAATCGACCGACTTCCATATTTCCGTTTTCCTATAACGCATTGTTCGGTAATATCACGGCATTCATAATGGATTCCTCCGTCGCCTTGTCCGCCTCGGAGATCTCTCCTTTCAAATATTTCTCTAACATCAATTTACCGATAGGCACCGCATAAGTAGCACCGAATCCGGCGTTTTCCACAAACACGGCAATAGCGACCTTGGCGTTCTGATAAGGGGCGAATCCCATAAAGATAGAATGATCCTTACCATGCGGGTTTTCCGCGGTTCCCGTCTTTCCACAAACCTCGATATCCGGCAGAGCCGCCCCGCGACAGGTTCCGCCATAAGCGGTCCCCGTAACAGCGCCTCGCATACCCTCGGCAATATAATTATAATAACGCGCATCTACCGACGTATAATGCCTCTTACTGTACAAGGTATCCAGCGGCGTGTCTTGGATCTCTTTCACGACATGCGGAGTGATATAATATCCCCGGTTAGCGACAGTAGCCGCCAAATTACAGATTTGCAAAGGTGTAGCCAGTATCTCACCCTGACCGATCGCGATCGAGATAACTGTACTGGAATTCCAACGTCCCCGGTACACCTTATCGTAGAACTTACTATTCGGGATGAACCCTCGTTTCTCCCCCGGCAGATCAATTCCTAACTTATAGCCATATCCCATTGAAACCATATGGTTCTTCCAAACCTCAAAAGCCTCCTGTACCGAGGGATATCGCTTCCGGCTGTCGATCATATCATGCAAGCCCCAAGGGAAAAAAGAGTTACAAGAGGTCGCCAACGCTCCGACCAGATTCAGAGGAGACGGATGCCCGTGACAAGCCGGCTTACCGCCCCGGAAGGTATATCCATGCGCACAGGTGTATTGCGTTTCCGGAGTAATCACTCCTTCTTGCAAGAAGATCAAACCTTGGGTCGGTTTAAAGGTAGATCCGGGAGGATATTGTGCCATGAGCGGGCGGTTGAATAAAGGTTTTAACAGATCCTTCTGCAAAGCCGCGTAGTTTTTTCCCCGCTGACGCCCGATCAAGATACTCGGATCATACGTAGGAGCGGAAACCATGCAAAGTACCTCTCCGGTCTCCGGCTCTATCATTACGATACCGCCTAATTTATTCTGCATCAACTTCTCCCCATAAGCCTGCAAGTCCATATCCAAGGATAATTTCAAGTTCTTGCCGGATTCCGGCTGGATATCGTGAGAGCCTTCCTCGTATCGCCCCTTGATACGTCCATGAGCGTCGCGCAACAGGATCTCGACTCCTTTCACGCCTCGTAAATATTCCTCGTACGATTGCTCGATCCCAGTCCGGCCGGAGTAATCGCCTTGTGTATAATAGGAGTCATTCTCTATATCTTTCCGGTTCACCTCACCGATATTTCCCAACACGAGAGCGGCATTGGGATACTCGTACTGACGGATCGTGCGATTCTGGATATAGAAGCCGGGGAATTTATATAACTTCTCCTGCAACACACCATATTCTTGTGCGGAAAGCTGATTCATAAATACTTGAGGAACATAGGAGGAGTAACCGGGATTTAACCGCCGGTTCTTGATATCCGCTATACGTTTGAGGAATTGCTCTTTCGTGATGCCTAGCACATCGCAGAAATCGAGGGTATCAAAAGGCTGTATCTCGCGCATGATAAGCATCACGTCGTAAGCGGGCTGGTTATAGACCAATAATTTACCATTACGGTCGTACATCATGCCTCGGGAAGGATATAAGGTCTTTTTCAAGAAAGCATTACTATCCGCCCAAGCTTTATAATCGTTGTCGACCACTTGAAGGATGAACAAACGGATAATAAAGATGATAACCAACAGGATCACCGCCCCACCTAAGACATAGCGCCTGTTCTCAAACTCATACTTGGTATTATTCTCCACTTTTCTGAGACTCTATATTGAATGCTTCTACCGTACAAATCAATAAGGTTGTCATCACCACGCTCGAGAGGATACGGACAACCAGAAACAAGGGATCGAATAAAGTCAACGACTCAATCACAAAAAGAGTCGTATGTTGTATCAACACAAACGATAACACATATCGGGAAAAGCCTCCGAAGCCAAAGGTCTTATAAGACGGGTAAATACTTTCCGGCAAATCTTTCCCCATGAATACACGGATTAACGGTTCCCTGCAGAATCCCGCCAATGTACAAGCGGCCGCATGCATACCCGGCGTATTGCTGAACGTATCGATAACCACCCCGGCTATGAAGGAGAAGAGAACGACTTGCGTCCGCAGGCTACCGACCGGCATCTTGATGATGAAATAGAGATACAGAAACGGGGTAGCGATCCGCAAGAAATGAATGTTGTTCAAGATCAAGACTTGAATCAACACAAACACCACGAAATATATGAAACCGCGCAGTAAATTATTAATCATTTCTCTTCGCCTCTTGTTCTACACCCATTTGCTCCGTCTGACGGAAATTCTTGATAATACGCACGTTGTTCAACGCCTGAAAATCCGTAGCCAGCCCGACCTGTAATGAATAGAAATTATCATCGTGCTGTTTCTCGAAATCCGCGACCGTACCTACGATAATTCCCGAGGGGAATACGGCAGAGTAGCCGCTCGTCACGATCGTATCGCCTTTCTGGAACTCCACATGGCGCGGCAACTCATCGAGGTTGGCGTACAGCGTATTGCGTCCATTCCAGCTTAAAGATCCGAAATAACTACTGCCTAATACCTTACAGCTCAACCGGAACTTGGGATTCAGTAACGGAATGATCACGGAGAAATGATCGGAAACGGTCGATACGATACCAACCACACCCCGCTCCGAGACAACTCCCATATCAGGCAAGATCCCATCCAGCTTCCCTTTATTCACGGTAATATAATTGGACAAATGCGTGACACTGTTGTTCACCACATCCGCCACGACAAACGAATAAGGGAATCGCTCCGTCGAATCCGGCGCAAATCCTTTAAAACTAACCGTATCCGCGATCAGCGCCTCTAACTGGTCTTGCAGGTCCAACATTTGCAATTCCAACTGTCCGTTACGCTCCAATAACTCCCTATTGATATCCCGAAGATTCAAATAGGAAGTGACCGATCCGGATAGCGAGGCGATATATCCCGTCACGACATTCGCCGAGCTGAACAGGATATTCCGTTGGTACGCGTTATTACGATAGACCAACATCAACGAAACAGCCTCAAGCAGAATGAACAAGAACCAATGCCTCTTCCCGACCAGGAACTCTAGTAACTTACGCATAGGAATTGAAACGGAAAGACGAGAATTTAAAATTGAAAAGGACAAGACTTATCAGCCCGCTAATTTTCAACTTTCAATTCTCAATTCTCAATTATCTACTCTTATCGGATTAAGAAATTAAACTTCTCAATATTCTTCAAAGCGACTCCCGTACCTTTAGCCACGGCATGCAACGGATCCTCCGCGATATGGAACTGGATATTCATCTTGTTCCGCAAGCGCTTATCCAAACCGCGAAGCATGGCGCCACCGCCGGCCAAATAGATACCGTTTTTCACGATATCGGCATATAACTCGGGAGGGGTTTGCTCCAAGGCACTCAAGATAGCCGCCTCGATCTTCGAGATAGACTTATCCAAACAGTGAGCGATCTCCTGATAAGAGACAGGCACCTCCATCGGTAAGGCAGTCATCTGATTCGGGCCATGAACCACATAATCCTCCGGAGTGTCCTCCAATACCGTAAGCGCGGAGCCCACGTTGATCTTGATACGCTCGGCCATGCGCTCACTCACCTTCACGTTGTGTTGGCGACGCATATACTCCACGATATCAGCCGTTAAATCGTCACCCGCCATACGGATTGACTTATTCGACACGATACCGCCTAAGGATATGACGGCGATCTCGGTAGTACCGCCTCCTATATCCACGATCATGTTGCCCTCGGGAGCCAAGACGTCTATACCGACACCGATAGCAGCGGCCATCGGCTCAAAAACCATGTACACATCACGTCCGCCGGCATGCTCGGCAGAGTCTCGCACGGCACGTATCTCTACCTCCGTACTACCTGAAGGGATACCGATCACCATACGTAAGGAGGGAGCGAACCAGCGCTTCCTGCCGCTCGCCATCTTGATAAAGCCGCGAATCATCTGCTCGGCCGCGTAGAAATCCGCGATAACTCCCTCTCGAAGCGGTCGTACGGTACGAATATTCGGGTGCGTCTTCTCGTACATCTCACGGGCCACCTTACCGACAGCCAGCACCTTGTCCGAGCGGGCATCCAAAGCAATCACCGAAGGTTCGTCTACCACCATCTTATCATTACACGTGATAACGGTGTTAGCGGTACCCAAATCTATGGCAACTTCTTGTGTGAAAGAAAACAATCCCATTGGTCTTATTATTAATGTTTGAAATGACGAACCCCTGTCTTCACCATAGCCAAGCCCCGTTGGTTACAATACTCGACAGACAACTTATCATTGATAGAACCTCCCGGCTGGATTACGGCCGTGATACCTGCTTGATCCGCGATCTCAACGCAATCGGGGAACGGGAAGAAAGCGTCAGAAGCCATCACGGCACCATTCAAGTCGAAGCCGAATGATTTTGCCTTCTCTATGGCCTGTCTCAAAGAGTCCACACGAGAGGTCTGTCCGATACCGCTGGCGCAAAGTTGCTTGTTCTTCACCAAGGTGATCGCGTTGGACTTGCTGTTCTTCACGATCTTATTAGCGAACAATAAGTCCTCGACCTCCGAGGCTGTCGGCTGCTTATCCGTCATAGGCTCCAAATCCGCCTCACCTTGGACGCTCAAGTCCTTCTCCTGCATCAAAACCCCATTCAATAAAGAACGGAACTGCATCGGGCAGGTCTTGCAATCCTTCCGGATCAGGATGATGCGGTTCTTCTTCTGTTGAAGCACCTCCAAGGCGTCAGCGTCGTAAGCGGGGGCGATAATCACCTCGAAGAAGATCTTATGGATCTCCTCGGCCACTTCCTTGTTAATCGTAGTATTCGTGATCAAGATGCCACCGAAAGCGGAAACCGGGTCACCGGCCAAAGCCTCTTTCCAAGCCTCAACCACGTTACCGCGGGAGGCGATACCGCAAGCGTTGTTATGTTTCAAGATCGCGAACGTCAGCTCGTCGAACTCATCGATCAAGCTCACGGCGGCGTCGATATCCAATAAGTTGTTGTAAGAGATCTCTTTTCCATGGATTTGATCGAACATATCGTTGAACTTTCCATAGAACTTAGCGGCTTGATGCGGATTCTCGCCATAACGCAAATGCATCGGGCTGTCTGCCGTAGCGCGGAAATGGGAACCTTCGCGGCCATCAAAATAATGGAAGATGGCGGAGTCGTAACCCGAGGAAACGGCGAACGCCTCCTTGGCGAACCATTTACGATCCTCGATACTTGTCTCGGCGCCCTTCTCGTTCAAAAGATCCATCAACGGCCGGTATTGAGCCTTGGAAGCTACGATTACCACATCCTTGAAGTTCTTCGCGGCGGCACGTATCAAAGAGATACCGCCTATATCTATTTTCTCAATAATCGCTTGTTCCTCCGCGCCGGAAGCGACAGTCTCCTCAAAAGGATACAGGTCAACGATAACCAAGTCGATTTCCGGGATCTCATATTCAGCTAATTGTTTCCGGTCATTCTCATTCTCGCGGCGAGCCAAGATACCACCGAATACCTTCGGATGGAGCGTCTTCACACGACCGCCCAAAATAGAGGGATAAGAGGTCAAGTCCTCCACCGCGTCACAAGGCAAGCCCAATGACTCGATAAAGGATTGTGTACCGCCTGTCGATACAAAGCTCACACCCTCGCTATGCAATTTCTTCAGGATTTCGTCCAGCCCGTCTTTGTGAAACACAGAGACCAAGGCACGTTTCATTCGTTTCGTCGCAGTCATCTTTCTATTTTCGTTCACTTTAATGTTTTAGAGCACAAAAGTAGCTATTTATTTCCAATCCGGCCTTATTATTCAGATAAAAAGATTATCGCTGTGACAAGTGACTCCCTCTTGGCTCATTTGGCCTTTTGACATTTTGACATTTTGTATTCCAAAGTCCCGGAGAATCGAATATTTCGACCCAAAGTACAGTTGGCATCCAAATTTGAGAATAAATTTTCACAATCAGCTATTTTTCAAGCATATATCGTTTTTAAGGCTTTTAAAACAGAGCAGATTCGCCGATTTAAACAGTCCCGAATAGGGAAAAAGCCTGTTTTTTGTTCGGAAACAATAGACTTTCCACTCGAAAACGACCCTGTTCCGCTCCGAAAACGATAGCGTTCGCAGTCGGAAGCAACGAACAACACCGGCCGTAAGCACCCTATAACTGGATCGTAACAACCTTACAATGCCTATCCGCGGAGCCGGAAAGCGGTAAAAACCGACCTGTTTCACCCTTGCGATCACTCTATTTGAGGCTTCTCGCCAAAAGGGTGTGTCAGCCCAAAGGGGATATTTCAATCTTTTTATCACGAAATACACGCTACAGGTAACACCTCCTCTCTTTATCGCCCTCCCGTAATCAGCGAAAGAAACGACGAAACAGATCTCCTCAACAAGCCATACGACACAAGGCCTACCCGTATAACAAAGAAGGCACTTCCCAGACGCCAAAGGTTGGATATTAACGCATCATGCGAGGATAAGCAATATTTTTCGTACCTTCGCGTCTTCAATCGCAATTTAACAGGTACACGAAATATGATAACAGTTAACAATCTGGACGTACAGTTTGGGAAACGCATCCTCTTTCAAGATGTGAACATGAAGTTTACACCGGGCAATTGCTACGGTATTATCGGTGCTAACGGAGCCGGGAAATCTACGTTCCTCCGTGTGATCAGCAAGCAATTAGATCCTACCAGAGGTAGCGTTAACCTAGGACCGGGCGAACGCCTTTCCGTATTGAGCCAAGATCACTTCGCGTTCGATGAGTATACGGTTATGGATACCGTATTGATGGGGCATACGACCCTGTGGGAGGTGATGAGCGAGAAAAA
This sequence comes from Parabacteroides sp. ZJ-118, assembly GCF_011038785.1. Classification (GTDB taxonomy): domain Bacteria; phylum Bacteroidota; class Bacteroidia; order Bacteroidales; family Tannerellaceae; genus Parabacteroides. The sequence goes on from NZ_JAAKDT010000038.1 coordinate 30,469, forward strand.
CGCCCTTTACGAGAAACCGGATTTCAGCGACGCCGATGGTATCCGCGTATCGGAACTGGAAGAGAAGTTCGCCGAGATGGAGGGCTGGAACGCGGAGAGCGACGCCGCCAACCTATTGAGCGGACTAGGCATCAAGGAGGATTTGCACTATACGTATATGAAGGACTTGAGCGGTAAGCAGAAGGTCCGCGTCTTATTGGCCCGCGCCCTGTTCGGACAACCCGATAACCTATTGTTGGATGAGCCGACGAATGACCTGGACCTCGAGACGGTTTCCTGGCTGGAGAACTATCTCTCTAATTTCGAGCATACCGTATTGGTTGTCAGTCACGACCGTCACTTCCTCGACTCCGTTTGTACACATACCGTGGATATCGACTTCGGTAAATTGCAATTATTCGCCGGGAACTACAGCTTCTGGTACGAGTCCAGCCAGTTAGCGCTTCGCCAACAGCAGAACCAAAACAAGAAGGCCGAGGAGAAGAAGAAAGAGTTGGAAGAATTTATCCGCCGTTTCAGCGCCAACGTAGCGAAGTCCAAGCAGACGACCAGCCGCAAGAAGATGTTGGAGAAACTGAATATCGAGGAGATCAAGCCCTCCTCGCGCCGCTATCCGGGAATCTTGTTCACGCCTAACCGCGAACCGGGCAACCAGATCCTTGAGGTGAAAGGATTGTCGAAGAGTATCGACGGGCAAGTCTTGTTCAACGACTTGAACTTCTTCGTGGAGAAGGATGACAAAATCGTATTTATCAGTCACGACCCTCGTGCCATGACCGCCTTGTTCCAGATCATCAACGGTGAGGAGAAAGCGGATGCCGGTACGTACCAATGGGGACAGACGATCACGACCTCTTATCTTCCGCTCGATAACTCCAGCTATTTCAATACCGATATCAACCTGCTCGATTGGCTATGCCAGTTCTCGCCGGATACCAACGAGGTATTCCTGAAAGGCTTCCTCGGACGTATGCTGTTCTCGGGCGAGGAACTTCTGAAAAAGGTAAGCGTGCTTTCCGGAGGTGAGAGGATGCGTTGTATGATCTCGCGTATGATGCTCACCGACGCCAACTGCTTGATCTTGGATACCCCGACCAACCACTTGGACCTGGAATCCATCCAAGCCTTCAATAACACGTTGAAGACCTTCAAGGGCAATATCCTATTCTCCAGCCATGACCACGAGTTCATACAGACCGTAGCGAACCGTGTCATCGAGCTGACTCCCAACGGTATCATCGATAAGATGATGGATTACGATGATTACATCACGGATCCGGCTGTCGCCGTGTTACGGGAAAAGTTGTATTCGAAATGAGAAAAAGATTCTTATTCATACTAATCGTTTTTATCGCATGGCTACCGGTTTTTGTCATTCAAAAACCGGTATTTATGTTTTATCAGCACGCGCTATCCGAGGCTTGTACCTTCACGGATTTCCTGCAGGTTATGCTTCATGGGCTGAAGCTGGATTGTACGATAGCGGGATACCTTACGGCCCTTCCTCTCCTATTGACTCTCGTATCGGTTTGGTTTCCGGGCGCTTGGCTGAAGACAGTATTGAAAGGATACTTCTTGATCATGGGAATCCTGGTATCCGCGATCTTCTCCGTGGATATAGCTTTATATAGCTTTTGGGGATTCAGGTTGGACGCTACCTTATTCTTCTACCTGCGATCGCCCGCCGACGCGATGGCGAGTGTTCCGTTGGGAATGTTCTTCATCCAGTTGTTGGTATTCGCGGTATATGCGCTAAGCATCTATGCTTGGTTCACTCTCATCCTCCGGCTCGCGCCCGTAAAGCCCGACATTCCTCCCGCGGGATTGGCACAATGGGGAAGTTCATTCGCTATCCTCTTATTGGGAGGCGTGCTATTTATCCCGATCCGGGGTGGCGTAACGACATCTACGGCGAACGTCGGAATGGTTTATTTCAGCCAGAACCAGTTCTTGAATCATTCCGCGATCAACCCGTGTTTCAGCCTGATAGCCTCGTTGAGCAAGCAACAGGATTTTGCCTCGCAATTTGATTTCTACCCGGAGGAAAAGCGGAAAGCCTTATTCAATACGCTCATTCAGGCCCAAGACGCCTTATGCCCGGGAGATTCCATCCCCGCGGAGCCTGTCAAGCTATTGACAACGGCTCGCCCCAATATTCTCATTATCATCCTGGAGAGTTTCACGGCAAACGCGATTGAGGCGGTTGGTGGCGAGCCGGGAATTACGCCGAACTTGAATCGGCTGAGCAAAGAGGGTGTATTATTCACGAACCTATATGCCAACTCGTTTCGTACCGATCGAGGCTTAGTCTCCGTGTTGAACGGCTATTTAGCCCAGCCAACCACCTCCATCATGAAATATCCGGTGAAAAGCCAGACCCTCCCATCGATCGCAAAGAGTCTAAATCAAGAAGGATATACGACAGATATGCTCTATGGAGGTGACATCAATTTCACGAATATGCAAAGTTATTTCTATAGTTCCGGCTACGGCAAGATAACGGCAGACCGTGATTTTCCCTTGAGCAGCCGTCTGAGTAAATGGGGAGCGAACGACGATATCACGTTCTCGCATCTTTACGAGGATATCAAGCAAAGACCGGTCGACGGCAAACCTTGGTTAAGTACATTCCTGACCTTAAGCAGCCATGAGCCGTTCAAGGTCCCGTTTCACCATTTGGAGCATCCTTATTTAAACTCCGTTGCCTTTACGGACAGCTGCATCGGCAATTTCATCGATAAGTTCAAGGAGCTGCCGGCCTGGAAAAATACGGTAGTCATCTTTGTCTCTGACCACGGATACCGTTATCCTGAAAACATGCAGGAGTATGGTCCCCAGCGTTTTCATATACCCATGCTATGGTCAGGCGGAGCGATCGCCGAACCTAAAGTGATCGATACGTACGCGAACCAAACGGATTTAGCGGCCACTTTATTAAGTCAAATGGATCTCCCCACGGAAGAGTTCTCATTCAGCAAAGATATCTTGAACCCTTGCGTTCCCCATTACGCTTTCTATACATTCAGTAATGGATTTGGCTTTATAGACGAATCCGGTGCTTCCGTATACGACAATGAAGGGAACAAGGTCTTGGTGGAAGAACCCGAAAGCGGAAACGAGACCCGTTTGGAGAAAGGGAAAGTCCTATTGCAAACTTTATACGACGACCTAGGCAGGCGATAAGTAAGCGTCCAAGCACAGCCGGACGAAATTGCAAATCACGGATTCAATGGTAAGCGTCCAAGCACAGCCGGACGAAATTGCAAATCACGGATTCAATGGCTGTTAGCTTCTATCCCCTGATTTTGTTTTCATTAAACATTTAGTATTTATTAGTACTCAAACCCATGTTCATGGGGAGCATGCTGCTGTAATCGGTGCACCCGCGCACGATTTTGG
>NZ_JAAKDT010000039.1 GCF_011038785.1 Parabacteroides sp. ZJ-118
AAGTGTATTGACAAAACAAAATGGGGAATCCGGCAACTAATGCCGACTGCAACATATAGGTTCAACAAAACAATAGCGACTGCAACTATTAGCTTCATAGTGACAGTCGCTATTGTTATATATAAAGTTTAATACCTGTAGTTTATCAAATGCTTACGATAATGAGGTAAAGTTTTTTTATTGATTAGTATATCTGCAATTTCAATATTGGTATAAAACAAAAAAGAACATTGAAATTTCGTCAAATTTGACAAATCACTGTTTCCAATAGTTCTCATCCATATTCTAACTATACATTCCTTGAAAGCATTTAAGTCTAAAGAATTTAAAATAGAGATATCTAATTTATGAAGTTTATTCCCTATACGAGTATCGTCTAATGTCGTAGGGATAAAACCAAAGCCCAAAGCATTATGAAGATTGTAGTTCTTTATAAACTCTTCTGATCTACATGCAAACAGTAACAACCTTTTGTTCTCTAATAATTGAAGATTGTTTGACTTGTCGTCAATCATTGGATTTAGATTAGTACCATAAAGACAGTGTGTTGATCCATGCCCAAAGAATATAATACTGTCTGCCTTTTTTAACGCATTATTAAGATTGTCCCCAAAATTATCATCGTCAACTGAATCCCCTTCAAAAGGTTCTATGTCTTCAATTTTGCATAGTTTCTCAAATACTGGACGCAGAAATTCCGTAGTGGGATCCGTAGGATATATACAGAGTTTCATTGTTATAGTTCGTTAATTTTTACGAGATAGGCAACTGTTTGCTGTATTAATGCAAGCATCCATTCTTCAGAACGTGAATCAGAGTTGTTTTCAAGCATTCTTGCTATTTCATCAAATTTCTTTCCTGCAAAATTCGGATAACAAGAATTAAATTCCATATCCTTATGTTCATATAGCAACTTAAGAAATTCATTGCGTAGTGATATTTCCTTTTCACCTCTTAAATAGTTTATTGCTTCTGTTCTATAATCATTCCTTTTGGGAAATTGTATATTGTAACCTACAAGTTTAGTTACAGCTTCAGCCACTTGTTGGTCATTGAGTGTTCCTTCAGTCTTAACGATTTTCTTAACCGCATCACTAAAGTTGCCTGAATACATCATTATTGGAGCAGTTAAATGTATAGACTTGATGTATTCAACGACATCAAGACCATCCACATTTCCCTTCTCATTCAAATCAAAATCAGTGAGTACTAACTCAAACCAACCCTCTTGGCTATATGCATCTACTATAGCGTTTTTTAACTTTTCAAAATCCAATTTTACTGAATCGTTCTGTCTATATTGTGGTTTGGTGGTGTGTACAAATTTCGTATGAAGATCAAACTCTTTACCTAATGCTGCATGGATCTGGTCAAGAACATTCTCTTGATCCCTATCATCTATTATTAATATCCTCTTTATTAGTTTCATATCAATAGAATTTTAGTTTGAATGAGGCACCATTGGCGTACTTTACACCATTACCAATAAATTCAATCTCACCATTGAGATCTTTATCCATTCGATTTCTAATAGTACTTAAACCTATACCAGACCCCCCTCTTCGGTCTGTTACCCCAGAATCAAAAATTGATTCTGGGGTATAACGCTCAAGATCAACACCCTTACCATTATCTGAAAAGAGCATTTCAATACAACCATTTGAAGATTCGAAATCGATCATTATTTCTGTTGCTCCGGCTTTCTTTGAATTACTAACCAGGTTGTCAAGAACAATAGACAGCTCGATTGCAGGTATCATTTTTAGTGGAACTTGAACTACTTGCTTCCCAAATACAATGTGTATAGAGTTCTCAAAATTCTGAATATACTCCTTAATATATTGTTGAATATCTAATTTTTGAGCTTCGCTAATAAAATTAATATCAGCCTTGGTAAGCATTTTGCTAATCTTTACAATTCTTGAAGTATGGAAAGACATCTCATCTAATTTATCCAAAATCTTAGACACTGATATAGTTTTATTGCGCAATCCCATAGAAATAGTTTGTATCAAACTATCCAAATCTGTAGAAGATAATGCGATTGCATGCATAAGGTCTTTTACTTCCGGAGATGTATGTTGAGTAGCCGAAAGATAAAGGTTTTTTTGTTTTTGAGCTTCAAGTTCCTTTTCTTTTTGCTTTCTCTTTGTTTCTTCTTCTTGACGTTTGGCTTCAGCATCATCAGCTTGTTTCTTCGCTTCTAATGCAGCATTCTGTGCATCCTCTGCTTTTTTATCTGCTTTTTTCTTTTGACGATTAAGTTCTTCCAATTGCTGTTCAAATACATCAATTTGTGATTTCAATGTTTCGTCATTTGTCTTTTGTGCAACCTTACGCAGATCATCAATAAGATCGGTTTGTATTATCTCTATATCATTGATGTCCTCAACTATATTAGCCAGATTCTCATTGTAGTATATAACATTTATAGAAGGTTCATTAACAAGACTTTTAACAAGCTGAAGAAAATCGATCTTACTGCCTATATTATTATATATATGGTCAGGAGTTGAACTATCTTTTTCTGAAGATTGCAGTTCCTTTCTAATTTTATCAGCTTGTTTCTCGTTAAGAAAATAGTCTCGTCTTACAAATCCTTCCCCCCATAGTACGCCTACAACATAACGTTCCAAACGATGATGAATTTTTTGGAAAAAATCCATCAATTGTTGAGTTGCTGGTGTCTTTATAAGACCACCATCACGGCTCGATACTTCTTTAAAATAATTTACATTATTTGTTTCGACATCAACTCTTCCGAACAAGTCTCGAGTACCAAGGAATCTGTTATATCCTTGCTGTGCTCTAAAATTTAATCCCCAAGAATCATCATTATATTCACCATAAGGCCAAATTCTGAAACCGTTGCGAAAAAGAAATATATTTCCATAACTAACAGGTGTTACACCCATGGATACACTGAAACTATATTTGGCTGCTCTATTAAGATAGATAAGATTTATAGATACGTTTTCAAGAAAGTTGAATTCATTTTTCTCTTCAATCCTATACATAACATCACCTCTGTCTGTAAGAACAGTAAAAATTCTGTCGTCTTTAAGGATACACTCTATTTGGGTTGTTTTCAACTTTAGTACATCTGCAATACTATTTTTTATGACACCATTTATTATGTTTCTTTGTTTATATGTTATTTTACCTTTTTGTTTGTCATCAAGAGAATCATAATTAGCTAAAAGACTATTTATTTCTGCTTGTAAAGCACGGTCAGATTCAAGGTATGCAGGGGCATACAATTCTATTTCAAAAAGTTCTGTTTCTGAAAATGGATTCACCATTTTTTCAAGTGACTTCTTCAGATTCCGAATTTCTTGTATATCCCAATTATGACGTAGCCCTGAGAAAGTGAGTATCGTCCCAGTTGTGGCATTATTAGGGAATGATGGTATATCATCTGTCGTTTCGTGAGGAACTGCTATACTATCAAACTCTTGCTGTTTGTTATCTTCAAAGTTTTTCCAATCTATATGGAGAGTCTCAGTTTTCTTACCCTCTTCGCTTCTAGTTATAAGGGTAAGAAAACGAGATAAACAATCACAGGAAAGCCTACCGATACCCTTAGCGCCAGCAAAGGGTCTCTTTATTTTACTGCGATAAGTTTTATCTTCTGTCCCATCACTTTTCGCAGAATAAGCAACAAATAGCCATTTATTAATCAAATCCAGTTTGGACATGCCTTTACCATTGTCTGCAATTATTAAATTTTCTTCTTCAAAGGTTATTTTCACTTTTGTAGCATGAGCATCATATGAATTCTTAACTAATTCCAAAATTGCAATAATGGGGTTAGTGATAAGGTCTCGTCCTAATATGTTTTTTAATTCTGCACTAACTTTAAACTTCAATTCGTCCATATTATTTAAGCATTTCTTTAAGCACTATTCCTGCTTGGAAAGCAAAGATCGGTGGTATGGCGTTACCAACTTGACTATAGCGGGGTACTTCTTTCCTGCGCATTTGTCCCCCGGTTGTATATTTACTCTCAAACTCATACCAGTCTGGAAACGACTGAATTCTAGCGCATTCGCGAACTGTCATTATTCGAGGCTCCTGATAGTGCAGATAGTCATCTGGCATATTGGTAATAGTAGGGGCAATAGAATGTGCATCCAACACTGTTAATCCCCTCTGATGTATTCCCCATTGCTCACGTTCCTTTCCATCAATTCTTCTATTTCGAATAGGATAATACGCCAACAGTTTTTCAAAACAACGAGTCTTTTCCTTACAATGATGAGCAAAGCTATGACTTTGCGGTATCGTTCCCTGTACCTCTTTACGCATATATATCTGATACTCATTTGATATTTTACCATATATGCCAGACTTAAACCCTTTTCGATCAGGAGTATCAACTTCACCATTGCTGCGAAGTAAATCTGATATTGCATCTGCAATAGTAGGATGTTCAGGAAGGTTGTTCTCAACAAAGAATCGCTTACGATTCTGCCGTAGCTTGGCTACAAACTGCTCGGCAGTGCCTTCCTTTCCGTTAAGGACTCCCACCAATATAAAGCGTTTACGACGTTGAGGGATGCCAAACTCAGAAAAATCAATTACTTGAGGATAAACATCATATCCTAGTTCCTTAAGTTCCTTAATAACAATTGTAGAATATGGTATGGAACTTGGACTCTTCTTATCAAATGCATAGGTAAAACCTTTTACATTTTCAAACAAGAGAAGTTTAGGCATTACCATGGAGATAAAATTAGTATATGCAAACACTAACTGATTCCTGATATCATTTTCTACTCTTCGCCCAGCCATCGAGAATCCCTGACAAGGAGGACCTCCTGCCACCAAATCAATGGTTCCTCTCAAACTTCTAAGTTGTTTGGCATATATTCTATTTACCTCAAGAATGTCTAAAGGTTTCTGAGGAAGCCAACTTGGCCATTCGAAATGACGCTTTTTTTCTATTAGATTATGGCAGAGAGTAGCGTATGCACAATGATTCTTTTCGACTGCAAACACGCCATTCCATCCGGCCTGATAAAGACCGAGAGATAAACCGCCGCATCCTGCAAAAAGATCAATAACCCTAAATTTATTCACTGTCATAATTTTACTTTATTGCAAATAGATTTCCTAAGTCCCAGATGCACTTTGTTCTGACACATTAGGATCAATATCCAAAACTGAATACAAAGATACGTTTTTTCGTTGACACTTACAAAAATAATCGGATTTTGCAAGCAATTGTGCTATTCTTTAGTAATTAATAGTATTTTCAACATTAAGATTGACATGTATGTACAAAATTAGTGTTAAATCGAATTGCCTTTCCAACTTTTCATCGAAATAGTTTTGGAAAAGGGAAAGAAAAATATTACTTTTGTAAATGACAGAAGCGTTCTTTTGATTATTGCAAAACAAGAAAAATATAGAATTTCGCTGGTTTCTAAATCGTTACCTATCGAAAGTTTCAAATTCTTAAATCACTCGCTTTCAACGAGAAAGACAAATTGTGATGTCTTCTTTGGTGGAAGCTAATGTCCTTGTTGATTCCGCATTCCTTTATCATCTTTTTCAGCGGTTTACAGATAGACCAGTAGTTCAGACCGGGGAACACGAGGTTGTCTTTCTGCATCGGTCGGTAGCGTTCGATTATCTGCAACGGAATATCCAGCAGTTTCACCTGAAACGGCACTTTCGTCTTGTGGCGTTTTGACAATATCCATTTCTCGCCGTTCACCTCGACTATATTATCATTAGTCAGCTCCTGCACGTCCACGAACGACAATGCAGTGAAGCTGGCAAAGATGAATATGTCACGGATGTATGCAAGTTTGCTGTCCTCAAACTCATGTGTCATCAACACTTTCAGTTCATCCTCAGTCAGAAACTCACGTTCCTTTACATTGGGGCTTATATGGAACTGCGCAAACGGGTTTCTCGGTATCAGCCCGTTGAAGTGGGCACGCATCACCACGCCTTTGAGCCACATACACTTTTCCCATATTGTCCCATTGTGCAACCCTGCTTCCGTTGAAAGGTATGCTGCGAACTCCTTGATGAAGTCGGGGGTAAGTTCCAGCATCGACATGTCGCTTCGTTTGTAAAACGACTTGATGAAAGCCGCCACATAGTTCCTTGCCACCACACGGGAACGGTAGGTTGCCATCACACGGTCTTTCCCCACACGCTTTTTGAACACTTCGTTTTCCCTGTCGAAAGCCTTGAGCAAGGTCTCGTACTCCATGCCGATACCCTGATAGGCGTTGCGTACCATTTCAGCCGTAACGAATGCCTCTCGGTCGGAAATGCGCTGGTAGTGCTTGATGATTTGCGCCTTGATGTTGTCAAGCGCGAGGTTGATGTCCCGTGCCTCGCGGCTCTTCCCCTTCGCCTTGTTGCCTTTCGCATCCCAAAGCGTCTTGGGGATGCTCTGCTTGCAACTGAACTGCGCCACAGTCCCGTTGATTGTCACTCGTCCCATGATGGGGACAATACCGTTTTTCTCCTTGCTGCCGTTCACATAGAACAGCACTTTGAATGTGCTTCTTGCCATACTCGTTTTTTGATTGCAAAGTTAAATATCAACGAGTTAGACCTTGATAAGCCAACCGAAGCCACACGCTGCCAAATTCGATACGGTGTGTTAAAAATCACATCTCGGCGGGTAACGATTTGAAAACCGTTCTGCTTCATAATTCCGCTTTCCTTTGCGTTACCCGATTTTTGCCGTTGTCACCGTCTGGCTTCGCAAACGCCTTTCCACTAAGCCATTCAGTGCCATTTCTTCCGTTTTTCAAGGTTATTCCAAAGATTTTGCTTAATTTTGTCTCACTCAATTTGAAAGGATATGATACAGGACGAAAGAGAAATCAGGCGCGAGCTCGAGTCGCGGGAGGCCGCCCGCCACGCGGCTCCTAAGGGCAAGGGTACCTCTATGCTGACATTCGCGAACAAGCTGGAGATACGTTATTCCTTTACGGATAGATCCAATTACATGGATGCCATGACCAGGCACCGGTGTGAGAAGGAGATTCTCACGCTGATACGCTCCCTGGCGGATATGCTGGACGTGAAGCTGACGGTTTACAACGAGCCCTACGACCGCGAGGGCGGTTTCCGCGAGAAGCTGGGCGTGGCCGGGGAGAGCAGCCGCTCGATCTCGATCGTGCTGAACCTGGTGATGCGGATATTGACCTGCCCTTCCTTGTCGGTGGGTGGACAACCGCTGGTGGATCGTACGCCGGCGGACGAGGAGGAGACGCAGCGCGAGCTGTCCAAGCTGCGCCACGAGCTGCGGCTGAAGACTCCGGGGATTACGCCCTCGCGCCGCCTGGTCGACCTGTTGAACGCCTCGCCCCGCTTCTGCAAGTGCAAGTCGAATTTCTACGAGGCCTTGAAGGGCTACCCGAAGGTGGCGAGAATCTCGGTACGCGAGCTGAACGAGAAGGACCGCATCCGTTCCGGCTCGCTGGAGGTGAGGCGGGAGCGGTTCGATTATTTTATCTTGCGCGGCGACGACCTGCCCCCCGTCAAGGATAACAAGGCTACGATAGAGATCATCTCGCCGGTGCTGAAAGACGGCAAGTATCGCTGGAAAGGGATCTACAACAAGGGTGGCGAGACGATCGATTTCTACATGCAGGATGAGGATTTCAAGAAGCAGATGTTCGAGGACAAGGTCTCGTTCACGAGCGGTATGTGCATCGATTGCGTCCTGGAGATCGCCCGCCGCCTGTCGGAGCTGGGCGAGGTGGTCAACGTGAGCTACACCGTGACGACGGTGGTCCGTATCCGTTTCGACAAGATGGAGATCATCACCCCTCAAGGCAAGCGTCACCTCCGTAAGCTGGAGGCCGAGAAGCGGCAGCTTACGCTGGATCTCTTCGGCTGACCCGCCGCCGGGGCGGCCTACGCGCGTGTATATCTCCCCGGATAATTGAACAAGATCGCCAACAGGGCGCCGGCTCCCAACAGGTAGGGGTAGTAGAGGTATCGCATGATCTCGATGGGGGAGACCTGCCCGAGCCCGGAGGCCATCAACAGCTGGGCGCCGTAGGGGATGATCCCCTGCACGAAGCAGGAGAAGATGTCCAGCAGGCTGGCGCTGCGGCGGGGATCTATCCGGAAGCGGTCCGCTATATCCTTGGCGATCGGGCCGGACATGATGAGGGCGATCGTATTGTTGGCCGTGCAGAGGTTGGCGAGGCTTACCAAGGCCGCGATGCTCATCTCGCCCCCCTTGGGGGAATGGACGCGGGAGGTGAGCGCGCGGATGATCCAGTCGATTCCCCCGTTGTAGCGGATCATCTCCAGCATGCCTCCCGCCAGGAGCGTCACGATGACCAGCTCGCCCATCTGGGTGATGCCCGATCCCATGGAGGCGTTCCAGCCCCAGAGGTCGAAGCCGCCGCTCCACAGGCCCACCATGCCGGACAGGACGATCCCGGCGAACAGCACCAGCATGACGTTGATCCCGCGGACGGCGGTTACCAATACCACCAGGTAGGGGATCACCTTGACCCATTCGATCGGGCCCGGGGTATGGGCGCGCTCCACGCCGCTTCCCACCAGCACGTAGATCAACCCGGTCAGGATCGCTATCGGGAGGGCGATGCGGATATTCACCTTGAACTTGTCGGACATCTGGCAGCCCTGCGTGCGGGTGGCCACGATGGTCGTGTCGGATATGAACGACAGGTTGTCGCCGAACATGGCGCCGCTCACCACGACTCCCAGCATGAGGGCGTCGGGCATCCCCGCCTTGTCCGCTATGCCGACGGCCACCGGGGCCAGGGCCACGATCGTGCCGACCGACGTGCCCACCGAGATGGATATGAAGCAGGCGGCCAGGAAGATCCCGGCCGCCAGCAGGTTGCCGGGCAGGACGGACATCGCCAGGTTCACGGTCGCGTCTACGGCGCCCATCGCCTTGGCGGTCTGCGCGAAGGCTCCGGCGAGGATGAAGATACATACCATCAGCATGATGTTGCTGTTGGCCGCTCCCCGGCAGAACTGCTCGACGCGGTTGCTTAGCCGGCCTCCCTTGGAGATCGCGATCGCCACGGTCGAGGCGATGACGAAGGCTACCGTTATCGGCATCTTGTAGAAATCGCCCGCCCCGATGGATACCACCAAGTAGGCCAGTAAGAATACGACGATCGGCGTCAGTGCCCACGCGTTCGGTCTGCGTTCAAACTCTCTCATTCGCTTGTCTCTCTTGAATTCAACTCTGTCTGCGGCCTGTGACCTGAAAACTCCGGGAGTGCCTCGCGGCCTTAGATCTCCGAGGGCGACTCGCCGCCTTCCGTCTCCGGCTTCTTGGCGGCTCTCGCTTGCGCGATGCGCTGGTTGTAGAGGGCGTTGGTCTCGTCGATCAGCGCGTTGAGGCGGTTGATGAAGGTGGCGGTCGCCGCCGTTGGTTTCGCTACGCTCTGGGCGAAGGCGTAGGTGGTCATCTCGTCGTACTCCTCGTCCATGCGGAGACGGATGCTCTTGGCGCTCTCGGTGGAGTTGTCCGCCTTGGTGTTGGTGCGTTGCTCGGTGAGCGCGGCGTATTGCTTGTTCTTCTCTTTCAGCGCGGCCACTACCTCGGTGAGGGTGAGCGCCGCCAGGGCCTCGGGCATGCCGCTCTTGGCGAGGTCGGCCAGCAGGCCCTCGATGGCGGCCGTCTCCTGCAAGTTGGCGAGGCGCGCGGCGCCGATGTAGGGCTTCACCGCGAGGTATAGTTTCTCGGCCGCCGCGCGTTGCGCCTCCAGCGGGCTTTTCGTCATTTGTGATACGGTGGAGGTGACGAAGACGAGCAGGTTGTCTCGCTCCTTGTCGATGGCGGACATCTGCGCGGTCTCCTCGCTGGCCGTGGATTGGTTGACGGCATCGGTCAGGAGGGCGAAATCGGTGTCGAAGGCTGTGCGCAGGTCGGCGGGTATACCCAGCGGGTCGTTCGGGTCCAGGTCGATCTCGTCGGGAGTTCCCGGGTCGTTTCCGCCACCCGCGAGCAGGTTCCCGTAGCGGGCCATGAAGGTTCGGTACTCGGCGTTGTTCAATCTTTCTAGATAGATGCTTTTTACTTTCGTGAGCTTTGCCATGTCTGAAAATTTTTTAGTTGGATAGTTATACTTGATTTTGATCGCGCTAATGTAAGAAGATTTCCGGATGTATCGGGCAAGAGCGGCGTTGTTTTTTTTAAAATCGGGCGCGCGCCTGGCGCGGGGGGGATATAAAAGTTTAAATCGGGCGCGCGCTTGGCGCGGGATGGGATTTAAAGATTTCGGTGGGGCCCGCGTTTGGCGCGGGATGGGATTTAAAGATTTCGGCGGGGCGCGCGTTTGGCGCGGGGTGGGATTTAAAGATTTCAGCGGGGCCCCGACCGGGGTGGCCGGGCCCCCGCGATAAATCATTCCTTCTTGATCACGACGATACGCGTGCCGCCCTCGGGCTGTACCAGGTCTCCGATCTGCTTGCCGTTGTCGTCTAACGCGGGAACCAAGAACGGATAATGCTCCGGGTTGTAATACTGCTTCGTGCTTTGGGAGCCTTCCCTGGGATGCATGGAATAGGCCAGCTCCCCGTTGATCCACATTTGATCTATGATGGATATGCCGTCGGCGATGTACATTCGCGATTTTATCTCATCCTCGCTTCCGTCCGGGTAGCGGATGTATATGTAGGAGACATCCTGGTTCTCCTCTGTCTTGTCAAAGGGGAACGGGAGGTAATAGTATCCTTTCGTGTTCTTTTTTACCCTTCCATATCCTTCGACATCGTCGTAGGGTGGATAGATCGTGTTCCACTCTTTCGGCGTACCTCCCTCGTCCGTGTATTGGGAGATCGACCTGTAGAGCGTCTTTTTGCCCGCGTTAAGGTACATGACGATGATGCCTTTCGTATATTCCTCTCCAAGGAAGCTTGGGGATCCCGGGTTCAAGAGATCGTTCAGCTCCGGGTCTGTCAGCACGATCTGCATGCCTGGCTCGATAAGAACGGGATGGATCGGCTGCTCTTCTTTTTCCGGTTCGCAAGCGCAGAGGCCGGCCAGCGCCACGCAGCATAGGAAAAATAGATTCTGTAAAGTTTTCGTTGCTTTCATGTGAGATTGCGTTTAGAGATTAGCATGAGAAAAAAGTGATTATCAACCTTTGTTGATCTTGAGAAGGAACTCCGAAGAGCCGGGATCATTGCCACACGCTATTTGGCAGGCAACATGAGGAAATCATGAATGACACTTAAATTGTAATTACCACAAAATTATCAATTTATCGTTTCATCGTCATGCTTTTAATGCAAATTAACGCGTTCAATATGAAGATCGATCCGGTTTTCCGCGAGTTTGCCCGGTAAGCCTTATCGCTAAAAGTCGGTCGGGTTCGTCTTTTCCATCTCCTGCAGGTAGCCGCACGCCGCTTCCACCGTGGGGACGTCCTTGATCACGATGCTCCGCTTGCCGTTCTGCTCCCGGAGGTTGCACACCCGGGGATGCCTCTGGATAAAGCCCAGCAGCTTGCCGAACGCCTCGCTTTGGTAATACGGGCTATCCGGCTTGTTCACCAGGAAGAGGCTCATCTGCCCTTTCTTCAGGATCACTTTCTCCATGCCCAATCGCTTGGCCATACGACGCAGGCGCACGATCCGGATCAACTCCTTGCCCTCCTTCGGCACGTTGCCGAAGCGGTCTTTCAAACGTTCGGTAAAGGCGAGGATATCGCGTTCCTCCTCCATGCTGTCCAGCTCCCGGTACAGGGAGACGCGCTCCGAGTCGTTGGGGATGTAGGTGGGAGGAAACATCAACTCCAGATCGCTCTCGATATAGGTCTCCCGGACGTACTCGCGGCTCGTATCCCGGAGCTCCTCGGCGCTCTCCGCCGCGTAAAGGTCGGCGAATTCATCGCTCCTCAACTCGTCCACCGCCTCCTCCAGGATCTTCTGGTACGTCTCGTAGCCCAGGTCGGCGATGAAACCGCTTTGCTCGGCGCCCAGCATGTTACCGGCTCCCCGGATGTCGAGGTCTTGCATGGCGATATGGATGCCGCTGCCCAGCTCGGAGAAGTTCTCGATCGCCTGCAACCTGCGCCGCGCCTCCTGCGTCAGCGAGGTGAGGGGCGGGGAGAGGAGGTAGCAGAAGGCTTTCCGGTTGCTTCGTCCCACCCGTCCGCGTAGCTGATGGAGGTCGCTAAGCCCGAATTGCTGGGCGTTGTTGATGATGATCGTATTGGCGTTGGCCACGTCGATGCCGCTCTCCACGATGCTCGTGGCGATCAATACGTCGTACTCGTAGTTCACGAAATCGAGGATGATCTTCTCCAGCTTCTCCGGCTCCATCTGCCCGTGCCCCACGGCCACCCGCGCGTCGGGGACCTCCCGCCGTACCAGGGCCTCCATCTCGTAGATGTTCTGGATACGGTTGTTGATGAGGAACACCTGCCCGTTCCGGCTCATCTCGAACAGGATCGCCTCGCGGATGATGTCGGGATTGAAACGCTCTACCTCCGTCTGCACGGGATAGCGGTTGGGGGGAGGCGTGGTGATGCTGGACAGGTCTCGGGCCCCCATCAAGGAGAACTGCAAGGTGCGGGGGATCGGGGTGGCCGTCATCGTCAGGGTGTCCACGTTCACTTTCAGCTGCCGGAGCTTCTCCTTGACGGATACCCCGAATTTCTGCTCCTCGTCGATGATCAGCAAGCCCAGGTCCTTGAAATGCACGTCCTTGCCGACGATCCGGTGGGTGCCGATCAGGATGTTCACCTCGCCCTCGCGCAGCTCTTTCAGGATGGCCTTGATCTGCGCGCCCGTACGGGCGCGGCTGACGTAGTCGATCTTGCAGGGGAAATCCCTCAGCCGTTCGCGAAACGTCTGGTAATGCTGGAAAGCCAGCACGGTGGTAGGTACCAGCACGGCCACTTGCTTATTGTCCGATACCGCCTTGAATGCCGCGCGGATGGCCACCTCGGTCTTCCCGAACCCGACGTCTCCGCAAATCAGCCGGTCCATCGGGCGGGCGCTTTCCATATCCGCCTTGACCTCGGCGGTCGCCTTCATCTGGTCCGGCGTGTCCTCGTAGATGAAGCTGGCCTCCAGCTCATGCTGCATGAAGCTGTCCGGCGAGTAGGCGAAACCCTTCTCCCGCCTGCGCTTGGAATAGAGGAGGATCAAGTCGCGGGCGATATCCTTCACCTTCGCCTTCGTACGTTCCTTCATCTTTTCCCAGGCGCCCGTGCCGAGCTTGCTCAGCTTAGGCGGATCGCCGCTCTCTTTCCCCTTGTATTTCGATAATTTATGCAGGGAATGGATGCTGACGAATATAATGTCGTTGTTCTGATAGATCAACTTGATGGCCTCTTGTATCTTGCCGTTCACCTCGGTGCGCACCAGGCCCGCGAACTGTCCTACGCCATGATCGATATGTACGATATAATCCCCCTGCGAGAACTG
This sequence comes from Parabacteroides sp. ZJ-118, assembly GCF_011038785.1. Classification (GTDB taxonomy): domain Bacteria; phylum Bacteroidota; class Bacteroidia; order Bacteroidales; family Tannerellaceae; genus Parabacteroides. Next base: position 13,411 of record NZ_JAAKDT010000039.1, read on the forward strand.
GTTCAGCTCCTTGAGCGAGAGGGTGATCTTTCCGCCCCGGGCCTTGTCGCTTTTCAGGCTGAACTTGTGGAAGCGGTCGAACAATTGATGGTCGGTGAAAAAGCAGACGCGCAGCGTATCGTCGGCGAATCCCTCGTGTATCGTGCGGTTCACGGCGGTGAAGGGGATGGGGTCGTCCCGGTCCTCGAAAATCGTCCGGATGCGGTTGGCCTGTTTCTCCTGGTCGCTCAGTATATATAGCGCGTAGCCCTGGTCGAGGTATCCATGGAAAGATTCGCTCACCCGGTCGAAATTCTTATGATAGATCGGCTGCGTCCGCGTGGAGAACTGGATGGTAGCGTCCGCCGTCCCCATCGGCCGCGCCCCGAAATGGACGCGCCGGAAGTCCAACACCTCCCGCAGGAACTCCTCCGCCTGGACCAATTTCCTCCGCATCTGGTCGATATCGGCGAAGGATTCCTCGTCGGCTACCACCGGATCGTCGTTCCATACGCTTCCGATGCGCTCCTTGCACCACGCGAGGTCTCTCGCCGCTATGCAGGTGTTCCGGGGAAGGGAGCCCAGCAAGGAGGTACTCTCCCGGGTGTTCTTGCTCATCTCCGGGACGATGTAGACGCTGCTCAGTTTCTCCTTGCTCAGCTGCGTCTCCACGTCGAACGTGCGGATGGTCTCCACCTCGTCGCCGAAAAAGTCGATACGGTAAGGGAACTCATAGGAGAAAGAGAAGACGTCGAGGATACTGCCCCGGATGGCGTACTGGCCCGGCTCGTAGACATAATCGACCGGCTCGAAGCCATACTCGTCCAGCACGTCGGAGACAAACATGTTATCCAGCTTCTCGCCCACGCTGATCTTCAAGGTGTTCTCCCGCAATACCTCGCGGGCCACGACTCGTTCCGCCAAGGCGTCCGGGTACGTGACGATCACGAAAGAGGCCTCCGGGTCTTGCAACCGGCTGAGCACCTCGGTACGCAGGATCTCATTCGCCGGATCGACATGCCCGTACTTGATGGCCCTCCGGTAGGCGGACGGGAAGAAATAGACCTTATCGCTGGCGGTAAGCTGCATCAAGTCGTGATAGAAATAGCCGGCCTCCTCCAGGTCGTTCAACACACACACATAATTCCCCCTTCCTTTCGTGAAAAGAGAGGCGATCGTCATCGCCGGACCCGAGCCGTTCAGTCCCTTCAGGAATATATCGCGGGACGTATCGTTTTCCAGTAAGGTGTCCAGCGCCGCCACTTGCGGGTGGGCGGCATATAGTCTCAATAATTCTTGTACTTCCAAAGCGGTATCTTGTTTCCGCGAAGGTAACCTTTTTGCGCAAAAAAACAGGCCGCGTTATCCTAAATCAATTAAAATATGTACCTTCGTCCCGGTAATTGATTCAAAGTATATGTCAGACAGTATCGTCATTATTCCTACATACAACGAGAAGGAGAATATCGAGCCTATCGTCCGTGCCGTGTTCGGGCTGGAGAAAGCGTTTCATATCCTGGTGATCGATGATGGCTCCCCGGACGGGACGGCGGCCATCGTGAAGGAGCTGCGGAAGGAGTTCCCCGAGCGTCTTTTTATCGTGGAACGCAAAGGGAAGCTGGGGCTGGGTACCGCCTATATCCGGGGCTTCAAATGGGCCATCGCGCATAAATATGATTATATTTTCGAGATGGACGCCGACTTCAGCCACAATCCCAATGACCTGCCGAGATTGTACGCCGCTTGTACCGAGCAGGGCGCCGACGTGGCCATCGGGTCGAGGTATTGCAACGGGGTGAACGTGGTGAACTGGCCGCTGGGCCGCGTGCTGATGTCCTATTTCGCCTCGGTGTATGTCCGCGTCGTCACGGGCATGAAGATACAGGATACGACGGCGGGCTTTAAATGCTACCGCCGCGAGGTGCTGGAGACGATCGATCTGGATCGCGTCCATTTCAAGGGATACGCCTTCCAGGTGGAGATGAAGTTCACGGCATATAAGTGCGGCTTCAAGCTCGCGGAGGTGCCGATCATCTTTATCAACCGCGCCTTGGGTGTCTCCAAGATGAACTCCTCGATATTCGGGGAGGCCCTATTCGGCGTCCTTCAATTGAAATGGTGGAGTTTCTTCAGGAAGTATCCGACGAGACCCGCGAGCCTGTCCGGAGGAAACAGCCTTTGACCATTCGATAGCATAAGGAAGATGAACAAGACAGTAATCCAAAATCCGAGAATCATCAACGAGGGCCGTTCCTTTATCGGCTCGGTGTTGGTGGAGGGAGATAAGATCGCGGCGGTGTTCGAGGGGGAGCTCCCCGAAGAGGTGCGCGCCGGGGCGGATCAGGTGATCGACGCCGCGGGAAAATGGTTGATGCCGGGCGTTATCGACGATCAGGTGCATTTCCGGGACCCCGGGCTTACCCATAAGGGGGATATCGGGACCGAGAGCCGCGCGGCCGTGGCCGGTGGCGTGACGACCTTCATGGATATGCCGAACACGAAGCCGCAGACCACGACGATCGCCGACCTGGAATGGAAGTTCGACCGTGCCGCCGAGGTCTCCCGCGCGAATTATTCCTTCTTCTTCGGCGGGACAAACGATAATATGGACGAGATCCGCAAGCTGGATCGTAGCCGCGTGCCGGGGCTGAAACTCTTCCTCGGCTCGTCTACGGGGAATATGCTGGTGGATCGGAAAGACTCGCTGGAGCGTATCTTCGGCGAGGCGGGTATGCTGATCGCCATCCACGCGGAGAAAGAGGAGGTGATCCGGCGCAATATCCGGTATTACACGAACCTGTATGGCGAGGATCTGGATAGCTCTTTCCATAGCAAGATCCGTAGCGAGGAGGCCTGCTACCGATGCTCGGCCGAGGCGGTTGAACTGGCCACCCGCCTGGATTCCCGCTTGCATATCCTGCACCTCTCCACGGAGAAGGAATTGTCGCTGCTTGGCAACCATCTTCCCCTGGGCGAGAAAAAGATAACCGGCGAGGTCTGCGTGCACCACCTGTGGTTTCATGACGGCGACTACGCCCCGTTCGGCAATCGGATCAAGTGGAACCCCGCTATCAAGACGATCCGGGACCGCGCGGCGCTGCGTGAGGCGGTCAATAACAATACGATCGATATCGTGGCTACCGACCATGCCCCGCATCTGCCGGAAGAGAAGCGAGGCTCTTGCCTGAAGGCGGCTTCCGGGGGGCCGCTTATCCAGCACTCCCTGATCGCGATGTTGGAGCTGGCGATGGAGGGCCGTTTCACGTACGAGAAGGTGGTCGAGAAAATGGCGCATTTGCCGGCGGAGCTGTTCCGCATCGATAGGAGGGGATACATCCGCCCCGGATACTACGCCGATATCGTATTGATCGATCCGGAGCAGACCTGGACGGTATCGAAGGAGAATATCTTGTACAAATGCGGCTGGTCTCCTTTCGAGGGCTATACGTTCCACCATGGCGTATGGAAGACCTTCGTGAATGGCGAGCTGGCTTATGGCGATGGAGCGGTGAATGACGCCGTAAGAGGTAAGGAGGTTTGTTACCGAGAGTCGTAGAGACAGGGGGCGGTATGTGTGTTGTCCCTGTCTCCTCCTAGCTATCGGATATCGATCAATTTATGGGTTTGCAGGCTTAGTCTCCACCGGGGATGCCGGAGGATGTAATCCACTACCTCTTCCGTGTTCCGGCAGGAGCAGGGTTGCAGGAAATGGTACCGCGCGGGGATTTCCGCGTACGCGGACAGCTCTTGCCCGGTATAAACCACCTTTATCTCGTCGATCTTCTCCAATACCACCGGAGCGTTCTCCTTGGGCGAGCAGGTCACCCAGTCGATGCCGTCCGGCAAGGGGCGTGTGCCGTTGGTCTCGACACAGATCTGTTTCCCCGCCTCGCGTAAGCGGGATATAAGCGCCTTGTCGATCCAGAGGCCCGGTTCTCCTCCTGTCAGGATCACCATCCGTGCGGGAAAGGAGGATACCCTCTCCACGATCTCCTCGTCTGTCATCATCACGCCCTCCTCGTGGCGGGTGTCGCAGAAGCTACACCTCAGGTTGCAACCGGAGAAGCGGACAAATACGGCGGGAGTCCCCGTATGGAACCCCTCGCCTTGCAAGCTATAAAATATCTCGTTAATCTTTCTCATAGATCGCCGTGTTACCCTCAGACTCTTTTACCTCTACCTTGAAACAAGACGGGATCTGGTCGCATACCCAACGGGCTATGTTCTCGGCCGTCGGGTTGAAAGGCAGGATATCGTTCAGGTTCCCGTGGTCCAACCGGGATTTCACCGCGTTCTTGATATGGCTGAAATCGATCACCATGCCATCGGCGTTTAGTTCCTTGGAGCGGCAATAAACCGTGATCATCCAATTGTGACCATGTAGATTCTCACATTTGCTGGGGTAGGACAATCTCAAGCTATGGGAAGCGGAGATCTCCATGCGTTTAATTACGGTATACATACTATAATACTATTGTTTATGCGATGAATACGAATGTGCCTGATGTCACCTCGGCACACAAAAAATCCCGGACAGTCGTCCGGGACGCGAATATACGAAATATTCAGTTCGCTTGTACGATACTTGTACAGGATCGATAGGGGCGCGGGAGACGGTACGTCGCCGGCTATGCCTCTTCTTGGTTCAGCACCTTCATCGAGAACAGGAAGGTCGTCCCCTTGCCCTCGCCCTCGGACTCGAACCAAAGCTTTCCCCCATGAAGTTCCACGAAATCCTTGCAAAGCATCAATCCCAGACCGGAGCCTTTCTCGTTCTTCGTCCCGTAGGTCGTGAAATGCGAGTCTTGTTTCAAGAGCTTGTCTTGATCCTCCTTCTTGATCCCCTTTCCGGTATCTTTCACGCAAACGGTCACGAAGTCCCCCTCGTAGCGCGAGGATAAGGTGATCGTGCCTCCCTCGAAACTGAACTTCATGGCGTTGGAGACCAGGTTGCGGATAATCGTCTTGAGCATATCGATATCGACTAAGCCTACCAGCTCGTTATCCAGATTCTCCAAGACAATCTTCACGCCTTTTTGCGCCGCCATCGGGATATACATCTTGGCCGTACTGTCGATAATACTGTTTATGTCGGTCAGCTGCTTATATATGTGTTGCTTGTTCAGGCGGTTCTTGGCCCATTTCAGCAGATTGTCCAGCAAGAGGAAGATCTCCTCGGAGGTCTTGTTCATCATCTGGATCATCTCGTACACCTCGTCGCCTACCCGCTCCTTGTCCACCATCATCAAGATGGCGTTATTCATCATCTTCAACGAGCCTAGCGGGGAACGCAGGTCATGGGCGATGACGGAGTACAGCGTATCCCTGGACTCGATCGTCTTCTCCAGCTCGGCCTTGATGCGCTTGATGCTGTAAAGCTCGTAGCGGTGGGCTACCCTTTTTACCAGCTCCTCGCGCTGGAAAGGCTTTGTGACATATTCGATGGCGCCCAATTGATATCCTTTCACGATACTTTGCATATCGTTTAGGGCGGACATGATAATCACGGGTATATCGGTAGTCTCGGGATTGCTCTTCAGACGTTGGAGGACCTCATATCCGTCCATCTCAGGCATCATGATATCGAGTAATATCAGATTTGGGTGTTTTTCGTTAGCTATGCGCAGCGCTTTTGTCCCGCTGTCGCAAGTCAGGAGCGTATATCCCTCTTTCTTCAGTATGGCTTGTACCAGCATGACGTTCGTGGGAACATCGTCTACGATGAGAACTTTATACTCTGAGGCTAACTTATCCATAGTATTTAAATTGCATTCCATTTTTCCTGATATTCAAACAACATCAGCAGCGCAAAAGTATGAATTAAAGTCGATATGTAACGATTTTATCCGTCTATTTTTTTTTTTTTCTATCCCGCGCCTCGTCTGGCTTTTTCCCAAGCGCCCGTGCCCTTATGCTTAGCGAGATAGCTATACCCTCGCAGGACATTAATATTCATGAATAAAAAGTAATAAGGGACGAATAACAACTTGTTTCGGAGGTTCCGTCTTTCCATTTTATACCCCAGGTATCCCAGCAGGTAAAACGCCAGTTGCAGGACCAGGACGACGGTGTAAAGCGCATGCCCGGTACAGCGGGCCAGGAGAAGGTTGAGGGGCAGGAGGGCGAAGAGCACGATCGGTGTCAGCGTCCAGCGCAGTACCCGGTGGCTGATGTACTGGAAGCTCAGTATCCCGTACCGGAAGATGTTCAATAATCCCCGTAGCCGCCATACCGATTGCAACCCGCCGGCCGATATGCGTACTTTCCGTTTCTCCTCTTCCCGCATGTTCAGCGAGGCGCTCTCGAGGGCGTACGCCTCTTTGCTGTAGGCGATCTTGTAGCCTTTCATCGCTATGCGCAGGGAGAGGATGAAATCGTCCAGCAGGGTATCCGGGGGCATCTGCTCGAAGAGGGAGGTACGGATGGCGAACAGCTCGCCTGCCGCCCCGACGGCGGAGTATAACCGGTAGTCCAGTCGCTTGAGGGTGGACTCGTATTTCCAGTAGATGCCTTCCCCGGCGGTGGCTCCCTGACCGGCTTGTATCTCCACCCGTTTCTCTCCGGCCACGCAACCCACCCGCGGGTCGTCGAACTGGCGTATGATCTCCTTGATGGCGCCCTTGTTCAGCATCGTGTTGGCGTCGGTGAAGATGACGTAGGGCGTCTTGACGTAGGGGAGTGCCCGGTTCAAGGCGGCGGTCTTGCCTTGTCGCCGCGGTTGGTATAATACGGTGACCTCCGGGTACTCGGCGAGTCGCTCGTTCGTATGGTCGTCGCTGCCGTCCGTGATCCAGACCAGTCTCAGTTTATCCGCCGGATAGTCTAGCTCCCCGCAATTCATCATCTTGCTTGCCACGATCGCCTCTTCGTTGTAGGCGGCTATCAGCAACGTAGCCTCCGGCAGCGGCTCTGGAAGGTGGGGGAGCCGGGGCTTTACGAACAGCTCCTTGATCTTGACCATGAGGTACAATACGATCCCATACCCCAGATAGGTATAGAAAACGATCCCGATCCCGATCCAGAAAAGGATCTCAATGACTTGACAGCTCTTTTCCATAATTCATATCCTTGTTGATTGCGATTAATCCGTTTATTAACCCTTTGACTAACGCCCCGATCAGCCGGAATCTCCCCTTTACGAGATAGATCGAGAGGTGTTTCGGGAAAGCCATCAGGGTTTGGTAGATGTATGAGTAAATTCTTTCATCCCTTTTATCGATCGATCGTTTGGCGAATAAAAGGCGGTTGCGGGTATGATAATAGACCTGAAGCGGACTTTGTTTCCCTACGCTCATGCTCTCCTTATGACAGATGACAGAACGGGGTTCGTACCGGATCTGGAACCCTGCCCTCTGTATCTGGACACACCAATCCAGTTCTTCGTAATAAAGGAAATAAAACTCCGGCATCAGGCCGAATTTCATGAGATCGGCGGCGCGGATCATCATGGCCGCGCCATGGGTAAAGGCGGTCTCGCCAGGTTTGTTGAATTGTCCTTGGTCGATCTGTCCATACCCTATATTGCTATTGCGGAGGGTGACCGGGCTCATGGGCGTAGAGCCTGCGTATTGCAACCTCTGTTTCTCCGGCCAACAAACTATTTTCGGGGATACGGCCCCGATGCGCGGATCGCTGTCCAATGCGTTCACCAAGTTTTCCAATACGGGACAAGTAATGATCGTATCATTATTAAGAAACAATAAGTACTCACCTTTGGCCTGTGATATCCCGAGGTTATTACCTCCGGCGAATCCAAGGTTTTTCTCACTCCGTATAACCTGTATGTCTGGAAACTTGGATTGGAGAAGCGTATGTCCCAAAGGGTCGGTAGAAGCGTTATCTATAATAATGATCTCATAGCGATAAGTCTCATGGGCAGCCAGGGATTCAATCATCTCGACGGTATCTTTCAATCCATTGTAATTGATCGTGATAATGGAGACTTTCTTAATCATGGCTTTCTTCTTCTTTTTTTATCGTTATGTCATGTGGAGTGCTCTGAAAGCTCGTATCCTTGTTCTTTATCCGGATTAACGAGGCTATATATCCTTTTGTCAGGATGGAAAAAAGGAGGGGAAGCTTCGACAGGCTCATGTAAAGTTTCCGTGTATGCATCTTGCGGGGGATGGCCAGCCCATAAGTGAGGACTCCTCCCGCGATCAGCGCGAGCCATTTATAGGCGAGGTGGATATCTTGTATGCTCCAGATCAGCGTGAAGATGACAGGAATGAGGATTTTCAGTATCCGTGGAAAAGGAACCCATTGAAGGATCTTATCTACGTAATTCCTGTTCAGCGAATGCTTGTTGAAATGCTTCAAGATGAGGCCGAACGCTATCACTTGGGCGTGGAACCAGCGGGAGCGTTGGCGGGTCATCACCTCCTTCCGGGAGGTTTTCTCGTCGTATACATATATATTGTCCGCATAATCGACGAAGATATTTTGCGAGGCCAAGAGTATCTCCAGTTCCTTATCTTCGGCGAATGTCTCGCATTTCCTCATGTGTGCTTTGAACCATCCGAGATCGAATACCATACCGGAACCGATCAAGGAGGAAGATATCCCCACATTGACACGTCCTTTCCTGAAAATCGTATTGTTGATTTCCTCCGCGAGCCCATCCCAGATCGCTATAGGCGTATTCTCGTTCTTGAGCGTCCGATGCGCCTGAAGGACGATGTTATCTTGGGTGACCTTGTTTATACGGGTAAGGAAATCGGTCTCTGTTATATTATCCGCGTCCATGATCACGACCTTGTCCGCGCCATCGCCTATATATTCCAATGCGTACGAGACGGATTTATGCTTCATGCTGTGCTCGAAGTCAGGCGTAAGCAGCTCGATCGGTAATTCGGCCAATGCCCTGTTCGTCTCCGGGCGCATATGATCGGATACTACGATCACCCGGTATTTATCCTTCGGGTAATCCTGCCTGATAAAGCTCTTGACAGACTCGAGTATGACGGCATCCTCCTTATAGGCAGCGAATATCACGGCAAAAGTCTGGAATCGGATATACTTAGACTCCCCGCGCGTTCTTCCCCAAAAGGAGGCGAGCGTGAAGAATAGGTCATAGCCGATGAAAAGGGCCGTAAGAGTAAAGAAGAATAGATCAATACAGATTAACACAATCGCATTCGTTTTTCGCGAAAATAGCATAATTTTCAACAACTTTTTCTTATCGGTGGTTTTTTTGCCATATCTTCTCACGGTTCTTTCATTTCTTCCGGTTCATCAAAAATGTTCTTGCTTATTCCACGCAATGTGCTACCTTTGCCGTAAAATGGTACATATTATGAAGCACTGGTACAATCGCTATCTGCAAATTTACGGGAAGAATTTTGATGAGACCGCTTATGCTGACATCATTACCCAAGTTCGCCAGAATCTGAAAAAGCTGCAAAGTGACCATCCGGTTGTCACGGTCTCGGTCATTGCTTATAATGAAGAGAAACATTTGTTGGCCTGCCTGTGGAGCCTGAGTGAAATGAAGACTCGTTATCCGATTGAGATTATAGGAGTTGACAATGGCTCTCAGGATAGGACTGCCGATATTTATCGGGCGGTAGGCGTGCCCTGTTATACGGAAACAAGGCATAGTCCGGGTTATGCTCGTTCTTGTGGGCTGCTCCAAGCCCGTGGTAAATATTTTGTGAATATAGACTCTGATACTCTTTATCCATCTACCTATGCGGATGCCATGGTTGATGTGATGGAAAAAAATCCCCGTGTGGTAGGGGTAAGTGGCACATGGAGTTACTATCCGGATAAGCATCATTCACGCATGGGGATTTTCTTTTATACTTTTTTTCGCGATTGCTATTTGTGGTTGCAGTCGTTCAAGCGGCCTGAATTGAGTGTGAGGGGAATGGTTTTTGTTCATCGTACGGAGGAGGCGAGAAAAGTAGGCATTCGTACTCATATCATACGTGGTGAGGATGGAGCTTTGGCGTTTGGCCTCCGCCAATATGGGAAACTTGCTTTTCGGCGCGATGCCCGTGTAAGGGCTGTCACCGGTTACGGGACAGTGGGATCCGGGTCTTTGGCCGGTAGTTTTTGGGTGCGTGTTCGTCAGTCCTTGGGTAATCTGAATCATCTTTACACTTCAGCTACAGAGTACAAGGATAGAGAATCCAATTTGATAAAGCACGAGTAGTATGTGTCAAAATCCGAAAGTATTCCTATTCAATGAATAATGCATAATGAGGACGAAAATAAGCCGATGTCATAGACTCCTCATAAGAGGAAAGCGAAGTTTCCCTAAGTCCGGCCTCAGCGGACGGGCGTGAAGCGAAGAGACCGTAGCGAGCGTGCGGAGCATCCCTGTTTGAGCGTAGCGAGTTGGGATGCGACAGCGAGCGCAGGTCTCGAAGTAGCCCGTCAGCGTCAGCCTTGACCTTTTGGTTACTTTTGGGTCAAGCCAAAAGTAACATTAACATGAGACACGCTGATAACCGGCGTTTTCTTACGCTGCCCATTGTAAGCTCCCTTGAATAGGCATTGTAAGAAGCTTACGATAGGCATTCAAAGAAGCTTAGAATAGGCATTCAAAGGAACCCGGAATAGGCATTCAAATTATAGTCAACCGCCTCAGGTTCTCCTAGGAAACTTTCAAACTTTCATTCTTTCAAACCTCCTTTTCTCTCACACGTGCGCACGTGCGAGAACAAGTCGTTCTTCATAATTGTACATGTTACGCACACTCGTGCGTCGTGAGGGAATGACAGTGTTCGCTTCTATCCGAGACTATAAATGATCGATCGCTTTCAGCACCTTTCCCATTTGCGTTTTCCATGATAAATCTTGAATTGAATGCCGGATCTCTTCCGGGCTATATTTTTGTTGCCTATAGAAGGAAATGATCCAGGGAATATCAATGGGACTCTCGTCTGCACTTACCTTGAGGATATAAGGCTTGTCCTCAAAGTCGCTATCGATCTCGGAGTAGATAAAGGGGAGTCCCCGTGCGGCATATTCCCTGTTTTTTAATGTCTTGATACGGGTGATTTTACTTCGGTGGCGGGCGAGGCTGCCGATTCCCACGTCTGCGTTCTCGAACAGGGCATCCAGCTCTTCTCCATGTTGGGCTCCATGGAGGATAACGTATGGGCTTAACCGGGTGTTGTGCCGTAAAAGAGGGAGAATGGAATTTTCTTCCTGTTTCCCGAAAAAGTCTCCGACCAAATGAAAATAGACCTTGTATTCAGGATCGTTTGCGTAATAATTTTGCAATCCGAGTATCAGGCGGTCAAATCCATGATAGAGATGGATTTCCGCTACACCGATCAGGTGAAGTTCGCGGATCGTATCATTCCGGTGCTGTTTCAGTTTGATACGGGAAAAATCTATCCCATTTGATATTCGTATCGTATCTATCCCGAATATTTGCTTGTATTCGGTAAAAGTAACGATACGGTGTAACTGCTTGGCTAGTTGCCGGCGAAAACATTTATCGATTAGCAATTCCAGGTTCTTGAGGGATATGTTATCCTCGTGATCGTATGGATAGGTTGGTATCTCCATGATGATCCGGATATTCGCTTCCTTCATTTTCCGGGCCATGCGGATGGTGAACGGGTTGGCGTTATGATCCGATCGCATGTAAACAAGCTCTACCCTGTTCTGTATAGCATATTGGGCGATGGAGTCGAACTCGATACGTTTCAATATCTTTCCCTTTAGTCCGTTCCCATATTTACGTATAGGCATATCATCCACCCAACGTGTCTTGTAGCCATTCTCATCAGACGAGAAGTAGCACAAATGTACCTCATGTCCCAGCTCTCTCAGTGCGTCTATCTGATAAGATATTTTCTTGCTGATGCCGTTCGCCGGATTGAAACCGTGGAAGACAAGGAATAGGATATTCATGTTCGTTTTTTATTAGGCTTTGATAAAACGTTTGAAAAGCAATAGTAGTAAATTCTTCGTCGAGACATATTCCCGGTATTTCCGGATGTATTGGCCGGCCACGTACAACCGGTCTTTCAAGGGGAGGCGAAAGGATAACCAGGCGGCTGCGTCGAGCATCTGGAAAAGGTATTTATCTAGGGTCACCTTTGTTATCGGATGATCGCTGGCGTAAGCTAGGAGATGATCGCTAACGATAAAATAGCAATCCATGTTTCTCCGGGAGAATCGCCGGGTCATGGTTGAGTCTTTCCTGAGCCTCCTCTTGAAAAAGCGGTCGTTTATGCGCATTATGCGTCTTGCTTCCAAGTACAATACGCAGGTGAATAATTGATCCTCATGGATGATTCCCGGAAGGAACAGGTTCTTTGTCTGCCTCAAATGGTTCAAGTTTATGAAGTTAAGACAGGGGGAAGGGGAATAGCATTTGTTATCCAACAGGATATTTAATAGGTCGATTCCGTTGTATAGCTCATTCTCATCCGTATGGCCTTCACGGTCGTACGTTAGGTTCATCGAGAAGTCTTGTCCCTTATTCAGGATATCTGCGTCGAAGAAAACAAAATCAAGGTTGTTCTTCTCGCATTTATCGAGACAGGTCTTCAAAGCCTTCGGCTCGAGATAGTCATCGCTATCCATAAAATAGATATAGCGTCCGGAGGCGAGCGCGATCCCCCGGTTTCGGGCGGCCGATTGGCCTTGGTTTTCTTGCGAGTATATTTGGATCCGTGTATCTTCTTCCGATAATTTTTGAATGATATCAAGACTGGTATCGGTAGATCCGTCATTGATGATGATGATCTCCGTGTCCCGTAAGGTTTGATTCATGATGGAACGCACGGCTTCCTCCACGAACACCTCTGTATTATAAACGGGTATGATGATACTTACTTTTGGGCTTGACATGGTGTGTTCAATGTTTGTATTCCCGACTGACATGGCGAAAATAGCAATAAAATCGGAGAGACTCACACCTTTGGTGGAATATTTTCAGTTATGGAGCATTTTGAGGCTCTTTTGTCAAACCTATGCGATTAAATACATAGATTCAGTTCCCATTAAACTACTCCATTGATTCTCGAATAATTCGCAAAGTTTGTTTCTTTTGTCCATCGTCCCTTTCCATTAAAGTTAGGATGAACAATGATGTTACCTTTTTGAGACTTAACGTATCCATAGTATAATGCCTCATAAATTTTACTGTGTTATGGTTTCTTGCGAAAGTCTGCCAAGCCGTTCTCTCAACAATTTGCCATACTTTTCTTTCAGATCAGCACTTAGAAACGAGTTTTGAATGACTGCTTCAAACTTGGGTAATAGCTTGATATACTTATTTATCAGTCGTTCTACAATCACATTCTCTATGCCTAAAGAGGCTGCCGATTTGATAAAATCTTCCCTCTGTAGCTTCTTCTTCCGACCATTCAAGGTCAATGCCAGCTCTTCATCATCTTTTGGATTGATGATAGCTGCATTCAGCAAGTCGTAAGCTGGAGTCAAACGCATCTTATCCGCTACTTCATACAAAGAGAAGTTTTTCAAGTGCATATCGTTGTTCCCTGTCAGCCAAGAGAAAAGCACCAACTCGAAGAAATTGGTAACATCCATTTTGGGCACAGACGAATATTTCAAAACAGCTTTACCGATACGCTCATAACTGCTCTTGTATTTATGCTCTGTTTGTCTTTCTGTCAGTTGGCACATATCTTCCATCGCAATCTTCTCTCCGGCAGGAGTCCTGTCTATTCGACGGGTAAGATAGCATAGCGTATCATCCGCCATCCGCATCAACGTGTGAGGAGCCACATCCATACGTGCCACCTCAGCAAGATGCATCGTCAAATCCTCTACTTCCGGCATCATTTCATATTGCGAAGTCTGCGGCTTACAAATATAACCTCCCCAAGGCCCGACAATAGTCAATCGCTTACTACCCTCATGCTCATTCAAATGCAAGGATAATTTTGGCTGAACACCGGTCAAAGAGGTTTGGTCTTGAATGATTTGGAGGGCAAGTTGGTCAAGCTGTTCTGTCGTGTAATCAAGAACCGGCAATTTTGTTGTTCCGAAGAACTTCTTGACACAAGCCGGGTGCATATCCTTTTCCCCTTTTAGAAGCGGGCGATAACAATATAAACAATTACACATGGCCCACCTCCTTTTCTTCCATAGGAACGACGCTTACCGCTCCGATACAATCCTTGCAACAGGTCAGTAACAACGACATCCGGTCGAGAATACTGATGTCCGTGTTCTGCAATACAACATCCAACAACCACCCTTCAGGAATCAAGCCATCGAAAAAAGGGAATAACACAGGACTTGTATATGCTTCTTCTTGCAAAGGCAATGTCAGGCTAACTGCCTTTGCCGTTTCCGAAGAGAAATACTCCGGCAAATAGCGAAACTCATATCCTACATCGTTTTCTGTCAAAATCCCTGCCAATCGGTCTTTGTAAAATATATAGGCTTGTTTCATTGATTATTAGATTTTATAGTGGCAACCATTTCATAATTGAAGAAGTCAAGAAGCTGGTTCACCTTATCAAGGCGCAATGTTTCCTTCTCTTGTTCAAGGTCACGAACAAAGCGCAACCCTACACCCGACTTCAACGAAAGTTCTTCTTGCGTCAGATTATACTGCTTTCTCAATATCTTGACCGTAGTAGAGAGATTATTCATAAGCATCTAACTTTATACCTTTTCGGGTACAAAGTTAATGCAGATATTCGATATTATACCATAAGGGGTATAATTTATTGCTTTATTAGTGCTGTTATATCAGATAAGGTATAATATAATACGATTCAGACCACTGATAGCGGACATTCCACAAAAGGACTGAAAGGAAGTGGTACAACACGTATATGCAAAACTACTACTGGTGCGATAAAATTGCGTTAGTTTAGAAATCATCAAATAAAGAGAGACCTTTGACATTTTGGTTTGAATTGGTTGAGAAGTCTTGCCTGGTTATCAGTTGCCGTAAATCGGCACGCTCCACCTTCGGACGGGATACCCAGAATGCCTGCGACTGATTGAATTTGAACAATGCTTTGAAGTCGACATACGCCTTGTCCATGACATAAAAAGCGTAGTCATGATTTATCGCACGTGAATAATTTTGTTTATCGGGAAGATCCATTATCTTTGTGGGAACGAACCGATAAAAGGAAGAGATCATGGAAGGACTAGATAGGCGATTATACCCGATAGGGATCCAGACATTCTCGGAAATCCGGGAGGGTGATTATGTGTATGCCGATAAGACGGATTTGGTCTATCGGTTGACGCATTCGGACTCGAAATATATCTTCTTGAGCCGTCCCCGCCGTTTCGGCAAGTCGTTGCTGACCTCCACACTCCGTAGCTACTTCGAGGGCCGTAAGGAGCTGTTCGAGGGATTGGCCATTGATCAACTGGAGAAGGAATGGACGAGCCATCCGGTGCTTCATTTCGACATGAGTACGGCCAAGCATACAGATAAGGAAGACCTGATCCTCGAGCTGGAGAGGAAGCTGATTGACTATGAGGTCCGATATGGCCGCGGAGAGGGAGAGATCAAGGTGAACCAACGGTTGGAAGGTCTTATCAAGCGTGCTTATGAGCAGACGGGGCAAAAGGTAGTGGTCTTGATCGATGAATACGACGCTCCGCTCTTGGATGTGGTGCATGAGGAGAAGGACCTGCCCCTGTTGCGCAACGTGATGCGCAACTTCTACAGTCCGTTGAAGGCCTGCGATCCCTACCTTCGTTTCGTCTTCCTGACCGGCATTACGAAATTCTCCCAGTTGAGTATCTTCAGCGAGTTGAACAATATCAAGAACATCAGCATGCTCCCTGAATATGCCACGCTCTGCGG
Organism: Parabacteroides sp. ZJ-118; assembly: GCF_011038785.1. Taxonomy (GTDB): domain Bacteria; phylum Bacteroidota; class Bacteroidia; order Bacteroidales; family Tannerellaceae; genus Parabacteroides. Next base: position 29,162 of record NZ_JAAKDT010000039.1, read on the forward strand.
CATCACGGAGGAGGAGATGCGGGAGCAGATGGGCGAGGGGATCGACCGGTTGGCTGTCAACCTCGGCATTACCCCGGAAGAGGCTTTGAAATCATTGAGACAGAATTACGACGGATACCATTTCACCTGGCCTTCGCCTGATATCTATAATCCCTTCAGCTTGCTGAATGCGCTGGCTGACGGTCGTATCGACTCCTACTGGTTCGGTAGCGGAACTCCTACTTACCTGATCGAGATGCTGCGTAAGTTCCATGTGATCCCGCAGGAGATCGGTAATCAGGAATGTGTGGCGGCCGACTTTGACGCGCCAACGGAACGGATGGCAAGCATCACTCCGTTGTTGTACCAAAGCGGCTATATCACGATCAATAGTTACTCAGCGTTCTCGGGTTTGTATCAGTTGGATATTCCGAACAGAGAGGTGCGGATCGGGTTGATGCGCAGCCTGTTACCCAACTATGTGCAACGTCCTGCCGAGCTAAACACACTGGTAGCCAAGATGGCGGAGAAGATCTACAACGGTGACATGGAGGGTGCGTTGCGGTTGATGCGCACGGTTCTCTCTACGATCCCCTATTGCGAAAACACGCATTATGAGGGGCATTACCAGCAATTGCTTTATGTGATTTTCACGCTGCTCGGCAATTATGTGGATGTGGAGGTCCGTACACCAAAGGGTCGTGTGGACATGGTACTCTGCACACCTTCCGCACTTTACGTGATCGAGTTGAAACTGGACCAGAGTGCCGATGCCGCCATGGAGCAGATCGATCTGAAGGAGTATCCCGAACGTTTCGCCCTCTGCGGTCTTCCGGTGGTGAAGGTGGGGATCAATTTCAGTACAGAGAAGCGTACGATCGAAGGGTGGAAGATTGAGGAATGAACGGCCGTTCAAAGTCCGCTTCAAGACCTGCCCCGGTATCACAGTGCATTGCAGTTCCCTAATGCGACGAAGGCTGAGCAAAAGAGTATGTTAGGAGACTTGCTCCACGCACCTAAGATACTTTACCAACGCACCTAAGATACTTGGGGGATGGACCTAAGATACTTTTTATACGAAACCAAAGCCTAATCGCATGACGGATAGCGTTTCCTCCAATACATTTTTTATGATTCAAGAATACTACTGGTGCGATAAAGGACAACTCCGTGCCCGGCTCTTTAAATTGACTTTAAACAAAAGAATCATGTCCTACACAAGTTTATGTGCTGGATATTTTGTATTTTTACCGTATCCGTCCGAAACCGTCCGACTTGTTTTTTTAAGTTCAAGTCAGGCTTAGATTTTGTCTTCGAAGTTGCAAGGGAGGAGACCGGTTAGTTGAAGTTCTTCCATGTCCGGCCTTATATTCTCCAGCGTGTGTTTCAGCCAGCGAAAAGGGTTTACGCCAAGGATTTCACAGGACACCATAAAGGTATAGAAGATGGCGTTGTCTTC